>CAYWHA010000002.1:0-324755 GCA_964457555.1 uncultured Solibacteraceae bacterium
AGATTGGGGAATAGCCGATGAGACACAAGGTTGCCGGATTCAAACTCAAGCGGCCGAAGGCCAGCCGCAACGCGCTGTTGCGCAATCTGATCACAAGCGTGATTGAACAGGAACGCATCGTGACCACGATTACCAAGGCCAAGGCCGTTCGCCCGCTGGTTGAGAAAATGATCACCCTGGCCAAGGGGGACACGCTGCACACGCGCCGCCAGGCTGCCGCCGTCCTGCGTACGCCGGCTTCGGTAAAGAAGCTGTTCGACACCCTGGGCGCTCGCTTCGGACAGCGCAACGGGGGCTACACCCGCATCACGCGTCTGGGGCCGCGCAAGGGCGATGGCGCCGAACAGGCCATGATCGAGCTGGTAGGTTCCGAGCTGGTCAAGAGAGCCGCGGAGCGCGCCAAACGCAAAGAGGAGCGTTTGAAGGCCCAGCGCGAAGGCCGCGAGCCGGAAGCGGAATCCGAATAGCGTCCGATCGTCCGTTGTTGGGGTCGGGCTCGTCCGGGTAGCTCCGTTCGTCTGCGGCCCCTTTCGCTTAAGTCGCTGGCGCCTTTTCCTCCGCCGGCTGGATTTTCGGTTGCGCGTCCTCCAACGCCTGCGCCAGGCAAGCGAGGCTGGCCGGTTCCATTACTTCTGCTCCAATGCCGCTCCGTTCCGGTTCCTCCGGCGCCTTCCACTCGGGATCGCACGCAGTCGCTTCGGGCAGCGTGGCGCGCCCGAAATACAGGCCGTTATGGTATTCGCGCGCGGTTCCCACCGGTCTTACCCCATGCGCCGGTTCTTGCGCTTTCTTGTATCGGGAATACAGCGCTGCGGCCCCTACCGCGATCCATCCCGCGGAGAAGAGGACCTCTGTGGCAATAGAGACGACGGTCATGTCAACTCGCTTATCGGACGAACAGCAGCTATCCTTTAGGGGGCTGTGTTTCTTTTTGCGTACCACCGGATGCCTTCTCCGCGCGTCTAATCCTCAGGCGGCGCGGCGCCGATTACACTGGTTGATAACGGAATGAGGTCCTCGGTCCTTTTCTTGCTGTCCATGGCGCTGCTGGGTCAAACCACTTCTCCCGGCTATTTCGTGCCCGCCCGCCAGATACCCGGGATCGGCGTCGCGCGCAATGCTCTTCCCGACGAGGCCCTCGCCGCGCGCACCAATCTGATGATCGAGTCCCAGACCTTCGGCATCATGCGCGACCCCATGGCCGTCGAAGGCGCGCGCCGCGTGACCGGCAATTCCAAGCTGCAATCGCTGTTCCGCTCCGCTGCCCAACGAAGTGGATTTCCGGAACCGACCCTGGAAGCCATCGCCTATCTCGAAAGCTGGGGCGACGCCAAAGCGGAAAGTCCGGCCGGCCCCAAAGGCATCATGCAGGTCTCGGAAGCCACGGCGCGTACCATGGGGTTGAAAGTCACCCACGCCACGCGCTATCGCGTGACTCGCGAGCGGGTTCTGGTCAGCTCCAAGAGCAAGAAGCCCAAGTACAAGGTGGTCACCCATAAGGAGCCTTACGCCGTCACCCTGCGGGACGAGCGCCTGAACCCCGACCGCGCCATTCCCGCCGCCGCGGACTACCTGGCCGGCATGGAGCAGAAATTCGGCGCGATGGATTGGGCCATCTTCGCGTATCACTGCGGGCAGGGCTGCGTCGGCCGCCTGCTCGATCTGGCGCGGGCCGCCAGCGGCATCCCCCAGGATCAAGCTACCGTCGCGCGTGTGTTCTTCTCGGCCAGCCCGGTTTGGAATCGCGAGATCTATGAGAGCATCGAGCGGGAGATGCAGCGCGATTATTCGCCTACCTACTGGTTCCGCGTCATGCGCGCTCAGCAGTTGCTCTCCTTGTACCGGCGCGATCCCCGGGAATTCGCTTCGCTGGCCGCGGAATATAAGAGCGAGTTCGTTTCCGGCCGCGCTCCGCACCGCCTCACCGTCTGGCTCACGCATAGCGACCTCTTGTTCCATAACGGCGGCGATATACGCTCGGATCTGGGCGACAGGCTGCTGGTGAAGGCGCTCGACCAGCCCGGCTATTTCGGCTATTCCCTGAACATTCCGGCGGATTCCGCCGGGGACCGGGAGGACCGCGCGAAGGGCACTCCCGCCGCCATCGGAGCGCTCACCTATATTGCGTTCGAAACCCGCCGCCTGTACGACGCGCTGGTTCCGGCGGGCGATCCGTTCCAGCCGCTCGACGTCGTCTCCCTGGTCGAGCCCGAGGACTACGCGCGCCAGTTGAGCGAGCGCGAAGCTCTGTCCCACGTCTCGGGGCAAGTCTTCGATATAGACGATTCGAAGCTCCCGCCCCCCGAAATGGAATGCCTGCGATTCGTGCTGGATGACCTGGGTTGGGACGGCTATCTGGGTTTTGTGGACGAGGGATCGAACACCCTGCACATCGGTTGCGCGCCCAGCGCACGCGACTTCTTTACCTCGGTTTTCGCGGACGCCTTCGCCAACCGTCCTCCCGAATGAACGTACGGCATACCACCCATTGATGGACCTTTTTAGTACAACCACGACAGGGTGGGTGTCCCATACCCCGCATCGGTCGCGGGATTCCTGGTATAATCTAACCTTATGAGTCCTTCGTAACCGCCAACCCGCGAGCTACGGCTCGCCGCCGAGTCTCACCGACGCCGCTTGAGCGGCGCCTCCGAATCTGCATTTCAAGGAGTGGAAAATGAACAAGTTTGTGAGTCGTGGCGTAGTGTTCCTGGCGGGCGCCGTGGCGTTGCCGATGTCAATGCCGAAAATGCCCGTATATGCGTTCGTGTCCCAACGTCAGGATCCAAGGCTGGATACTTTGCGCAAGTTTTTTGCAGGAATCGGGTGCCCCGTTCTGCCGTACGCGCCTGCATTTTTGGAGGCCGCGGATAGCTTCTCTCTCGATTGGCGCCTCCTGCCGAGCATCTCCTTTGTCGAGTCCACCGGGGGCAAGGCTGCCCGAAACAATAACCTCTTCGGTTGGGATTCCGGCCGGGCGAAGTTTCTGTCGCCGGTCGCCGCCATTCAGGCCGTGGCCTACCGCTTGAGCCGCGGCGCGCGCTACCAGGACAAGACCCTGGATCAGAAGCTCGCCACTTACAATCCAATTCCCGGGTACGCGCGCAAGGTCAAATCCGTAATGCGGCGGATTGCTCCTTCCGAATGAATGCGATCGGATCTGGCCGATAGGCCGGTCAGGCACGTTATCATGGATGGGTGAGGCTGGCTGCCTCCGACGGCTGCGTAGCCGGCCGCCGCTCCCGATCCCATGGACCCTTCCAACAGGCGCCGTAAGATGCCCCGATGGCTCCCCCAGGCGCTCGGCTACGCCGCCTCGGCCGCCTGCGTCGCCTGGGTGCTCCATGGATATTCCATCCAGGACCAGCTCATCCCCACGATTCGGGAGCTCGATTGGCGCTGGGTCAGCCTGGCCCTGGCGGCCGATCTCGCCATCTATTTCGCTCAGGCCTGGCGATGGAATACCCTGCTCGCGCCGCTCGCCCTGCTGCAGCCATGGCGCACGGTTCAGGCCATCTTCATTGGCCAGTTTGCCAATCAGGTACTCCCGCTGCGCTCCGGCGAGTTGATCCGTTGCTACATGCTGGCGCACTGGAAGGGACTACGCCTGTCGCTCAGCTTTGCTTCCGCGGCCCTGGAGCGCCTGATCGATGGCTTTTGGCTGCTGGTAACGTTCCTGATCACGGCTGTCTTCGTGAAATCCATGCCCCGCGATTTGACCATCGGGGTCCGCGTGCTCGGCGCCTTGCTGCTCTTCGGAGCTATCCTGCTGCTCTGGGTGGTGTTTCACAAACAACATGCCCATGCGGTCATGCGCGAGAGCCGCTGGGCCTCGACGGCGCGCCACATCATTGAAGGTCTTCACCTTATGGGCAATCGCAGAACCATGGGCTGGACCAGCCTGCTCAGTCTGCTCTACCTCGCCTTACAGGTGCTCACCGTATGGGCGTTGATGAAGGCGGACGGTATGGATTTGGGGTTCTGGTCGGCCGCCGGCGTGCTCTCGATCATTCGTCTGGCCCTGGTAATACCGAATGGTCCCGCCAACCTGGGTCTTCTCCAGGTGGCCTGTGTGCTGGCCCTGGGGCTCTTCGATGTCGAAAAGAACGACGCCAAGAATTTCTCGAATCTCCTGCTTGCCGCCGAAACCATCCCGCTCCTGGCGGCCGGCGCGATCGCCGTGGCGCTGACCGGTCTGAACATCCACCAACTCCGCGACCACGCCCGGCGAGGCGCCCACGCGCACGCCCACGGCCTCAAGCAAGCGTGAACGGCGCAAACGCGTATCGAAAGCCGTTCTCCGCGATTCCGCGCAATTCCTTCTCACTGAAGCCGAACTGCCGCGCCGCGAGCCGGTACTCACCTGCCAGTGTGCAACCGAACATGGCCGGGTCGTCCGTGTTCAGCGTGATGGGCACTCCGGCATCGTAAAGGCGCCGGATCGGATGATCTTCCAGGCGCTTCACCACGCCCGTCACCAGGTTGCTGGTGATCGAGATCTCAAGTGGGATATCGTTTTCGCGAAGCTGGCGCATCAACGCCGGGTCTTCGGCCGCGGCGATTCCATGGCCGATCCGTTCGGCCCCCAGTCGCAGCGCCGCCCAGACCGATTCCGGCCCCATGCTTTCGCCGGCATGCGCGGTGAGCCGCAAGCCAGCGCGTTTGGCGAAGGCAAAGACCTCGGAAAACCACTCGGCCGGCCCGCGCTCTTCGCTGCCGCCGATGCCGAACGCCACCACCCCCTGTCCCACGCGGTCCGCCGCCAGTACCGCCACCTGCATGGCCTGCTCCACCCCGAATTGCCGCACCGCGTCCAGAATCCAGCGGACCTCCACGCGCGACCCCATGGCGGCTCCCCGCACCGCTTCGAAAATCGGCGCAAATTCCTGCCCCTTCCACAAGACCACGCCCGCCGCCAGCATAATCTCCGCGTAGCGTACGTTTTGCTCCTCCAGCCGTCCGAGCAGGCGGCGGGTGACCAGCCCATAATCCTCAGGCGTTCGCAGCCGCTTTCCCACCGCGCCGAAGGCCTTCAAAAAGCCGTCGAAATTGCTGTACCTGTAAAGCGCGCGCAACTCCTCCAAAGGCGTGGCGGGGTCCAATTCGTGCAGCGTTTCGGCCTCCACCGCGCCTTCCAGATGCAAATGCAGCTCGGCTTTTGGCATTTCGAGCGGAAAATCGTCCATACTGATAGCCAGGATAACTTGAACAAAGTGGATCGTTGACACTCTTACCATGACAGGCGAAGATATCGATGCCATAGTCGGCGGCTACCACGGCGACGCGTTTCGCGTTCTCGGCCCGCATAGCATCCGGAAAAAACAGTCGCAAGGCCGCTGGGAAGTGCGGGCGTTCCTGCCGCAGGCGGAATCGGCCGACGTGCTGATCGGCCAGCAGCCTTACCCCATGTCCAAGCAGAATGAGCAGGGCTTCTTCTGCGCCACGCTCCAGGGCGGCCCGCAACGGTATTCGATCCGGGCGCTGCTGTGGGATGGGCGGCGCGTCGAGATGGAGGACCCTTACCGCTTCGGCCCGCTCATATCCGATTCCGACCTCTACCTCCACACCGAAGGCACGCTCCATCAGGCCTACCTGTCCTTGGGAGCGCATCTCGCGGAGGTGGATGACGTCGCCGGCGTGCGCTTCGCGGTCTGGGCCCCTAATGCCGAATGCGCCACCGTGACCGGTGAGTTCAACGACTGGGACACCCGCCGCCACCCCATGCGCCGGCGTAATGGCGGCGTCTGGGAGCTTTTCATCCCCGGCCTGGCAGCGGGAACCGTCTACAAGTACTACATTCGTTCGCGCTTGGCGGGATACCGACAGCTCAAGGCCGACCCTTACGCGTTTTACTGCGAGACCCCGCCGAAATCCGCCTCGGTGGTCTGGGACATCGCCAAATACCAGTGGGACGACGCCGCCTGGATGGAGACGCGAGCCAAGACCGACTGGCTAAAATCGCCGGTGGCCGTCTACGAAGTCCACCTGGAATCCTGGATGCGCGGTCCGCGCGGCGAGCCGCTTACCTATCGCGAGATGGCGGTCAAGCTGGTGGAATACGTCAAGCTGATGGGTTATACCCACATCGAGCTGCTGCCCATCATGGAACACCCGTTCTCCGGTTCGTGGGGATACCAGGTGATCGGCTATTTCGCTCCCACGTCGCGCTTCGGCACGCCCGACGATTTCAAGCACTTCGTGGATTGCTGCCACCAGGCGGGCATCGGCGTGATTGTCGATTGGGTGCCCGCGCATTTCCCCAAGGACGCCCACGGACTGGTCTTCTTCGACGGCACCGCGCTTTACGAACACGCCGATCCGCGCAAGGGCGAGTTTCTGGAGTGGGGCACGCTGGTCTTCAATTTCGGCCGCAACGAAGTGCGCACTTTCCTCACTTCCAACGGGCTTTTCTGGTTGAAGGAGTACCACATCGACGGCCTGCGGGTGGACGCCGTGGCTTCCATGCTGTATCTCGATTATTCCCGCAAGCCGGGTGAGTGGATTCCCAACCAGTTCGGTGGGAACGAGAACCTGGAGGCCATCGACTTCCTGCGGCGCTTCAACGAGCTGGCCCACAAGGAGCCCGGCGCATTCACGGTGGCGGAGGAATCGACCGCGTTTCCAGGCGTCTCCAAGCCCGTCTACCTCAATGGCCTGGGCTTCACCATGAAATGGAACATGGGCTGGATGCACGACATGCTGGATTACTTCGCGAACGATCCGGTATACCGCAAGTTCCACCACAACAACATCACGTTCAGCCTGCTCTACGCCTTCACGGAGAATTTCGTGTTGCCCGTTTCGCACGACGAGGTGGTGCACGGCAAGGGATCGCTGATCAATAAGATGCCCGGCGACGAATGGCGCCAGTTCGCCAACGTGCGCGCCTTTCTGGCCTATATGTGGGGCCATCCGGGCAAGAAGCTGCTCTTCATGGGCCAGGAGATCGGCCAGCGCGAGGAGTGGTACTCCGGAACCGGCATCCGCTGGGATCTGCTCGAGTTCGATTACCACCGCAAGCTGCAAACGCTGGTGCGCGAGCTAAATCGCTTCTACCGCGCCAACCCGGCGCTTTACCAGGTGGACTTCCACTACGAGGGGTTCGAGTGGCTGGACTTCCATGACTGGGAGAACTCGATCATCGCCTTCATCCGCCACGCCGAGGACCCGTCCGACGCGCTGATCTTCTGCTGCAACTTCACCCCCGTGCCGCGCCAAGGCTACGAATTCGGCGTCCCGCAAGAGGGTTTTTACGAAGAAGTCTTCAACACCGATTCGGACGCCTTCGGCGGATCGAACATGGGCAACGGCGGCTTGGTCTCTTCCCGCCCCATACCCAAGCACAACCGGCCCAACAGCATCGCCGTCACGCTGCCTCCGCTGGCGGTGGTGGTGTTTAAGAAGAGGTAAGGGGCATTTCCGGCGAATCGCGCACGGCCGATGAATCCGTTCTGTAATCGGCTATCATGTTCGCTAATGCTTAGACTCACCTTTTGCGTCCTTCTTGTTTTCGCGCTCTCAGCCGCCGCGCAGACGCCGGCCAAAGCTCCGGCCAAGAATGCGCCGAAAGCCGCGGTTCGCGCGACCGCCCCGGCGCCTCAGAAGAACGACGACGCGTATACGGCCAAGATCAAGGAGTACACCACCGAGCCGTTTTTCCTGACCGAGCTCGTGGATCACCTCCCGGCTTCGGACGCCGTGCCGACGCCGGAGAAGGTCCTCGGCCACATCGTCGGCGCGCCGAATGTTCTGACGCACACGACGGACATTTACCGCTACATGCGCGAGCTGGAGAAGGCCACCAGTCGCGTCAAGGTGTTCACAATTGGCCATTCCGAGGAGGGAAGGGAAACCATCCTCGTCGCGATCTCAGATGAGGAGAACATCGCAAAGCTCGACGATTACAAGAACATCACCGCACGCCTCGCCGATCCGCGGAAGACGCCGCAGGCGGACGCCGACAAGCTGATCGCCGGTGGCCTGCCGTTCTACTGGGCCACCGGCAGCATCCACTCGAGCGAGACAGGTTCTCCCGAGATGTTGATGGAGTTGGCCTACCGGCTCGCTGTGGAAGACTCGCCTCTGGTCAAGAATATCCGCAAGAACGAAATTGTGCTCATCACGCCGGCGACTGAAGTGGATGGCCACGACCGCGAAGTCGATGTGTACAACTACCACAAGGCCAACCCGAACAAGCCCGCGCCGCCGCTGGTCTACTGGGGTCATTACGTGGACCACGACAACAATCGCGACGCCATGGGGATGGGCCTCGCGCTCAGCCGGATCATGATGGCGACCTTCCTCGATTTCCATCCGACGGTGTTGCACGACCTGCACGAATCCCAGCCGTTCCTCTACGTCTCGACGGGCATGGGGCCATACAACGCGTGGCTGGACCCGATCGTCATCGACGAGTGGCAGAAGATGGCGTACGTCGACATTGAGGCGCTGACCAAGCGCGGCGTACCGGGCGTCTGGACGCACGGCTACTACGATGGGTGGGCGCCGAACTACATGTTCTACGTGGCGAACGGCCACAACTCCATCGGGCGGTTCTATGAGACCTTTGGCGGACCAGGCGCGGATACGGGCGTTCGCACGGTCCCCGCCACCGCTACGAGCCGTGAATGGTACCGGCCGAATCCGCCGCTTCCGCGCGTGAACTGGTCGATCCGCAACAACGTCAACCTGCAGGAGAGCGGCCTGCTGATAGCCATGGACAACGTGGCGACGAACCGCAAGCAGTTCCTCGAGAACTTCTATCTGAAGAGCAAGCGCAGCGTAGCGAAGGCGCAAACCGAAGGCCCCGCGGCATACGTGATTCCCAGCGACGATCCGCGCCAGGGCGAGTGCGCCGAAGTGGTCAACCTGCTGCGGATGCAGGGCGTGGAAGTGCACCGGCTGGACGCCGCGGCGGAAGTGGCCGTGAGCCAGGATGGCAAGACGCAGAAGTTTCCGGCCAGAAGTTACGTGGTCCGCATGGACCAGCCGTACAGCCGCATGGCCGACATGCTGCTCGACACGCAGTATTACAGCGTGAACGACCCGCCGCCGTACGACGACACCGGCTGGACCCTTGGCCCGCTTCACAACGTGACGACGGTTCGCGTGACCAGGCCCGACATCCTGAAGACGCCCATGACGCTGCTGACGGCGGCCGCGCACGCGCCGGCCGGAATCGACGGCAACGATTCGCTGGCGTACATTATCAACCACAACGCCGACAACACGCTTGCGACGCTGCGATTCTCGCTGAAGGACATCAAAATGTCCGCGGCAGAGGACGGCTTCCAGGCAGCGGGGCGCGATTTCAACGCCGGGTCGTTTATTATCAGGAACGAAGGTAACCCGGGCGATCTGCGGGCGCGATTGCAGGCGGCTCTCACAGCAACGGGCGTTACCGCATACACCGTACCGTCCTTGCCGACCGTGGCCATGCACGACCTGGCCGCGCCGCGCGTGGCGTTCGTACACACGTGGACCAACACGCAGAACGAAGGGTGGTACCGGATCGCGTTCGACCGGCTGAAGATTCCCTACGATTACATTTCGGACCTCAAGCTACGCGACATTCCCGACCTGCGCGCCAAGTACGACGTGATCGTCCTTGGGCCGGTGGGCGGAACGGCGCAGCGCCTTATCAATGGCTCCGCGACGCGCGGCGACCCGATCCCGTACAAAGGCAACGACGCGATGCCGAACATCGCCACTTCGCCCGATACCACCGACGACACGCGCGGAGGAATGGGCCTGGAAGGTTTGCTGAAGATCGCGAAGTTTGTCGATGCCGGAGGGCTTTTCGTCACGGTCACCGGCAACGCGTCGATCCCGATCGATTACGGATTAGTAGAAGGCGTGAGCATTCAATCGACCCCGGAATTGCAGGTGCGCGGCAGCGTGATTCAATCCCTGATCGCGGATAAGCGCAGCCCCATCGCGTACGGTTACGGCGACAAGCTGGCGCTGTACTTCAGCTCGGCTCCGGTATTCCAGGTATCCGCCGCCGGCGGGCGCGGCGGGCGCGGCGGCGCCCCGGCTGGAGGCGGGCCGGGCGGCGGCGCGGGCCGCGGCGGCGTGGGGCCAACTCGCACGTCGGGCCGGGGCACTGCCACGGAGGGCGACACAATCCAGGGCCGGCCGCCGGATCTTGGGGCCGCGGGAGCGCAAAACGCTCCTGCCGCCGGCGCCGGTGAGGAAGGCGTTCCCGCCGAAGGCGGGCCGGGCGGAGGTGGCGGTGGCGGCGGGCGCGGCGGCGCGGCGACCCCTCCGGAACTTCAGCCTCGCGTCGTGATACGGTTCGCGGCGGAGAGCGATCTGTTGATTTCTGGCATGCTGGCCGGCGGCCGCGCTTTAGCCAATGCGCCGGCGGTGGTGGACGTGCCCCGCGGCAACGGTCATATCCTGATGTTCGCCAACAATCCTATGTGGCGGAACGAAACCCAGGGCAGCTATTTCCTGCTGTTCAACGCCATGCTGAACTTCGATCACCTCGGCGTTGGCCGTATCACCCAGCAGCCCGTTCAGGGGCGCGGCGCCCTGGGGGGCGGAGGGCGGTAACCTGAACTTCGATCACCTCGGCGTTGGACGGACCACCCAGCAGCCCGCTCAGGAGCGCGGCGCCCTGGGGAGCTGAGGAGGGCGGTAACGGGTGGGGGCAGGCCATGGAGGAAGCATTGGCTCCCTTCGGGGCCGGCTGGCGGAAGGCCCAGGAATTCTCGATTGGCGGACTGCTGTACCTGCTGCCGGTTGTTCCCGGTCATCATGCCGCCGCCCCTCGTCGCAGTGGCTCCTTGCGGTGGGCCAGGACGTAGACTGCGACCAGGGCGGCGGCGAAGCCTGCCGCCGCGCCTAACCCGAGTGACCAGCGCGGGCCGAACCGGTCGGCAACCCACCCGACAATGGGAGCCCCAATCGACAGGCCTCCCAGTGCAACGCCAACCCGCAGGGCCATCACCCTGCCCCGCATGGCTGGCTCTGTCGAGAGCTGCATCATGCTGTTCGTGCCGTTGGTAAACGTCAGGGCAGCCGCGCCGAAGACGATGAGAGCAGCCGCAAACCACCAGTATCCAGGCGACAGTGCGGCAAGGATACAGCCGGTCCCGAAGACACTGGCCCCCGCCATAAGAGATGCCAGGCTTGCTTTCTTCCGGGTGGCGGCAAACAAGGCTCCTGAGACGGTGCCCACGGCCATGAAGGAGGTGAGCAGGCCGTAACCGCGTGCATCGGTGTGGAAGACATTCACGGCCATCGTCGAGATGAAGATTGGAAAGTTCAGGCCGAAGGCGCCCATCAGAAACAGCATGATCAGGATCGCCCTGAGGTCCGGCCTTCTGCGCACGTAGCGGAGCCCTTCCAAAAATCCGGATGTAGTGCGATGCGCCCTCGCGCTGGCGTGAAGTTCCGAGAGACGAAAGAAAGACATCGAGACAAGAACCGCCGCGAATGAGATCCCGTTCAGAAGAAAGGCCCATCCGATCCCGGCTTTGGCGATAAGCAAACCGGCGACGGCAGGGCCGATCGTCTGGGCCGCATTGAACGAGGTTGAGTTCAATGCCACGGCGTTCGGCAGATCCGCATCGCCCACCATCTCTGACACAAAGGTCTGCCTTACCGGAGCATCGAGCGCCGCCGCGGATCCCGATAGCAAACCGAACACATACACGTGCCAGAGCCGGACGATTCCAGCAACCGTGAGAACTCCCAGCCCGAGCGCAAGCACGCCCATCGTTGCCTGGGTCGCCATCAGCAGCTTGCGCTGATTGAGTCGGTCCGCGGCCGATCCCGTCCAAGGCAGTAGCAGAAGTTGCGGAGCAAACTGGAGACCCATCACGATACCCAGCGCCGACGCATCATGATGGGTCAGTTGCGTCAGCACGAGCCAGTCCTGAGCGACGCGCTGCATCCAGGTACCGACGTTGGAGATCAGCCCGCCCGCCGTCCACAAGCGGAAGTTGAAGCTTCTCAGGGAGCGAAAGGCGCCGGACACTGGGTTCTTCATGTGCGCGGCGGCGCGTTGCCCCCATGAAACTGGCCGAAGTGACGCGCCGAGCTGAGGCCGATGAGCAGCGCGCCCAGGCCGAACGCAAGGATGTGGCTTGTCGTGCGCGGCTGGAAGGCGCCGACGCGCGCGACCAGCAGATACCCAACTACCGCGTTGAAGAAACCCCAAACAACGTTGACCGTTGAAGAGGACAGCCCCTTGCCGGGTGGCTTGGCGAAGGGACTCTGGAAGGGGCGTCCCATCGTGCCGGCGACAAAATGAGGAACGGCGTTTGCCGCAAAAACGCCCCCAAAAAAGTACGACGCAAGCCAAAACCAGTTCATGATGCAGCGTTCCTTTCTTCCAACAATGTTTCGAGCAGCGAATACGACACTACTGAGCGGGTTCATTCCTCAACCAGCCGCGCAAGCAGTTCGAGCGCTCCCTGAAGCTTCTCCTGCTCCTGGGCGGTAAGCTTCCGCGCGATGGTCGTAGTGAGCCAGTCCTGCCTCGCGGCCCTGCCTTCCTGAAGCAACTTCAGGCATTTGGCCGTGAGAGACATCAGGGTTTGCCGCCCGTCGGTCGGGTCAGGGGTCCCACTCACCAGGCCGGCTTCCTCGAGCGGCGCCACCACAGCGCTCATGGATTGAGGACGCATGCCTTCCCCGCGCGCCAGGCTAGAAACCGTAGCCGGACCATTTTCTTCAAGTCGAAGAAGAACGGTGATCTGTGACGGCGTCAGATCGCTGCGCCCCCCATGGTCGCGTAATCGCCGCTTGAGCTTACCGCATACCGTACGGATCTCGGCGGCCAGCGCCGAAGAGATCCCGGTCTGAATCGAAGGCTTTCGATTGCTCACCGGACTCATTATCCCATATCTACAGATAAACTGTAAAGCTTAACTGTACACATGTTCAGCCGACGTCCTGGCCTTCGGCATCGCGGCGAGCCGGCTTGTTGGAACGGCAAGCCAGGCCGGCCAGAGGCCCGCCCCCGACCCGCCCGTGGCTAGTTCGTCAACGTCACCTGCACTCCGGTCACAGCACTGCAGTTCGTGCAGGGAAAAGTGAGGGCGAGAGAGAAGCTGCCGCCGGTTGCCAGACTTGCGGTCGTACCGAACCACTGACTCTGGTCGTCTCCGGCGAACGGTCCGGAGGTGAAGGGCGCCGAGACCGTGGTTGCCTGGCTCGAACCGGGATTGAAGACGTAGGTGGCCCCGGTGACGCTGCGCGTTGGCGCGATCCCGTCAAACACGACTGTTACGGAGGTTGAAGTCGTCGTCAGGGCGGGAGAATCGGTGAGCGCCGGCGCGCCGGCCGGAACCGTAATGGTCTGCGTTGGCGCCGGACTTGGCAGCACGGAATTGCCGCTTGGATCTGCCAGCGCGTTCAGGGTCACTGTGACCGTGCCGGCAACCGTGCCCTCGCTGAACTGGGAGCTGTTGCCGGACCACAGGACCGTGGCGCTGCCGGCAGGCACGGTAAATGCGAGGGTTGTGTTAAGCGTCGAACTGCAAGCGGCGCCGGTCGTGCCGTTGGCGAACACTACTTCCTGGCTTCGATAGGCACCGCCGTTCACTACGCTGGAGTTAGCCGAGAACGTAAGGCACAGCGTCCCGGAGAGCGTCGCTGGTGGGGCGTCGGTCAGCGTCAGATCGGCGGTGTACTGATTGGCCGCGGAGGCCACCGCGGCAACGCTGAAACTGGCCACCGAAGGCATGGGGCTGGCGGTCCTGACAATCGTCGTCGTGTCCGTCGCACTCGCGCTTCCCGATCCGCCGCCCGATACAGTCACACTGTTTACCTGCGGCGATGCGGCATTAGTCGCCACGTCTACCGTCACCGTGATGGCGGGGTAACTGGCGCCCGCCGCCAAAACATCGCTCCGCGTGCAGGCGCCGGCCGCGCACGCCCATCCCGTCCCGGCCATGGACAGCAGGCTCAAGCCCGGCGGCGCCGTCTCTTGCACAGTCACCGTCCCGCTGGTCGGCCCGGCCGAGGCGGCGTTGGACACAGCGACGGTGTACGTCGCGCCGGTCTGTCCCTGCGTGAAATTCCCCACATGCGTCTCGCCGATGCTCAGCGCCGGAGAATTGGTGGATACCGTGAAATACCACACGCTGTAGTAAGCAATCTCTGTCCCACTCGCATTGTATGCAAATACGGCCCACTGATATTCCTGGCCTGTCTGCAATGCCGGAGACACCGTCATCTGGGTACTCTGAGTGGATTGGGAGAACACCGTCTGT
Source organism: uncultured Solibacteraceae bacterium (assembly GCA_964457555.1). Classification (GTDB taxonomy): domain Bacteria; phylum Acidobacteriota; class Terriglobia; order Bryobacterales; family Bryobacteraceae; genus BOG-224. The sequence continues at coordinate 14,229 of CAYWHA010000002.1, forward strand.
CCGGTAGCGTTGTTATACGCCGTAACTCTATAGCTACTGGAGCCTGGGAACGCCGCCCACATCAGCGTCGGGGTTGCCGTGCCGACAGTCGCCTCATTCTCCGGAGAGCTCAACTGCATGATTTGGCTTATAGGCAGGTCCCCGGCGTTAGTCTGTTGCCCACTGACAATCGTCACCGGGTAACCCGCCCAGGCCCAGTAAGCGCTACTCGGCGCCAGGGCATAGATCGTCAAACTTCCGGCTGGCGGATTCTGAATCGTAAACGTGCCGTCGGCGGCGCTCACTGTGCTAGCCAGTACCGGGAGAGAGTTATAGTTGCCGGCCGTCTTCAGTTGAACTCCCGTATTAGGGACGGGCATGCCATTCCACACCACCCGCCCTATGACTGAAGTCTGGGCCGGGCAAAGGCGGGCGAACAGCAGAATCGCGCACGCTGCCACAAGACGAATGGAGAGTGCCCGCCGCCGTATGGCGCGCCGGCTGGAGCCTGGCGCAAGGTTCGTGTTCATTGGCCCGATACCCCCGTTGTGGATGCCGCTGCAAACACCGCCTGCAGCCCGGAGCCTCGCCCGGTGAGAAACCAGGCGGAGCGCCCGGGCTGGGCGGAGAAGACAAAGGACTCGCCGTCTCGCAACCGGTCCAGCCGCGTCACCGGCGCGGGGAGCGCTACCGACTGCAACGAGCCGTTCGCCACCTCCACCCGCCACGCGGACGCGCTTCCGGTCACCACGACAAAAGCCGACGCTCCGTCAAGCGACGTCTCGACCAGCGTTTCTCCGCCGGACGAACTCACGCCCGCGGCGAATGTACGTACCATCGGCGCGCCCTTGACTAAGCTCGCAAGGTTCATCGTCCCGCTGCCGGCATCGGCGATGACGGCCGTGGATTGGTTGGGCAGAAAGGCAATCCCCGACGAGGGGGACGCGGCGCAGGCAAGCACCGGGGCTATCGAGTTGGGAAGCAGATAGACCTCGCCCGCCGCGCTCAGAACCGTCAGCAGTTGCCCATCGTCGCTGACAGCCATCTTATGCACGCCCGACGGATCCTGGAAGTTCACCTCGAAAGCCACCTGGGGCGTCGAGTCGAGTCCGGTCAGAACCTGAATAACAGCACTGGAGGCCAGCAGCGCCGCGGATCGCCCCAGAGGGCTGAAACTGATTAGACCGGGGTTGGGGACTGCGCCCGCAATCGCCTGAATGGCGCCCGGCTGGCTGCCTTTGAAGGCGACCAGGCCGAGTTGATCCGCGAGCGAGCCGTTCCTCCCAGCCGGGGCGGAGGGCCGGCCGGCGCTGAGGGCGCCCACGCCCGGCGCTCTCCCGCCCCGCTCCACCAAAGCCCACCCTCCGGTGGGGGCGAGATAGACGCCCGAGATCTCACGCGACATCTCGATGGGCGCCTGGATCGACGAGGCGCCGAGCACTCCCAGCACCGGGCGGATTTGGTTAAGGCTGGGGATCTCGCCGCCGATCAGACCGACCAATGGCGGCGACATCTGGGCTCGGGCTCTGAATCTGGCGGCGGTTGACAGCGCCAGAACGATGGAAGCAACGAAACAGCAGCGTGACAAATGGGCCTGCATGGATATCTCCGTATTCTCAAGCGGCTACTCAGGGGTGTCCGATGGCAATCGCATTTTCATCTCGCCCGGCCAGTCGTGGCCAAATGCCGCGGACCGATGGCGATGCCATGACTGGCTTCAAGGCGCAAGCGGATAGAGACATGCTTCACGCCAACCGCCGCAAAGCGATTCGCCGCGAGCCGCCCCCAGAAAGATAGCGGCGCGCGCGATTCCGCGTGCAGCGGAGCCATCGAGCCGCGCATCGGCGCCCCGAAGGGATAGCGGGAAAATGCAGAGTTCCGCGCCGCACCCGCCCAAGCCGCGGCCACGGGCCTCGCTGAGTTACCAACCATGGCCGGCGTGACGGCGGGTCCGAAGATCGGGTTCTCAGGCGAACCAATTGTGGGTGACGTGGTGTTACCGCCGCCGCCGCCGCCGGTTGCGACCTTGGCCGCAACGGAGCCAGCCGCAGCGACGCCGCCGACAATTGCGACCAGAGCCCCAGTGGATATTCCGGCCGCGCCGCCCACACCCGCGGCGGTTGCGGCGCCGGCCGCAGCGCTTCCAGCCGCCCCGGGCGTTCCCGCGGCGTTGGCTCCACCCGCGGCCGCGCCGCCGGAAGAGACCGCCGCCCCGCCACCGGCCAGCATGTTTGTCTGGCTGATAACAGCCGAACCGACCTGCCCGTGAAAAGCCGCGGTCACGTGAATCTCAAAGGTTCCGGGCATGGCGTTTGGCCGGAACCCTGTTGCTCTGGCGATCCCCTTGGCGTTTGTTACTGCCTTGAGAAGATTACCGCCTTTGAAGGCGCCACCCGCCCCTGTGCTTGGAAGCGCAAAAGACACCGCCGCGCCGGCCACCGGACGGTGGTTTTGATCGGTCACCTGGACCATCGGCTCACGGTTTGTCCGCAGCCGCACATTGTCGATAGGGGCGTTCTCTTCGATGATTGTGAGGTGCAGTTCGGTCGGGTCCTGCGCGCTGCGCGCAGCAATGCTGAAACTGCTGGTTACCAGCAGCGCGGCAAGGACGTTTCGGAGGCGCATGATCCACCTTATCGGCAGCATCTGCTCGGACTCTGCGGAATTGCAGCAGTGTTGGAAGAATCGGCCGATAAGAGGAACAAGGGCCGAACACCCATGTCGAAGTGCGACGGAGGAACGGGCGTTCGCGCGCCGGCTCATGTCAGGAGCTAAAGGAAGAACTAATGGTAAAGACGTTTCTCATTGCTATCGCCGTTCTCTGCTTCGAGGTGGCAAGCGCCCAGGAGCCGCTCACCAACGACTCTGTCGTCAAGATGGTGAAGGCCGGACTTTCCGCGGACGTAATCGTAAGCATGGTGAAAACTCAGCCCGCCAAATACGATCTCACGCCGGACCAGTTGATCGGCTTGAAGTCAGCGGCGGTTCCCGATCGCGTGGTAGCGGCGATGGTCGAAAAGGGGTCGGGTGGGGGTGCGGGTTCGTATGCCGATCCGCACGCCAGCGGCGCCACGCCGGTCGCGGGAACGATCGCCGCGGGCGATCCTAACGACCCCATGTCGCCGCACGATTCCGGCATCTATCTCTACGCGAAGAATAAGAACGGCGAGTACAAGCTGACGGAACTGGAGCAGGCTTCCTACCAGGGATCGAAGACCGGCGGGCTTCTGGCTTCTTCCCTTACGTATGGAATCAAGAAGGTGAAATCGAAGGCTGAGATTCCCGGCCAACATGCCAGTATCCGAACCCCCGATACGCAGCCGGCCTTCTATTTCTACTTTGAAGATAAAGCCGCCGGTTTGGGGAAGGGCGGATTCGGATCGGTTTCCAATCCGAACCAGTTCGCGCTGGTGAAGTTTGACGTGACCAAGACCACGCGGGAAACGGTCATCGGGCAGTACGGTGTGACAGGCGCATCGAGTGGGACCGACGAGAAATCGATGGTGACCTTCAAGTCTGAAAAGCTACGATCCGGAATGTACAAGGTCACTCCGAACGTTCCCATGGAGCCTGGCGAATTCTGTTTCCTGTCCTCGTTCGGCGCCGCGGCTGGGGCGGCGGCCGCCGCGCAGATCTTCGACTTCGGCGTGACGCCGGATCAGTAGGCGCCCTACCTTCCGCGGCGCTCCACGACAAGGCTCAATACGGCCTCGGTGGCGCAGCCGGACAGCGCGTGCCTGCCAGCAGGGCTTCAGGGCGGGCGACGCGGCCCCCGGCCAGCCGGCGCGTGACAGCTCTTACGGAATGATCATGACCGGCGCCTGCCAGAATGCGGCTTTCCGCGAGGCCGGATCTAGCACCGTCACTTCGCAATCGTACTCTCCAGGCTTCAGCTTGCCCAGCGGAAAGCTCAGCTTTACCGGCAACATGTGCGACTTCGGGTCGAGCCCGTCGGCAACCCGCACAAGCGGCGTTTCCATGGCCTTGGCCGTGTTCTTGAAAAATGTCACATACGCCACCAGGGGCTGCGCCACCGTCGCGCCCGCCTCGTATGCCTGAAGATAGACATACATATCCGCGCTCGACCGGAACACCCGGGTAACGCTCGGAATCAGCTTCTGTCCGTCCTGCACCAGAGGATTGGCAGCCTGCGTCGCGGCCGCCTGGCCCGGCTTGCCGGCCGTGGCGATCGCATCTTTTAAAGGAACGCGCTGGCTGCTCAACACCACCGAAGTAATGGGCACTCTCTGCTGTTCCTTGCTCAGATTGGGTATGGTGAAGTCACCCATGTAAGTCCCTATCCGGCCCGTCTCGCTGTCTCTCGCCAGAACTTTGATCTGATAGGGGCCAGGCATCAGAGTGTATCCGGTGTCGTACTCAATCGGCCTCTTGGCCCACTCTTCTACGGTGGCCTCGGTCAGCTTGATATCCATGAAGTCGCGCAGGTTCTCCACGGTGAGGCCGTGGTCGTCCTTGATCTCGCCGATAAAATCGATGAGGGTGTGTTCCGCGCCGCGCTTCCGGGCCAGCGCCAGCTCGCTCCCCGGGATTTTCACCATGATGGGAGTAAAGTACTCCGCGCTGTTCAGCCGGAAATAATCGACCTCCATCTCCATGGTCAGCTCGGTGATGGGATCGCCCATAATGAGCGCGTCCTCAAGCTGACGCTCCTTATCCGCCGTTGTGAACTTACCGAATTCCTTGCCTGCGAAGTAACCCTGGCGAAAATCGAGACTCGCCTGCGCCCCGTTGCTGAGCGTGACCTTGATCCGCCGGAACTTACCGTCCAGTGACTCGTTGCTCGAGTAATACCCAATCATGTAATAGCTGGCGATGGACTGTTCCGCCTGCACGATTCCCATCGACAAATCGTTAAAATCGAGCATCGCTTTGCCGCCCGTGTCCGAAGCCAGCGTATAAAGCGTGTCCTGCGACCGCTGGAAGTTGGAAAGCGTCGCCAGCGCCGCGGCGCCGGTGTACATGCCCGAATTGCCTTGCGATCCCCTCGTGGCATCGCCCAGGGGCGAAGAGGCGGTCAGACCCCGCGCGTCGATCGGCCAGAGAGTCACGCTCGAACGAATCGCATCGTTGATGGTGGCCCGCAACTGGGCTTGGTTATCCACGCCGTTGAGCTGCATCCCGCTGGCGAAATAGATGAGGCATTTCTTCTCGTTCAGCGATCCCAGCATCTTCGCGGCCGTTTGCAGCGCGGCCAACTGGCGATCCGTATTGAAGATGTTGAATTCGGAATCGTCCTGGCCGAATGCCGCGCCCATGTCGGAAGCGCTGGCGTCGGCATTGGTTTCGCTCGAGTCATCGTCCTCGCTCGCCACGATCTGCGTAATCAGCCCCTGCAACTTCTCGCGGTCGCCCGTGAAATCCTGCAGGACTTTTACGCTAGAGCCGTCGTACTCCATGATGGCCATCAAATCGGCCGGACTCATCTGCGTGCGGATAAACTTCTGCGCCGCGTCGAGCGCGTGCAACTGGTCGGTCACCGGCATCGACTTCATATCGAAATACAACGCCAGCAGGCGGCGGTCACGGTAGCGGACGTCGCCGGGAGGCTCCGGTGCGATTTGCACCTGCGTCAGCGGCGCGGGGGCCGGAGCGGCGGGAGCGGGCGCCGGGGCGGGCGGCGCCGCGTTCTCCCGCCGTTGCAACTCCGGCGTGGGAGCGGAGGCGGCGACCTGGTCGATGTTCTCGAATTCAAAAAACTTGATGATTTGCGGCTTGCCGTCCTCGGTAACCGCGAAGTCTCCCTTGCGCAATCCCTCCACGGCCTTGCCGTTCTTGTCTCTGACAGTTACTTCTTCAACCACCAACTGAGTCTTGACGGTGAAGGTGGTCTGCGCCGTGGCGGGCTGCACTTGCGACTGCGCCTGCGGGCGTGGCGCGGCAGGCGGCGCTTGTTGCGCCAATGCCCACAATGCCAGTAACAAAACGCCAAGCATGTGTCTCATCAGAATGTCAGCCTCAAAGTGGTTGTTACCGAGCGCATGGAGTTGACCGCGCTCGGAAAACCGAACAGCCCGTTCCCGACGGTCGTATTCACCCCGGTCACTACCACGTGGTTGAGCGGATTGTTCGCGTCAATCCGCAGGTTCAACGCAAACCGGTCCGATAACCGGAACGCCCGCTGCATCGACGCGCTCATGGAGAATTGCCCCGGGCCCCGCATGGAGCCTATGCCCGCGTTCCCCCACTCGCCCAGCGCAGGCGCGGTTACGGCTGCCGGGTTCAGGAAGTAACCCGGGGGAGCATCGTAAAGCGGCGCGCCCGTGTAACTCGCCCGGACATTCCCCGAAATGCCGGTACCGGTTACAATGGATGGATAGAGAGGAGTCAGGGGCAGGCCGGATCCCAGATTAATGCTATCGACAAAAGTCCAATCTTTCGCCACCCGTCCCCGCCACCCGCTCAGCAGCGTGCCGCCCTTCACTCCCATCCCCGAAGTGTATTGCAGAGTGAGGTTCAACAGTTGGCGCTGGTCGAAGGTGGATGGCCCGCGCTCTCCCGCCAGATTGAGCCAGTTTTGCGCAATGGTCCCCAAGGCTCCCCCGCCGAGCGCGGCCGCGTCGTCGATGGATTTCGAGTACGTGTACTGCGCCTGCGCCTCGATTCCGCTGTGCATCCTCCGCCGGAGTTGGAACACGCCCGCTTCGCGCTGGGAGTTGGCGCCGGAGGTGTAATAGGTGTAACCGGAAGGGCAGCTAGGACACGGGTTCGCCACGCCCTCCGGATACGTATTCGGCGCGGACGCTTGCAACTGGTGCGTACCCTTGGTCCCCGTATACCCCGCCACTAACTGAAGCGATCCCGGCAAATCGCGCTGCGCCATCAGGTTCCAGACCTGGGCGTAGCCCGGTTTGAAGTTCGGGTCCACCCCGATCGTGTTGGTCGTCACATTGGGCGGCGCATAGAAGCCATTGGCCAGTGTCAGTGGATCGGCCGCCGTATTGGCCACTCTCAGACTCGTCGAGAGCGGCGACTGCTGCACCATTTGATTGACGAACGGCAGATAGACCTGCGTGTTATAAGAGATTCCGTAGCCCCCGCGCAGTACCAGCGAGGACGTCGTCGAGGGCCGCCATGCGAAGGCCCCTTTGGGCTCCATCTCGTGGTAGTACGGCCGAATCAGCGAGTCCGGGTAGATCGCGCCGGTCAACGGCCCCTTGAGAGCGTCCGGGCCGGTCGCCAGCACCGGAGCGGCGGCGGCGAATCCGGGCGCGATATCTAAATTCACCAGCCGGCCGTACTTTTCGGTAATCGGCGAGGTGTACTCCCAGCGCAGACCGATTCTCACGCTGAAGCCGGGGGCCACGCGCCAATCGTCGTCCAGGTATAAGTCCGGTTGCCTGGAGCGCAGATACTTATCCGCGTTGCCGAACGCAATGGCGCTTGCATCGGGTATCCCCAATAGGAAATCCGCGAAATCGAATCCGGTTCCCGCCACCGGGACTCCGTTGACCGTTTGCCCCGTCGCCGTGCCGTTAAACGTGAACGTCCCACGCGGATTGTTCTGGGAGATCGTGTTGTACTGCTGCCAACGGTAATCGCCGCCGAAAGTCAAGTTATGACGCCCATGGCTCCACGTGCTGAGATACGAACCCGCGGTGGTCTGGTTGTGGGTAACAGACTCCGTCCCGTCACTCAACCCGGTCGTCGCACTCTGACCGAATGCGAGTGTTGGCGGTCCCCAGTTGAGGGGCGTTTGATCGTTGCCTTCGATGCCCGCCGCGCCCGAGACATTCCCATTCGGGCGGTTCGCGAAGTAAGGCAACAGCCGGTTCGAATTGCGGCTGTATTGGAGCGTGAAGGTGCCGTAAAAGCGCGGCGTGAACTGGCGCCGGTAAGAGGCGTTACTGTTGATTCCGAGGCTCCGCCTGAGGTCCAGGAAATTGAACACGTTGTTATTGTCGCCGCGGGTATCGGAAACTGCCAGCAAGCCCGAAATGAGGTTCTGGTGATTCCTTCGGAAGAAATTCTTGCTCAGCCGCACGTTCAGGTTGTCCGTGTGTGTGTTGGCGATGAGGGGGACCTGGTAGTTGTAAGTCCCGCCTGAAAAATTCGGGCCGGGATAGTACTGAAGCAGAGAGAGCGCCTGCTGGCTGATTCTAAGTGACGGAATCGCGTCGCCGGGGAATGGCGTCCCATTCGTCGGATCGTAAATGGTCACCGGCTTGCCCGCGTTCAGCGCCTGCGAGAAATCGCCCGTCCGTTCGGCCGCATCCGGCATCAGGCTCGTCTGCACGCTTGAAGAGCGGTTCTCAATCCGCGAATAGTTCATCGTGAAGGAGGGGCCGTTGCGCTCGATCAAATGGGGAATCTTGATCGGACCGCCGAAAGAGAACCCGCCGGTTAGCGCGTTCGTGGTCGGCTTGGGCGTATCCTGGCCGGTCAAAGAGTAATTCCTGGCGTTCAGAGCGGAATTGGATTCCACCAGCGACAGGGCGTAGGTGTACAAGCGCGGTCCGTTCCTGCGGTTGTTGCCGAACGCGGCCATTTGGCCAAACGGCGAAGCCGCTCCGTTATTCGCGCTGCCGTTAATCAGGAATCCATCCGCCGCGCGCTCGGTGAGTACGCTCGATGTTGCCGGCGCCGGCTCGGCGGAAAGGTCCGGCGCATCCGCGGCGGCGTTCAGATCGGTGCGCTGAAAAGCCGGGGCGGGCGCGGCAGCCGGCTTGGCGTTCGCGGCAGACGCCGCGGCCGGTTTCGCCGTAGTTCCGGCGATGTCTGCCCTGGCCGGCGCGGGCGCCGGAGCAGCTGCCGCGGGAGCTGCCGTGGCCGGCTCGGGCGGCGTGGCCTGCGCAGCCACGGTCGTCATCTCGTCCATCGGCAACATCTTCAGATCCACCGTAGGGCCCGCCAGTCCCACGCCCACGGCCACGTCCTGCTTGAACGGCGCGAAGCCCGGTTTCTCCACCTCCAGCGACCAGGCGCCATTCGGCAGATCCGCGAAGACGAACCCGCCCTGCGGATCGCTCACGGCCGTCACCTTCTTATCTCCCCCGGTGGCCGTCACCGTGGCGCCGGGCAGCGGCAAACCATTGAACGTCACCTGGCCCTTGTACTCCGCCGCAACCACCGGCAGAAGCGCGACGCACGCCAGGACGATGCCGCACACGTACTTCTTCAGTCGCATGGGTGGGCCTTGTCAGTTCTCGATTGGCGCATCTTCGGCATGGTCGATGACCATCACCGTCCCCGTGACTTTCCGCGATTCCAGCTTCAACCCAAGCTGTTTCTCCAGCGCTTCGAACAGCGTGATTACGCCGCTGGGCTCGGCCGCCGCCGTATCGGCTCCCGGCGCCACGGCCGCAACTCCCCCCCGGCCCGCGCGATTCAACGCCCCGGCCCCGCTGAAGTTGATGGTGAAATCGTAATTCCCTTCGATTCCGGTGGCATCCACCACCGGCGGATATTGATAGAGATACCCGCTTGCCTGGTTTCTCAGTTCAGCCGCAAATGCTCCGACCGTCATATTCAGGCAAGTTACCAGCCTCGATGCGTCAGGGTTTGTGACTCGGGGATCTTTCCCATCGGGGCCGGGACCCTCCTTGCATTCCGGACGGGCCGCCGGGTCCGCGGTCTTCCGGAGCTTCGGCTTGTCGGCCACCAGCGCATACCCGTTCATTTGCCGGTCCTCGCTGTGTAACTGGAGCTTGAAACGGTCCTTCAACAGCGCCTGCATCATCAGCATCAACGACCCGTAATCGAACGGGATGCCAATGGGCTTGGCGCCTTCCGCCAATACCGGCGTCGGGGCCTTGGCCAAGATGTCCCAATGTGCCGAGTCCAGAGACTTCGGCCCGCCGACGACCGAGTCTTGAGGGTAGACTTGCCATGACACTGCGATCAAGTTTCGCAGGGTCATGCCGTTAAGGGACAAACGGCCGCTCTCGAGCATTGTCGAGTTCATAGCCTGGCCCGACGCCTTCGGGTCTGTCGGCTTGATGGTTGCCACTTCGAACTCAGTCGCCGGAGCCGGCGTCTTGTCCGCCGCTCCCGGCGGATTATCGGTGGGCTTCTCGTTGACGCTCACAATTTGAATCACCGGCGTCGGAACATCCTTCGGTTCCATTTTCATTCCGAGCTGCTTATCGATCGCATCGAATAGGCTGATTCCCGCCGAACCCGCAGCTACCAGGCCGCCCCGAGCAGTCCACGTCAGATCGAAGTCCCATGAGCCGCTCAGACCGGTCGAATTGACCGCCGGACTGGTCAGATAGCCGCCCGCGTAGTTGTGAACCAGTGTCACGAACGTATCCATGGTCACGTTCCGGCAACTGTAATGGATCTGGGGAATTTCGCCCGGCTCAAGAGGAGCCGTCCGCGGTTCCGGCCGGCATCCCGGCTCACCCGATCCATCGGATTCCTTCATCTTCGGCTTCCCCTTGCCCAGTGACAACACGAACGCAGGCATCGGCTTGGTCTCCTGCCGCACGGCCAGTTTGAAACGGTCCGCCAGAAGCGTCTGTAGCATCAGCTTCGTGGTTTCCGGCGGCGTATTCGCGGGAGCCTTCGCGATCACGTCGAACATGTCTTTCGTCACCCATGCGGGCCCGCCCAGCACTTTGTCGGGATCCACGTCCCAGGCGTTCTCGATCAACGCCACCATGGTGGCGTAGTGCATTTCGAAACGCCCGCCGGTGTAGAATCCGCCCCTCAGATACTGATACGGACCGGTGGCGCTGACGTGGACGTCCGCCGTTTCAAACTTCGGCCCGGCTTCAGTCGCCTGGCCGAAAACCGAGCCGGAAAACACGGCAGCGCAACCTATGCATATCAGCGGTCGCAACATGAACATTCCTCCTCGCTGCTAAGAGACATACGATTCACATTTGCGTATCGTTCACTCCCGCGCACGAATTAGTAATGGCTTCCTTTGCCGTCTGTCAGTTTTCAGTTGGGGTCTCTTCGATATGGTCCACGACCAGCGCAGACGTTGTGACTTTGCGTTCTTCGAGCTTCATCCCGAGTTGCTTCTCCAGCGCCTCGAACAGCGTGATGGCGCCGCTCGGCTCGGCCGCGGCCGCGTCGCCCCCCGGTGGCCCCGCCGCAATTCCGCCCCTGCCTCCGCCATTCACCGCACCGGCCACGCTGAAATTGATAGTGATGTCGTAATTGCCCTCGATCCCCGTCGCGTCTAACACCGGCGGGTATTGGCCCAAGTACCCTCCTGCCGTGTTCTTCAGCTCCACCGCAAACTGCGCCACCGTCGAATTCAGGCAAGTCACCAGCCGCTGCGCATCCGGATTTGCGATCCGGGGATCTTTCCCATCCGGTCCCGGCCCTTCCTTGCATTCCGAGCGGGCCGTGGGATCCGCCGTCTTTCGAAGCTTCGGCTTCACCGCCACCAGGGCGTATCCCGGCGCCTGCCGGTCCTCGTTGTGGACTTGCAGTTTGAAGCGGTCCTTCAGCAGAGCCTGGACCATCACCCGCACCGAGTCCGGGTCCACTTGTAGTTGGGCCGGTCCGATCGCCGTGGCGCCCGGCGCAAGTTCCGGCGAGGGCGCCTTCGCCACAATATCCCAATGGTCCGTGTCCAGCGATTTCGGTCCGCCCACCAGCAGGTCCGGCGTCGAAAGGCTCCATGCCGCCGCAATCAGGCTCCGCAGCGTTACATTCTGGATGTTCACGCGCCCGCCCTGGGCGAAGAATCTGCCGATTCCCATCCCGCCCCTGCCCCCCGCCGCGCTCACCACTTTCGGGTCGGTCGGTTTGATCGCCGCCACTTCAAACTCCATCGGCGGCGCAGGCAGCCTCTCCGCCACCTCCGGCGAGTTGCCGGTCGGCTTCTCGTTCACCCTGTCAATCGCGATCACCGGCTTCGGAACTTTGATCGGGTCCAGCCTCAGCCCAAGCTGTTTCTCGAAGGCGTCGAAAAGCGTAATCGTGTCGCCCGTCTGCGCCGCCCCGATCAACCCCCGCAGCGGAAAAGAGAACTTGATGTCGAAATTCCAAGCACCTTTCAACTCGGTCCGATCCTCCACGGGATTGTTGTTCAAGTACTGCGCCGCCCCGACCAGGTTGGTGCGGAGGCCATCCGCGAAGGCCGCCATGGTGATGTTGCGGCACGCGAACGCCAGAGGCTCGTTGAGCGAGATCCTGACGGCGCCGTTGGGCGTGCCCATCATCAGTATCGGGCCCCCAGAACCGGGATCCTGCGCGGTGTTCGGCTGCACTTTGCACCCGCTCTCCTCTTTCCCCTCGGAGGGCTTGAGCAGAGGCTTCTTTCCAACCGTCATCGCGTAGGCGGAATAGTCCCTCGTATCGTTGTGGACCGCCAGACCGAAGCGGTCCTTGAGCAGCCCCTGCAGCATGAGTTTGAGGGTTTCCTGCGAGGCGTCGGCCGGCGCCGCGCCAATCACGTCGAACCGGTCCTTCAGCACCCATCCCGGCCCGTCCACCACCTTGTCGTCGTCGACGCTCCAAGCCGTGCGGATCAAGTCCACCATCGTGGCGTTCCGCAATTCATAACGTCCGCCGGCGTAGAATCCGCCGTGCATGATTTGGAACGTGCTGGGAGGGCTGGCGTGGATGTCTGCGATTTGGAACTTTGGCGCGGCGTCGGTCGCCTGGCCGAATGCCGCACCCGAAAAGAGAGCAGTGAAACCTATCCAGGCGAGTGATCGAATCATCTTCCGACCTCCTCTGTGAGGGCCTGACGCTCGTGGTTCCGTTTTCGCTTACTCTTTACTCTCGCTCCGCTATATGAGTCTTGTTAGCGTGATCCGCTATGCATCTGACGATTGGGATGCCCGTTTTGTTATTCCGATGCCCGATTTTTTAATGTCCTTCGGGGAGACACCCGGCCCGTAACATCTCATGTAAGACTCCGGTTCGAACCTTCTGGTTCCCGCCGGCCGCGCCAATCATGCGCTGTGCGGTACGTCTGCCTAGCACGATTCGCTCCAGTCTCCCTTCGCCAGGCAAAGCATGAGCAGCCTTCCCGTATTAAGGCCCTTTTTCCGGTAACCGCCGAAAGTCAGCCGTCGGAACGGGCGGCTGTGGATCGTGCCAGCGCGGCTCACCTGTGAACCTGCGCCATTGCGGCGCGTCGGCGCGTGACCCCGCCGGAATCCACGCTACCGTTGCCCGCGCCATACGTTCGCGGCCCTGCAAATTCTCACGCCCGGCGCCGCGTGATATGCTGAGTCCGAGTGTTCAGCCGTCATCGTAAATCGCGTGTTTTGTTCGCGCTATCGGATATTCTCCTGATCGGGATCGCCTTTGCGGCGGCCTATCGGACACGCTCCTTGCTGCATCTCAAGCAGCACTTCTTCATGTCGCCCGAGCGCATGTTCCTGGTCCTGGGCTTTTCCGTTTTCGTATGGGTGGCTACCGGCCTTTGGCTCGCAGTCTACGAGAAACTGGACTCCTGGCATCCCCGCGTGGTGCTGCGCGATTCCGCCCGCCAGTGCGCCATCGGCGGGGCCGGCGTCGCCCTGCTCCAGTACATTCTCCGTCTCCAGCCGGAGATCAGCCGTCCTTTCGTGGTCCTCTTCGCCGCCTATGCCTGGGTTCTGCTGCTGGTGTTCCGCCTGAGCGCCGGGCGCATGGCAGGGGCCATCCGGCGCGAATTTGCCGCCCCGCACTACGTCATGGTAGTGGGGACAGGGGAACGCGCCATTCGCATGGCCGAGGCCCTCGAGCGCTTCGCGGAATACGGCGTGCGCCTGACCGGCTTTCTGGACGAACAAACCGCCCCGGACGCTTCTTCGGCCCGCGCCGAGATCGCGCTCAGCGCCCTCTACCCAGTCCGCCCCATTGCGGAGTTGCCCTCCATTCTGCGCCAGCACGTGGTCGACGAAATCATTTTCGCCGTTGGCAGCGAACGCCTGGCGGATTTGGAAGAGGCCTTCCTCCTATGCGACGAAGAGGGCGTACGCACCCGCGTGGCGGTAGACTTCTTCCCGCACGTCAACAGCACCGTCTCTCTCGACCGCTTCGGGGAGACGCCGCTCCTCACCTTTTCCGCCGCTCCCGACGACGAGGTACGCTTGCTGGTGAAGCGCGTCACCGACGTAGCGGTCGCGGCGGCCGGGCTGGTTGTGCTCGCGCCATTCATGGCGGTGGTCGCCGCGTTGATCAGGTTGACCTCGCCGGGCCCCGCCATCTTCCGCCAGGTGCGCTGCGGGCTGAATGGCAGACGTTTTCTTTTCTATAAATTCCGTTCCATGTGCGAGAACGCCGAGGAACTCAAGCCTGCCCTGGAGCACCTCAGCGCCCGCGAAACCGCCTTTAAGATTCCGGACGATCCGCGCCTCACCCCCCTCGGCCGTTACCTGCGCAAGTTCTCCATCGACGAGTGGCCGCAGTTATGGAGCGTCCTGCGCGGCGACATGTCGCTGGTAGGGCCGCGGCCCGCCGTTCCCGGTGAAGTCGATCGCTACAAGCGCTGGCAGCGCCGCCGGCTGCGCATGCGGCCGGGGCTGACCTGCATCTGGGCCATATCCGGTCGCGATACGGTCGATTTCGAGACCTGGATGAAGCTCGATATGCAGTACATTGACAATTGGTCCCTGGCGCTAGACTGGAAGATATTGCTGCACACCATTCCCCGCGTGCTCATAGGCCGCGGCGCCAATTGAAAGGCTGATCTCATGCACCTGATTCCAACTCAAGACGAGGTCGTCGCCGTTCTGCGCGAGACCGGCGCCCTCCGCTCCGGCCATTTCGAGTACCCCACGGGACTGCATTCGGATGGATACCTCCAGGTTCCCCTGGCGCTGCGCTACTCCCAGCACCAGCGCATGCTCTCCGTCGGACTGAGCCGCCTGTTGAGGGCGAATTCCGAACTCCGCGCCGTGGCGGCGGATGTTTCCATCGTGGCGCCGGCCACCGGAGGCCTGCCCGTGGCCTTCGGAGTCTGCGAGGCCCTGCGCGCCAGGCAGGTTTACTGGGCCGAGCGTGAACACGACGCCGAGCCGCTGCATTTCCGCCAGTATCTGGTGCCGCACCCCGGCGAACAGGTCATCATGGTCGATGATATCCTGCGCACCGGCAGCAAGCTGAAGGAGATGAAACAACTGCTCGAGTCGCACGGCGCCTCCGTCATCGCCTTAGCCGTAGTGGTTTATCAGCCGACGCCCAACACCATCAGCTTCGAGCCGCTCCCCACCTATTACCTGGCCAGGCTGGAAGGTCATTACTACGCCGACGCCGCCCAATGCGACCTATGCCGCCGCGGCACACCGCTAGACAAGATCCGCGAATAATTTCCGAGCCGCGAACGTAAGAGAGCGGTTGCCCCGGTCCGTGCGCTACCCTGCTACCCCCGGCCAGGCGCCTGGAAGACATAATTGTCGCCGGTTTCCTCGCGAAGTTCGTCGATGCGCCGCCGCAGTTCCCCGGCCAACGCCGCGTGGCGCGGGTCCCCATAAAGATTGTGCATCTCGCCCGGATCTTCCTGCAGATCGTACATCTCGAACTCCTCGGGCGCTTCGTAGTAATGGATGAATTTGTACCGGTCCGTGCGGACGCCGCGGTTCTTGCGGACGTTGTGCGGCCCGGGATATTCGTAGTATTCGTACAACCAGTCTTTGCGCCAGGTCTTGGGCGTCTCGCCCTTCAGGAACGGGACCATGCTCAGGCCTTGCATCCTTCGGGGAACCTGTACGCCGGCCAGATCGAGGAAGGTCGGCGCGATGTCGAGGTTCGTGACCATCTGGGACACCATGCCGCCGGCGCGCGCCATTCTCGGATAGCGAATCAGCATGGGCGTCCGTATGGAGGGTTCGTGCATGAACCGTTTGTCGTACTTGCGCCATTCCCCGAGGAAGAAGCCGTGATCGGCGGAAAACATGATGGCGGTATCGTCGAGCTGGCCCATCTCGGTCAGCGCCTGGAACAGCCTGCCCGCGTTCTGGTCGGCGGCGACAATCCCGGCATAGTAGTCTTTGACCACTTCCTCCAGGGTCCGTGCGCAGTTCGCGGAGGTCGCCGAGGCCCGCACATAGGTTCCGATGCTATCGTCCGCCTCCGCGAAAGCTCGCGGCTTGCCCGGATATCCCTTCAGGTCTTCGTCAAACGTGGCGGGCTTGGGAATCGGAACGCCGTTATACAAATCGAGAAGCCGCCGCGGGCGGAAAAAAGGCGAGTGTGGGGATTGGAACCAGAAGATCAGGCAAAACGGCTTTTCCCGTTTTTGTTTCACCCATTGAATCGCCTTGTCCATGACCACGTCTTCCACATAGCCTTCATAAACCGTGGCCGGGCCGGCTTGCCCGTTCGCGCCTTCGGTAATCACCGGCCAGAAATAGTCCGTCGAGGCGCCTGGGTAGCCGAAGTAGTAGTCCCAGTTTCGCTTCGCCAGGTCGCGGACGTGCGCCTTGCCGAACAACCCCACCTCATACCCGGCTTCCCGCAGTAGATCGGTGAACATGGGAATGTCCGTGGGAATCGCACGGTTCTGATTGTCCACGCATCCCGTGTTGTGCGAATGCAGCCCCGTCAAAGCAGTGGCGCGGGAAGGAAGGCAGAGCGCATTCGTGACGAACGAGTTCCGGAACTGAACCCCCTCTCTCCCAATTCGGTCGAAATTGGGGGTCCGGATAATCCGGTTCCCGTTGAGGCTGAGGGCGTCCGGACGATGGCCGTCAGTAGTCATGAAGATGAGGTTGGGCCGCGCCGGCCGGTCCGCCCCCGCAAGCGCGAGCGGATTGGAACCGAGAGCCATACTGCCTACGACTCCGGCGCCCGTTCTCAAAAAGGAACGGCGGAATGGATCGTTCGGATTGTCTGCCATGGTCGCTCTTTCTGGCTGCTGACCATTAGCTTAACGGAATGAACGCGGTTGGGGCATAAAATGAAAGGACATGTCCACTTGCCCAACCCTGGCAGATCTGACCGAACGCCTGATGGCGTCCTACGTTCGAGCGGGCGGGATCAATCACGTGGATGGCAAGAACCTGCCCTCCAAGCACGCCATCGCCGGGATTGCGGCCGATCTGCTGCGCTTGTTGTTTCCCGGATTCTTCGACGGCAAGCCGCTCCACTCCTCCGAAATCGAAGCCGCCACCTGCGCTCTGCTCCAAAGCGTAGCCGGCCGCCTGGAAGAGGAGATCCTCAAGAGCCTCGAATACGCCCCGCCCGCCGGACCCGCGGACGCGGACCTGCCCGATATGGCGCGCACGCTCACGCTCAAGTTCCTCGATAGCCTGCCTCGCGTTCGAGCCTTGCTCCAGACCGATACCGAAGCCGCTTTTAATGGCGACCCGGCCGCGTGCAGCCAGGACGAGGTGATCGTCGCGTACCCGTTCATCGAAGCGATTGCGGTGCAGCGGCTGGCTCACGAGCTTTATCTCGATCGCATCCCGCTCATCCCCCGCATCATGACCGAGTGGGCCCACGCCCGAACCGGAATGGACCTCCATCCGGGCGCTCAAATCGGCACGCACTTCTTCGTGGATCACTGCACCGGAACCGTGGTGGGAGAGACGGCCATCATCGGCAACCACGTCAAGATGTACCAGGGCGTCGGTCTGGTTGCCCGGTCGCTCGCCGCCGGCCAGGCGTTGCGCGGCCGCAAACGTCATCCAACCATCGAAGATCGAGTCACGGTTTACGCCGGCGCTACCATCATGGGCGGAGACACGGTCGTCGGGGAGGGCAGCACCATCGGCGCCAGCGTCTTCCTCACAACCAGCGTGCCGCCGGATTCCCTGGTGGTGCTGGAGGCGGCCAACGTGAGAGTCATTCCCAAGAAGTCGCACGAAGACTACGTGCCCGACTTTCAAATCTGAACCGTGGCGCAAGCCAGAGTCGGCCGTCGAGCCGGCTTTTCGAGGGCCGGGACCACTCTCGGCCCCCGTGGCCGCCCGCGCTTATTCTCAACGCTTTGTATAGGCGCTATACTGGCCGCTTCCAGACATCGGAAAGGAGTGGCCATGTTGCCAGACTATATTTCGAAAGCCGTGCCGAACCCGCCGGAGAAACGGGCTCCGTGGTATGCCAATACCGCGCCCGCCTATGCAGGGATCTTCCTGTGGGTGGCGTTCTACCGGTCCTTAGGGGACGGCACGCTCAACTACGGCAGCCTCGGCATTTGCTTGGCGGGCCTGGTAATCGCCTCGGTGCTCTGTTATCTCCTGTACTACAAGTCGCCGGCGATGCTGGGGATGAAGACCGGGTTCCCGCTGTACGTAGTGGGCAGTTCCACCTTCGGAGCGACCGGCGGGTATCTGATGCCGGGCCTTTTGATGGGCGTGCTGCAAATCGGGTGGTACGCGGTGGCGACCTCAATTGCCAGCGAGTTTGTGCTGAAGGCGATCGGCGGGGATTCGCGGCCTCTCACGGCGCCTTTTATCGTCACCGGCATTATATGGGGCGGCGTTTTCGCGTGGGTGGGGGCCAAGGGCATTCAGTACGTGGCCAAGGTCGCGACCTTTCTGAACTTTATTCCCCTGCTCATGTTGATCGTGGTCTTCTTTCAGGTTCCGAGCCGGGCGCCCTACCAGGCGCCGGCGGCGCAGGCCGACCCCTGGGTGGCGTTCACCGCGGTGATAGCGGCTGTCATCGGGTTCTTTGCGACGGCGGGGGCGGCGGGCGCCGACTTTGGAATTAACGCGCGGCATGAGAAAGACGTGCGGTGGGGCGGGTTGGTGGGAGTGATGCTCGCGCCCATCGTGGCCGGCGGACTGGCGCTGGCGGCCGTGGCGCACGCCAACGGTTCGAATCCCAAATTGCCGTTCGATTATGCCAATGTGTTGCAGGGCATTGGCGGCCCGATTGCCACATCGATGTTCTTCCTGTTTGCAATCGCTTCGATTCCGGCCACGTGTTTCTGCATTTTCATCGCCGGCAATAGCTTTTCGACCATGATTCCGCGCGTGCCGCGGGTTTCCTCAAGCATGGCGGCGGCGGCGGTGGGCATCCTTCTGGCAGTGACGGGAGTGGCAGCCCACCTGATTTCGTTCTTTAGCATTGTGGGCGCCTCATTCGGGCCAATCTGCGGGGCGATTGCCGCGGACTACCTGCTGTCGGGAAGACGCTGGGCCGGACCGCGCGAAGGAATCAACTGGGCAGGATACATTGCGTGGGCGGTGGGATTCGTGGTCGGAATTCTGCCGTTCCTGCCAATCCCGGCGGACATGAAGCGTTACGTGCAGCCTGCGGCATTGTACAGCTTTATTGCCGGATTCGTGGTTTATGCGGTGTTGGCCAAGGCTGGTCTCGAACCCAAGGTTGTAAACATGACGAAGGCCTGACCCGGTCGAACCGAGCCGCGAACGTAAGAGAGCGGTCGCCACGCGTACCCTCAGCGCCTGAACCATGCTGGGCCCACGTTCAGGTGCCGGCTGATGGAATCCGGAATCACCAGGAACAATAGGAAGCCGACCGCGGCGTGGGCCATCCCCAGGAAATAGAGATTCCGGTAGCGGCGGTAGATGCGCGCGGAGGCGTAGCCCAGCACGAGCGCGACGGCCATCAGGAACCAATTCGGAGCGTGGGCGCAACAGAACGCGGCCGCCGCCAGCCAGGGAGACACGCGGCGCGATGCCAGCGCGTCGAAGCGGTTCAGGAAGTACCCGTTCAAAGCGTATTGCTGAGCCAGGCCCCACGGCAAATAGGCCGCCAGCGCCAGGACGGCGCGGCCGGTCCCGATCGGCCTGGCGGTATGCAAGAGAATGCCGCCGGCCAGCAGTGCCAGCGCGAGCAACGTCAATGCGGGCAGCAGGTCCCGAACGCAGGCGCGCAGATTGCCAAGTCCGAATCCCAGCCAGGCAGGAGTTTCGCGGCGCAGCCAGTGCGAAAACAGCATCCAGGCCAAAATCGCGATCCACAAACCGGGCGTCACGCGGCGCAGTTCCCAGATGTAGGCCATGATCAGGGCGAACACGACTACCGGTTCCAGGACGGCAAGTTTGCGGGCCACGACGATTCAGAAGAAGAAGTGTTTGGTCCAGTCTACCAGCATGTGCAGCCCGGCCGATGAGAGTACGGACGAGGCTTTTTGAAACACCTTGCCGTAGGCCAGGCCGGCGACGGTGGCCAAAATCATATAGCGCCAGTTGGGCAGAGGCTGTGGGCCATTATCGAGGTGTGCGCAGCCAAAAATCACGCTGGCGGCCAGGAGCGTGCCTGTGCCGGAGCCGAAGCGCTGCATCAGCAGGTTTTGGATGAGCGAGCGGAACAGGATTTCCTCCGGCAGCGCCGTGCCGAAGTAGATCAGGCCGGCCGCCAGAGCCATTCGCCCGGCGCTCTGGACTGGGAGATGCGGAGGCGGGATGAACCCCAGCGCCCTGCCCACCACCGCCAGTACCGGGGCCAGCATGGCGAACCCGGCCAGCGGCAGCCAGAGGTCGCGCTTCCGCCGTGGCAGGTTGAATTTCATACCGGGGAAGGTCCGGAAGCCGAGGAACAGCGTCAGGCCGAGCACAATGGCGATGGCATAGGCCACGGTGTGCAGAAATCCCTGCGCCGCGCGAGGAACAAGGCCGGCCGCCGCGTTAAACTCGATGGGCAGCCACAGCAGCAGGATGCTGAGGAAATCGAGCGCCGTCGGACGTTCGGCGGGTTCGGCTCCCTGGACGAACGCGCATAGCACCGGCGCGGCGGTGTAAGCCAGTACCAGAAAGGTTAGCGGCGCGGAAAAGGCGCCGGCAACAAGCGAGGCGCCGGCGAAGGCGGCCGTGAGAAGCGGCGGCGCGGCCCAGATCCACGCGGGCCGGCGATGCAGGATGGACCTCAGGCGTGCTTGGAGGGCCGCCGCGAAAAACGCCAGGATCAGCAGTAGCCAGAGCGCAAGAATCGTGGATTGTGCCATAGGCTACCCCACCCGTGGCGCAAGCCGCCAGGCTTGCAGAGTCGGCTGTCGAGCCGGCTTTTCGAAGGCCGGGAAGACTCTCGGCAGCAGCGATTAGCTCGACAAACTCACGTAGATCGATATCCCGCCAACTATCAGAAGAAGCGCGAGCGAGGCGATGCCTAAGCCTTTCGCCCACATCAGCAGGGTTTGCACCTGCGAAATCACCATTTTCTGCTGCTCGGCCTGTCTGTCCTCCAGGGGGTCGGCAATGACGACATCCGTCTCCCTTGCTCCCACCAGGGATTTCCAGGCCACCACCGCCAGGAACGCCGCCGTCACCGCGCCCCAGAGGATCAGGAGCGGTCGGATAAGCGAACTGAGCATAAAGGGCCTCCTTTCGCAGTCTCTGGGAATATTGTGCGAAAAGGAGGCGCCGGTGTCAATACCGGAGCGCATTTCGCTACAATATGGCTCGTCGCAGATCGGAGCCAAATTTATGATCACTAGACGAGATGCCCTTACTTTATTGGCGGGTACCGGACCCGCGCTGAAGCTCGCCCGCGCGGCGGACGAATTGCCGGTTGCCGCCGGCCCATTCAAGGGTACGCGCGAATCGCTCAAAGATTACCGGGTTCCCACCTGGTATCGCGACGCCAAGTTGGGTATGTGGGCGCATTGGGGACCGCAGTCTGCCGCCGAGTACGGCGATTGGTACGCGCGCAATATGTACATACAAGGCCAGAAGCAGTACGACTACCACGTCAAGACTTATGGCCATCCCTCGAAGGTCGGCTTCAAGGACGTCATTCCGACATGGAAGGCCGCTCAGTTCGATCCCGACCATAACATGCAGCTCTATAAGAAGGCCGGTGCGAAGTACTTTTGCAGCATGGGTGTGCATCACGACGGTTTCGATTTGTGGAAGTCCACGTACCAGCCGAAGTGGAACGCGGTGGCCGCCGGGCCCAAGATCGACGTCGTCGGCATGTGGAAGAAGGCTGCGTACAAGCAAGGGCTGAAGTTCGCGGTGAGCGAGCACCTCGCGCCCAGCTATCTGTGGTTCTCCGTCTCGCACACCAGCGACAAGAGCGGACCGCTCGCCGGCGTGTCTTACGATGGCGTGGACCCCGCCTACTCCGACCTCTACCACGAGTACCCCAAGGACTTCAATTTCGCCCGCGTGGGGAACGGCTTCACCAACGCCGGCATTCCCGATTCCTGGAAACTGCACTACTACAAGCGCATCAAGGACCTGGTGGACAACTACCAACCCGATTTGCTCTACACCGATGGCGGCATCTACTACGAGGAGTATGGCCTGGCCATCGTGGCGAACCATTACAACGTAAACGCCAAGCTGCACGGCGGGCATTGCGAGGCCATCTACACCAGCAAGACGCCGGAGGATTGCAAGACGGGGACTTGCGTGCTCGATCTGGAGCGCGGCGTGGCTTCGGGAATCCCGGCCGACCCGTGGCAGACGGACACCTGCGTCGGCAGTTGGCACTACGATAAGACGGTATTCGAGGGACACAGGTACAAGACGCCCAAGCGCGTGGTCGACATGCTTGTGGACATCGTGAGCCGCAACGGCAACCTGATGCTGAATTTCCCGCTGCCGAACAGCGGGGCCCTGGATGCGGACGAATTGAAGATCCTGGACGAACTCGCGAAGTGGATGGCGGTGAACAGCGAGGGCATTTACGCAACGCGGCCGTGGAAGACTTACGGGGACGGACCGGTGGCGTCGGCGCCGCCGGCAACGGGGCGCAACCCGTTCAACGAGTCGAATCGCAAGGATTTCACGGCAGATGAGATTCGCTTCACGACCAAGGGGAGCGTCATCTACGCCTTTGCGATGGGGTGGCCGGAGAAACAGGCCGTAATCAAGCCGCTGGCGACCACGAGTACGGTGGCGCAGGTTAAGGTGAGGAATGTCGAACTGCTGGGGTACAAGGGCAAGGTGAAGTGGACGCAGGACGAGAGGGGTCTGACGGTGCAGATGCCGGAGCAGAAGCCCTGCGATCATGCGATCGCGTTGAAAATTGCGACCGCGTAAGCATCGGTTGAAGCAGGCAAGGAGGTACGCATGGAACGCAGGGAATTTCTGAAAGCATCCACGGGCGCGGGAATTGCGGCGTGGACCGCGGTTTCGGCCGCCCAGGTACGCGGCGCCAACGACCGATTGCGGGTTGGCTTGATTGGGTGCGGAGGGCGCGGCACGTTCGACACGCGCCTGATGCGCGGCACGCCGGAGGACATCCAGGCGGTGGCCCGCGAAAACTACCACGACGGCAACCTGGATCCGCGGCTGAAAGAGCCGCGCAACGTGGACATTGCCGCATTGTGCGACGTAAACACGGCGCAGATCGACAGGGCCAAGACCTGGGCGCCGCAAGCCACGGTGTACGACGATTTCCGCAAGCTGCTGGCCGACAAGAGCATCGACGCGGTGGTCGTGGCTACGCCGGACCCCTGGCACGCGCAAATGATGATCCTGGCGTGCGAGGCGGGCAAAGACGTTTACTGCGAGAAGCCGGTGATGTACCGGCTGCGGGAAGCCAAGTCCATGCGCGAGGTCGTGAAGCGGACCAACCGCATTGTGCAGGTGGGCACGCAGCACCGCTCGGCGGACCACGTCGCTGCCGCGGCCAAGATCGTTCAGAGCGGCCAGATTGGCGAAGTGAAATTCGTGCGCGTGTGGAACTACCAGCCCTCGGGCGGCGGCGCGGCGATACCGGACAGCGACCCGCCGGCCGGGCTGAACTGGGATGCGTGGCTGGGCCCATCGCCCAAAGTGCCGTTCAACCGAGCCCGGCTCGGTTACCGGTCGTTCATGGACTATACCAACGGGTTGATCAGCGACTACGGCAACCACCGCTTCGATTCGGTCCACCAGATTATGGGTGTGGACAAGCCGCTCAGAGTATCCTCGTCCGCGGTCATGCTCAACCGGAAGAAGGGCGGGGACATCGTGGACTTCCAGCAGGCCACCTATGAGTACCCGACTTTCGTCATGAGCTACGAAGGCTGCATCTACAACGGACATGGCGTAGGCGGCAGGACGCCAGGCATGCGCTATTACGGGCAGATGGGGACCGACGACCGTCCGCACGGGATGGCGTTCTACGGTACCCAGGCGGCTCTATTCGTGGACCGCATCGGGATGGAGCTGTACCCGGAGCCGCAAGGCCGAGGGGGAATGGGACGTGGGGGCGCTGCGCCGGCAGCGGCAGCGGCGAGCGCCGCGGCGGCCGCTGGGGTTCAACCGGCCGAGCGGATGCACATGAACGAGGATGAGCCCACGCCGTTGCACGTCAAGTATTTCGTGGACTTCGTGCGCAGCCGCAAGGAACCCTTCGCCAACATCGATGTGGGAACGCACGCCACGGCCATCGCCTGCATGGGCAACGTGGCGGCCTGGACCGGACGCAAGATCTCGTGGGACGACGCCTCCTGGCAGTTCCCCGGCGACGCGGACGCGAATAGGTACCTGTTCCGCGAGTATCGCAAGCCCTGGGACCTGGTGCAGTTCGCATAGACAGAACCGTGGGGCGCCCTCCGGTCCCGGGCCGGGGGGCGGTCACACAGAAACAAAAAATATTTTCGCCCTGTCTTCAACCACTTACAGACCCCATGATCCGATTAACGCCTTGCGCGTCCGATACCCTAAGCGCATGGCATCGTCTGCACAAATCACCGCCAACCGCCTCAACGCGCAATCCTCAACCGGACCGCGCACCGGGGACGGCAAGGCCGCCTCTCGCTTCAATGCCCTGAAACACGGCATCGACGCTCGATCCCTCGTGATCCCCGGCGAAGACCCCACCGAACTCGAAGCCCTCGCGCTCGACTACCACCAACAATTCAATCCCCAAGGCCCGCTCGAAGACTACCTCGTCGGGACCATCGTGCAATCCGACTGGAACCGCCGCCGCTACACCCGCATTGAAGCCCAAATCCTCCAGGCCCAACTCGACGCCTTCACCGGGAAAGCCGCCCAACTAATCTTCCGTCGCCTGGCTGCCGCCGAACGCAGCTACTTCCGTGCGTTGAAAGAGTTGCGCCGCGCCCAGCGGGAACGCTCGGCCGCCGAAGAAGCCGAAGCCGAAAGCCCAGCGGCCGAACCCCACCCAAGGCCGCCCGCCCCAGTCAGCGTCATCCCCCAGCCGGCGGACGGTCCCCAAATTGGGTTCGTTCCCTCAAATCCACCCGCGGTTTCCCCGCTGCTCACCAGCCTGAAGCTATGAGCGGGCGCCCAACCAGCGCAGCCGTGGCGCAAGCCGCCAGGCTTGCTGAGCCGGGAGTCGTCCCGGCTTTCCACCGCGGATTGGCTCCCAGCCCCACCGGCTCCCGGCCCCCGCTCCCGGCCCCGACTCCCGGCCCCCGGTCCCTGCGCGCACGGGGTTAAGCTGGAGTCTTGAACCGCACTGAAGCCCTCGAACGGGTTCGGCCCTGGTGGACCAAGTGTAAGCCGACCGTTCAATATCTGATTGAGACTGAGGCGCATGTCTATGCCCTCGCGATCTCCGCCAGCGTGCTGCTGGCCTTTTACCCGTTTGTCATCGTGATGATGTCGATTTGCCGCGACCTGCTGCACTGGAAGGCCGCAATGGAGATGGTTCCCTGGGCGCTCAAGGATTTCTTCGCGGGGGAGCAGGGCGATTTTATTGTCCGGAACATCCAGTCGTGGCAAATTCCAAGACTCGGTTTCACTTCGCTGTTCCTGCTGTTGTTTACGGCGAACGGCATCTTCGAGCCGATGGAGGTGGCGCTCAACAGGGCCTGGGGCGTCACCAGGAATCGCACTTACCTGAAGAACCAAGTCATCAGCCTCGGCTTGATTTTCGCTTGCGGCGGCCTGGCGCTGCTGTCGCTCATGCTGTCGGCCGGCCCTTCGCAGTGGCTGTCCGGCAAAGGTTGGCTGGGATACTTCTTTCTGGGATTGATTTTCAAACTGGCTGCCGTTCCAGTATCGATCCTGGCGCTTTTTCTGGTTTACTGGCTGCTGCCGAACCGCAAGGTGGAGCCGCGGCGCGTCGTCCCAGTGGCCATTGTAGTGGGCCTGATTCTGGAGGGTTGCAAGTACGTCAATATCCTGGTGGCGCCTGTGCTGGCACGCAAATTCAGGGACGAATACCAGGTCTTCCGGCACTCCGTCACGATCATTGTCTTGAGCGCGCTAGCGGCCCTGATCGTTCTCGCCGGAGCCCATTGGATCGCCAGCCATGAGAAGGCCGATCCGCTGGCGTAGGAGTTATGAAAGACTGGAAAGCCATCGCGAAGGCCGTCGCGCCTGAGATTCCGGCCGGGGAGTTGGACCGGGTCGTGGGTCCCCTCGAGGCGCTCGAAAAGGCGTTCCGTCCGCTGGTGAAGGACCTGCCGGTGGATCTGGAGCCTGCGCTTGCCTTGAGCGCGGAGGAAGAAGCGCAGTGAACATCCTGGAGGCGGCGGACGCGCTGCGCCGGCGCCGCGTATCTTCGGCCGAACTCACCACTGCGGCGCTCGCGCGCATCGACAAGCTGGACGGTACGCTCCGCGCCTTCATTACGGTCACCGGCGATGCGGCCTTGCGCCGCGCGCGGGAAGCGGATTCCGAATTGGCCGCCGGGCGGGACCGCGGCCCGCTGCACGGCATTCCCACGGCGGTGAAGGACCTGTTTATGACGCGCGGCGTGCGCACCACGTCCGGCTCCAAGCTCTTCGAGAGCTACGTCCCGGACCGGGATGCCGCCGTTGTCGAGCGGCTGGAGGCGGCCGGCGCCGTGCCGCTCGGCAAGCTCAACATGCATGAGCTGGCTTACGGCGTCACTTCGGACAATCCGCATTTCGGCGCCGTGCGCAACCCCTGGGACACAGAGCGAAGTCCCGGCGGCTCAAGCGGCGGCGCGGGCGCGGCGGTGGCGGCCGGCCTGGTTTACGCCGCGATGGGCAGCGACACGGGCGGGTCCATACGCGTTCCCGCGACGTTTTGCGGGACGGTGGGTCTGAAACCCACCTACGGGCGCGTGAGCCGCTACGGCGCTTTGCCTTTGGCCTGGAGCCTGGACCACATGGGGCCCCTGACGCGCTCCGTGCGCGATGCCGGCGTTCTGCTCAACGCCATTGCCGGTTACGATGGCCGCGACCCTGCCAGCTCGCGCCACCCCACGGTCGACTACGTGCCGGATGAAGGCTGTTCGGTTCGCGGCCTCCGCATCGGCTTCGCGAGCAGTTTCTTTGAGAGGCTCGACAGCGATGTGGAAATGTGCGTACGCGGCGCCATTGCGCGCGCGGCTGCGTTGGGGGCCGAGGTGAAGCCGGTGGTTCTGCCCGATCTGGCGGCATTGAACGCGGTGGGCCGGGTGATTCTGATGGCCGAGGCTGCCGCCTTTATGGAGCCTTACCGCGAGCGCCGCGAGAGCTTCGGAGCGGATGTGCTGGCGCTGCTCGACCAGGGGCGCGCCATCCCGGCCACGGATTACATCAATGCCCAGCGGTTGCGGCGGGCCATGCGGCGGGAGTTCGCGAAGGTATGGCGCGAGGTGGACTGCCTGGTAGTCCCGACGACGCCACACACGGCCCCGCGAATCGGCCAGACCACGGTCCGGTTCGATGGGTGCGACGAGGATGCCCGGCTGGCGGCTACGCGCCTGGTGCGCGGCATCAACGTGCTGGGCCTGCCGGCGCTTTCGATGCCCGGCGGTCTCTCGTCGAGCGGCCTGCCCATGGGGCTGCAAATCATCGGGCCGGCGTTCGACGAGGCGCTGATTTTGCGGCTGGGAGCGGCGCTGGAGGATGACGGCCTGGGCCTTCCGCCGTGCCCGATGTAAAAAGCTTGAAAGGGTCCCGCTGCCGGAGGCATAATCGCACTGGAGGCGCCATGCGTTTCGTATCGCTCGCCCTGTTCCTCGCCGCCGCCGTCTTTGCCCAGACGCCGCCCAATGGGCCTGACCGGCAGGCTTCGCCGCCGGCCGCACCATTCTATCGGGCGTGGTGGCCTCAGCCCCAAGCCTCCCAGGGGAAAGCCACACTCCCTATGACTCCAGAGCAACGCGCCCGTAATGAAGAGAAGCTCAGACAGGCACTCAAGTCGGTGAAGTCCGTGTCCGGCAAGATGGCGATCGCGTCCGCCAAGTCTTGCGCGATCCCCCTGTTAAACGCGACGCCGCGAAATGCGCAAGCCAACGACCGGCCGATGATCCTGCCTGCGCCGCCCAACACCGGCGCTTTTGCAATCCGCCAGATTTCACCGCCCGCGCCACCGTGCGACGATGTGAAACGATAATCCGGCGCAGCCTCCTTACGCGGAGGAAGCGCCTGGTCAGGCCCCAACCTGCTGAAGCAAGATGATTTACCTATGTTTTCAGTTGGAGGCGCGGGTCGGGATCGAACCGTAGATAGTTTGTAGCTAACGGCGTGAAATTTGAGTGGATAAAGGTTTACATGCACGATCTGGCCTCAGTTCTCTCCGCGGAATCGCCCAAATCAAAACGCATTCGCTTATTCGCGGATTGCGCGGATGTTCTTCGAACTGCGCCCAGGTGGTACCTCGCACGAACTGAATCGCCACGCTGACAGCTGGCTACGCCCCGGCCCACCCTCGCCGGCCGCATGGACTCTATGGCCGCGCTGCGCTGCGAATACCTGGAGCGTGACAAGACGGAAGTACAGGCGCTCACCGCCGGCAATAGCGCCGGCGCGCACCAGACGCCGGCAAACTGGCTACGAGTTCCACGCGCGAACGCCGAGACGCTGGTCGCGCCGATTCACCCAGGCCCGGCTGAACTGCGCAGAGTTGGGAGTCCAGAGGGTAGATCCCCACTTCGGAGAGCGCCCGGCTGAGGACGGCCAACTCCGCCGCAGTCGTTGTCCGGCAAAGGATGCGCAGCTTGCCATGGCGCCCTTCCAGTTCGAGCCTGTACTCTGGCCGGTGGGGTCCAGAGCGCGCTTGGCGGGGTGCCAGCAACTCGACAAAAGCCGCCGGCGGCGATGCCTTACGAGACAATCGGATCGAGGCCGCCATCCGATGTTTCAGCTTTCCGCCATCCAAATGCAAAGCAACCGCCGTTGGATTGCGCCATCCCGGCGCGCCACCGCCACGGCTGCCGACCACAACTCGTCGGGAATCGGGATCTTCCCCCGCCGGGTCTGTCTCCATCGCTCGAACCGGGAGCGCACCTCATCAATGCCGGGAACTGGGCACGTCCGGTTTGATGAGCGGGGATGGGAAACGGGGCGACGCCTCGGCGTCAGTGCTCGCGCCCATCCTCGACTCTACCCTTCGACATCCCCGATTGCGGACCCTATCGATCCACTTTGCCGCCCGGAATATCGAAGGAATGAAGATACCGCGGTCCGAATAATACATTGCCGCCCTGCGCTCCTTGGGTGTATATCTGGGAGTGACACCCCGGAGGCGCAACTTGACTGTTCGAGTCGCCCTTGCTCTCACTGCCGCCGTTTGTATTCTGCCCGCCTGCGCGCAAACCCCGACCGGTTCCATAGAAGGTCAGACCATTAACCTGAAGACCGGCGCCCCGCTTGGCAACCCGCCGCCGACCATGATGGCTTAGAGCGCGGCAGGTTCTTTGTCCTCCACGTGGCGACCGAGTTGCTGCCCGTCGGCGAAGGCCAGCAGGTAAGAGACATTGTCCTCAAACTGCCGCCGCTTGGGGCTATCGCCGGCAAGGTGGTGGACGACGCCGGCAAGCCGCTCCAAAACGCGCGGATCACCGTGTACCGCTATGACGGAGGCCAGTGGATGCGCATGGCCCAGACGGGCGAGCCCACTCAATTCGGCTATACCAATGATTTGGGCGAATACCGCGCGGCCGTGCGGTCTGGCTCGTACATCATCAGCGCCGCGTACCCGTTCGCAATCGGCCAGTTGGAGCCGGATCTTACGCCGGGAATGGGGCACCCGACCGTCTACTACCCGAACGCGCTCGGACCGGACACGGCGCGCTCGCTGATGGTGGTGAACGGAGAGACCGTCAAAGCGGATTTCACGCTCAAGAAAGCGCCCGCCTACCGGATTAGCGGTTACGTCGCTGGCCCGAACGGGCGCATTTTCGGCAATGCCTGCGTGGGAATCGTTCCAAAAGGCACGGCGCCCTCCAGGCTCCTGATGGTGGGCAGTATCAGCACGGGGGCGCAGGACGGCAGTTTCACGATGGTCGATGTCCCGCCGGGGTCGTACACCTTGACCGGCTGCGGGAACGACCCTCCTGTGTACGGCGCACAGGATGTGGATGTCTCCGGCAACATTGACGGTCTCAAGCTCCAGGTGGCGACTGGGCAGCCGTTCCGCGCAACCCTCAAAGTGGAGGACGATGCGAGCGTCAACGGCGCGAGGCTTTCTCTGGTGAGCCTTGCGGGCGGACGGAGCGCGCCTCTTGACGGTCGCAATTCCGTTCTCCTCGACAATGTCCTCCCGGCGCCGCGTTACATCCCGGCGATTCAACGGCTCCCAGCCGGCAGCTATGTCAAATCGGTCCTTTACGGCGGTAAGGACGTTCCGGCGGATGGCTTTCAGCCGGTCGCCGGCGAGTCTCTCGAAATCACAATCGGGTCCCAGGGCGCCGCGCAACTAACCGGCGCGGTAACGGATGCGGCGGGCCGCCCCGTAAGATACCCGTTGGTAACGGTGATGCCATCCGATGGAGGCCCGGCGGCCTCGGCAGCGAGCGTGATGGGTGGCGCCGACGGCAAATTCGCCTTCCAGACGCTGCGGCCCGGCGCGTACCTGGCGGCCGCCTGGGAAGAGATGATCGGACCGGTCCTGGTAGCGCGCGACGCCAGGCTGCTCCACCTATACCGGGCGCGAGGCAAGGCGGTCGCTGTGCAGCCGGGGACCGCGACTGCCGTATCCCTCACTCTAATCGGCTCTGCGGACGTAGTCCAGGCGCACAGCAATCCATAATTGTCTGAGAGAGGTAGCCATCATGAAGACGGTCCACTTACTCGTATGTTCCCTCGCACTCGCCTCGGTGTTAGGCGCCCAGACCGGCGGCTCCAGCTCCCTGACAGGCCAAGTGGTCAGTAGCGCCGATGGGACGCCGGTGCGGAGGGCCATGGTGACGCTGATGCGTACGACCGGCGGCCGCGCCTTTGTGCCGGGCCGGCCGCCGCAGGCGCAGATTTCGCAGCTCCATACGGAAACCGACGACCAGGGACATTTCGCTTTCCACGATCTGGAAGCCGGGGGCTACCGCGTCACCGTCCAGCGGCAGGGATTCGTCGGCCAAAACGGGATGCCCGGCGTCCCCGCCCAGAACCTCGAAGTGTTCCTGGGCGACGGCCAGCAACTGACAGGTTACGTGGTTCGCACCACGCCGCAATCCGTGATTGCGGGCCGGGTGCTGGACGAATACGGCGATCCCATCATGGGCGCGCAGGTCTTTGCGAGGCGGGCCGGCCCCGCGAACGGCATGACGCCGGCCAACGCGAACGCCGGAAACGCACAGAGCAACGATCTGGGCGAGTACCGCATTGCGGGCATTGGCGCGGGAGACTACATTGTCGGCGCATCCTACCAGGACCGGAGCCGCATGATCGTGCCGCCGAACCAGCAGCCTTCGCCCGACAAGCCCCAGCTTGTCTACGCGACCACCTATCACCCCGCCACGGCGGTTGCGAGCGAGGCCGCCGCGGTACACGTGACAGGTGGCGCCGTAGTCGGCGGCATCGACATCAAGCTGGCGAAGATCACGGCGTACAGCGTTCACCTCACGGTGGTCGATCCGGGAGCGCCCTCGAACGGCCAAGTCGCATTTCCGAATTTGCGGCCAAGGGACCCCACCGCGATGCCTGGACCCTTCTTCGGAGCACAACGCCAACAGGATGGCTCTTACCTGATCAACGGCGTGCCGCCGGGTTCCTACGAATTGACCGCGCAGAGGAACACGAACAATCCCGGGACGCCCGGTCCGGCGGTGAGCGGGAATATGCCCATCGACGTGCGCGACCGGAACCTGGAAGGCGTGGTTCTGGAAATGAAGCCCAACGCCGATTTGCAGGGGAGCGTGAGGCTCGAACAACCGGGAGGTTGCGATGCCAACAACCTGAGCGTGGGCCTGAGGTCGGGGTTACCCGGAGGGTTCGTCTACGGCCCGATGACGGGGCAGGCGAGGGTGGGCGACGACCTGCGGTTCGAGCTGAAGGGCGTGCCGCCGGGCGTTTATGCCGTCAGTCTCATGGGCAACATTGGCCGTTGCTACGTGAAATCCGCCGTATACCGTGGGCAGGCGGCCCCGGCAGATGCGCTTACGGTGACGGAGAGCGGGTCTCTAGTAGTTGTGTTGGCCGCTTACAGCGGGCAATTGAGCGTGACAGCGGTGGACCGCGACGGCAACCTCGTGCCGCGCGCGCGGATCATGCCCGTGCCGAAGGAAAACGGGCCGGGCCAGACTACCGTGAGCGGCATGACGGGCCCGGGCGGCCAGATCACGTTCGGCTCCATTCGCCCGGGAACCTACGACGTGTATGCATTCGATACCCCCGATCTAAGCGCTCCGTTCTATCAGCCGGACGCCGACGCCATGAAGGCCTTTGAGGGCCGCGGAAAAACGGTAACCGTGCCGCAATCCGGACGAGCCACGATTGAGGTGACTGCGATTCCGGCCTCCGAGACGGGAGCCGTGGCGCCGCCTCCGCCTCCTCCCGCCGCCAAGGGAAGCCTGGCGGGCCGGGTAGTGAGCGCCGTCAACGGTTCCCCGATAGCGGGCGTGGTGGTTACTCTGCGCGGTCAATTCAACACCGCCGTCCCGCCGCGCGCGCCCAGCGCGTCGACGGACGATCAGGGCCGCTTCTCGTTCCCCGACCTCGCGCCGGGGCAGTATAGCCTTATGGCGGCGGGACAAAAATTCATCGCAGCCAGCCTCAGCCCCTTGGGGAGTCTCGGTGACCAGGTGATCGTGGGCGAGGGACAGCAAGTCTCGGCCTACATCCTGAAGCTGATCCCCGAAGGAGTCATCGCCGGGACCCTGAAGGACGAATCCGGCCTGCCCGTCCTGGGCGCGCGGGTGCAGGCATTTCGCTATCGCAACCAAACGGGCGAGCGGCGGCTGCCGCCGGCGGGCGCCACGCAAACCGACGACCTTGGCAGCTTCCGCGTCGCCAACCTCGGCCCCGGAGATTACTACATCGCCGTCGAACCCATCACGCCTGCCAACCCCGCGGTGATTCGTTCGAATACCTTTGCGGGCGGCCCGGCGATGGAGACGACCGGCCAAGTCACTACCGGCCAAATCATTGCCCAACCTGCCGCCGCCTCCCAGGCGCCCGAAACCATCACGGGGCCGCTGCCCTCCGATCCCGAGTCGGACTATGTTCCCATGTGGTATCCCAACGCGGCGCAGCCTTCCGCCGCGACCGCCGTCAGGTTAGCGGCCGGCGCCACGGTGGCCAACATCGAAATGACGTGGCGTAAGACCAGAGTGGTGCGGCTCCGCGGCAAAGTGTCCGACCCCGCCGGCGGCGCGGTGGGCGCGCCAGTCCTCAGGTTGATGCCGAGGGGCGCCCAAGTTACGTCGCTGGCTATCGGCAGTACGCGCGCAGCCCGCGACGGCACGTTCGAAATATCGGGAGTTCCGGCGGGTTCCTATAGCCTGATTGCCTGGCCCGGTTCTCCGGCTGGAGGTGGCGGCAGAGGCGGGCAGGTGGCCGGAATGGCGGTCATGGGCGGTCCCGGCGGACCTTCGAACAGGGTCGCGGTCCAGCCCATCGACGTGAAGGACTCCTCTATCGAGGCAATCGATCTGGAAGTGAGTGGAGGCCGCACGATCAAGGGTTCCATCAAAGTGGATGGCGCCGGGTCTCTCCCGCGGCCGTTCTTCTTTAGCCTGAGATCGGAGGAGGGCGTCGGCAATGGGATGGTCAATATGGCCGGCGACGGGACGTTCACCCTCAGCAACGTTTTTCCGGTGGTCTACACGCTAAACTCCCAGAACTCCCAGAGCCTGCCGGCCAACTGCTATGTGAAGGCGATCCGTTACGGGGGCAAGGATCTTCCCCTCGCGGATTTCGAACTCACGGGCGACGGGCAACTGGAAGTGGTCGTCAGCACTACGGCCGCGGTTCTGGAAGGCTCCGTCACCGGCGCGGACGGCAAACCGGCGGGCCTTGCCGGCGTGGTGGTTGCGCCGGTTTCGGGGCCGACGCCGGTGCGAATGGGTAATGCCGACGCCAACGGCAGTTTCTATTTCGCGAACCTGCCGCCGGGGGATTACCGCGTGTTCGCCTGGGACGCTTCGACGCCGGAAGCTTCAGACCCGCCCGGATCGCTCACGCCTTTCGCGAGGTACGCCAAGACCGTGACGCTGGGCGCAAGCGCGCATGAGAAGGTGCAGGTGACGGTGGCGCCCTTGGGCCGCTAGCTCACTTCCAGAGTCTGTCGACCACGAGTATCACGATGGTCTCGCTCTCAACAAATACCGCTAATAGAGCGGTCGCCGGGCCCATCCTTCCCTATAGGAAATTATGACCGGCGGCGGGGCCTCGGTCTGGCCATCCCTCCATATGGCCGCAAGACGCTCTCGTTCAAGAACCGTCGCCGGACACGTGGCCATGTCTGTTCCTCGAAAGTGGGAATTGCGGACTTCATTCCGTAAAGTGGCCGTGTCGGGTTTCGCCACATCCAATGAAGTCCAGGATCCCGTTTCCCAGACCTGATGATGGTGGGCAAGCGTGCCCAATGGCAGGATGTGGGAGCAAGGCCCGACTCGGAAGAGTCCATGGCTACGCCTTCACAGGGCGAGGTGCTGAAGTCTCTTCAGGCCCTGGGACTCAGTTTGGAGCCACGCAAGATGCCGATGCCGCAACTGGTCATCGATCATGCGGAGAGAATGCTCTACAAAAGTACCAGCCTGTGGTTCAGATCAAAAAGGGCAGTCGTCGACGGGCGGGGCTGGCTGGACAACAGGCGGTGCCGGCGGAACATACGGCTTCCAGCCTTTCGCCCTGTACAGAATCCGATGCGGCGCGGCCCACACGATCTCGCCTTCACACCTCAAATCCACCAAAGAGACCACTCGGCTCCCCCCTTTCAAATACGTGAAAACCTCCCGATACCAGCAGACGTAGCGGTCCAGTAGCCCTCGGAAACGATGGCCTTTCGCCTCCAGCTCATGCGCGCGGCGCTCGTTCTTCGCGCGCGCCCGCTCTGGGTCGGCTTCTTTGGGGACGAGTTCGACGGCGATGTCCACGTCGCTTGGACGGTCCACGTCCGCTTTTACCATGCTGCCAAACAGGACCACGGCGACCACTTTGCCGAGGAAGTAAGGGTCCTGGTTGACGCCTTCCACGCGGACCATGAACTTCCGAAGCGCCCGGTCCCCGGTAGCTCGCGTCACGCGGGCAGCGGCAGTCGCCGACGACATCGTCTGGCCGGCGCTGGTTATGGACCAACGCCCCGGTCCGGCACGCTCGATAAGCCCAGCGGAGACCATGGCCCTGACGAACTTCCGGCCCTCCGCGGCCGAGAACCCCGCAACCACTTCCAAGCGGGCCAGGTTCCAATCCAAATGAACGCGCAGCCGCCGCAGCGTATCCCGCACGAGAACCGCTGGATATCCCGCGATTGCTCCCTTCGGGTCAATCCGCATCCGTTCCACCAGGATAAGCAACTTCGTCCTCGCCGTCTCGCCGGTCTCTGGCTCCGGCGTACCCACCTCGGGCAAGATAGTCCGGCGGCGGGGAAGGCCGCGGTATGAAGAAATCGACCAGGAAGAAGAAAGCGCCCAGGCGGGTTCTGCGGTTGCCGGACCTGGATTATGCGAAGGGGGCAGTGCTGAACACCCTCGGATCGCCGACATCGAAGCGCTCGTATGAGTTCGCCATCGACGACTTTGTGATCTGGTACTGTTCGGAACCGAGGCTGGCATTCAGCAAGACCGTCGTACTCCGTTACCGGCTTGAACTGGAGTCCCGCCAGCTTGCCCCGGCGACGATCAACCTCCGCCTGGCGGCTGTGCGGCGCCTCGCCTACGAGGCGGCCGACACCGGATTACTTAGTCCGGAACTGGCGGCCGGCATCCAGCGCGTGAAGGGCGCCAAGAAGGTGGGCGTTCGGTTGGGCAACTGGTTGACCGCCGATCAGAGCCGCAGGCTGTTGCAGGCGCCAGAGGCGGAGACAGTACGGGGCAGGCGGGATCGGGCGATCCTGGCCCTGCTTCTGGGCTGCGGCCTGCGCAGGGCGGAAGTAGCCAAGCTTCAGGTTCAAGACGTCCAACAACGCGAAGAGCACAGGGCGTTGGTCGACTTGATCGGCAAGGGCCGCGACATTCGAACCGTCCCTGTTCCCGATTGGGTCAAGGCGGTGGTAGACAACTGGACAGGAGCCGCCACGATTCAAGACGGGCGGCTGATTCGGTGCGTAAGCCGGACCGGCGGCGTGTGGGGCTCCGGCATTACGGAGAAGGTCGTCTGGCACATCGTGAAACGGTACGCTGCCAAGGCCGGCATCCAGCAACTCGCGCCCCATGATTGTCGCCGGACCTGCGCCCGTCTATGTCATGCTGCGGGCGGCGAGTTGGAGCAGATTCAATTCCTGCTCGGCCACAAGTCGGTGGAAACGACGAAGCGCTACTTGGGATGCAAACAGCGGTTGCGCGAGGCTGTGAACGACAAAATCGGGCTGGCGCCGTGAACGAAGTTGCGCCCGCCGCCGCGCCGAGCTCGTCGAAAAACGCCACAGCCGGGGGTCAAAATGGAATGTCTAAGTGCGAACCAATGCCGCATCGAGCTGCTGTATCGCGCGCTGGAGGTTCCGGCCCAGATCAGCGGCGCTGTTCTTGCCCCTACCACACGCACCGCACCGCATACTGTTGGATGTACGGGTCGCTGGTGAGGAGCGGTAGATCCTCCGCCACGGCCTGCGCCACCAGGATCCGGTCGAATGGATCCCGATGAATCGGGGGCAGGCCGTGAAGGTGATACGCGTGAGCCGCTTGCACCGGGAGAACCCGGGCCCCGAGCGCCGCCGCCCAGTCCGGCAGGGTCCGGGCGGGGTTTGGGATGCGGAGACCGCCCGCGCCGCACTTGATCATGATCTCCCACAGGGAAGCCACGCTGAGCACCAGCGTATCTCGCGGCGATTCGCAGATACGGCGCGCTTTACGCGACAGCTTGCCGGGACCGGTAGCGGCCCACAGGAATGGCGCCGTGTCCAGCAAGTATGTCACAGGCCCCCGCCCGCGAAGGCCTCGGCTTCCGCATCGGTCATAGGGCGCTCCCATCCTTTAGACATCTCGATCTGTCCGGCGGCGAAGCCCAACTGGCGTTTGCGGCTGCGTGGCCGATAGGGAATCAACTCCGCCACGGGCGTACCGTCGCGCATGATGATCACCTGTTCCCCGGCAGTGGTCTCCTGCAGCAACCGGGACAGGTTGGTCTTCGCCTCGTGTACGTTGTAGCTCCTCATGTCCTTACCATTCCCCCTATATTAGTCCATGTGAGTTAGCTAAGCAAGTCGCGCTGGCGTCCGAAAACGGTCTGACGCCGCATTGCACCGCTATATCCGGCGCCGGGAGAGAGACATTCCCAAACTCACCGGCTTATGCGAAATAGCCATCGGCAGGGCGCTTGGGGCGCTTGATAAGAACGGCCTCATAGACCGCCAGAAGAATCCTGGTCCTACCCGCAACCGTTATCGCATCCTCTGGGAGGAACCGGCGGCGAAGAACAAGAATTACGCCAAGATAGGGTCCGGAACAAAGCGGCGCCTCAGTGCGGGTTCACGAGAATCGAAGAAACCGAAACCGCCGGCGAAAAACGCGCGACTACTTCGATCCGTAAGATCCGGCGCCGACGCCGGCGGAGATGGGATCCCAAGGACCGCGGCGGCCGGAAAAGAATCCTCCAACGCCCCAGCACACAACTCCACCGCCATCAGTTGCAAGCTCCCCACAGCCACACCAGCCGGTGCAGAAAGCCATCCCATCCCTGGCGCCGCCGACGAGGGGATCGGCCTGAGCCGATCTCCGATCCCCAGGGATTACGAAGCCGCTTCGCCGAGCAGAGCGGATAGGGGAACGGCCTCGGTAGACGGGTCCAGGCGATACCGCTCTTTGCCAGGATACACCACAAACCGATGCGTGGCCTTGACGTCCTCGCACGCTAAATGGAAGCCTTTCGCAGGCCGCGGGTTGAGCGATCGCTTGACTTCCACGGCCCAAAGGCGCCGCGGCCCGAACTCGAGCAGCAAATCGATCTCGGCGCCGGCCGCCGTGCGGTAGAACCAAGCGGTGGCGGAGGCCGGGGCCGAAGCGAGCAGATTCTCGATGGCGAAGCCTTCCCAGCTCGATCCTGCGACCGGGTGCCCAAGAAGCTGCTCCTGGTCCGTCAGTCCGAGTAGAGCGTGGAGGACGCCGCTATCGCGCACAAATACCTTGGGCGAGCGGACCAGACGCTTGGCCAGGTTGGCGGTCCAGGGCGGCAACCGCCTGACCAGCAGCAAATCCACCAGGATGTCGAGGTAACGGGCTACCGTCTGGCCGCTGACGCCCAAGCCGGCCGCCAGCCGGGCGGCGTTGAGCAGTTGGCCTTGATTGTGGGCCAACATCCGCCAGAAGCGGTGCAGCGTTTCGGCCGGCACGCGCGGTCCGAGCGCCGGGATATCGCGTTCCAGGTACGTTTGAATGAAAGCGCTCCGCCAGCGGAAACTGGACGAATCATCCGCTGCCAGATAGCTGTCCGGGAATCCGCCGCGCACCCAGAGGCGGTCCGCGGCTCCCGGTCCCAGACTGGCGACCTCCGGCAGAACAAAAGGCGTCAGCTCAAGGTAGGCGATCCGCCCGGCGAGACTCTCCGCCGATTGCTGCAACAAGTCCATTGAAGCCGAGCCGAGCAGCAGGAACTGGCCCGCGCGGATGCCTTTTCGGCGCCGTTGATCGATGACGCCCCGTAAAACCTGGAAGATCCCCGGCGCGCGCTGAATCTCATCGAGAATGACCAGCCTGTCCGCGTGGGCCGACAGATACAGCTCGGCGTCGGAGAGTTTCGCGCGGTCCGAAGGAAGTTCCAGGTCGAGATAGACCGCCTTCTCGGGCACAGCGTCGGCGAGCGCTCGAGCGAGGGTCGTCTTGCCCGCCTGGCGAGGTCCCAGCAGGGCAACCGCCGGAAAGTCAGCCAGCAGCTCCTGAACCCGAGGTTGCGCGGCGCGCGCGATCACTCTGCAATTATACCGCGTCGTGGAAGAGTTGCATGGTTGTTCGTGTACTTGTTCGTGTACTTGAGCTGACGGTTCACTTCTCCGCTCGCATCCGAAAAATACCCCGGGAAGACTGGCGCGGCTTCCGGATGACCGCCGGCGCGCTGCTCAGAGAAGACTTCACAACCCATCCGTGACATCCCAACCCAATTTCGTAAGCCCCAATTCGACATTAGACAGCCGCATCAGCAACTGTTCCTGCTTCTCCTTGGACGCCAACTGCAGCAGAACCCGCTACACGGCCACATTCACCGCCTCTGCCTGCTGCTTCAGGTACTGCTGGGATCTCTTGACGTTCTCCAGAAAGTCCGTCAGTCTCGGGATGTCGAACCGTACGCCTCCACGTACTGCCGGAACTCGGCTTCCATCATCCACGTCGACTTACACCGGGGGCACGTTACCGTCTCGGCCTCTTGCTCTTGCTTTTTTCGCGCCATCTCCTTGTCCTTCTCCTCTTCCTTTTCCTCTTCCGCTTCGCCGCCGGCATCGTCATCGTCCACGGCCCGGATAGTCAGATCCGCGGCTGGCTGGAAACGAACCCGTAGGAATTTCTTATACGTCGTCACCAGATATCCAAACGCCCGGTGTTTCCGTTGCTTGGGCTTGGGGTTTTTCTTTTCAATGCGTAACACTCCGAAGGGAGTCTCCAGCTTATATGTCTTCCTCAGCTCCACGAGACATTCTTCGAGGATCACCTTGACCAGTTCCCGCGCCATACGATAAGTGAAGCCTTTTTCCTGGAGCGCCAGCACTAAGTTGTCCCTGCCCAGGACGGTCTTTGCCTCCACTTTCCGGTTAATCTCCTTCCACGGCTTCCGCGCCCCAACGACCTCTTTCTCGTCCGCCTGCTTCTGCTCCGATAAGATCATCTCCCACGACCATAAGAAGGTCGCCATGGACCGGCTCAAGGTCTACAACGCCACGCAGATGGCAGACATCGACGAGGCCGCGCAGAAGCCGCCGGCTCCACCGCGGAAACGGTCGCCCCGATAGCGGAAGAACCCATCCTCTCCTGGTCCGGAGATCCTGAACGCGGACGGGGTTGATCGCCCGCCAATACCTGTTTGTAACGGTTTCCTCCACGAAAAGTTTGTGGAGAGTTTGTGACTCTCTGTCACAAACTCCCACAAACTGCGTCAACCAGCCACACTCTGTGGCAACTTGATCTGTTTGTAATTTGTTGTAAATAAGCAATTTAACTGGAGGCGCGGGTCGGGATCGAACCGACGAATAAAGGTTTTGCAGACCTTTGCCTTACCACTTGGCTACCGCGCCCGAAGGGAGGCTCTATCTGCAAAATAGCGCGGCGGCGGGGGCCAAGTCAATTCCGGATTGCCGCCCGCTGCCGCCGGCCCGTCATCGCGGGCGCAGCCCAGACCCTGCTGCACGCGGTATGCGCGTGAGCGGGCTCGATGGTTCGCGGGCTTCCGGAGGCATTACGAGGAGCCTTATTTCGGAGGGATGGCTGCGGTCGTGGTAAACGGTTTGGGTCGCGGCGATTGGCTTGGTCTCGTCCGCAAGCCGGCCGCCGGTGTTGGGATTGCGGTCGAAGCGGGGGAAATTGCTGCTGGAGATCTCCAAGCGAATGCGATGTCCCCTCAGAAAGACATTGGCCGTCACGCCGGCATCAATGGAAAGCTTGTAAACCTCGCCGGGTTTGGCCAACTCCGGCTTCTCCAGCGATCCGCGGTAGCGCACTCGCAGAATGCCGTCGGTCAGGTTGCGCGCGCTGCCGTCCGGGAAAACATCTACCAATTTGGCGGTGAAATCCGTGTCCTTCGCGCTGGTGGACGCATACAGCGTGACTTCGACGGGGCCGATGGCTTCCAGGTCGCTCTCAAGCGGCTTGCCGGTGTAGACCAGTACGTCCTTGCGCCGTTCCACCGGGCGCTGGTCCATGGGACCCCAGGGAAGCACGCGCGGGTTGCAGCAGACGGCCCCGCCGCGCGTGGGCGCCGGGTCGCGCGGATTGTAGACGAAACCGTCCCGCGCGCTATGTTCCACGGGCCGGTCCGTGAGCGTGCCATCGCCTTCCAGCGTATTGGCCCGGCCCCCGCTCGCCAGGTAGAGCGCTACGGGGCGCGCTTCGGCAGGCGGCCATTCGCTTTCCTCCCGCCACTTGTTGGAACCCATGACAAAGATCTTCAGCGGTGGCCCAGCAAGCGCCAGCTCGTCCTTCCCCATCAGCCACCGGTCGAACCAGGCGAGTTGCAGCGTGCGGACGGGAACTTTGGAATCCGCTCCGAAATCCACGTCCTGAAACTCGTAAGACATGTTGTGCGGCCAGGGACCGATAATGACGCGATTCATGCCGGACGCCTTGTGCAGCGCGCTAAATGCATCCAGGTCGCTCTCAACAAAGTTGTCGTACCAACCGCCGATGGCGAAGACCGGAATCCGAACGCTGCGAATCCGCTCCCGGACGCTGATGGCGCGCCAGAACGAATCGAACGCCGGATGGTTTATCGCTTCCTGGAACATGCGCGACGGCCGTCCGGTCGCGGCGATATCGGCTGTGCGCAGCGGAAGGTGCAGCACGTACTTATCGAAATTCGGCTGATACCCGGGAACCTTAAGGTTCTCCGCCATCCATTCGAGCCGCCCTCCCAGTTTCATGGCGCCGCCTTCGGAGTAGAACCGGTCGCGGTAATCGTCCCAACCTGAGACAATCGGGAAGATGGCCTTCAAATAGGGATTGTTGAGCGTGGCGACTTTCCACTGCACGATGCCGCGGTAGGACCCGCCAATCATGCCGATCTTGCCGTCGCACCACGGCTGGCGCGCCATCCAGTTCAGCGTGTCGTCGCCGTCGTTCGGTTCCTGCTCGAGCGGCGCAAACACGCCTTCGGATTCGTAACGGCCGCGCACGTCCTGGACCACCACGGCATAGCCGCGGTCGACGAACGCCTGGGCGAGGGGCGTGATATCGAGTTCCTTGTTATACGGCGTCCGTTCCAGGATGGCGGGCACGCGCGCGCGGTCCGCGGGGAGGTAAAGGTCGGCCGAAAGGCGCACGCCGTCGCGCATGGGAATCCGCACGTTCGAGCGCTTGACCATGGGCGCCGCGGACAGCGCCGCGCCGCACGCCGTAATCAGGCACAGTACTCGCGCAACAATTCCCAATACCGCGCTCCCGTTACCTCTACCCGGTGGCGTTCGTGGATATGTGTGGCCCCGCGCTGACCGATGGCCACGGCCGCCCCGTTCGCTAATGTTAGCAAATGTGCGCTTTGACGAAGAGACTCCCGCTCCGCCGCGCCGCGTTCTATGCGTACGCAGGCGTCTTCGGGGAAGCCCGCGGCAGCTTGCGAATCGGTCAACAGAACCGGCTTGCCAAGCCCCATGAGCCGGATCGCAATGCCGGAAGTCTCGCCCGCCGATGGGTCCCGCAGATTGATGCAAGCGTCCACCGAGGCCGCCGCCAGCCAGAATTCGCGCTCCGGAAGATGGCCCCGCCGCACGATGCCCGGCGAACGGAGAAGCGGCGCCGCGGCTCGCTCCAGGTCAGTGGAAATGAAGCCGCCGGCCACCAGCAGCGCCACCCGCGGGTTCTCGCGGCGCACCTCCGCGAAAGCTTCCAGCACGGGAATCAGGCGCTTGGATTCACGCAGATGGCCGAAAACGCCGAACAGAAACGCGCCGGGATCCACCCCCAGGCGCTGGCGGTAGCGAGCGGCGGCGGATTCGGAGGGGACCGGCTCGGGCGCCTCGAAGAGGTGGGGAATTTCCACCACGCGCGCGGCCGCCCCCGCCATGCGAGCCGCCTCGGGATTGTGAACCACCACTGCCGGCGAGCGTTCCAGAACCCGGCGCAGCATGGGGAAATCGAAATAGCGGGCCTCGGACCCGGATGCCGCGCGGCCTCGCCACAACTCGGCGGCCAGTGCCCGATGCCACTCGCCATAGTTGTAGACGAACTCTTCGATGTACGCCGATTCGTCAAGCTGGCCCAGCAAAAAGTGATGGAGCACGGCGTCGTGCAGAACCACCACGCCGGGATGCGCCATGGCGCGCCGGTAAATGCCGGCGTGCAAGGCGTTGTTTCCCAGGTGGTAGAGCGCCACATCGCAGCGCCGCGGCGCAACCTCCACGCGTCCATGGCGCCGCAACTCCGTCAGAAGGGCCGCGGCATAGCCGGCCACGCCGGTGCGGGCGGGCGGCAGCGGGGAGTAGAAGCCTACGGTCACGCTTTCTTCCGCGCCCCGAAAAGGGCCGTGCCGACGCGGATGCACGTGGCGCCTTCCTCGATGGCGGCTTCAAAGTCGTGCGACATGCCCATGGAAAGTTGCTTGAGACCGTGCCGTTCGCCCAGTTCGCGCAGGCGCCGGAAATAGGGGCGCGATGCCTCCGGGTCGTCCGACCACGGCGGCATGGTCATCAAGCCGAGCAGGCGTAAGTTGGCACAATGGCGCACGGCATCGATCAGGTCCGGCAGCTCCGCCGGGCTGGCGCCGCTCTTGGCCTCTTCCTCCGAGAGTTTGACCTCCAGCATCACATCGAGCGGGCGGCCCGCCTGGTCCAGACGTCCCGCCAGGCGCGCCGAATCCACCGTCTGCACCACGTGAAACAGCTCGGCGGCCTTATTCGATTTGTTGGATTGCAGGTGTCCGATCAGATGGAAGCGGGCGCCGACCAGATCCGCGACTTCCGGCGCCTTGATTTCAAACTCCCGCACGTAGTTCTCCCCGAACTCGCGCAGTCCCAAGGCGTAGGAGTCGCGAATGGCGGAGGCGGGGAACATCTTCGTCACGGCCAATAGCGTGATTTCAGCCGGGTCGCGCCGCGCGCAGCCGGCCGCGCGCGCCATGCGTACCCGAACCGCTGCCAGGCGCTCCGCAAGCGTCTCCATAAACGGCTGCACGCTTCATTATAAGTGTCCCAGCCTTCATGCTTCCCGCTGGCAGACCACGTTGTCGATCAGCCGAACGGCGCCGATCCATACCGCCGCGGCGATGCACACCGATCCATCGATCCGTTCGACCGGCTGCATCCGCTCCGGGCTGACGATTTCCAGGTATTCGACGCGGATCGCGCCCTCGCACCCGAGCACCGCCAGGGCTGCGCTCCGCACCTCTTCCGGACTTGTCGCGCCGCTCGCGAGGCGCCGGGCCGCGGCCTGCAAGGCACGGTACAGCGCGGGGGCGATGCGGCGCTCGCCGGCATCGAGGCGCCGGTTGCGCGAGCTCATCGCCAGGCCATCCGGCTCGCGCACCGTGGCAACCGAAACGATGGTGACCGGCACATTGAGGTCGGTCACCATCTTCCGGACGATCGCGAGCTGCTGCGCGTCCTTCTCGCCAAAGTAGGCCTTGTCCGGCTGAACGATGTTCAACAGCTTGGCGACTACGGTGGCCACGCCGCGGAAGTGACCGGGGCGAAACTCGCCGCAGAGCCGTTCCGATAGCGACGTCACCTCGACAAACGTCAGGTGCGGTTCCGCATACATCTCCTTGGCGTCCGGCGCGAACACGATATCCACGCCGAGCGCGGCGCAGAACTCGACGTCCGCCGCAAGAGTCCGCGGATACCGGTCGAAGTCCTCGCTGCGGTCGAATTGCGTCGGGTTCACGAAGACGCTCACCAAGACGAAATCCGACTCTTCCCGGGCCCGGCGGATCAGCGCGCCATGCGCGGCGTGCAGTGCTCCCATGGTGGGGACTAAGCCGACCGTGCCACCTCGCCGCCGCGCCGCAGCCACGCTGTTCCGGATCTCCGGGATGGTCCGCAACAATTCCGCGCTCAATGGCCCGACTCCCGCGCCGGCGCCGTTCGCGGCCGCCCAGCCTCTGGAAACCGGCCGTTCCGCACGTCGGAGA
Organism: uncultured Solibacteraceae bacterium; assembly: GCA_964457555.1. Taxonomy (GTDB): domain Bacteria; phylum Acidobacteriota; class Terriglobia; order Bryobacterales; family Bryobacteraceae; genus BOG-224. The sequence continues at coordinate 58,969 of CAYWHA010000002.1, forward strand.
TGTACTCGCCGGCGGCCTTCCCAATGGCGTCGCCAAGCTCGGCGTAGCGCTTGACGAACGGCGGCGTAAATTCGTCATAGAGGCCGAAGGCGTCATAGCTGACCAGTACCTGCCCGTCGCAGTGCGGCCCTGCCCCGATGCCGATGGTAGGGATTGCCAGCTCCTCGGTGATCGCTTTCGCCAGATCGTCCGGAATCGATTCGAGGACGATGGCGAATGCGCCCGCCTCCTGAAGCACCCGCGCCTCCTCCATCACATGCGCGGCTTCGTCGCAGGACTTGCCGACGCGCCGGAAGCCGCCGAACCGGTGGACGGATTGCGGTGTCAATCCCACATGCCCCATGACGGGAATGCCGATTTCGACAAGCCGGGCAACCACATCCGCGAAGGCGCGCCCGCCCTCCAGCTTTACCGCGGCGGCGCCGCCCTCCTGCATCAGTCGCCCGCCATTCCGCACGGCGTCCGGGATGCCCGTCTGGTAGCTGAGGAACGGCATATCGGCGATTACCAGGGCCCTCCGCGTCCCGTTCGAAACCGCCCGCGTGTGGTGCACCATAGCGTCGAGCGTCACCGGCAGCGTCGTTTCGTAGCCGAGGATCACCATCCCGAGCGAATCGCCGACAAGAAGGGCGTCGATGCCCGCGCGATCCAGCAGCCGCGCCATGGTGGCGTCGTAAGCCGTCAGCATGGTGATTTTCTGGCCGCGCTTTTTTCTGTCGGCCAGATCTGGGATTCGCATCGGCCCTTCCTGTTTGTTCATCCGGTTTCAGCTTTCTCGCAAGAGCGCTTCCATTCGTTCCGCCGCGCCGGCTGCCAGGCCCTTGCGCCGCGCGATGTCCAGGGTTTGCACCCCCGCCGCGCGGTACAGATCCTGAATGCGCCGCGGCGCCGAGTCCAACGCCTCAAGATGCAGCCGCACGGTTCCGGCATCCCCGCGCTCAATGGGTCCGGTCAGCGCCGCCACTGGACCGCGCTCGAATACATTCTCCACTGTGGCGCGAACCAGCGGCTCCAATGCGCGGAGCGCGCGATCGCCATCCTCGCCGGACGCCGTGGCCAGCAGGCCCTGCGCGGCGTCGATCAGCGCATCCACGTAATTGCTGGCCATCACGGCCGCCGCGTGGTACAACGGCCGCGCTTCCGGCCGAATTCTTAGCGCGCGGCCGTCCAACAGACCCACAAGCCGCTCCGCCCAATCCACCGCTGGACCATCGCCCGATACGGCGAATGCGGCCCCCGGCAGCGCCCGCAGTCCTTGCGCCGGGCTGCCGATGGTCTGCAACGGATGGAGGGTCCCGCAAGAGAATCCGCGCAAACGCAACGGCCGAAGTTCCTCGATGTCCTTCGCCCCGCACGTGTGGAGTGCGATCCCGGCGCCAGAAACGCCCTTGGCAAGCGACTCCGCAACGTCCTGGAGGGCGGAGTCCGAGACCGCAATCAAGACCCTTGACGCGCGGTCCGACAGTTCACCGTACCCAACCGGATCGACTTTGTCCCCGATGAACTCGGCGGCGAGTCGGGTTCTTTCCGCGTCGCGGCCGGCGACGCACACCACCGGCTCGCCGCGCTCGCGGAGCAGCCTACCCATGGATTGGGCGAGCTTACCCGATCCGGCGATCCCGATTGGCTCAAAAGTCCTGCTCTCGGACAACATCCTCTAGTGTAATCCAGCGTACCAGTACGCCGCGGAAAAATCGGGCCGGATTTTGTTACTCAATTTTCACCATCTGCGTGATATTCTACCCGGTACAGGGGAACTCAATAATTGGAGGCTATAAGCTTGTTATGTTCAAAACGCGTGCCCGCTTGATTAGTTCCTGCAGCGTGCTGCTGCTGGGAATTGTGCTTCTGGCGCCCGCCACGTGGGCGCAATCCACGGCTGGCGCAGCGGCGATTTCCGGCGTCGTTCGGGATCCTACGGGCGCCACGGTGCCCGGCGCCAAGGTCGTAATTGCCAGCCAGCAGGGAACCGTCCGGGAGGTCACCACGAACACGGATGGCGTGTTCACGGCTCCGTCGCTGATCCCGGGATCCGGCTATCAAGTCACGGTCACGGCGACCGGTTTCGATACATGGGTTGTGAAGGACGTCGTATTGTCCGTCGGCCAAAACCTCGACCTGAAAGCCGACCTGAAAGTCGCAACCGCCAATACCCAAGTCGAGGTTACTGGCGTCGCTCCGCTCGTTGAGGACACCAAGACGGATCTCTCGCAATTGGTCGATACGCAGCAAATTGTGGATTTGCCGATTAACGGCCGCCGCGTGGACAATTTTGCCCTGCTGTCGCCGGGCGTTACCAACGACGGCAATTTCGGCCTGCTGACATTCCGCGGTGTGGCCAATGGCAACACGTTCCTGCTCGACGGAAACGACAACACCGAACAGTTCTATGTAGAGAATGCCGGCCGCACCCGCGTCCAGTCGCAGATTTCCCAGGACGCCGTGCAGGAGTTCCAGGTGGTATCCGCGAACTTCTCGGCCGAGTACGGCCAAGCCATGGGCGGCGTGGTGAACACCGTTACACGCAGTGGCACGAACGACATTCATGGCGCGGCCTACGGGTTTTACCGCAACGACGGCATGGAAGCCCACGATCCGTTCTCCAGCATCGTCGCGTCCGATTCGCGCACCCAGGTGGGCGCGAGCATCGGCGGCGCGTTCGTCAGGGATAAGTTCTTCTATTTCTTCAACACTGAGGAAACCCGGCGCAACGATCCACTTATCGACAGCGTCGTGAGGTCTGGCGTCGTCGATAGCGTCAACCAGGTTTGGGTGGGGTGCGGTACTACCACCGGCGGCAGCACTACCCCGCTGCCCACCACCGCGCAGTGCTCAGCCATCAACGCCCTGCTGCCGCGCTTCTTCGGCTCGTTCCCGCGCAAGGTCAGCGAGGACACCGGCTTCGGCCGTCTCGACTATCACCTTTCCGACCGCAACAGCCTGAGCGCCAGCTTCAACTTCATGCAATTCCGGTCGCCCGACGGCTTGCAGAACACGCTCATCGCCTCTACCACCGGGCAGGCCATCAACAGCAACGGCAACGACTACGGCCACGTCAAAGACGGCAGGCTCGAGTGGACTTCCATCCCCACCTCATCGATCGCCAATGAGTTCCGTTTCGGCTGGATGAGCGACCTGGAAGGCGACGATCCCGATCTTTCGCTGGTCGGCCCGCTCGGTTTGCTGGGCGTCTCCGTGCACAGCCAATCCATTGGCCCCGTCAACTATCTGCCCCGCGTGGAACCGCGCGAACGCCGCATCGAGTTCGGGGATAACGCCGTGTGGACCAGAGGGACCCATACCCTCAAGGCCGGAATCGATGTCGCCGATGCCGAAGACTACAGCTACTACGGCCCCAACCGCAACGGCACCTATAGCTACAGCACCGTCAATGCCTTTGCGCTGGACTATTCGGGCAATACCACCGGCGCCAAGAACTGGAACTCCTATTCGCAGGCTTACGGCGACCCCACGGTGGATGCCACCATTCGGAATTACGGCTTCTATGCCCAGGACGAGTGGCGCATCGCCCCGAAGCTAACTTTGAATTACGGCATCCGCTACGAGTTCGCCACCTTGCCTCAGCCCGCAATGTTCAATTCGGTCTGGCCGGAGACCGGCTACATCAACTCGCCAAAGGATGATTTCATGCCGCGCATCGGACTGGCATACAGCCTGGACAGCAAGACCGTCCTGCGCGCCGGTTTCGGCATGTTCTACTCTCGCGTAGCGGGCGCCACCCTGCAGGACCTGTTCACCAATAACGCGGCCACCTTCCCGAGCTATTCCCTCGCCGCCACGCAGGCGGTGCAGAAGGCTGCCGGCCCGATCTTCCCCAACGTGCTTTCCACGGCGCCCAACGTCGCGGGCCTGGCCGCGCTGAGCTTCCAATTCGCCGCTCCGAACTGGAAGGTCCCCTACTCCGAGAATGCCACCGTGGCCCTGGCGCGCCAATTCAAAGGCAGCATCGTCGCCACCGTGTCATACGTCGGAAACCGCGGCGTCGATTTGTATAGCGTCCGTGACTTGAATCTGCCGACGGCCTCGACCATGTTCACCTATCAGATCGACAACGCCAGCGGCACGAACATCGGCTCCTACACCACGCCCGTCCTCACCGGGTCGCGGCCCAACTCCGCGTACGGCGGCATCTATCAGGACGAGAACGGCGTCACCAGCACCTATAACGCCCTGGTGGCGCAGTTCCAGAAGCGCTTTTCTCACGGCCTGCAGGCGGACGCTTCGTACACCTGGTCGCATGAGATCGACGATGGCCAGGGCTACGGCCAGTCGACCTCCAATATGTACCTCAGCAACGCCAATAGCTGGCTCAACAACGGCAACTACAAAGCCGACAAGGGCAACGGACTTGAGGATCAACGCCAGCGTCTCGTGATTTCCTGGGTCTGGAGTCCCACCTTCACTCACCGCAGCGGCGCTTTCTTCAAGTATGTGGTGAATAACTGGCAGCTTTCTTCTCTCACCACCATCAACAGCGCCCGCCCCTATACCAGCGCTACTGTCAACATATCGGACACGCCCGTTACGGGTATGTTCAGCAACTTTAGTCTCAACGGCTCCGGACTGAGCGGCCGCGTGCCCTTCTGGCCCGTGGACAGCATCAACCAGCCGGCCATGTACCGGTCCGATGCTCGCATCAGCAAGACCCTGCCTTTCGGCGAACGCGTCAAGGGATTCGTTTTCTTTGAAGTGTTCAACGTCAGCAACAGTTGGTCGCCGACGGCCATGACCTCTCAGGCCTTCACCGAATCCAAGGGGGTGTTAACGCAAACTCCATTGGCCTACGGTGTGGGCAGCGCCGATGCCGCGGCCCCCGACGGGACCGAGGCTCGCCGCATGCAAGCCGGCCTCCGCATCACGTTCTGATCGACAAAGGCGCCGGCGGTTCACTGTCGCCGGCGCCTTACCCTCCTGCCAGAGCCGCTTCAGGCGTCCACGCACAATCGTCAAACCATCAGAAGGTGAAACGGCCGCCGATTACCGGAGCTAAGTTGTTGTTGTAGCTATAGGGCACGCCGGGGCCGTGAGGAATGGCGATGGCCAGACCGCCGCTCACATAGGAATACGCGAACCCCGCAAAACCGTCGAAACGCTTGGTGAAGTGACGATCCACATAGAGCGACTCCTCGTTGAGCGTCCCCGCGCAGGAACTGCGGAAACCGGCTGCGGCCGAACAGGTCGTCGGAGAACGGAAATCGTTCTGTAGCTGGTGATACCAGGCCCCGGTGATGTCGGTCTTGCCGTCGATGGCGTATTTCAAGCCCGTCCACCAGATCTGCACGTGCTTGGGATTATCCAGATTGTTGTCTTCGACGCCGCTCATCAGATAACCGCCCTGGTCCAACGCGCCGACGCCCAGCGGGTTCGACGGGTTAGCCTGCCGGATGTATTCGTAACCGGCAAACAACCGGAACCGGTCCCACGTATATTTGGCGGCGAACATCATGGCGCGGTTGTCGGTCACGATGCCATATACGGTGTTGGTGGTTCCGATTAGATTGGCCCCGGCGATGGGGTTCGTATTGATGCTGTCGGTGGTCGATTGATAGGGCGCCGTCGGACTCTGAGCCCCCAGCAACGGGTTCAATACGCTGATCGCCTGGTTGTAACGCTGGTAGACGACGTCGGCGGAGAATTTGCCGTAGTCTCCGCCGAGGTCGAATCCATAGGCGTTGTTATGCGCCCCTTCCGGCGTACAGTTGGCGGCGGTCCAGTTTGCGGATGCCGAGTAGCAGCCGCCGGACCCATCGGCGAATTTATACATCGCGCCGAAATGCGCCTGGCCATGGGTGAGGCGATACTTCAAGGCGTCGTCCCAACGGGAGTCCTCGGTGTCGCCGCCGCCGGCCATCGTGCCGTTGTACCCGATGTATGAAAAGGCGTAGCTGCCGCCGGCCGGATCGTAAAGGAGCATCGCATCGGTGCCGAGAGCGCGCTGGCGGCCGACGGTCAGCGTGCCGAAATGCGCGGACGATACGCCGGCATAGAATTCGTCGTTGAAGGGTTGGCCCGCGCGCGCGCCGTCGATGGCTACCGAATAGCTGTTTCGGGGAAGGCCGTTGTTGGCAATGTCGGTGGCTGACGCGTTGGCGAGCACGCCGGACTGCGGATTGATGCCGGTTGAAGCGTTGAACACAACGGACCAGCCCGGCGCAAACTCTTCCTTGCCCCTGATGCCCAGACCCGTCTGCTGCAGGTTGTTCGGCGCCACCAGGAATCGATGTTGATAGCCGTTCCGGTTCACCAGCGATTCGCCTTCATAGTTCACGGCGTTTTCCGGTAAGCCGTGGCTCACCCAGCCCACGCCCACGTCATAGGCGCCGTACAGCGTGATGCCGTGCCAGCTCAGCGCGCAATCGGTGATGGCCAACTCGTGGCCGCTCGCGCAGGGGTCGGGGGCGCTCGGCTGCCGGCTCGCTCCCGTTTGCGCCCACGCCGGGAACGCCCCCATCGCGAGCCACAAGAGCGGCAAGGACAGGATCTGTGAGCGGTCAGAGCGTTTCACGATGTGCTGCTGCATGTCGGAAGACCTCGATCTTGAAGTGGAGGATGTCTTGCAATAGAGTCAGTGTACTGCAAAAGAGACAAGCGCGCAAAACGGAATTGGGCTGATCTTAACCTTACCGCCGCGCCCGGAAGAACTCCTGAAGCAACTCTACGCACTCCACTCCCAGCAGGCCTTCGGTGACCTCGACGGAATGGTTGAGCAGGTCCGAATCCACCAGGCGGAATTTGCTGCGTACGCCGCCGAAACGCAGGTCGCGCGAGCCGAAAACCAGGCGCGCCACGCGCGCATTCACCAGCGCGCCGGCGCACATGACGCACGGCTCGAGCGTGCAATAGAGCGTTGCGCCCGGCAGCCGGTAATTACCGATATGCGCGCACGCTTCACGCAGGGCCAGGATCTCGGCATGGGCCGTTGGGTCGTTGTGGCCGGCCGGCGAGTTCCATCCGCGCCCCACGATCTCGCCTTCCATTGCCACCACGGCGCCCACGGGAACCTCCTCGCCGCCGGCGCCTTGACGCGCCAGTCGCAAGGCTTCGCGCATGAATTGTTCGTCCGCCGTCGTCTTCGCCATCGGAGCAACCGCTCTCTTACGTTCGCGGCTCGGCAAAATCAAGCCCGCCGGCGCGATCTAGCTTATAATACGGAAACCAGTATGGCAGAACTCGAAATCCATCACGAAGGCGCGCACGGCAGCGACCCTATGGGTCAGAAGGTGGGGGTGCTGGCCGCCGTGCTGGCGGTCGGTTTGGCGATTGTCAGCATCTCTTCGCACCGCACCCACACGGAGGCCATTATTCAGAAATCCTCCGCCAACGATGCCTGGGCGCACTACCAATCCACGCGCGTGAAGTACCACAACCTGGAACTCGGAGAAAGCCTTATCTCCGTTCTCGGCGGCAAGAGCGAAGCGGTGGAGAAGGCGCTGGCCGGCTACGCTGCGCAGAAAAAGGACTACGAAAACCGCGCCAAGACCATCCAGGCCGAGGCCGAGAAGGACGACGGCGCCGCCGAAGCGGCCGAACATCGCGCGCTGCGCTACGATCTCGGCGAAGGGCTGCTCGAAATCGCGCTCGTCTTGAGCTCCCTTTATTTCATCTCGCGCAAGAAAATGTTCCCGGTAATCGGCGTGGTGGCCGGAATCGCCGGCGTGGTAATTGCCGTCACGGGCTTGCTGCTCTGAGCGGCAATCAGTGCCGGAAATGCCGGACGCCCGTAAACACCATGGCCACGCCCAGGCGGTCCGCCGCGGCGATTACCTCCTCGTCGCGCACCGAACCGCCGGGTTGGATAAACGCCGTCGCGCCGTTCTTCACGGCTTCCTCCACGCCATCGGGAAACGGGAAAAACGCGTCGGAGGCCACCACCGTGCCCGTTAGCGGCAGCACCGCCTTCATGGCGCCGATCTTGACCGAATCCACACGGCTCATCTGCCCGGCCCCGACCCCCACCGCCTGGCCCGCGCCGGCGTAAACGATGGCGTTCGACTTCACGTGCTTGGCCACCTTCCAGGCGAACTCCATCGCGGCCCATTCGTCTTCGGAGGGGGCGCGGCGGGTCTTGACCACGGCCGCGGAGCGGTCCAGTTTGGCGCAGTCCACGGTCTGCGCAAGGTACCCGCCCGAGATGGATTTCACCACCAGGCGATCCTCGCCGCCGGACACGCGCATCAGCCGCAGGTTCTTCTTGGTTCGCAGAATCGCGAGCGCTTCCGGAGCGTAATCCGGCGCCGCGATGGCCTCGATAAACGTCTTGGCGATCTCGCGCGCGGTCTCTTCGTCCAGCGTCCGGTTCAGCCCGATTACGCCGCCATAGGCCGAAATCGGATCGCACTCGAAAGCCTTGCGGTACGCTTCCGCCAGCGAATCGCGCTCCGCGCAGCCGCACGGGTTGGTGTGTTTGACGATGACGGCCGCCGCCCGCTCGAACTCGCCGGCCAGTTGCCATGCCGCGTCCAGATCCACCAGATTGTTGTAGGAAAGTTCCTTGCCGTGCAACTGCTCCCCGCCGGCAATGCCCTGGCCGCGCGCGCCATAAAGCGCCGCTGCCTGGTGCGGGTTTTCGCCGTATCGCAAGTCCATCAATTTCGCGGCGCGCAGGTTCAGGTCCAGGGGCAGGGGACTGGCGCTATCCTCGCGTTCCAGACGCGCGCTGATGGCGGCATCGTAATCGGCCGTGGTGCGGAAGGCCTTCTTCGCCAGCCGCCACTTGGTTTCGAGCGAAAGCGCGCCGCCGCCCGTCCGCAATTCTTCCACGATGGCGGCGTAATCGACCGGCGAAACCACCACTGCCACGTCCTGATAATTCTTGGCTGCCGCGCGAATCATGGTCGGCCCGCCGATGTCGATGTTCTCGATCAATTCCTCAAGCCGCGCGCCCTCCCTGGCCGCCACTTCCTCAAAGCGGTAGAGGTTCACCACGATCATGTCGATGGGGACGATGCCGTGCTCAGCGAGCGCCCGCATGTGGTCTTCGCGCGAACGCATGGCCAGAATTCCGCCCGCGATCTTAGGGTGCAGGGTTTTCAACCGCCCGTCGAGCATTTCGGGAAAGCCGGTCGCTTCGGAGACGTCCTTCACCGGCGTCCCGGCTTCGCGGATCAGGCGCGCGGTCCCGCCAGTGGAGACGATCTCCGCGCCCATCGCGCTCAGTTCGCGCGCGAATTCCACAATGCCGGTCTTATCGGTAACACTGATGAGTACGCGTTGGAGTTTGTGCATCTACACGCAAGATAGCAAAGCTACCTTACGCCGCGCACTCCCCGCGCCCTAGTTGCAGCGAATACGCCTCGTCGTCGCCCCAATCCCGGTACATCTCAGGGAACAACTCCGCGGGTTTGGCCAAGTCCATTGTCAGGGTGCGGAAAGTCTCCACCTTATGGCGCACCACGTAATCGCGGAAGCTCTCGCCATCCTGCCGGTTGGCGATGAAATGGTCCAGCACGCGCCTGACGGCCTGTGGCGCCAGCCGCGCCGGTATCGATTGCACGGCCAGGCCGAAGCGCATAATGCCCTCGCGGTCGTACCCGCCGCCCAGCAGCATCAGGTAGTAGGGCAATTCCCGCCCTTCGATCTTGCGTGCGTTGCCGTAGAATCCAAAGTCCGCGATCCAGTGCTGTCCGCAGGAATTCGGGCAGCCGCTGATCTTGATGGAAAGGCGCTTCACGCGCGCGTCGTCATACCCCCGCACGGTCTCTTGCAACGCCGCCCCCAGGCTCATCGCCTTGGTGATTCCCAGGTTGCACGAGTAGGCGCCGGGGCAGGTGGTCACGTCTTCGATTTGCCGTGCGCCCGCTCCGGCCAGGCCCACCTCGCGAAGCGCCGCATACACCCTCGGCAAACTCGCCAGCGGAAGGAACGCCAGCACCATGTTCTGATCGATGGAGACGCGCGCCATGCCGTCGCCCATTTTGGAAGCGATGCTCGCCAGGCCGCGCAACTGGGCGACCGACAAGTTGCCCTGGTCCACCCGCACCACCGCCGCCGCATAGCCCGCCTGCCGCTGCTCCACTACGTTGGTTTCGAGCCACGCGTCGTATGCCGCGTCGCCGGTGCTCTGCCGTTCCGCCATGGGCAGCAGCGCGCCCGCGCCCAGCGGCTGCGGATTCGAACGGTAGCCCCCAAAGCCCTCCGGAACCATCTCCGGCCAGGCGATGCCGCCGTTAGCCAGAATATCCTGGTACTCTTTTTCGATTTCCTCCTGGACCCACGCGAAGCCACGCTCGCGCAGCACGAACTTAAACCGCGCCAGGTTCTTGTTGGAGCGATTTCCGTGCCGGTTGAACACGCGGACCACCGCCTCGCACTTGTTCATCAGGCGATCCTCAGGGACGAACTCGTCAAGCAATTGAGCTTCTCTGGGCATCGGACCCAAGCCGCCGCCCACCACCATCCGGAAGCCCCGGCGTCCGTCTCGAATCACAGCGCGCAGGCCGACATCGTTGATCGCGCCGGCGATGCAGTCGTGGCCACCGCACCCGTCGAACGCGAACTTGAACTTGCGCGGCAAATTGCTTGTCAGGTCCTTCCGTAGAAAAGCGTACGCCAGTTTCTGCGCGTAAGGGCGCACATCGAAAACCTCGTCGCGCGCGATCCCGGACCACGGGCACACGGTCACGTTGCGCACGGTGTTGTAACAGGCTTCACGATTGGTAAGACCCACGTCCGCGAGGCGGTGCATGAGGGCCGGCACGTCGCGCAGCGGCACGAAGTGATACTGAATATTCTGCCGCGTGGTGATGTGGCCCTTGCCGCCGCCGAATTCGCCGGCGATCACGGCCAACTGCTCCACCTGCGCTGCCGTCAACAGGCCACCGGGGATCTTGCACCGCACCATCTGCACGCCCGCCTGCCGCTGCCCGTAGATGCCGTGCTTGAGACGGAAGGGACGGAATTCGGCCTCGGTGATTTCGCCGGCCAGAAAGGCCTCCGACCTTTGCCGAAAAGTCTCGATTTCCTCCCGAACCAGGCGATCGTGTTCCTTTTCGAACTGTTCCCGGCTAAGGGTATTTTCCTCGGTTGCGGCGGTCACAGCAGCAATCTCCTATTTCCTATAGAGATTACCATGTTTGCGCCGCGGATGCAACAAATGTCCCGGGGGAAACGGAGCTCGATGTCTGTTAGGATAGAACACGCGGGGGTATTCTATGGCGCAAGAAGGCATTTCCAGACGATTCTTCTTCTATGGTACCTTGCTGGCGGGCGCGGCGCCGTCGGCCGGCTTCGGCAGCGTGGCCTCGTTGAAGGCGGCGGGATTCAAGTCCCCCAATGAGAAGCTCAACATCGCCGCTATCGGCGCGGGCGGGAAAGGCGAAAGCGATATCGCCGGCTGCGTCAGCGAGAACATCGTCGCCCTGACCGACCCCGACGCCAAGCGCGCCGCCAAGACCTTCAACGCGCATCCCAATGCGCCCAAGTACGCGGATTTCCGCCGCATGTTCGACAAGGAATCCGCCAACATCGACGCCGTGCTTGTCTCCTGTCCGGATCACATGCACGCCACCGCCGCCATGTGGGCCATGGAGCGCGGCAAGCACGTGTACTGTCAGAAGCCGCTCACGCGCACGGTGTGGGAAGCGCAGCAATTGACCGAGGCGGCCGAGAGGTACGGCGTCGCGACGCAGATGGGCAACCAGGGCTATTCGCAGCCCGGCACGCGCGAATGCTGCGAGATCATCTGGAGCGGCGAAATCGGCGACGTGACCGAAGTCCACGCCTGGACCGACCGTCCGGGACACTACTGGCCGCAAGGTCCGGACGTTGCGCCCAAGCCCGGCACGGCGCCCGCCACGCTCGATTGGGATCTGTGGCTCGGCGACGTCGCGCCACGGCCTTACAGCGCGGACTATTTGCCGATTATCTGGCGCGCCTACCCCGAATTCGGATGCGGCGCCGTCGGCGACATGGCGTGCCACATCCTCGGCGCCCCCAACATGGCCATGCGGCTTACCAGCCCGACCAGCGTGGAGTGCACCAAACTGGAGGGCAAGTCCGAGCACACGTTCCCCGCTCAGACCGTGATCCGCTTCGATTTCCCCGCCCGCGGCGCCATGCCGCCCGTGAAGCTCTTCTGGCACGACAGTCTGAAGGCCCAGTTCACTTTCCCAGGCGTTCCGGAAGGCGAGCAGTTGGGCGACAAGGACATCAACGGCAGCCTCTTCGTCGGCGCCAAGGGCATGGTCACCACCGGCTGCTATGGCGAGCACACGCGCCTGGTCCCGGCATCGAAGATGAGTGACTACCGGATGCCGCCGCAGGTGCTGCCGCGCTGCCCAATCGCGGGCAACGATTGGGTCGAGAGCCATTACCGCGATTGGATCCGCGCCGCGAAGGGCGGCGAGCCGGCGTGCTCCAACTTCAGCATCTCCGGCCGCTTCGTGCAATGGATGTTGCTGGGCACCATCGCCATGCGCGTGGCAGGCAAGCTGGAGTGGGATTCCCAGGCCAAGCGCTTCACCAACAACAACGAGGCCAACGCCCTGTTGAAGCCCAAATTCCGCAAAGGCTGGCAGTTCACTTAGGTGGGCGACGCCGCTTCCCACGCGTCGCGCATTCTGCGATACTGCCGTCATGACACGTCGTGAACTGCTTGCCGTGCCCCTGGCGGCCGCCGCGTTTTCCGCTAGCGCGCAGTCCGGCCCACGCTTCACCAAGGGCATCTGCTCCGTGATTTTCCCCAAGGAAATGCCCCGCGCCGATTGCTTCGCCCAGGCCAAATCCGCCGGCTTCGACGCCATCGAAATCGCCATCGGCAACGATCTCCCTCTCGACATGGGCCGTGACGACGCCCGCCGCATGGCCGACGCAGCCGCTAAAGCCGGTATCCAAATCGCCACGCTTTGGGTTTCCGACCCCCTCCACCAGAATCCTCTCAATGCGCCCGATCCGGCCGTCCGGGCCCGCGGGGCCGACGCCATTCGCCGGGCCATCTCCATCGCCACGGACCTGAACTGCGGCGCGCTCCTCCTCTACGCCGTGCGCCTCGGCAGCGGCGCCAAACTGGAAGTCGGTTCTCAGGACACCTGGGACCGCTTCACCGCCGAGTTGACCAAGCTGGTTCCCGATGCGCAGCTCGCCAAAGTCTTCCTGAACCCCGAAAACGTCTGGAACAAGTTCCTCCTGAGCCCGCTTGAAATGCGCTCTTTCGTCGATCAGTTCCACAGCCCGTGGGTGGGCGCGCACTTCGACGTGGGCAATGTCATGCAGTACGGCTATCCGGAAGACTGGATTCTCACCCTGGGCGAGCGCATTAAGCGGGTACACTTCAAGGACTTCAAACTCGCCGCCGGCGCCCAGCCCGCTCGCTTCGCGGACCTTCTGGAAGGCGACGTGAATTGGCCGGCCGTGATGGCCGCCTTCGTCAAGACCGGCTACCACGGCTTCATTTCGCCCGAGATCGGCCACGACCCGCGGCAGCCCGATCAGTTGAAAACCGTCTCCGCCGCGCTCGACAAAATCCTGGCGATGGCCTAGCTGAAGGAGTATATTGCAATCATGCGCTGGCCGCTCCTGGCCGTGATGTTCGCCGCCTGCGCGTGCGCCCAAAGTCCGATTGACCCGGGCCAGATTCCCGCCCTGCTCGGCGGGATCTCCCAGCGTCCGGGCCACACGCTCCGCTGCGGTTTCTCGCCCGTCGCACCCGACCTTGATTTTAGCCTCCACTTCAACGCTGGCTACATTTTCCGCCTGCAAACCGACCGGTACCAGGCCGGCAGACACGTCTGGATGGTCCTCACTAAGGTGACCCCCAAGGATAGCGCCGGCAAGCCCTCCTGGTTTTTTGCCCGCAGCGGAACTGACCTAGCCGGGACGGCCGGGACCACCATTCAAATCTCCGGCCGTTACTTGCTCGGGCGGGGATCCTATACGGTGGAATCCACTCTCTACGACGAGCTGGGCGGCTCCTGCAAGAAAGAATGGCGCGTCAATGCCTCGCTCGCCCGCGGCCAAGGCGATGTCGAGCTTGCCCTACCGCCGTTCGCCGCGCGCGGAGTCGCCAGCCCGCCCCCCGGCGATCAGGAGCCCGCCGCCAGCGGCCCACCGCTCACCATCCTCCTCGACGCTGCCCCAGTAGCACCTGCTAGCGACGATCTCAACGCCCACGACCGCAACATTTTGACGGTGCTCCTCGCCGCCATAGTGGGCCGTGTGCCCGCCTCATCCGTCCGACTGGTGATCTTCAATCTGGACAAACAGAAGGAGGTCTTTCGCCGCGACGGCTTTTCTGTGGATGCCATGCGCGAGGTTTTCAAGGCCCTCGGTTCAATACAACTCGCCTCGGTGGATGTCTCGGTCCTCGAAAAGCCCTCGGGCTACATCGATTTCCTAGCCGGCCTGATTAACCGGGAACTGCGCGGGCCCGCGCCGTCCCCGACCGTCATTCTGCTCGGCCCGCTGTCCCGGCACGGCGGACAGTTCCCTGAAGGCATGCTCAATCCAAGCGCCGCCACCCGATTCTTTTACCTGCAACTGCAATACGAGCGCCGTCCGCAGTTTTCGCGGCCGGCCGTCGGGGTCGTCCCATCGCACACCACTTACGTGTACACTGACGGCCAAGCTCAGGGGACTACCGGCCCCCAAACCGCCTCACCGATCGGGAAGACCATTCCTTCTCTCCCTCGCCCTCGCCCGCCGACTACTGACATTATCAACGCGGCCATGGCTTCCCTGAAGGGGACGACGCTGGTGATCCGAACCCCGGAGGATCTCGCCGGGGCCATAGCCGTAGTGCGGAAAACCCGCTGACGCCGCCCGCCCCTCTACAGCTCTGCAATCTCCCGATACACCGGCTTCAGCGCAGGGTAGAGCGACTGGTAAACCTTGTGCCCCCTCCCATAGAACTCCGCGTCCGCCGCATTCGGTGAGACGGAATCGGTTTCGCGGATGGCGGCGTGGCAGACTTCCTGCGTCGAGGCGTACTCGCCCGACCCCTCCAGCGCCAGCAGCGCCGCGCCGTACGCCGATCCTTCCTGGGTCTCTAACGTCACCACTCGTTTATTCAGGATGGACGCCAGCAATTGCCGCCAGAACGGGCTCTGCGCTCCGCCGCCCGACGCCCGCACGGAATTCACCGGCACGCCCAGACCCTCGATGATGTCCAGGCAATCCCGCTGGCTGTAGGAGACGCCCTCGATCACGGCGCGAATCAGGTCCGCGCGTGTGTGCTTGTTCGTCAGGCCGATCCAGCCGCCGCGCGCCAGCGCGTCCAGGTGCGGCGTGCGCTCGCCCATCAGGTAGGGCAGCCAGAAAAGGCCCTGCGATCCGGCGGGCGCTCCAGCCGCCTCGGCCGTCAGCGCGTCGTATGCCACGCCGGGCGCCAGTTGGTTGCGAAACCATTGCAGACTCAGGCCGGCCCCCTGTGTCACGCCCATCACGTGCCATTTCCCGCGCACCGCGTGGCAGAACGTGTGGACGCGGCCCGCGGGGTCGTACGCCACCTTCTCCATGTGCGCGAATACCACGCCGGAAGTCCCCAGCGTGCAGGAGACAATGCCCGCTTCCACGATGCCGTTTCCCACGGCGCTCGATGCCTGGTCGCCGCCGCCGCCCACCACCGGCGTGCCGGCCGCGAGGCCCGTCAATTCGGCGATCTGCGCCGTAATCCGGCCCGTGACTTCGCTCGATTCGTAACACCGCGGCAGAATCGAACGGTCCAGGCCCAGCCCATCCATCATCTCGAAAGACCAGCGCCGGTGGACCACGTCGAAGACCGCCGTCCCGGAGGCGTCGGATACCTCGGTGGCGAATTCGCCGGTGAGCCGGTAGCGCACGTAATCCTTGGGCAGGAGCATGCGGCGCACGCGCTCGAACAGCCGCGGTTGATTGTCGCGCACCCATAACAGCTTGGGCAGCGTAAAGCCGGTGAGCACCGGATTGGCGGTGAACCGCACCACGTTCTCGCGGCCGATCGCGGCGTTCACCGCATCCACCTGGGCTTGCGAACGCTGGTCGCACCAGATCAGCGCGGGCCGGATCACCGCCCCGGCGTCATCGAGAACCACCAGGCCATGCATCTGGCCGGAAAGCCCGATGCCCTTCACCTGGTTGCCTGGAACGCCGGCTTTGGCAAGTACGCCGCGAATCGCCTCCACCACCGCGTCCCACCAGTTCTCCGGGCGCTGCTCGGCCCAAAGCGGGCGCTCCATGCGCATGTCTTCGTGCGCCGCCGCATGGCTCGCGCATACCCCGCCGCGCGCATCCACCAGGATGGCGCGCGAGCTTCCTGTTCCCACATCGATTCCAAGCCACATAGATTCCATGGTAGTGGCTGGATGGGCAGGATGGACAAGTTATGGTATTCTACCCATTGGAGGTAGAATTCTGCAAAGCCTTAACCTCAAGAATCCGCGGGCCTATGAACTCGCGTCGGAGCTTTCTCGTCTCACGGGGGAGAGCCTCACCTCGACAGTAATTACGGCTCTCGAACAGCGGCTCCAGGCGGAACGCCGGAAACGCGATAGCCGCACCACTTCGGAGAGAATTCTCGCCTTCGCGCACCGCTTTGCCCAAGGGATCCCGCCGGGCATTCGCTCTTCGGATCACGCGGATCTGTATGGCGATGACGGAATGCCGCGATGATTCTGGACACGTCGGCGTTGCTGGCCGTGCTATTGAACGAGCCGGAGGCGGAGCGGTTCGCATCCGCGATGGAGAACGCAATCGCAAAGCGCATGTCAGCGGCAAGTTACGTGGAGGCGGCGATCTACGTGGACCGAAACCTGGACGAGGTCCGGCGGGCCATGCTCGATACCTTTCTGGCGGAGTTTTCGATTCGGATCGAGCCGGTAACGGCGGAGCAGGCGCTCCTGGCGCGTCAGGCTTTCGTTCTTTTCGGCAAGGGCCGCCACAAGGCCGGCTTGAATTTCGGCGATTGCTTCAGTTATGCCCTGGCCAAGGCGTACCGAGAGCCATTGCTCTTCAAGGGCGGGGATTTTGGGTACACAGACCTCGACGCTGCCTGACTGCGTCTTCCCGCCGCGTCTTGACGGCCACCCCAGCGGCGGCGGCTAATCCAGAGTGATGGATTGGACCTTGATGGTGCTGCCGTCCATTTCCCCGGTCACCGTGGCGCGCACGTGGTCCTTTTTCGTGGTTGCCTTGAGCGCGTCCGTGGCCTTCGCAGTGCCGCCCTTGTCGAACATCAGAAACTTGCCGTCCGCGGTCAGGATGCCGAAACCACTGTCCGCGCATGCCAGAGCGCAGCTCACGGTGTGGGCGTCCGCCGCCGTGTCGGTCTTGAATTTTGCTGAGCAACTCTTGTCTACCAGCGAAACGTTGCTCCAGGTCTGCGCCGCGGCGGCCAAAGGTAGTGCGGCGGCGAGGGCCAGAATGGCGATGGCGAGAACGGCTACGACGAATGTCTTCATTTCAATCTCCTCTCCAGAGCGCGTAGGCAGGGAGTGCCTGCTTGCGGCCACTCCCTGCGCCAGATATATTTCCAGTCTGCGGCTTCTTCTTTAAGCGATCAAGAGCCGTGTTGACGCCAACTGTCTGAAATGTGAGCGGAATAACAAAATCTCGACTTTTTCAACTTGAGCGACACTTTTGCCGGCCGCCGGTGTTTGAGAAACAAGTGCACCGTGAGGGGGATTCATGAAAACGCTGTTGTTCCTCATTCTTATATCCAGTTTTGCGTTCAGCCAGACCACGGATCGCGCCGCGGCGCGTTTTCTGGATCAGGCGACGTGGGGACCGACGCCTGCCTGGGTCGCGTCGCTCTTGTCGACAGGAGTCGCCAACTGGCTCACCGATCAGTATTCGGCCCCGGAGTCGGACCTGCCGGATCAGCCGATCCTGACCTCCACCGGCACGTCCAACAACAACCTTGCGCCCGTGCAGGCCGCGTTTTTCGAGAACACCGTGACCGGGCAGGATCAATTGCGGCAGCGCATGGCGTTCATCCTCTCGCAGATTTGGGTGGTCTCGCAGGTGTCGGTTCACCCCGCCTATGCGTTTCCCCCGTACTGGCGCATTTTCCGCGACAACGCCTTCGGAAATTACAGGGACATTATTAAAGCCGTCACCCTGAGTCCCGCCATGGGGACTTATTTGAACATGGCGAACAATAACAAGGCGAACGTGGCGAAGGGCACGGCGCCCAACGAGAACTATGCGCGCGAACTGATGCAGCTTTTCACATTGGGGCTGACCGAGCTGAATCCCGACGGATCTCCCGTGCTCGACGCGAACAAGAATCCGGTCCCCACCTATGACCAGGCCGTGGTCACCAGTATGGCGAGAGTCCTGACCGGATGGACGTATCCAACCGCGCCGGGCGCAACTGCGAAAACCAACAATCCAGCGTACTATTTCGGCCAGATGTTCGCGGTGGAGGCCGAGCACGATACCACCGCCAAGACGATTTTCAACAACGTTGTGGTTCCGGCCAGGCAGACCGCGGAGCAGGATCTGGAAACGCTCCTCGACGCGTTGATGGCGCAGCCTACCATGGCGCCGTTTGTCAGCAAGCAATTGATCGAGCACATGGTAACCAGCAATCCGAGCGCGGCGTATGTCGGGCGCGTGTCGCAGGTATTTTCGAACACGAGTGGCGACATGAAATCGGTGATCGCCGCGATCCTCACCGATCCGGAAGCGCGCGCCGGCGATGCCCCGGGCGCTCCCGTGAACGCCACGTTCGGTCATCTCAGGGAGCCGGTTCTGTTCCTCGCAAACCTGGTCCGCGGATTGAATGGGACTCTCACCGCCACCAACTCGCTCAATAACTACGCCAATGAATTGGGAGAGGACTTGTTCAACGCCCCCAGCGTGTTCAGTTTTTTTTCGCCGCTGAACCGCATCCAGGGCGGCCTGCTCGGTCCGGAGTTTCAGATTTACTCGACGCAGACCGCGTCAGACCGAGCGGACATCATATCGACGGCGCTCTACGGGTCGCTCGACAAGACCACCAAGCTCAATCTGTCGCCGTTCATCGCTTATGCGGGGAATGTAGGCAATCTCGTCGGTTACATCGGCGATGTCTTCCTGCACTCCGCAATGTCCTCGAACCTGTCGAAAGCGGCGGAGGATGCGGCCAACGCGGCGGCCACGCCCACCGCGAAGGCTCAGGCCGCGCTCTATATCGCACTTACATCCAGCGAATATCAAGTCGCACAGTAAAGGAAAATATCATGGTTACACGTCGAGGATTCGTTCGGGTCGCCGCGGCTTCGGTGGGATCGCTGGCGTTGCGGCCGTTTGGATTGATGCCCGCGCTGGCGCAAAGCGCTTCCGATTATCGCGCGCTGGTGTGCATCTTCCTGTTCGGCGGCAACGATTCGAACAACACAGTCATTCCGATGGACGACGCCAGCTACAAGGCGTACTCGTCAATTCGCGGCAGCCTCGCGCTGAGCGGGTCCGAATTGACGCCGACCGTCTACAGCGTGGCCAACGCGCCGTACGCGTTTCACGCCAAGCTGACCGAGCTTGCAAGCATGTTCTCGTCGAAGGAACTGGCGGTGGTCGCCAATGTGGGTTCCCTGGTGCAGCCCATCACGCGCGCCCAGTATCAGGCGGCGCAACTGCCGCTTCCGCTGAACCTGTTTTCGCACTCCGATCAGCAGTTGCAGTGGCAGACATCCGTCGCGCAAGGCAATAGCCCGACGGGCTGGGCCGGCCGCGTGGCCGATTACATCGAGTCGCAGAAGATCAACGCGTCGACGTTCCCGACCTTCTTTTCGGTTGCCGGGAATGCGCTGCTGGGGACAGGCGCCGCGACGCAGCCGGTGGCCGTTGCGCCCGGCGGTACGTTGCAGCTATCGGGATTCAACTCTTCGGCGGCCTCGCAGGCGCGGCTTAGCGCGCTGAACAGTTTGCTGGCGCTAGATTCGGGCGTGGCGCTGGCGCAGGCGGCCAACGATACGCTGGCCAACAGCATCGGCGACGCCACCCAATTGACCCAGGCGCTGGCCAAGGGAACGCCACTGAAGACCGTGTTTCCAACCACGCCGCTGGCGCAGCAATTGCAGCAGGTGGCGCAGGTCATTCAGGTGGCGAGCTATCTGGGGATGAGCCGCCAGGTTTTCTTCTGTTCGCTTGGCGGATTCGATACCCACGCGGGCGAGCTTGAGGCGCACAACACGCTCTATCCGGAGCTCAGCCAGGCGCTGGCAGCATTCTACGCGGCTACCGAGGAACTGGGCGTCGCGCAAAATGTGACCGCGTTCACGGAATCCGATTTCAGCCGGACGTTCCAGCCGACCACCACCGACGGTTCCGATCATGCCTGGGGCAGCCACCATATGGTGGTCGGCGGCGCCGTGCAAGGCGGACAGATTTACGGCGCCTTCCCGACCTTTGAACTGGGCGGCCCGAACGACACGGATACGCGCGGGCGTTGGATTCCAACCCTCGCGATCGATCAGTACGGCGCCACGCTCGCTTCGTGGTTCGGGATTCCTAGCGCGGCATTGCCGGCGATATTTCCGAACTTCCGAAACTTCAACTCGCAAAAGCTCGGCTTCTTCGGCGCATAGAACGGGCGCGCCGTGCAGGCTCCCGATTTTGCCCAACGGCGTGTGGCCGGCCGCGTCTAACGGCGACCGGCGGGGCCCACTTGGAATTCCGCGCCGCAGCCGCGGTCTACCCAGATGCCGCGTTGGTCAAACCCCCACGTCTCGTTCAGGCGGCAGGCCGAGCTGCTTATCTGGCGGACGAGGCGCACACCGTCGCGGGTATCGGCCTCGCAGTACTTGCGCCGGCCGTTGTCGGAGGCGCACGTCACGGCGGCGCTTTCCCGGCGTCCTTCGCCTCTCCAGCGCGCGCCAAACTCACCACGCAACGGGCGGAGGATGAAGCGCTGGTTGGAATCGCCGTTGAGATCGTAGATTTGCATCGGCGCGCCGTCCTGACTGGTTCCCCCCGGCACGTCGAGCGTCTTGCCGAAGTGGTTCACGATCAGCGCATTACCGTCTTTCGCGCGGTCCAGGCGCCACTGTTGGCTGGGCGTGCCGTGGAAGGGCGCCGCCAGCACGGGGGAGCTGTTGGCGCCGGCCGTCGGTTCGAGAGTGTTGCCATTGACTCCGTTGCGGATGAAGAAGAATCCCGGATCGGCCGCCTGAAAGAACCATGCCTGGCCTTCTTCGTTGGACTGGGGGAACTGGGTGACCCTTGACATGTCGCGGTCAAGCGATAACGCCTTGCCGGATTGCACATTGGCAATCTCGTACCAGCCCGGCCCGCCGAATCCTCCTTGAGCTAGAGCTGTCGAAATGAGCGCCATCGGGAGCAGGATGCGAAGCAGCATTTTTGTGCGCATACGGTTTTAGGTCCTCGGTCCGATTCATTATAGACCAACGACCGAAGCCCGCAGCGCCAGTAATCCCCTACTCGTATCGCAGCGCTTCCACGGGGTCCAGATTCGCGGCTCGGCTCGCCGGCCAGATGCCGAAGAAGATCCCCACGCCCACCGATACCAGCACCCCCGCCACCGCGGCCGATACCGGCACGGCCGTGGGCAGCGTCGGGAATACCAGGCGCGCAATCAATGAGATCATCCAGCCCACCAGCAATCCCAGGACTCCGCCCATAGAGGTCAACACCACAGCTTCCGTCAGGAATTGCAGCACGATGTCCGCCTTGCGCGCGCCCACGGCCTTGCGCACGCCGATCTCGCGGGTGCGCTCCGTGACGCCCACCAACATGATGTTCATCACTCCGATGCCCCCCACCAGCAATCCGATCGAGCTGATGATGATCATCACCAGCGCCACAGTCGCCGTCACATTGTGGAATTGCTCGATCATCTGCTCGGAGGTGGTGATGTAGAAGGAATCCGCCGCGTCGTAGGCGTCGCGCCGTGCGATGCGCAGCACCGCGCGCGTCTCGTCCTGGGCTTTGTCCAACATGCCGGGATAGGCAATCACCATGAGCATGTTTTCCTTCAGGTTGGGAAACATCTTGCGCATGGTGAAGTAGGGAATCAGCACGCGCGTATCGTCCATGCCCGGCAGGTACATGGGCGGACGGTCCATCACGCCCACAATCTGGAGTTGGTGGCCGTCCACCTCGATCCATTTGCCGACCGGGTCCTCGTTGGGCAGGAGTTGCTTCTCGACGTCCTCGCCAATCACCACTACCGGCATCCGGTGGGCGCTCTCCATATCGGTGAAGAACCGGCCATGCTTCATGGTGGTGCCGCCCGCCGCGTAGCCCTCCTCCGTGCCGGCCATCTGAATCTGGTACAGGTCGTTGCCCTTGTAGCGCACGCTGTCGAAATTGCTGTTCTCCATCAGGTACGGGCTGACGTGCTGGACCGAAGGACAGCGTTCGGCAATGGACCGCGCGTTCTCCAGCGTCAGAGGCTTGCGGGCGCGCTCCTCGCGGGTGGATTCGGCCATGGCCGGCGTCTTAGTCACGATGATGGTGTTCGGACCGAAGCTGCGCATCAGGTTGGTGATGGAGCCGTCCAGGCCCGCGATGATTGAGCCTACGCCAATCACCGCGCTGGTTCCGATGATCACCCCCAGCACCGTCAGAAAAGAGCGCATCTTGTGGACGCGGATGGTCTCGATAGCCAGCTTGATTCCCGAGTTGAACAGGGCCGCGGTCATCGTTCCATCCTCAGCGCTTCAATCGGGTCCAGACGGGCGGCCTGGCGGGCCGGGTAGATGCCGAAGAAAAGTCCCACCGCGGCCGAAAGCCCGACGCCCACGATTACGGCGGTGATGGGAATGGTGGAGGGCACCGGCGTAAAGTTGCTGACAATCAGCGAAATCACCCAGGCGATGGTCACGCCGATCAACCCTCCCGTCCCCGCCAGCATGGACGATTCCACCAGGAACTGGTTGAGGATGTCCTTGTGGCGCGCGCCGATGGATTTGCGTATGCCGATCTCATGCGTGCGCTCCGTCACCACCGCCAGCATGATGTTCATGATCACCACTCCGCCCACAATCATGAACACCGAAACCACGCCGATTGCGGTCGCCGATATCGCGGCCGTCAACTGGTTCCAGAAGTTCAGCAAGGCGTCGGAAGTCAGCATGGAGAAGGTGTCGTCGTCCTTGGGCTTCAGGTGCCGGAAGGAGCGCAACAACATGCGCGCCTCGTCCTGCGCCTGGAACAGGTGCTCGTGATCGAGCGCCATCCCCTCATACATCATTCCCTGGCGGGCGCTCCACTTGTGGAAATACGTTTGCACCGGAATCACCAGGTAATTATCCTGCGATTGCCCCAGCACGCTGCCTTTCGCCTTGGATACGCCGACGATAGTGAATGGCGTGCCCTCCACGTCCACCGTCCTGCCCAGCGGATCGGAATCCCCGAAGAATTTGGTCTGCAAGTCGTGGCCGATGAACGCCACGTTCATATGCCGGCTATCTTCGATTTCCGAAAAGAACCGCCCCGTCGCAGCCTCATAGTTGCTGATGATCGCGATGCTTGGCGACGCCCCCCGCAACTCCACGTTCTCGGAACGGTCCTTCCCCCTGTTGACCGTCACGGTGCGCGACGCCGATAGCCCCATGTGGCTGGTCATTGTCACGTGCGTACGCAGAAAGTCGAACTCTTCCTGGTTCAACTGCGGGTTGCGCCGCTGCATTTCCAGGTACTTCTTGGGATCCCACTGCATCATGACGATGCGGGCCACGGTATACCCATTGGCGCCCAAGTCGGTCACGTTTTGGGCAACTACCACATCCATGCCCGAAATGACCGACATCACCGAAATGAGGGTGGTGGTCGCCAGAATGATGCCCAGGAGCGTGAGGAAACTGCGCAGCTTGGCCGCCCGCAGCGATTGTGCGGCGCCCTTCACCGCCTCCCAGAATGAGGCATTACCAGTGCTCATCTATGGTCTGCCTTCTTGTTGCAGTCTTCATCTATGTTCTAGACGTTTCATACGGCCTTTTTATAGCCTTTGTTCCGGCGATCCAGCGCAAAACGGCCTCATCGGCCCAAAACCGGGGCCCTTTGCGGCCGATAAAGCCGAGGTGGCCGCCGGGCTCGGTTGCCAGGAGCCGAATCCATGGGTTGGATCGCACCGCCTCCGACTCGAAAGCCTCGAAAGGAACGAATGTATCGTCTTTCGCCTGGATCAGGAGCACCGGAACCCGTATGCCGGCCAAATACCGGATGGCGGATTGCGTCTTGTAGTAGTTGGCCGCATTGCCCAAACCGAACGATGGCGCCGTGATTCGGTCATCGATGGCCCGCAGCGTGCGTAGGCCCGCGAAATCCGCCCGCCGGTAGCGGCCCGTGGCGCAAAGTCTGGCGCGCATGAGCCGCACGAACCGCCGTTCGTAAAGGCGGTTCTCGGGCTGCCCGATCCGCCGCGCGCTGGCCTCCAGATCGATCGGCGTGGAAACCGCCGCAACGCCCCGCAGCAGCGGACCCGCCGCGTTGCCCAATTCCCCGGCCAGTTTCAGCGCGACATTGCCCCCTAGCGAAAACCCCACCAGAAAAACCGGGGCGCGCCCTTCCAACTGGAACTGGCGCAGCACGGCCAGCAGATCGCCGGTCAGTCCGGCATGGTACAGCGTGGGGCAAAGCCGCTCCGTCCCGCCGCAAGTGCGCAGGTGGAACCGGTGGACCGCGAACCCTTCCCGCAGCGCCGCGGCCGCCATGCGGCGCATGTAGCTTGACTTGCCCGAACCCTCCAGTCCATGCAGGAGCACGATTTCACCGGCGGCGTTCCGCGGCGGCCGTTGCGATTCCACCAGCACCCGCACTTCTGGCTCAGTCTGGTAGAGACGGCGCTCGGTGGGGACGCCGCCGTCCCGGGGCCGTTTCCAGAAGTGGCCGGCGATGGTCTGCAAGTGCGGATTCCGGAACAGCGGGTCGAACGGCGTCATCGAGGTTCGGGAAATAGTAGTATAGAAAAAGTCCGGCTATGCGTACTCTTATTGTTTCGCTTCTCGCCTGCGCCGCGCTGTTTCCCGCTGCCCAGCCCAAGCCGTTTACCATCCTGCGTCCGAACGCGCCTGCGCTCACGCTCGCCAGCTATCGCGGGAGGTTGGTCACGCTGGTCTTTATCTCTACCACCTGCCCGCATTGCCAGGAGTTCACCCGGGAATTGGTCCCCATTGCGAAAGAGTACGCCCCCCGCGGCGTGCAATTCCTGGAATGCGCCGTCAATCCCGAGGCGGCCGGATTGGTGGATGCTTTCGTCAAGCAGTTCCAGCCCCCATTCCCCGTCGGCTACAACACCCAGTCCGTAGTGGACGATTATCTACAGCGATCCGTGATGCTTACCTTCTATGTCCCGCACGTGGTATTCCTCAATCGCAGCGGGATTATCGTGGGCGATTATCCCGGCGAAAGCGACTTCATCAAGGACCCCGCCGCGAATACCCGGGCCGAATTGGACAAGCTGCTGAAGGCTCCTGCGTCCAGCGCTAAGAAGGCCCCGGTTAGCAAGTAGTGTGCGTCCCGGCCTTCGATAAAGTCGGCTCGACAGCCGACTCTGCAAGCCTGGCGGCTTGCGCCACGGTCGTTTACTTCACCACCTGCACCGAGGTGACGTAGTAATCCGGGTCCGCTACCACTACCTTGGCCTGGATGCGGTCGCCCACATGCAGTTTCTGGAACTCCGAGTCCGGCTTCACCCGGTACTCCATGGTCATGGCTTCCATCCAATCGCCGATCTTGCCGGCTTGTATGGTAGCGGTCTTGGCGGCAGGGTCAAGCGCCTTAATCTCTCCCTGCATGTCGTAGACTCTTGGTTGTTTCCTGAAGCCGCAACCGGCCAGTGCGAGGGCCGCCGGGAGCGTAAGGAAGCTGCGCCGCATCATCGTTTCACATCATCGCACAAAGGCGCGGCGCGCCGGCGGAGTCCCGCGCGATCCGTTATGGCCGCATGGCGCCGCACACTGGTGGGGGCCAATCCAGGCTTGCGCCGCCGGCTACCGCTTCCGCAATTCTCTCCGCGATCTCCGGCGGGAACGGCGCCGTCTTCCGCTCGGTCGCGTTCATGAACGCGTTGATGCACTCGAAAATCGACGCCAGCCTGCCTCTGGTTTCATTCACCATGAACATGAGATAGTGGAGCCGCTTCGGCGAACTCGCGACGCAACGGACATAAACCGCCACGCGATCGAGCGGCATCACCTCACTGAGGAAGTGGATGTGGTGTTCCAAGTCAACCGTTCCTGTCCGGCGCACACGATGGTACTCAGGGATCAACCCCAGCCGCTCGTGCAGGACCTCGCCAGCGTCATCGAAGATGGCGAGATACCACCGCATGTTCATGTGGCCGTTCTCGTCACGATAGGCGTCGGGAATGGTCAATCGCAGGCAGCACGGCTCAAGCGCGGTAATCTCTTCAAGAGGAATCACCGGGGGCTTCACAATTCGATCATAGCTGAGATCCTTCGCCCGGCTTGGCGTTCTGTGAAGCCGTACTTAGCACGGCCGCGAGTTTTTGGCAATCGTTAATACTGGTGACCGCGGCAATCGGGAGTTACGCGATTCTCTTAGCACCGAAACGGTCTTACTCTAAGGCTAGGCCTATTGGCCTCAGATGGAACCCTTTGACCCAGGCCTCGATTTGGCGCTGCCGGCCAGAGTCGGCGCGCGGCCGCGCACACGCCTGGCGCTGCCGCACATGCAGCTTGACCAGTGGCCGCCGGCGGACATCGCCCAGCAACTGGTCGATTTGGCCCTAACCCTTCCCGGAATACGCGCCAAACAGAGCAGGATGGCCTGTGCGAGCAGCCTGGCGCTATGCCTCAATGACGATTTCGCACATGGCCCCCCGGAGGCGTTCATCGACAACCATGAGTTCTGTCTGCTCCACTCTCTGCCTCAAGCGAGTGTTCATCTGACTCTCCCGCGCGAGGTCCGGGACCGCGCTGTGGAACTAGGCTGGGCCGAGCAGCACCCCGGAGTCCGCGCCGGCATCATTCCGCAAACCTTGGTGATGCTGTACGCCCCGCGGAATTCCGAAGAACTGCACATCGCCTTCCACCTCATCCGCACCTCTTGCCGGTTTGCCAAGGGCGCGCTGAGCGGGCGCCAGTTGGACAGGCGCCCCAGTGGAGTCCTATCGTGGGCCGGTTGATCGGCGCATTTTACTTCGACTTGCGGCCGGTTCACGCCGATGGCAGCGATGCCGGCCACAGCGATCCCGCTCCCGGTTTGCGCATGGAGTGCGCAGCTTGGCCGGGTGCCAAGCCAAACGACAATGGACGGTTCGTTTCGCGCGGCGGGGATGCCTGCACGTGGGACGGACGGCTCGACAACCGGGACGAACTGCTGCTGCAACTGGGCCAAGACCTTCCGGAAGGACCCTCAGATAGCGCTTTGGCCCTGAAAGTGTACCAGGCCAAGGGGATAGACGGCCTTCGCGATCTGATTGGCGATTGGAGCCTCGCCATTTGGGACGCAAAATCGCGAACCCTGGTTCTGGCGAGCGATTATGCGGGCATACGCCCGCTCTATTATCACCACTCGCTCCGCCGTCTCTTGTGGTCCTCATCCCTTTCGGAGCTGGTCGAAAGGGCGGGCAGCAGGCTGTTGGACGAGGAATATGTGGCCGCATTTCTGGCGCATGGCCAGGCGGCGCTTCGGACGCCCTACCGGGACGTTATGGCGGTCCCGCCCGGTCACGCGGTATGCGTAACGCAGCAGCGGATCGCAACCCGGCGTTTTTGGAGCTTGCCCGCCGGCCGGACCCTCGAATACCAGGACGAGCGTTGTTATGAAGAACAACTGCGGACCCTGTTTCAAGAAGCGGTGAGGGTCCGTTTAAGGGATGACTCCCCGGTCTGCGCGGAACTCAGCGGCGGACTGGATTCCTCATCGGTCGCCTCGATGGCCGATGAGATTTTGAGCGGCCGAGCCGCTTCTTCGGGTCTGGTCACCTTCAGCTATACGTATCCGAATTCCGCGGACGAACGTTACTTTCGGGCCGTAGAGCGCGAGCGCAGCCTCTCGGGCGTACATTTCGACCTGGAGCAATTCCCGTACGTGGCCGCGAACCAGGCCGGCAATGCGGCTCCCGCCTGGTGGGGACCGCTGCACTCGGAGCTGGCGCGCCACATGGACCGAATCGGATCGGCGGTCTTGCTGACGGGCCAACTCGGCGACTTCATCATGGGGAATTCGGCCGACGATTCCGAACAGGTGGCCGATCACCTGGACCGGGGCGACTACATTCGGGCGGCGCGCGAGGCCTTCGCGTGGAGCCAGTCGCAGCAGGTCCCCATTTACCCGATTCTATGGCGGGCGGTGCGTACGAAGTACTTCTCCTGGACGGGTTCCAGCATTCCCAACGCCGCGGCGGCAGCCCGATATGCCAATGTGAATTCCTTGACGCAGGGCTTAGCCAAACGTCTTGCTTCGGCCGGCGCGGGCGGGATGGATGCCGGTTGGCGAGCAGCCGCTCCTGGGCGGCGCCGGCGCTTCCGCGCTTTGAGCGAAATGCTGCTGGCGCGAAAGCTGCAGGTTCCGGAGACTTTGGAGCACATCTCCTACGCTCATCCGTTCGCCCATCGCCCGCTGGTGGAATTCATGCTGACCATTCCACCGGCGGTGGCTTGCCGGCCCGGTGAACCGAGGCGGCTCATGCGGCGCGCCTTTGCCGGCCTGCTGCCGCCCTCCATTCTAAACCGGCAGTCGAAAGCGACCTTCGGCGCCATGTACCGCCAAGCCCTGCTTCCCCTGGCGGCCGAGGCGCTGAAGGATGCCGCCGGGATGCGGTCGGTGGAGCTGGGGTTCGTCGACTGCGGGAGCGTCACCAGGCGGCTGCGCGCTTTCCTGGACGGGCTCGAATGCAATGAGAATCAACTGCGCCAGATAATCCTGTTCGAATTCTGGCTCCGGAACCGCTGGGAGTCCGGCCACGCCGCGCCGCCGCGCGGCAATCGCGTTCCAATCGGAGCGCCGAGTTTTTTTTCCTTTCAGGCGGCGCTATCGTCCTGATCCAGCCGAGGTCCTCCCATGCAACTATCGCAAACGAAAGCTCGAACGTGCAGGTCTCTTGCCATCGGGGCGCGACTCGAACGAGAGATCCTGGCCCTGCGCGGAGTAGGCGCGAGGCTTGAAGAAGCTACCGCGGACCTGACTCGAGCAGTCCCGCCCTTGTTCCCTCGTAAGCCGCTCTCGCCGGCGCCGCCCAGGAGCGAAAAGCGCCCCACGGGTTAGACTTGCTTTTTTATCGGTTTTAGGGGCGCCGCGAGCTCGATTCTGGCGCCGTGGCCGATTGCCGTAACGATGGTGAGGGTTGCGCCGATGTGCTTGGCCCGTTCGTGCATGCCAATGACGCCCCGGTGATCCTTTTTTGCCTTCGCCGCCGCCAGGTCGAACCCGATTCCATCGTCCTGAACAATCAAAGTGACGCTCTCCGCCGAATAGACTAGTTGGGCGGCGATTTTCCTGGCCACGGCGTGGTTTACGGCGTTGGCAATAGCCTCGCGGCCCGCCAAATACAGGTTTGCCTGCACCGCGTAAGGCAATTCCCGCACGTGGCCGTTCACGGTCAGATGGAACGCGGTGGAGGACCCTTCGACAGCCTGGTTGCCGGCTGCGCTCAACGCCTCCGGCAAGGTGGAGTTTTCGAACTCCGGCAGGTGAATGCTCATGATGGCCCGGCGGGCTTCGCGGAGCGACTGTTCGGCCTGCTCAATGGCGGTCGTGAGCCTCCGCTTACTAACCTCCGGGTTGCTCTCGTAAAGGCGCGAGACGGCCTCCAGTTGGTACACAACCCCGGAAAAGCCTTGCAGCAGCGAGTCATGGAGTTCGCGCATCATACGGGCGCGTTCTTGAGCCACCAACTGGAATCGGGAAAGTAACCGGCGCACCCGCATCCAGTACGCGCCCCAGACAAGCAGGCCCGCAACAACAACGCACAACGGGACGAACCACCTGGTCTGGTAAAACTCGGGCGCGATTTCAAACGCGAGACTGGCGCCGGTGGTGTTCCAGACGCCTTCGTTATTGCAGGCCAGCACGTGGAAGGCATACTTCGCCGGCGGCAGATTGACGTAGGCCACATACCGTCGCGTCCCGGCTTCCGTCCAGTTCTGGTCCAGACCTTCCAGTTTGTAGCGGAACCGGACGCGCTCCGGGACCGTCAGGCTCAATCCGGTGTAGGTAATCTGCACCTCACGCCCGCGAAACGCGATCCCGGTAGCCGAGGTCGTATCCATTGCCCTGCCGTCTACCACCAACTGTTCGACGGCGACCGGCGGACGAACCGGGTTGTCGCGGATGCGGCTCGGATCGATGACGGCGACGCCATCTTGCGTACAAACCCACAACCGGCCGTCGTTGGATTTGGCGATGCGGGGATTCGCCAGGTTGGCGGAACTCGCCAGGCGCAAGCCTTCGGTGAGGCCGTACAGCTTAAAAGCGAGGTTGCCGGGCGCGCCATCCGGGAAATTGTCCAGGGCCGCAAGCGACAGGGTCAGGATGCCGCTGCCGGTGATCAGCCACAACCCGGCGCGATCGTCTTCGATAATGCCCAGTACGCCCCCATCGGGCAAGCCTTGTTTTGCGGTCCAGGTGGTCCAGCGGCCGCGCCGAAACCGGCTCAGACCTCCTCCCGTGCCCACCCAAACGGTTCCGCCCCGGTCTTCGTAGATTGCGTCCACGGGGCCAGGCGCCAAACCTTGAGCCGCGGCATAGAACTGGGATGAATTCCCCGACGCGGCGGTGACGCCGCCCTCGTAGTATCCCACCCACAGAACGCCGCTCCGGGCAGCCAAGAGCTGATAGATGTTCTTCTTTTCCGATCCGGGAATGGTCAGTTTCTTGACCACGTTGTCGTGCAGGGAAAACAGGCCCTTCATGGCTTGCGCCAGGATGAGATCCCCCGACCGCTCTTTCGCGGTGGCGAACACCATGTTGATGTGCTGGCCATCCGGGGCGCGAACTTCGACGAATCGATCGCCGGATTGGTGGGCGAGACCGCCGGTCGTGCCGACCCAAAGACCGCCGACATCTTCGTAGAGGGACGTTACCGTGGTGCTGGGCAATCCGGAGTTCATCAGGTAATGGCTGATTCGGCCACCTTCGACCAGATCTAATCCGCCGCCCATGGTTCCCACCCAGGTTCCGCCGCCTCGCGCGGCCGATACGGCGAGTACCGCGTCGCTGGAAAGGCCGTCGTTGGTGGAAACGTTGAGCATCTTGGGGTCGCGGAGTTGGTCGATTCCCCTGTCCGTCCCGACCCAAAGGTTGCCTTCGCGGTCCTCCAGGAGAGCGTTAATGGAATCGCTCGAAAGGCCGTCATGCCGCGTAAGGCGTTCATAACTGTCGCCGCGCACGCGCACCAGGCCTTGCCCTCCGGTACAAACCCAAATGTTGCCATCCCGATCCCGCATCAGAAGATCGGGATCGAGCGATTCGTCTCCCAGTTGGCCGAGGATAGGGCGCAGTTTCCCATCGGAAACCCGAAGAAGGCGCTTGCTGCCGCCATCGGCGATGATCAGATCGCCTTCAGCGCTCTCCGCAATCAGCATAACCGCCAGATTCGGGACGACCGAACACTCCGCCGGTGCGCCGGGCGACCAGCGGCAAAGGCCGTCATGAGTTCCCAGCCAAAAGTCCATGTGGCTGTCTTCGAAGAGCGAGCGCACCTGCCGATCGGGCAGGCCATCCGATGAGCCGTAAACCCGGATCGAACCGTCTCGCCGGAGCAGGGCAAGAGTGTTGCCCGTGGCCGGGCCGCCGACAACCCAGAGGTTGCCGTCATGGTCCTCCAACATCGCGGTAGCGAAGCCGCGCAGCCATCGGTCCAGGGCCGGATAACGGATGATGTGGCCGCGGTCTATTCTGGCGATGCCCCGCGCTGCGGAAATCCAGAGACCGCCTTGCGAGGATGCCCGCAAAGATCGAACGAGGTTGCCGGGCAGTTCTTCGCCGGGTTTGGCTTCCCAAGTCGCAAAGCGCATTCCATCGAAGCGGATCAGGCCCTGTGGGGTTCCCAACCACAGGTAGCCGTCCGAGGTCTGCGCCAGCGCCCGGATTGCGGGTAGCGACGTGCCTTCCTCCTGGGTCCAGCTAGTATGTAAGTACTGTGACGTGGAGATCGTCGGGTCTAGGGCGAAGGCTAGCTTTAGACAGGCCAGACACAATAGGAAGCCGACGCGCAAAGCACGCCTTCCCATGGAGATCGCCTGAGTCACTCACGCACTCCCTGTCTTGCTATCGGTATCGACAATAACCAGCAAAGTTCCAGTACTACTATTACCGATGGTAACAGCGACCGAACGCTCCCCATAAGTCGGGTTTCAGAAAAGTGGAACCTAATATACGTTAAGGATTCAAGCTGATTCAGAGCGGTACGGATCCCGGAAATGCATAGGCTAACAGAAATCATATCCCGGCTATCAGGGAAATCACGGAGGCGCTCCGAGGGCCCGTCACTTGCGCCGGCGCCGGATGTGGTCGCATCGGCGCACCCGGATGGCGTGGTCTTCCTGCATGTCGGCAAAGGGGCCGTTTTCAATTCGAACCGTATCGGAGCGCGCATTTGGCGCGGGTTGGCCGACCGGGAGCCTCTCGGCGCCATAACTGCGGCGATAGCTCTCGAATACGGCGTCAAACCGGATCAGGTTGAGCGCGATGCCGCGGGATTCCTGGCGGATTTGGAAGCGCAGGGCTTCCTGACGCGTGGAGCGAGTCTGTGAAGATGCCGCGTTACAATCGCACCCTTCTGGCGGCCAGAGTGATGTGGCGGCTGTTACTCTTCGACGTGCAACTCGGCTGCCGTGGCTTTCGGAGTGTTTATCGCGATCTGAGCCGTCACCATCTTCCGGCTAAGCGCCCGCAGATGGAGTTGGAGAGCGCCATCTGCCAGGCGGTAACCGATGTCAGTTCCTTCTACTGGAAACCGGTCCGCTGCCTGCAGCGGTCCGCAGTCACTGCCAGTGTACTCAGGACTTACGGCATCGATGCATCGGTGGTAATTGGATACAGGCCCGCGCCGCTGTTCAGCCACGCGTGGGTGGAAGTCGAGGGCCGAGTCGTCGGTGGTTCGCCGGCCTATCAGCGGAAGCTGTGTCCGCTGACCCGCATTTGAAAAAACGAATTTCAAACTTTGTCAAATAGAGGAGATCTTACTATGTACGAACAACCGAAACTGAACCGCGTGGGCAAGGCTGAAGATGTCATCCTGGGTCTCATTGCCAGTGGCGACGACTTTGACGGCAACTACGTTTTTTGCTGCATGGAATTTGCGGACGAAGACGGGACCGGCAAGCCCCCCGCGGCTCGTTAGAATGACAGGACAGCATCGCGGGCCCGCGCCGGTCGGGGCCGGTCCCGCGACTTCCGCGCGTCATAGCCGGATGATTCCACGGTGCAAAGCCGTGGTTACCGCCCCGGTGCGGTCCGAGGCGTGCAGCTTCTCCAAGATATGTTTCATGTGGGTGTTTACCGTGGCTTCGGTGATTCCGAGCTGATAGGCAATTTCCTTATTGCGCATCCCCACGGCGACCTGCTGAAGCACCTCGATTTCACGCGGGCTTAATTCCGATCGAGGGAGGTTCTCGGCGATCTTGCTGCCCACTTGCGCGGGGATGTAGCGTTGCCCCCTGTGAACTGCCCGTATGGCTTGGATCAGTTCCTTGCGCGCCATATCCTTAAACAGGTAGCCTTTCGCGCCCGCTTCGAGCGCCCGATAGATTTCTTCGTCGCCTGCCACGCTGGTGAGCACGACGAAACCCGTGTCGGAAGACTCGCTGCAGACGCGCCGGATTACTTCGGCGCCGCCGATATCGGGCAATAAGAGATCCACCACCACGGTCGACGGCCGCAATGCCGCGATCATCGCAATCGCCTCCGCGCCGGTCCCCGCTTCGCCAACCAGGACAATATCGGGTTCGGCGGAGAGCATGGCTGTCAGCCCGTCGCGAACAACGGGATGATCGTCCACAATCAAGACCGTGATTGGGTCGGGCGGGTTCATTTGGCGGCGCCCAAGGCGCGTATCCGCTCCACGTGTCCGGCGATCGCCTGCGCGGCGCCGCGCACGCCATCCCACTTGGGTAAATCCCCCTCCGGGATCCAACCGCCGGCGATTCGCTCGGCCATCAATTGCGCCAGCGCCGCGGCGTTCAGGCCACCGGCGCGCAATGCGGAATTGGAAGGGATGCGCGCAATCGCCACGTCATCGGGCCAATTGGCGCCTGCGGAAATGGAAATGGAGGGGACGCCAAAAAAGGCGGCCTCGCAAACGGTCATGCGATTGGCTTTAGTGATTACCAGATCGCTGGCGACCATCAGCCGATCGATAGCCCAATCTTCCTTCAGCACCTGAATGTCCGTCCGGCCGCCGAATCGGTTCCGAAGCGAATCGTAGTCCCGCCAGGCCAGCCATATCAGACGCTTGGAAGGGTGCGGCAAAGCGTCCCACGCGGAGACCAGCAAATCCGCCATGGGAACGCGGGCTTCCGGGTGATTCCCCGGCTGGCACAGAACCACGGTGGCCTCGTCCGGAATCCCCAATTCCCGGCGCGCGCGCACGCGATCCGCTCGCCCGTAATCGAAGCGCCTGATCGCCGGCCCGACGTACCGTATCGTGTCCGCCTGGAACGGAGGCTCGGTGAAAATGCCGCGCTCCCCCGTGAATATAATCTCTTGCGCGCACTTCATGGCGCTCGTCAGGAAGGGATTTGGGTCTTGAAAGAAATCGGTAATGAATAAACAGGGGATATCGAATACCTGAGACGCCGGCAAGGCGGCCAGCTCTTCATGTGAAATCACCAGCCGCGGCTGAAGGCGCCACACGATGCGGCTCTCCTGGACAATCGCCGGCAGGATTGGCGGTTCATCCGGCATGTGCAGATCGATCACTTCGTAGCCGCACGACCGGAACGTCTCCGCGCCTCCCGAGTACGACACGAATCGTATTTCCACCTCCGGAACCGACTGTAGAAGTTCCCGGGCAATCGCCATGTCCGGCATGGCGTGGCCTCGACCGCGGCCACGCGAAAAGAACACGATGCCGAACATTCCCGGCGCAAACGGCTTCGGTAGTTCCGGCGATCCCGCTTCGTCCATTTTGCTTTTTCTTATTCTATATCTTTTATCTCAACCGCAGGTTCGGAATGCTATGGGAGGTTTTCCGCGCCGCCACCTGATAAGATAGGGTCCAGCCATGTTGAAGCGGTTTATTCTGTGGGATTTCCAGCGGGGGAGCTGGCAGTACGACATCATGGTCGCCATCATCCTCGCGTTCCTGTTCGTTACGCCGCGAGGCTGGTTTCGAGACCAACCCAGAGTCCCGAAGGGCATCGCGATGCTGCCCCCCGAGAATGGAAGTTCCCCGTTCTGGATCGACAAGGATCTCCTGGGGAATACGCCCGAGAACCAGCGTGTAATCAAGCTCACCGAAGTGTTGCGCGCACAGACAGGCAACCGCCGTCTTCTGGTAACCCGCGTGGAAGAGGTCCGCAGTTCGGAGGATGAATTGCTGGGGTTCATGGCCTTTGCGAGGCCCTAGCGGCCGCGCGGTAACCACGGGCTGCAAGTTCCGCGTCTAATAGTTGAGCCACACCTGATGCGATTCGTGTTCTCCGCTCCAATTCTCATTCTTCTCCTCACGACGTGCGCTGCAGCGGACCAGCTC
Source organism: uncultured Solibacteraceae bacterium (assembly GCA_964457555.1). Classification (GTDB taxonomy): domain Bacteria; phylum Acidobacteriota; class Terriglobia; order Bryobacterales; family Bryobacteraceae; genus BOG-224. The sequence goes on from CAYWHA010000002.1 coordinate 94,508, forward strand.
CAGCAGACCCTGGCGAAGATGGACGAGGCGGCAGCGTCCTTCAAAGGGCTGACGGCGGACATGAAGAAATCGCACTACACCTTCGTGATCCAGGAAGAGGACAAATCGTCCGGAACCATCGTCGTGCGGCGTCCCAAGCCCAAGGAAATGCAGATGCTCATGGCGATCAAGGAGCCGGCTGCGCAGCAGATCTCATACATGGGCCATATCGCGCAACAGTACAATCCGAAAACCAACATCGTTTCGATCTACGACGTAGCGAAATACGGCGCGGCGGTCAACGAGTATATGCTTCTCGGCTTCGGCGCGAGTCCCAAGGACCTGCAGCAGTTCTACTCGATCGCATTGGGCGGGGCGGAGACCATCGAAGGCCAGAAAACCACGAAGATTGAGCTGACTCCCAAAAAGCCGGATACGGCTTTCCACCTCCTCAAAGCGGACCTTTGGATTTCCGACCAGACCGGCATCGCCATCCAGCAGCAGCTTCATTACGCCGGGGGGGACTACGATCTTGCGACCTATCCGAACATGAAAATCGACCCCAATATTCCGGAATCCGCGGTCAAGTTGAATATGCCGGAGAACGCAAAACGAGAGTACCCCCTGAAGTAAGGCGGATCGGCCGGCCCTATGAAAACCAAGACCAGCGCATATCGCCTTCAGTACCTCGACTGGGTCCGCGGCCTGGGGGCCGCGATCATGCTCCAGGGCCATGTCTTCGATTCGTTTCTGAGGAGCGATCTGAAGGGTAACGGGCCATTCGTTTTATCGCAGTTCGCGGGCGGCATGCCGCCGGCTATATTCCTTTTCCTGACGGGAGTGACGCTGGCGTTCCTCATGGACAGCACCGAACGGAAAGGGATGCGTCCGCTGGTGCGCGTAACCACCGCGTTTCGCCGTTCGGGCTACCTGTTTTTCCTGGCATTCGCCTTCCGCCTGCAACTCTGGATTTTCGGTCTGCCAGCGCCGTGGACCGACCTGTTCCGCGTCGACATCCTCAACTGCATGGGGTTTGCCATAGCCGCCTTGTCGGCGATGGCGGCCTTTCGGACCACGGAACGCATACGGTTTTGCGCCGTGTTGGGCTTTGCGATCGCATTCGCCTCGCCGCTGGTAACGCAGATGAACTGGTCGGGCGTGCCATCGCCGCTGCGAGGCTATATCGTACCGGACCTGCACGCCTTCGGTTTCTTCCCGTGGGGCGCGTACCTGGCCTTCGGCATGAGCGCGGGCAGCGCGATCCGCGCGATTCCTCCAGAGGCCACGGAGCGCGCCATGCAGTGGGCGGCGCTATTGGGCGGCGGCCTGATCCTCGCGAGCCAGTATTTCGCCAACCAGCCTTATTCCATCTACGCGAAATCGGACTTCTGGCTGAACAGTCCGGCACAGGTGCTCACCAAGGTCGGCGTCGTTCTGCTGATTCTGGCGCTGGCGTTCCTGTGGACTCGCTACGGGGCCAAGGACGGCTGGAGCTGGGTGCGTCAGTTCGGCACGACTTCGCTGCTGGTCTACTGGGTGCACATCGAGTTGGTTTACGGCCGCTCTCTCTGGTTCCTCAAAGGGACTTTAACCGAGCTTCAGACCGCCATCGCGGCCGTTCTCGTGATCTTGCTCATGCTCGCGATCTCCACCGCGAAGACCTACCGCCACCGCATAGAAGCCGTATTGGCCGATATGGGCTGGACATTCGGGCCGAAGCCGGACCGCGTAGCGGGGGATTAGGTGCTTTGACGCGGAGACGCGGAGACGCGGAGACGCGGAGAAGACCAACTACACGGGTTCGTTCAGCAAACATCTCCGCGTCAAGATTTTACCCCCTCCGCAGCGCCAGCACCGCGTTCAATCCCCCGAAAGCGAAAGAGTTGGACAGGGCGTATTCCACCTGAGCCTCGCGCGCAACGTTGGGCACAACGTCCAGATCGCACTCCGGGTCGGGCTGGCTGAAATTGGCGGTGGGCGGGAGAATGCCGTCTCGCAGGGCAGTCACGGTGGCTAGGCATTCGAGCGCGGCGGCGGCGCCCAGCGCGTGGCCGTGCATCGATTTCGTCGAGCTCACCGCCAGTCTTTCCGCGTGCGCTCCGAATACCGCCCGGATGGCGGCAGTTTCCGCGATATCGTTGGCCAGCGTGGCGGTGCCGTGGGCGTTGATGTAGCCCACCTGCTCAGGCGCGAGGCCCGCGTCTCTCAATGCCGCGCGCATGGCCCGCGCCGCTCCCTCCGCCGAGGGCTGCGTGATGTGGCAGGCATCCGACGACATGCCGACGCCCACGATTTCAGCGTGGATCCGCGCGCCGCGCGCCAATGCCGCATCGAGAGGCTCCAGAATGAACATGGCCGCGCCTTCACCCAGGATCATGCCTCTGCGGTCTTTGGAAAAGGGGCGGCACGTTTCCGGCGAAACCACGCGCATGGCCTCCCACGCCTTCAGAATTCCGAAGCTGAACGGCGCCTCGCTGCCCCCGGTTATGGCAAGGTCGGCCGCGCCCGTGCGCACCATCCACAATGCCTGACCGATGGCATGACCGGCCGAGGAACACGCCGTCGAAATGGTAAAACTGGGACCGGTAATCCCAAACTCCATGGCGATGTGGCTGGCGCCCGCGTTAGCCATCGTCCTGGGAATGGTCAGCGGGTGCACGCGATTGTGGCCCAGCTTATAGACTTCGGTGAAGCCGGCGTCCTGCGCATTCTGTCCACCCACGCACGAACCCGTCACAATGGCGGCATTTTCGCGCATGGCGGGCGTCCACTCCACCCCGGCGCTCGCCACCGCCTCGCGCGCGGCAATCACCGCAAACTGTGCGAAACGGTCCATGAAATCGGCCCGCCGATCGTCGAAATACGGCTGGTGGCTGTATTCGGGAACCTCGGCGCCGTTCTGAAAGCGCAGTTCCCCGCACCCGGCCGATTGGATAGGCCCGATCCCCGAGCGGCCCTGGCGAAGCGATTCCGCGAACTCCCCGGCGTTGCGGCCGAGAGCGGAAATCGCGCCCACGCCTGTGATGGCGACGCGGCGCATGCGCTACTTCGCCGCCTGCGGCGCTTCGCCGTTCGCTGCCAGCGCGGACTTCGCCGCCAGCAGCTTCTCCACGCCCTCGCACATCTGGAGAACGTTGCGGACCGAGCGAACCTCGTCGTCGGGAATGCTGATATCGAACTCGTTCTCCAAAGCAAAGAGAATTTCGACCGCATCCATGGAATCGATTCCCAATTGCAGGAAATCACTGTCGATCGTGACCGTTTCGAGTGGGATTCTCTTCGATGTAGCGATCACTTTGAGCACGCGTTGAATCAGATCGTCGGACATAGTAGTCGGCTTACCGTCTCGAATCGATAGCCGCGGTCCAGCAACACCGGGACCAGGCGGCGCACGGCTTCCAAAGTCGCGCCGATGTCCGGCTCAACCCGAAGCCCGCGGCCATCGTGAAGGCATAGAATTGAGCCGTTGGAAACGCCTGCCGTCAAGCGCTCCACAACTGCCTCCGCCCTCAACTTCCAATCATAGCCGATTGCGCTCCACATTACTCCGGTCAGCGCCAATCGGCGTTGCGCCCCGGCCATGCCAAACCAGCGGGCGCCGAATGGGGCGCGGAACCAGACCGGACTAATCCCGGTGCGCTCCCCGATGGCCCGCTGGGCGCGCCCCAGGTCCAGCTCGATGAACCGGCCGGAGCGAAAACAGAATAGCGAATGCGAATAGCTGTGGTTGCCGATCTCATGCCCGGCCTGCGCCACCGCCCGCGCAGCCCCGGGAAGCCGGTCCACATTGGCGCCGCACTGGAAAAAGGTCGCGCTGACCCCGTGGCGTCCCAGGATGTCCAGAAGCGCGGGCGTACTCTCCGAGGGGCCGTCGTCGAACGTGAGCGCAATGGCGCGGCGGTCCCGCGGACCGCGCCAGACCGAGGGGCCGAACACCCGCGCCGAGCGCCCCCGCACGGCCCAGGCTAAAAAACCGGACGACGCCAGAACCGCGGTGCCGCTCGCAAGGTACATGAAACTCTATTGTAGGCGGGAAGAAGGGCAAATCCGAAATGGCCACAGATGAACACAAATAAGACAAGATGACTATTCACATGAGAACGCCATTCCGCAAGAAGGCAGTTCAACCGAGTGTGGCGTCCTGGATGCCGAGACCGGCAGGTGGCCTATCGCGTAGAGCCGAGGCAAGGCGACTGTTTGCAGTGTAGCAGTGCAAAACGGTCTTATTACTCTTATCCGTGTTCATCTGTGGCCAATACTCTTTCTTCCCCCAGTTCCTACATCGTCATCCCGCCATCCACGCACAGCACCTGGCCGGTGATGTAGTTATCCGGCTCCAGGAAGAATCGAACGGCGCGGGCAATGTCCCCGGCGCGGCCGAACCGCGCAATTGTGCTGTCCTTAATGAAGCGGTCGTACTTGCCCGCGGCGATGCTGGCCTCGGCCATCCCCGCGGCCGTCACTCCAGGACTCACCACGTTGACGCGGATGTTGGCGGCGCCCCGCCGCTCCTTGGCCAGGATGCGCGCGCCCGTTTGCAGCGCGGCCTTCTGCGCGGCGTAGGCGGTCGATCCCGGGAAAAGCGCGTTCGCCTGCATGGTGGAGATGAGTACGATGGCGCCGGGAGTCGCGGCCGCCGCCATCCGCTCGGCCGCTTCTCGTGCCAGCAGAATGGGCCCCAGGTAATTCACTTCGTGGGACCCACGCATCGCGGCCTCGGTTTCGGCGGGATCGGCGATGCGCGCCGGGTCGCCCGCCAGCACTACCAGGCCGTAGATGGAAGGCGCGGCGTCCAGCAGGCGCGCGCGGCCGGCCCCGGAGGTCAGATCGGCCTGCACTACGGTCGCCGAATTGGCCCATCGCTCGGCGCGCTCGCGGTTCACGCGATAGCCGATGATGACCCGCGCGCCTTCCCCCAGCAAGAGACCGGCGACGGCCGCGCCGATGCCGCCGGCGCCCCCGGCGAGAACGATTTGGCGGCCCTCAAGCGCGCTTGGCTCAGGCATCGACGACATCTTTTTCCAGCGCCAGATAGCCGCAGGCTATGGCCACCAGAAACATGGCAAGCACTTCGCTATCCCCCAGATTGTATTCCACGAAGCCCTCCACCATCACCGCCAGCACCACCGCCACGGCCCCGTGCAGCAGGAACCGGCGGACGCCGCGGCCGGGCGGGAGGGCGCGCAGGCCGCGCCAGAAATCGATGGGCATTTGGACCAGCATCCATAGCATCGCGAGCATGGTGGGAATGCCCCGGTCGGCGGCCCATTGCAGGTAAACATTGTGCAGATGCTCGTAGAAACCAGGGGGCCGCGTCGCCCACACATCCGCCGGCACGTACTCTTTAAAATGGAACTTCGGGCCGTCCGGTCCGATGCCCAACAGCGGGTGCTTCTCGATCATCGCCATGCCCGCGTTCCTGGCGATCTGGTGGAACCGGTTGGAATCGATGCTGCTCGGCCGCATGATCGAGGTGAAGCGCTCCTGTACCGGCGCGGGGGCAACGGCGTAGACCAGCGCAATCGCGACCGGAACGAGCGCAAGCAGCCACGGCCGCCAGAACGCAACCAGGTAGACCGTCGCCACGCCAGTGGCAATCCAGACTCCTCGCGTCTCGCACAATACCACGGCGATGGCGGCGAGCCCCCCGCACGCAGCCCAGATCCATTCGCGGCGCGCGCGCGGCGCAAACATCAGCAGCGCGGCCACCATGATAAGCGCGAACATCTCCTCGGCCGAATATGTGTTCCAGTGGCTCGTGAACCCGGTAATCCGCTCGATCACGTAGTAGTTGTAGAAATCCTGCCCGAGCCGGTGGGCCTCCTCCACCTTCCCGGCGAACTGCACGAAACCGCGCGCGGCGGTGATGGCGCCGATCCCCGCCCAGGTGAGAAAAAGCCATCGGACCACCTTCAGATTCCGCAGACAGGAGAACACCACCAGCAATTCGAGAAACACGTAGAACTTCCGCACCTGCGGCCAGCCGTACCTCACCGGATCGCCCGAGAACGCTAGCGAGAGCAGCGTTCCCAACATGAACAGCGCCAGCGGCCACTTAATTCGTGGCAGCCGCGGCTTGTCGCCGGACAACAGCATCGCGGCCAGGGCCAGCCCCAGCAGGATCTGGGAAACCGCGATCGAAAACAGGATCGATGCGGCCGACCCGAACGTCAGCCAGCGCGCGGCGCGCGAAAGAACGGATTCCGGCGGGTTCATGGAAACAGAATCTCAGTATGGCATGTGGGGCGGGCCTCCTGGCCTGCCTTCTTATTCGCCCTGCTCGCCCATGGCAACATGCCGGGAGCCCCGCCCACCTACGCCGCGTACACAGCCACCTTAGTGACCGTCCGGTAGCCCATGCGCTCGTAAAGCTTGTAGCCCGCGGGCGTCGATTGCAGGATGCTGCGCTCAATGCCGTGCTCCCGGCGGGCGTCCTCCAGCGCGTAGCGCATCACGGCTTCACCGTACCCGAGCCGCTGTCTATCCGGCAAGGTGGCCACGTTGTACACTCCCACGGCGTCGCAGCCCATCACCGTCGCCGCCGTGGAGGTGGGTTCGCCATCGACATAACCCACGTAGCCGGCGAAACGCTCCCACACGGATTCGCTGTCGAAGACCTCCTGGAACCACAAAAAGGGCACGTGGAAGCAGGTCGACCCAATCCCGCAGAACGCGTCGCGGGCGGAGGCTTCCCGCACCCGCCGCACCTCGATTCGCGGCAGCGGCCTCGCCGGCGGCTTGACGCGTTCCGCCACCATGCCCGGAAGGTCCACCGAATGACGCAGGCCGTAGCTTTCGAAGACCTGCCGCGACCGGCTCCGCGCCTTGCCCTCCAGCCAGTCGTCCGAAACCCAATAGGCCCACTCCTGCCTGCGCGCGCCAAAGTGCAATGAGGCCAGCAGAATTCGTTGCGCCAGTTCGCTTTCGGAAAGAACCGGCGACGAGAGGAACGCCGCATTGAACATTTGAAACGTTACTCCCGCCGAGGCGATGCTGACGCCCGCCAGTTCGCGGATCTCTCCCGGCCCGCGGCTGGCCGCGATGGCGCGAAACGATTCCCGCAGGTTCCCGCCGACGTCGGAACAGTTCACAGGTTTCAGTATCGCGCACGCCGGGGCGCTAGAGTCCCGATTCCCAGGTTTCTTTATCGCTCCGTGTGGGGCGGGCCTCCTGGCCTGCCTTCTTCTTCTCGATAATCCTCGCCCGGAAAACAGGCCAGGAGGCCCGCCCCGCCTAGAGCTTGTTCAATGCCGCATCTACGCTCTCGTGGAACGAGAAAACCGTATCCAACAAGCTGATGTGAAAGGCCTCGAAGACGTGCCCCGCCGCCCCCGCCATGCGCATTTCGCATCCGGCGGCCATGATCTTGTTGTAGCTGGAGATGAAGCGCCCGATTCCCGTGCTGTCGATGCCGGTCACGCCGGCCAGATCGAACACGACGGTGCGCGTCCCCTGCCGCAGCAAGTCATCCACCAGGCGGGGAATCGGCTCGCTCGAAGGCCCCATCGTCACTCTACCCGCAATCGCGATCGCCACCACCCCTGGCGCGACCTCTTTGTGATTGATTTCTATCCGCATCGAAGCGACTAGTGTAAGACGGCGCGGGCGCCAAGCGCTACCCTGCGCATGACTCATCCCGGCGCAAGCGTATTCGCCCACTCGCTTCCGTGGTCTAATCGCCCTTATGCGCTCCCGGAAGATGACCTTGGTTCCGCTCATCGCCGCGGCGTATTTCATCGTCGCCGGCGGCCCCTTTGGTCTCGAAGATATCGTCTCCAAAGCCGGTTACTCCGGAGCCATCCTCATCCTGCTGGTCACGCCACTCCTATGGAGTCTGCCCACCGCCCTCATGGTCGGCGAGCTGGCCAGCGCTCTTCCCGAAGAGGGCGGCTACTACGTCTGGGTCGCGCGCGCCCTGGGCCGCTTCTGGGGATTTCAGGAGGCCTGGCTCTCGCTCACCGGCAGCCTGTTCGATATGGCCATCTACCCTACCCTATTCGTGGCCTATCTGGGCCATTTCGCGCCGTCCCTCACCGCCGGTGGACGCGGCATCGGGATCGCCGTGGCTCTGGTAGCGGGCTGCGCGGCCTGGAACCTGTTTGGCGCCAGGACCGTGGGCGTTAGTTCCGTGGTCATGGGGATCCTGCTCCTGGGACCGTTCGCCGTGTTGGCGGGTTATGCGGTCCTCCACCGCGCCCATGCCGGCGCGCCCGCTGCCCCGTTGTATAAGGTGGATATCCTCGGCGGCATTCTGGTCGCCATGTGGAATTACATGGGATGGGACAATACCTCCACCATCGCCGGCGAGGTGGACCGCCCCCAGCGCACCTATCCCCTGGCGATGCTCTGCGGGGTGACCCTGGTGGCCGCCACGTATGTGATTCCCATCGCCGCCGTCGCCGCTACCGGTCTCGACGCCAACGCGTGGGGATCGGGCGGTTGGGCCGACGTGGCGCGCGCCGTCTTCCACAACAGCGCGCCCGGCATGGCGTTAGCCTTCGCCATCGGCGTGGCCGCCATGCTGGGAGCGGCGGGCACAATGAATGCGCTCACCATGGCGTACTCGCGCCTGCCGGCAGTGCTGGCCGTCGATGGCTTTCTGCCCAAGGCGCTCGCCCGCCGCAATCGGACCGGCGCGCCGTGGGTGGCCGTCCTGGCCTGCGCGGCGGCCTGGGCGCTCTGCCTGGGGCTGACCTTTGTGAAGCTGATTGTGCTCGACGTTCTTCTGACCGGCCTGAGCATCCTGCTGGAATTCGCCGCGCTCGTCGCTCTGCGCATTCGCGAACCCGGCTTGCCGCGCCCCTATCGCGTTCCCGGCGGCCTGTTCGGCGCGGCGGCCATTGGCGTCCCGCCGCTTGCCCTGCTCGTCCTCACCGTGGTCCGCAGCCACAACGAGCCCGTCGGCCCCATCGACGCGCTCGAATTAGGCGGTCTATTGATCGCCCTCGGCGTGGCGCTCTACTTCGCCGCGCGCACTGCCCCTTCACACCGTCCATAACCGGCGGCCGGCTGGGCCTCATGCTAACATGGCGGTTGCCGGATTCCACCCCAGGCGCGCCGCGTAGCGCGTTCCGGGGCGCGGCGCCCGGATAGAACGCAGCGCTTTCAATCCCTAGCCCGACCGCTTACCTCGCAGGCCAATTTGAAACGCTCCGCACGGTGACTGAGGAGAATGCTTCGTGACAATTGAAAACCGCCCCTCCGCCGTCAAGGTGGTGGTAGCCGGGACGGTAATGCTGTCCTTCATCTCCTTCTGGCGCGCCGCCGCCATCGTGCTGAGCGATCTGGCTTCTTCCGCGTACTATGTGGGCGGCATCGCCGAGGCGGCCGTGGGAAAGGCCGCGCCGTGGTTCATCCTGGCCATCATGCTGTTCTCCTACGCCGTGCGCGCCATTTACATCGAAAGCTGTTCCATGTTCGTGCGCGGCGGCGTGTACAAGGTGGTGCACGAAGCCATGGGTGGCACCCTCGCCAAGTTCTCGGTATCCGCCCTCATGTTCGACTACGTGCTCACCGGCCCCATCAGCGCCGTGAGCGCCGGCCTCTATGCCGCCGGCCTCATCAATGAGACGGGCGAGCGGCTGCACATTGCCGGCATGCGCGTGAATGCGCCGTACTTCGCGGCCGTGTTCGCCGTCATCGTCACCCTGTATTTCTGGCGCAAGAACATCATCGGGATCCACGAATCGAGCGAGAAAGCCCTCCGCATCATGCAGGTCACCACCGTGATGGTGGTGATCCTGATCGCCTGGTGCATCGTCACCATTCTCAAGCACGGCTACAATCCCGTGCCGCTTCCCGTTCCGGCCAACCTCAAGTTCAGCCCCGAAGCCCTCGGCTGGCTCAAGGGCACGCTGGCGCCTTCCATCACGGCGATCGCCATCATGATCGGCCTGGGCCATTCGCTGCTGGCCATGAGCGGGGAAGAGAGCCTGGCGCAGGTGAACCGCGAGATCGCCTACCCCAAGCTCAAGAACCTGGAGCGCGCCGGCTTCGTGATTTTCATCTACAGCATGCTCTTCACCTCGCTCGTTTCCTTCTTCGCGGTGATGATCATTCCGGATGCCGCCCGCGTCGGGTTCCTGGACAATCTGATCGGCGGGCTCTCCATGTACCTCGCCGGTCCGTTAATGGCCCGCCTGCTGTTTCATGCCTTCGTGGTGCTGGTGGGAGCGCTGATACTCTCCGGCGCCGTGAACACCGCCATCATCGGATCGAACGGCGTGCTCAACCGCGTGGCGGAGGATGGCGTGCTGCCCGACTGGTTCCGCCGCCCGCACCACAAGTTCGGTACCACCTCGCGCCTCATCAACCTGATCGTGATCCTGCAATTGATCACGATTATCATCAGCCGCGGCGACGTGTACATGCTCGGCGAAGCCTACGCTTTCGGCGTGGTCTGGAGCTTCGCCATGAAGGCCCTCTCGGTCCTGGTGCTGCGCTACAAGCAGCCCGGCGCCCGCGAGTGGAAAGTGCCGCTCAACTTCCGCATCCGCGGAGTCGAAATCCCGTTGGGGCTGGCGATGATCACGCTGGCCCTGTTTGGCCTCGCCATCATTAACGTGCTTACCAAGAAGGTGGCCACCATTTCGGGCGTCGGCTTCACCATCGCGTTTTTCGCGGTCTTCGAATTCTCCGAAATCTACAACCGCAAACGCAAGGCCGGAACGTCCCACGAAATGGAGAAGTTCCAACTGGACACCCGCAAGGATGTGTCGGCCGCTTCGGTTGACGTGCGGCCGGGCAACGTCCTCGTCGCGGTCCGCAATCCCAACCGCTTGCAGCACCTGGCCCGCATTCTGGATAAGACCGATACGCGCAAAATGGATATCGTTGCGCTCTCCGTCCGCGGAGTGACGCAAGCCGGCTCCGGCGAGCACCCTCTTGAAGCCAGCCAAATCTTCTCCGACGCGGAAACCTCCGTGTTCACGAAAGTGGTGACCTTGGCCGAGAAAGCCGGCAAGCACCTGCAACTCATCGTGGTCCCCGGCTCGGATCCCTATGAGGCCGCCGTGCAGACGGCGGCCAGGCTGCAATCCTCCCGCCTGGTCATGGGTCTATCGCCCAAGCTCACGCCCTCCGAACAGGGCGCGCAGATCGGGCGCTATTGGGAGAAGCTTCCCGAGCCGCGCCCTCCGCTCTCGCTCGAAATTGTCCCCGACAACCCCAAGGACACGGTCTTCTTCAACCTCGGTCCGCACCCGCCCCGTCTATGGCCTGAGGATGTCGAGTTGGCCCACCAGCTCTGGCTGGAGCTATCCGCCGCCGCCGGCGCCAAACTCCACCACCGCGACGTGATCGGCGTGGCCCTCCGCCGGATGGTCGCCGAACTCCATTCCGACCGCGTCAACGAAGTGAAAGACGACGTCTTCCGTGAAGTCAACAACGGCGGCGCCGAGCACACCGAAGAGCCCCCGGACTGAGCGGGGCATGATGTACCCCATGGCGCAGCCTTTCCAGGCGGCGCTGCCCGCATCCTTGCGGGCATTCTCGATCCCGGCATCCGGAGCCGTCGCAAGGCGACTTGCGGCCCCTCGGCGGTGACCGTCATGATGGAGAAATGCCGGATGCCATACAGCTACTGGACGCTAACCTGATTCGGTCTCTTGTTGAGCGCGCGAAGCAGAGTCCGCGATTGCGCACGAACCACAACTTTCACGAAGGCATGGAGGACAACCCTCATCGATTCCTGAATGTGATGGCGCGGGGTACCTATATCGCGCCGCATCGCCACATCGATCCGCCAAAGGCCGAGTCCTTCCTGGTTCTCGACGGTGAACTGGCGTTTTTCACGTTTAACGACTCCGGCGAGATCGCCACCACCCACACCTTGGGCCGCGATCCGATAGGGATAGACGTTCAGCCCGGCATCTGGCACACGGTCGCCGTCCTCACTCCCCACGTGGTCTGCTACGAGGTCAAGCCGGGACCGTATTCGGCCGCTAACGACAAGGATTTTGCGCCCTGGGCTCCGAGGGAAGGCGACGCAGGCGTACCGGCGTATCTCAATATGCTGGTATCCAAAATCGGGTGAGATTGGAGCTGGCGGAGGGATTTGAACCCCCGACCCTCTGATTACAAATCAGATGCTCTACCAACTGAGCTACGCCAGCATTAGAATCGACAGGATTGAGCGGACAGAAATAAACCCAAAGCCGCTAGAGTATGGCAAGCGAACTCCAGTTCATTCAAGAACGAGTATAACTCAAGGGCGTCGGCCAAAATCGCTATTGCAGCATCCGCGGGATCTTCTCCACTTGTTCCAATGGCGCGATTTCCACGCCCAGCGGCGCCGTTTTTAAATCCCCGAATTTGCGCGCCGTCACCATCACGCGGCTTTCAAACGATCCCGCCGCGCTGTTGTACGCTTCCACGGCCCGCTCCAATCCCTTGCCCACCCTGTTCAGATGGTCTCCCATATCCGAGAGCCGCTTGAAAAGCTCCTTGCCGAGGGCGCTGATTTCCGCCGCGTTCTCCGCCAACTTCTCTTGCCGCCACCCATACGCTACCGCCCGCAGCAAGGCGATCAGCGTGGTCGGAGTCGCCAGGATGATGTTCCGCTCCACTCCGAACTCGATCAGCGAGGGGTCGTTCTCCAGCGCCGCGCTGAAGAAGCACTCGCCCGGCAGAAACAGCACCGCGAATTCCGGCGCGTGGTCGAACTGCTCCCAGTAGGATTTGCGCCCCAGCGCCGTCATGTGCGCGCGCACCTGTCGCGCGTGGTCCGCCATGCGGGCGCATCGCGTCTGTTCGTCGGGCGCCTCCAGAGCCTCCAGGTACCCGCCCAGCGGCGTCTTGGCGTCCACCACGATGCTCTTGCCGCCCGGCAGCCGCACCAGCATATCGGGGCGCAGCCGGCCTTCTTCGGATGTGACCGATGCTTGCGTCTCGAAATCGCAGTGGTCCAACATGCCGGCCATCTCCACCACCCGCCGCAACTGGATCTCGCCCCAATGTCCGCGCACGCTCGGCGTTCGCAGCGCCGTCACCAGCTTCCCGGTCTCCGAGCGCAGTTGGGTTTGGGTTTCGATCAGGCTGCGCACCTGCTCGCTGAGCGTGGCGTACGCGCCCACGCGGGCCTTCTCCAGCTCCTGGATCTTGCCCGCCATGCCTTCGAGCGACGCGCGCACCGGCGCCACCAGCTCTCCGATGGCCTGCTGCCGCTTCTCCAGGTCGCCGCGCGCTGCCTCCTGCGTCTGCGCCAAAGCCGCCCGCGCCAGTTCCAGAAACGCCTGGTTATTGCGCGCCAGGGCGTCGGCCGATAACGCCTTGAACGCATTCTCCGCATCCTTCGCGCGCCGCCGCAACAGCCACCACGCCAGCGCCAGCCCCGCCGCAAAACAGAATACCGGAAGAATGTTCTGCATGGCATCCATTATCGCGCTTTAGTGGGGCGGGCCTCCTGGCCTGCCTTCTTGGCAACCAAAATTCATCAAGACCCTTGCGGATCCGAATGGCTAAGGCGAATGTTCAAGCCGAAATCACTGCCGATGCGGCCCAACCTCATCCGAACGGACCTGCGGCGGCCCTAGAATGCTTCGGTTCTTTTCCCAAAAATCCGGCGCGCGTGGGATAGCCGGCGCGTGTCGCTCAGCCTCCGCCGCTTCGTCCGCGGCCAGGTGACAGTGCTTATACTTCTTGCCGCTGCCGCACGGGCAGGGCGCGTTCCTGCCCACCGTCTTCTCGCTCACGGCCACCTCCCGGCCCGCGGTTCAGCTCTTCAGAAACTGCCCGATCGCCCGCGTGGCCTGCCGGATTCTCTGTTCGTTCTCCACCAGCGCGAAGCGTACGTATCCCTCGCCCAGCGGACCGAATCCGATTCCCGGCGAAACCGCGACCAGCGCTTTGTCCAGCAGCAGCTTGCAGAACTCGAGCGACCCGCCTTCCCGATACCGCTCCGGCACCGGCGCCCAAAGGAACATCGTGCCGCGCGGCTTCTCCACGGGCCATCCGGCGCGCTGCAATCCGTGCGCCAGCACGTCCCGCCGCTTCTGGTAAATGTCGCGGATCTTGTGCGTCTCTTCCTGGCATTCCCGCAGCGCAATAATCGAGGCGATCTGAATCGGCTGGAACACGCCGTAATCCAGGTAGCTCTTGATCCGCGCCAGTGCCCCGATCATCTTCCGGTTGCCCAGGCAGAACCCCACCCGCCATCCCGCCATGTTGTAGCTCTTGGACATGGAGAAAATCTCGACCGCCACCTCTTTCGCGCCCTCTACCTGCAGGATGCTGGGAGGCGTGTAACCGTCGAACCCCAGATCGGCGTAGGCGAAGTCGTGCACGATCAGCGTGCCGTGTTCGCGCGCCAGGCGCACAATCTCGCGCATAAAATCCAGGTCCACGCAGGTGGTGGTCGGGTTGTGCGGGAAGGAAATCAGCAGCAGCTTCGGTTTGGGCGAAGCCGTGCGGTAAACGTCCTCCAACCGGTTGAGAAACGTGCCCGCGTCCGGCATGGGAAGCATGCAGGCATTGCCTTCCGCCATAATGACGCCGTATTGGTGAATCGGGTACGCGGGATTCGGCGACACCACCGTATCGCCCGGTCCCACGGTGGCGAAAAGCAGGTGCGCCAGCGCGTCCTTGGCGCCGATGGTGACAATGGCCTCCGTCTCGGGGTCGATCTCCACGCCGTAATTCGTCTGGTAGCGTTTCGCAATCTCCTCCCGCAGCTTGGGAATGCCGCGCGATTGCGAATACCGGTGATTGCGCGCGTTACGGGCCGCTTCCACCAGCTTGCTCACCACCACCCGCGGCGTGGCCCCATCGGGATTCCCCATCCCCAGATCGATGATGTCGATCTGCGCCGCGCGCGCCTTTGCCCGCATCTCGTTGATCACCGCGAACACATATGGTGGCAGCTTCTGGATGCGATAGAAATCCTGCGAGGTTTCCGTCATGGTTATCTCCCTATTCTATCCCCCAGTGGGGCGGGCCTCCTGGCCTGCCTTCTTCTGTAATCTTTTAGCCTGTGGGGCAGGCGCTTTCGCCTGCCACCCCCCCGCGTCCTTCCGTTACAATCGATCCAATGTCCGCCATTTCGCCGCGCGAGCGCTGGATGGCTTCTCTCGAAGGCCGCTTCCCCGACCGCCCTCCCTGCGATTACTGGGCCACCGCCGAAGTAACCGCCCGCCTGCTGCGCGACCTGAATTGTCCGGACGAACGCGCTCTCTGGAATTGCCTGGGAGTGGACAAGTGCATCCACCTCGCGCCGCGCCATCCGCGAGCCGTGGAAACCGACTGGCATCTGCAATCCCTCTTCAGCATCTGGGGCATCGCGACTCGCGAAATCGCCTACGAATCCGGCGTCTACCGCGAGGTCGTGAGCGGCCCGCTCGAAGCCGCCGAGACTCCCTCCCATATCGAGCGCTTCCCGTGGCCGGACCCCGAAGAGTGGGACCTGACCGGCATTCGCGAGCAGGCGCTCGCCTGGGAAGATTACCCCATCCTGTGCGGCTCCTACGAACCCTTCTATCTCTATAGCCGCATGCGCGGCATGGAGCGCGCGCTTACCGATCTCATCGACCGTCCGGCCATCGCGGAAGCGGCTCTCGCCTGCATCCACGCCGCTCACGAGCGCTTGTTCGAACGGATACTCACCGAGGCCGGCGATCTCATCGACCTCGTCTATGTCGCGGAAGATCTCGGCACGCAGGAATCCCTCCTCATGAGCCCCGCGCTGTTCCGCCGTTTCCTCCGCCCCACCCTCCGCCGCATCGTCGACCTCGCGCATCGCCACGGCGTTCGCGTCTTCCACCACGACGATGGCGCGATCCGCCCCCTAATCCCCGACCTGCTCGACATCGGCATCGACATTCTGAATCCCATCCAATGGCGCTGCCGCGGCATGGACCGCGCCAATCTGGCCCGCGATTTCGGCGCCCGCGTCGTTTTCCACGGCGGCATCGACAACCAGCAGACCCTTCCATTCGGAACCCCCGCCGGCGTGCGCCGCGAGGTCGAAGAGAATCTCGCCCTCTTTTCCAAATGCAAAGGCTACATCGTGGCCCCGTGCCACAACATCCAGGCGAATACGCCGACCGCCAACATCGTCGCTCTTTATGAAACCGTGGGGAGAAAAGGAGCAGCGTGAGTGATACCCTCCGTGCTCCGTCTGATAGAATCGGGGCAATGTGGCGCCGGGGCCGTCTGAATGAAACGGAGGATTATGGTAACGGCAATCGTTCTGATCAACACAGCGCAGGGACGCACGTCTGAGGTCGCGCAGGCGCTGATCGGGCTGCCGGGCATTACCGAGGCTTATTCCGTCGCCGGATCGTATGACCTCGTCGCTGTGGCGCGTGTGCCCAATCATGACGGCTTGGCCGACCTGGTGGCCGGGAGCGTGCAAAAGGTCCCGGGTATCGAAGCCACCAATACCCTGATCGCCTTCCGGGCCTACAGCCAGCGTGACCTTGAAGCCATGTGGGACATCGGCAACGACGAGCCGGCCGGTTAAGACCTATGCCCGTAGGTTTTCTGTGAACCTTCGCTCACTCTGCCTGTTTCTCCTCGCTGCCGGCGCCGCTTCCGCCGTGGAGCTGCACATCCAGTTCGGCGCCTTGGAGCGCATGCTCGGGCAACAGGTATTCACGCAGGACGGCCGGCGCTACGTCCACAACGACAAGACCAACAAGTGCAACTTCGCCTATCTGGAGAAACCGCAAGTGAGCGGCGGCGACGGGAAGCTGAATATCCATGCCCGTTTCACCGGGCGTTCAGCGCTCAACATGTTCGGGCAATGCGTCGGGATGGGGGACGCCTTCGACCTGACCATCGTGGCGACTCCCCAGTTTCGCGACGGCTACATCGCGCTCGCGGGCGTCACCGTCAGCAGCGACAAGAAATCCGGGTATTACATCCGCCGCGTCTGCCCCGTCCTGGCTTCCAGCCTCGGGCGCGATTTCCGTTACCCCATTTCCGCGCAATTTCAGAGCGCCTTGGAAGATGCCGCGATCTTGCCTCTATACCCGCGTTCGTTACGCAACTTCAAAGTCCCCGAGATCCGCGTTACTGCGGACGCACTGGTCCTCGTGCTGGATTTTGAGTTGACGGTCAGGTAGGGCGGACCTCCTGATCTGCCCTTTTCTTCTTCTGCCTTTCCTCCCGGCCGGCGCGCGCAACTTGCGATATAGTGAGTGTTCCGGAATTTACTCGTAACTTCCTTGAGTCCCACACTTGCAATCGTAGAAAGGAAATCATTCATGACATCGATCATTGACGTGAAGGGCCGCGAAATCCTGGATTCTCGAGGCAATCCGACCGTGGAAGCGGACGTCGTTCTCGCCGACGGCAGCTTCGGGCGCGCCGCCGTCCCGTCCGGCGCCTCGACCGGCGAAAAAGAAGCCGTGGAATTGAGGGACGGTGATAAATCCCGTTACGGCGGCAAAGGCGTCTCCAAGGCCGCCGGCAATATCGATACGCTGATCCGCCCCGCGGTCGAGGGTCTCGACGCTTCCGATCAGCGCGGCCTCGATGCGGCCATGATCGCGCTCGATGGAACCCCCAACAAGGCCAAACTCGGCGCCAACGCCATCCTGGCCGTCTCCATGGCCGCCGCCCGCGCCGCCGCCAACTCCCACGATCTGCCGCTCTACCGCTACCTGGGCGGCGCCAATGCCAGCGTCCTGCCGGTTCCCTGCATGAACGTTCTCAATGGCGGGAAGCACGCCGACAACACGGTGGACTTCCAGGAGTTCATGATCGCCCCGCACCACGCACCCTCCTTCAAGGAATCCATCCGCATGGGCATGGAGACCTTCCACGCGCTGAAGAAAGTCCTGAATGCCAAGGGCTACAGCACGGCCGTCGGAGACGAAGGCGGCTTCGCGCCGGATCTGAAATCGAACGACGAGGCCGTCGAGCTGATCCTCGAAGCCATCGCGAAGGCCGGCTACAAGCCCGGCGAAGACATCTCCATCTGCCTCGACCCGGCGGCCAGCGAGATGTGGGACGACGGCAAGTACGTCCTCTTCAAATCCACCAAGAAAGCCATCACCTCCCAGGAGCTCATCAAAATCTGGGAATCGTGGGCCAATCAGTATCCCATCATTCTGCTAGAAGACGGCATGGGCGAGAACGATTGGGGCGGCTGGAAGGATCTCACCACCACGCTTGGATCGAAAATTGAGCTGGTCGGCGACGATGTTTTCTGCACCAACCCGAAGATTCTGCGCGAAGGAATCGACAAGGGAATCGCCAATTCCATCCTCATCAAGCTGAACCAGATCGGCTCGGTAACGGAGACCCTGGATGCCATGGAGCTGGCCGCCCGCAACAGCTACCGCTGCTTCGTGTCCCACCGCTCCGGCGAAACCGAAGACACCTTCATCTCCGATCTCACCGTAGCCACCGGCGCCGGTCACATCAAAACCGGCTCCGGCTGCCGCAGCGAGCGCGTCGCGAAGTTCAACCAGTTCCTCCGCATCGAGGAGGAATTAGGATCGCAGGCCCGTTTCGCCGGCCGTTCCGCCTTCGGCCGCTAATTTAGTGGGGCGGACCTCCTGGTCTGCCTTCTTGTTGCTCGATTCCGTTCTCGAGACAATCAGGAGGTCCGCTCCGCTTCCCCCGTTCAGCCTCCGCCGAACCCCTTCCAGCCGCTCGATGTCCGCCCGAATCTCCGGCGCCCGTTCCCCTGCCGATGCCATCAGTTTCTCGATGGTCCCGATCAATCCGTCCAGCCTCCGCATCGCTTCCTTTTCCATCCCCCGTAGCGACACATTCACAATTTCCTCCCACTGCGACGCCAGCCGCGAGAGGTTCGTAAACACAAGGTCCTCAACCTTGCGCCGATAATGCTTCCGCACCGCGCCCTCGACCAGCGTCATCGGGATCACCCACGACAGCAGCTCCCAATTGTGGTCGAAAATTCTTCCCACGCGCACATCCGGCGACCGCGGGTCTTCCGTGTGCAGCTCCATCTCCGTCGTCCGCAGCGGCACGCCCAGCGTCTCCAGCAGCCGCTCCGAAAGCCGGTTGCGGAAGTCTTGCAGGCTTTGCGAAAGCTGCCGCCCAGTACGCCGTACCGGCTCCACGAATTCCCTCCGATGCTTCCTCGATAGCTCCGCCATCTCGCGGGTCAAGCCCGCGCTCATCCAGTCGTCGAACCTCTCGGTGGCCATGCTCAGGCTGCGCGTCCAGGCCGGGAACTGCCGCTCCAGCTCGGCCTGCAGCTTCTCCCTGACTGGCGCCTCGTCCGGCCGCAGCAAGCCCTCGAACGTGGACCGTGTGCTCCCCGCCGTATGCCGCACAATCAACTTCAGTCCCAGCCGCGTATCGTCGAGCGATTCCTTCTGCCCCAGGATCGTGCGCCGCAGGTCTTCGCGCTCCGAATCGGCCACTTCCGCCGCCTTGAGCGCCACGTTCAAATAGCCCGCGCACTCGCTCACCAGCGAATCCACCTTGTGCAAAAGAATGGCGCCCCGCTGCTCGCCCGCGCCGGCCTGAACCCGTGACAGCAGGCTCCCCTCCAGCTCCGCGCGCAGATCTTCGAACCCCGGCCGCACCGAGTACGGGAAGATGGGCACGGCGCCGTTCCAATAGCGCGCCAGTTGCTTCCCCACGAACTCCCGCACCTGCACGCGCTCGTTTTCGTCGAGCACGTCCACCTTCGTGAGCAGCAGCGAAATGTTGGGCGTGTACCGGCTCAAATTGCGGATCAGCTCGATGTCGTGCTGCGAGAGAGGCGGGTCCACGCCCACCGCCACCAGCGCCAGTCCCACATTGGGAAGCCACTCAAGGGATGCGTCCGTATTGTGCTCGAAGACGCTCTCCAGGCCGGGCGTGTCCACGAAGCGAATCCCCCGGTAGCGCTCCATCGAGGGCAGCTCCACACGCACGCGAGCCACCTGTTTCCGGTTCTCCGGGTTCCGGCTTTCCGAAATGAAATCGCCGATCCGCTCCACCGGCGCCGCTTCCGTGCGGCCATCCACGAACAGAACCTCCGCCCGCTCGCCGTCCCCCCACTCGATCTCGGTCACCACGGACGTCACCGGGATCGCTCCCACCGGCAGCACCGCCCGCCCCAACAGATGATTGAGAAAACTGCTCTTGCCGGCCTTGAAGCGCCCCAGCACCGCGATGTTCAGCGTCTTCTCTTCCGCGAATGCGCGGCAGCTTTCCAGGAAGTCGTCGAGCGCCGAAATCCCGTGCCGCCGGCACAGTTCCTCGACCGCGCCGATCGCATCCGGAATCTCAGTCGCCCGCGCCTTCATCCGCGGCAGCCTTCTTCTGCACCCGAATCACCTGCACGTCCGACATGGCCATCAGTCCGGTGTCCATCATCTGTTCCACCACCGGAATCAACGCGCTCAAACTCTCCGCCGTATCGACAATCGAAATCACGATCGGCTGCTCATGCCGCGTCAAGTGCGACTTGTGCATCTCCGCGGTCTCTCCGTAGCCTTCGAGTCCCCGGTAGACCGTCGCTCCGGCGATCTTCATCTCACGGCACCTGGCTACAATTGCCTCGTAGAGCGGCTTGCCCTGAAACCGGTCGTTTTCCGAAACGTGTATGCGCAATAGTCTACCGGGCTGTTCCTGCCGCATCGGGCGCCTCCGTGACACTGTGGCTGCGAACCAACCGAACCATCTCAACGTCGGAAAGCACAATCAAGCCGTCTTCGAGCATCGGCTCGATCGCCTCGGCCGCCACGCCGATCTTCTCGCTCGTATCCACCACGGAGATCATCACCGGCACATCGCGTACTGGGTGGAAAAAACTGCGCTTGCGCTCGTGTCCCTTCGCCCCATAACCGAGAATCCCCCGATACACCGTGGCGCCCGCGATCCCCAGCATGCGCAGCTTCTTCACGATGGCGTCGTACAGCGGCTCATCGTGCCAGCGGTCGGATTCGCCCAGGTAGACGCGCATGAGCCTCGCCGGTCCCTGCTGCCGCTCGTGCTCCATGTGGGGTTCCGGCTTGGACGATTTGCGGGCCAGCTTGACCACTTGGGTCTCCTGCACCTCGATCAAACCGTCGTTCACCATTTCGTAAAGCGTTGGCAGGATTTCGTCCACTTTCTCGGCCGTCTCGATGAACTCGATCCGCACCGGCAAGTGCTCCGCCAGCGCCTCCACATGGGGGGTGTGCAGCAACCGGTGAGAACCGAAACCCGCGTAGGCCCGCGTGGCCGTGGCGCCGGCCACTCCTTTGTGCATGAGAAACGTCATGATGGAGTCGTGCAGAGCCATCATGTGATGCTGGCTGTCTTCGTTGACGAAGATCGTAACCTTCTTTGCGGGGCCTTTGGTCAGCATTGCGCCTCCGTATCCATTATCGGCGCGGGACCAGAGCCGAGCCCAGCCAGACCGCCAGGTAGCCGAAGATCACGCTGCCCGACATATAGAGCAGGCCCATCCACCGATCACCATCCCGGACGGCCTGCAGGGTCTCGTACTCGAGGGCCGAAAACGTAGTGTAACCGCCCAGTACTCCTACCGCCAGGAACAGCCGCCAGTTCGGATGCGGCGACATGCGCTCCGACAACAGCGCCATCAGCAGGCCGATCAGGAACGACCCGCTGACGTTAATGAGGAACGTGCCCAGCGGAAACCGCACCCCGGACCGCGCCATAATCCACGTGCTCAATGCGTACCGCGTCACGCCTCCCAATCCGGCGCCCGCCAGCACCACCAAGTATCTGTCCAATCGGATAGCCTCCTTAACTGGCTGTCTTGTGATTTGTGTGGGGATGCTACAGGAAAACTCCCACAGCGCAACCACTGTAGGAGTCATTGGCCGTTTGGAACGGCGTTACGCGAACTCCACCGCTACTACGCTCCCAGTATAACGCCAAAGCGCTCGTCAATGGGCGGTCCGATGCCCCGCGTGCCCGGTGAGATTACTCCAGAATCTGAGCGTCCTCTTCCAGAGACCCAACGCATCCAAAACTCCGACGCACGTTTCCGCAATCACGACGATGTTTAAAATCGCCTTGATGCTTCCAGCCATCGGCACGTAAGTGTTAATGATACCCAATACAATGCCCACGGCGGTCAGAGCCAGAACAAGATTCACAATGCCCTTGATGCGTGCCGCCACCGGGATCTGAGTGTTGACGAGCCACGCGATAATTCCCACAATAACCAGCGCCACTAACAGGGATATGAAAGACATAACCGGTACCCGCCATGACTACTAGCAATTAACCTTCCAATGTACCGGTCAGGTGGGGTGGGGCAGGTGGGGCAGGCGCTTCCGCCTGCCATTCTCTTGTAGTCCCGACGCCCCTGGGGCTCTCCCTCCCCCGCTACTGCCCAAACAACTTGCCCGTCCGCGAGGGGTCCCCAAGCGCCTTCACCAGCGCGTCCATGCTCAGTTGCACCTCCACCACGGTGGCCTCGCCTGCGCCAAAAGTCGCAATCAGCATATCGGTAATTTTGCCGGCCTCTCCCGTGTAAATATAGGTCCACTCGCGGTCGCGTCGCGAGCGCACGCGCACCACCGGGTGCAAGCCCTCGGACGCGCTGGCCATGATGCGGTCGAGCGCCGCGCCGTCGCCATCGGCGTCGAATTTCAGGTCCTCAAAGACCGCTAGCCGAAAGCCCGCCGCGCCCGCGGGACGCGCCACTTTCACGAACATGTTGGCCACGCCCATCAGCGGAATGTGCGTTTGCCGCACGCCAAACCGCGCTTCCACCGCGCTTACCAGGCGGTCGAAATCCCGGTCCGCGCCGAAGCCCGCGGCCGATGCCGCCAGTAGCAGGGCAATCAGCCGCGCTCTCATTCTTCCTCCTTCCCCTTGTTCTTCGATGGCACGGCCTTCTCCACCGCCTCCGGGATGCCGAACTGACCCGCAAGCGCGCTCAGATCGTCCACCGAAATCGTCCCGCTCAGGCTCACGATGGTCAACTCCTTAGGCTCGGCGTTGATCACCACCATCCCGCCAATCTGCGATCCCTCCGCCTGCCTGAGGTAGATCTCCGTGTTCTCGTCCTTCGACGTCACGTTCACAATGCGCGACCACCCCGGCGCCTTCAGTTGCTCGCGTAACGCGTCCGCGTCCGTCATGCTGTATTCGCCTTCCTTGGCGAACTCGAAGCTCCGCACCGTGATTCCCTTCAGCCCGGCGATGATTTTCCTCGCCTTCGCCTGGTCCGCGTCTTTGTCCGAAAGGAACTTGCCGGCAAGCTGCAACATGTTGCTGTCCAGCGTGACGTCCACCGTTTCCTGCGCCTTCGCCGCCAGTTTGTCAAATGCCGGCGGCATCTTGATCTCCTGCGCCCACGCCGCGCCCAGCATGGCCGCCACCATTACGATTGCGATTCGCATGATTCTCCTATTGCTCCCTTGGTGCGTAACCGATCCGCCGCACCGCCTCTTGCGTCATCCGCAGTTTTCCGCCTGTAATCCGCAGCGCCAGCATCACCTGGTCCCTTGCGCGTTCTCCCTCCGCCCGTTTCTGCATTTCGTTGCGATACCCCGCCGTGCCCACAACCAACACCACCGCCGCCAGCGCGGTCGCCCAGCGCAACTGCGGCCGCCGGAACGCCGCCAGCCAGCCAGCCCACGTGCGCGGTTCCGGCGCCGCCTGCACCCGTGCCATGACGCGCTCGGCGAACCCTCCCGGCGGCGTCTCGCGCCGCATCGCTTCCCGCAGCGCATCGTCCAATCGGCTCATTCGCTTTCTCCCAATACGCGGGACGCCTTCTCCCGCAGAAAATCCAGCGCGCGCGATAGTTGGCTCTTCACCGTGCCCACAGGCATATTAAGCGCCCGCGCAATCTCCTCGGTCTCCATCTCTTCCTGGTACTTCAAAATCACCAGCGCCCGCCAATTTCCCGGCAGCGAGGCCACCAGTTGCCCCAGCGCCCGGCTCAGCATGAGGTCCGGCAAACCCGCCGGAATGGCCGGCTCCGCAACCTGATCCAGGCCGATCCGCGGCATCAGCTTGCTCCGCCGGCATTGATCGATGCACCGGTTGGTCGTCACCCTCCGCAGCCACCGCTTCACATGCTCGGCCGATTCCAACGCCCCCATGCCCTTATAAAGCTGCAAAAAAACGTCCTGCGAAAGTTCCTCCGCCGCCGGCCGGTCGTGCAGAAAATGGTAAGCGATGCTGAACACCATCGACTGGTGTTCGCGCACGATTCCTTCAAAATCCCCCGAAACCGGCGTCGCGACCTTGGCGGCGGCTGCCATCTCTCTTCACAGGATAAGTACGAACCACCCCCGCCCGCGGCCCGACTTTTTTACCCCTCCCCCAGTTTTTTGATATACTCGCCCCAAGCGCTTCGCGTTCGGAGGGGATTTATGTTCGTAAAGTACGCCGTTTCCGCGTCCTTAGCCGTGTTCCTGGCTGCGGCAGCCTTCGCCCAGACCCCCGCGAAAATCGATTTCGCCCGGGATGTCCAGCCGTTATTCCGCCAAAATTGCACCGGCTGCCACGGCGCCGCCCAGCAAATGAACGGCCTGCGGCTCGACCGCAGAAGCTCCGTTTTGAAGCCCGGCCTTCGCCGCGTCGTCCCGGGCAATACTGCCAACAGCTTGCTCTATCACCGCCTGACCGGCAACGACTTCGGTCCGCAAATGCCGCCTACCGGGGCGCTCAAGCCGGAACAAATCGCCGTCATCAAGGCCTGGATCGACCAGGGCGCCGACTGGCCCGACGCGCTCGCCAATGAGGCCGATCTCCCTCCCCTCAACCCCAAAGCCGTCGCCATGGTCGATGCATTGCGCGCCGGCGACCGTCAGGCCTTCCTCAAGTTTGTCGCGCAGGACGCCAAGCTCCTCAACGCGCGCGGTCCCGAAGGTTCCACGCCCTTCATGTACGCCGCCCTCTATGGCGACGCCGCGTTTCTCGATCAACTCCTGAAAAAGGGCGCCGACCCCAATGCCCGCAACGACGCCAAAGCCACCGCCCTCATGTGGGCCGCCGCCGACATGGAAAAAACCCGCGTCCTCCTGGCTCACGGCGCGGACGTCAACGCCCAGTCGGATGACGCGCGCACGCCGTTGATGATTGCCGCCGGCCGCCCCGGCAACATCGCCCTCGTCAAGTTGCTCCTCGATCGCGGCGCCGAGCCGAATCCCACCGCGAATCCCGCCGGCGAATCCTCTCCGCTCATTCAGTCCGCGCTGGCGGCCGACGCGGACACCATGCAGTTGCTGATGAGCCGTGGCGCCAATCTCAAAGCTCCCGGCGCCACCGGCGTGGCGCTCGCCATGGCGCTGAACCAGAACTGCGCGAAGTGCGTGGACCTGGTTCTCAAGACGAATCCCGGAAAGGATGACTTCACGGGCGCCCTCCAGGGCGTTGCCACATTCGCCGATGCCGGCACGATCCGCATGCTCCTCGACCGTGGCGCCGACGTCAATGCCTTCGATCCAACCGGTCGCACCCCGCTTCAGTACGCCGCCGCTTCCGAACTTCTCCCGGTGGACGTGGTGAAGCTGCTCATCGAGCGCGGCGCCAACGTCAACTCCCGGGTCAAGCATGAGCAATCCAAAGACTCCGGCCTTGCGCCGCTCGATCTCGCCCGGTGGTTCGGCAACACGCCCGTCGTGGAGGCGCTGCTCAAGGCCGGCGCGGAGGCGTCCGGCGAACCCGCCGATCTCCCCAAGCCGCGCCCCGCCACCACCCTTCGAGCCGCCATCGCCCGCAGCCTTCCCTTGCTCCAGCGCGCGGACGCGAGCTTCACCCCCAAATCCGGCTGCATCTCCTGCCACGAAAATAGCCTCACGGCCATGACGGTCAGCCTCGCGCGAAAGAACGGGCTGCCCGTCGACGAGCGCATCGCGGCGGCGCAGGTGAAGGTCAACGCAGCCTATCTCGAGCACAACCGCGAGAGCCTGCACCAGGGTCACTTCGCCGGAGGCGGGCCGTTTGGAGACACCTTCGGCCCCGGCGTGCTGGCTTACGTGCTGATGGGCCTCGACGCCGAGCATTACAAACCCGACCTCAATACCGACGCCGTGGCCCTGTATCTCCTAAACCACCAAACGCCCGACGGGACTTGGATCTATACGCCCACCGATCAGCGCCCTCCGCTCTGCGCCGACTATATGGGGCAGACCGCGCAGGTCCTGCGAGCCCTTCAGCTCTATGCGCCCAAAGCCATCCAGGCGGATTCCGCCAAATCCATCCAACTCGCCGCCGCCTGGCTCGCGAAGACTGAGCCGAAATCCTTTCAGGATCGTGTGTGGCGTGTGTTCGGTTTGGCCTGGGCCGGAACCGGGAAAGACGCGGCCGCCGAAGCCTCGCGCGCCTTGGCGGGCCTCCAGCGCCCCGACGGAGGCTGGTCCGATATGCCCACCATGGAAAGCAACGCCTATGCCACCGGCCAAACTCTAGTCGCCTTGCAAACCGCCGGGATGCCCGTCTCCGATCCCGTTTACCGCCGCGGAGTGCAGTTCCTGCTGAACACGCAAATGGAGGATGGCTCCTGGTGCGTCCGCTCGCGAGCGCTCGGCTTCCAGCCCTACTTCGACAACGGCTTCCCTTACGGCGTCGATCAATGGATCTCAAATGCCGGCACGGACTGGGCCACCATGGCCCTCACGCTGGCTATGCCCGCCGCCGCCCCCACGACCACCGCCGAAGCCTTAGCGATGGCTCACTAGCCCGCAAACCGAGCCGCGAACGTAAGAGAGCGGTTGTCCGTCTACACCCGCTTGATTGTCGCCAACCACGCCGGTGCTCCTTTGTCGTCGTGGTATCTCGTCTGAATCCGCTCCGCCGCAATCCCGGCGACATTCCATCCACTGCTTGAATGGAACGCCGCTCTAAGCTCTTCCTGCCTTACGGGGTGCGGTCCCGTATCGGGACCATCGTCACTGAAGCACAACAGATACAGAGTTCCACCGTGCTCGGTCACCGACGCCAGACTTGCCACGTACTCCGTTCGCTCGTCGCCGTCGAAGCTGTGGAACAGTCCGCAGTCCAACACCGTCTGAAACATGCGCCCCAAGCCCTGCAACTCGAATGCATCAGCCTCGGCGAATTCAACCGTGGCCCCACGCTCGGTGGCCTTCTCTCGGGCCATCGCCAGCGCCGTCTCAGCCACGTCAACGCCCAGAACCCATAATCCCAGCGAGGCCATCAGAAGTGCGTTCTCACCCGTCCCGCAGCCCGCATCGAGCACCGCTCCCGCGAATCCGCCTTCGGATGCCAAACGCACGACCGCCGGCTGCGGATGGCCAATATCCCAAGGCGCAGGCCCGTCCCGATAAGATGCATCCCAAGGCACTCCCGCCCGCCGTTCGTGACTGTTCGGCCGCCGGCCGGTGGGGCGGACCTCCTGGTCTGCCTTCTTGGCCTTCTTGGCTTTTACTCCCATACCAGAATATTCCTTCCCCATTCCCTTGTTATATACTGCCTCCCAGACACTAAGGAGGGAAGACCATGGCAATGCCGGCCCCCCATGCCGATGTTCTCTTTACCAATGGCCGCTTCGGCCAAACATCGCGCCGCGACCTTTGGTGGCTCTCTCCCCTCCTCGTCTTCCTTGGCCTCGGCACGTTCGTCGTCTACGCCACCTGGGCAGCCTTTCAAGGCGACAATTACACCTTCGGCCCCTACATCTCCCCGTTCTACTCACCCGAAATCTTCGGCAATTCCCCCCACGCCTGGTTCGGTCCCAAGCCCGCCTGGTATCCCGGCTTTCTGCCCTTCTCCCCCGCGCTGTTGATCCTCTGGATCCCCGGCCTCTTCCGCCTGACTTGCTATTACTATCGCGGCGCCTATTACAAGTCCTTCTGGGCCGATCCCCCCGCCTGCGCGGTCGGCGAACCACGCAAATCCTACCTCGGAGAGCGCCGCTTTCCGCTGATCCTCCAGAACATCCACCGCTATTTTCTGCGCCTGTGTTACCCCGTGTGGGCCATCCTGGCGTGGGACGCCATCAAGTCGTTCGACTTCCCCACCGGCTTCGGCATCGGCGTCGGCAGCCTGGTCCTCACCGTCAACGTCATCCTCCTCGGCGGTTACATATTCGGCTGTCATGCCTTCCGCCACCTCAGCGGCGGCTCGCTCCGCCGGCTCTCCGAGCATCCCGCGCGTCACAAGCTATACGAGTGCGTGAGCTGCCTCAATGGCGCGCACAAGAAGTGGGCCTGGGCCAGCCTCTGTTCCGTCGGATTCGCCGACCTCTACGTCCGTCTCTGCGCCATGGGCGTCTGGTCCGACTGGAGAATCCTCTAATGGTCGAATACCAGCGCTATCCCTACGACGTGCTGGTCATCGGCGCCGGAGGAGCCGGTCTGCGCGCCGCCATCGAAGCCGCGGCTTCCGGCGTCAAAGTCGGCGTCGTGTGCAAGTCGCTGCTCGGCAAAGCGCACACCGTCATGGCCGAAGGCGGCATCGCCGCCGCTCTCTCCAACGTCGACGACCGCGATAACTGGCAGGTCCACTTTTCCGACACCATGCGCGGCGGCCAGTATCTCAACAACTGGCGCATGGCCGAGCTGCACGCCCGCGAGGCGCCCGACCGCGTGCGCGAACTCGAAGCCTGGGGCGCCCTTTTCGACCGCACCAAAGACGGCCGCATTTTGCAGCGCAATTTCGGCGGCCACCGCTACCCCCGCCTCGCCCACGTCGGCGACCGCACCGGCCTCGAAATGATCCGCACCCTCCAGGACCACGGCATCCACAGCGGCATGGACGTCCACATGGAATGCACCGTCCTGAGCCTGCTTCTCGATTCCGGCCGCATCGCCGGCGCCTTCGGCTACGACCGCGAAAAGGGCCATTTCATCGTATGGCCCGCCAAAGCCGTGGTGCTCGCCACCGGCGGCATCGGCCGCGCCTACCAGGTCACCAGCAACAGTTGGGAGTACACCGGCGACGGCCACGCCCTGGCTTTCCGCGCCGGCGCCGACCTGCTCGACATGGAGTTCGTGCAGTTTCATCCCACCGGCATGGTTTGGCCCATCAGCGTTCGCGGCATCCTCGTAACCGAAGGCGTGCGCGGCGATGGCGGCGTCTTGCGCAACAGCGAAGGCCGCCGCTTCATGTTCGACGACATACCCGACCTCTATAAGGATCAGACCGCCGACAACGAGGACGAAGGCTTTCGATACACCCAGGGCGACCGCAATGCCCGCCGCCCGCCCGAGCTTCTCACTCGCGATCACGTGGCGCGCTGCATCAATCGCGAGGTCAAAGCCGGACGCGGCAGCCCGCACGGCGGCGTGTACCTGGATATCGCCTGGATCAAGCAGCGCATCCCCAATTCCGAGGAGTACATCAAGCGCAAGCTGCCCAGCATGTACCACCAGTTCAAACAACTCGCCGATATCGATATCACTAAGGAGCCCATGGAAGTCGGCCCCACCACCCATTACATGATGGGTGGCGTACGCGTCGATGGCGACACCCAGATGTCCACCGTGCCGGGACTCTTCGCCGCGGGCGAGGCCGCCGCCGGCCTGCACGGCGCCAATCGTCTCGGCGGCAATTCGCTCTCCGACCTGCTCGTCTTCGGTCAGCGCGCCGGCCGCCACGCCGCGGAATTCGCGCGCAACAACCCGGCCGGCGCCATCGACGACGCCCAACTGCAATCGGCCGCCGCCTCCGCGCTCCAACCCTTCGAAATCGGGCCGGCCGGCGAGAACCCCTACCAGATTCAGGCCGACCTGCAGGATTTCATGCAACGCCTGGTAGGCATCGTCCGCATCGAAGCCGAAATGCAGGAGGCGCTAGACGCCATCTCCCAACTGCGCGAACGCGCGGCCCGCGCCGGCATCCCCGGCAACCGCCAATACAATAACGGCTGGCACACCGCCATGGACCTCCCAAACCTGTTGACCGTCTCCGAGGCCATCGCCCGCGCCGCTCTTCTGCGCCAGGAAAGCCGCGGCGCTCAATTCCGCGAGGACTTTCCCAACAAAGATCCGCAATGGGGCCAATCGAACATCGCGGTGCGGCGCGGCGGCCATGGCGAAGTCCTCACGGAAAAACTGCCCACCCGGCCCTTGCCCCCGGAACTGAAAAGGATTGTCGAGGAGATGAAATAGATGGCCATGGACGCCCTGTTTCGCATCTGGCGCGGCGATTCCGCCGGAGGAGCATTCCAGGATTACCCAACGCCCGTCGATGAAGGCATGGTGGTGCTCGATGCCGTGCATCGCATTCAGGCCGCCCAGGCGCCCGATCTGGCCGTGCGCTGGAATTGCAAAGCCGGCAAGTGCGGCTCCTGCTCGGCGGAAATCAACGGCATGCCCAAGCTCATGTGCATGACCCGCCTCAGCGACCTGAATCTGGACATGCCGGTCATCCTCGAGCCCATGCGCGCCTTCCCTCCCATA
Source organism: uncultured Solibacteraceae bacterium (assembly GCA_964457555.1). Lineage (GTDB taxonomy): Bacteria > Acidobacteriota > Terriglobia > Bryobacterales > Bryobacteraceae > BOG-224. The sequence goes on from CAYWHA010000002.1 coordinate 124,732, forward strand.
CGCGACCTGGTCACCGATGTCTCCTGGAATTTCAGCGTGAAGAAAACCATCCGCAAATTCCGGCCCCGGTCCCCGGACGCCCCCGACGGCACTTGGCGCATGATGCAGGCCGACGTCGACCGCGTGCAGGAGTTCCGCAAGTGCATCGAGTGCTTCCTCTGCCAGGACGTTTGCCACGTCTTGCGCGAGCACCGCAAGTTCAAGGAGTTCATCGGCCCGCGTTTCCTGGTGCATGCCGCCGCTCTCGAAATGCACCCGCTCGATTCCGAAGACCGCGTCCGCGACCTCAAGGACAAGCACAACATCGGCTACTGCAACATCACCACCTGCTGCCGTCAGGTCTGTCCGGAGTCCATTACGATTACCGAAAACGCTATCATTCCGTTGAAGGAGAGAGTGGTCGACGAGTTTTACGACCCCCTCAAGAAGTTGCTTCACATACTCTAAGGAGGCTCTAATGTTCGCTCTGAAACCGATCTCCCACGACAGCGTGTCCGGCGCCCTGGCCAAAGCGGAGCGATACCGCCTGCTCAACGAGCCAGGGGAGGCCGAGAGCATCTGCCGCGACATTCTCGATATCGAACCCGGCAACCACCAGGCCCTGGTCAGCCTCACCCTGGCCCTCACCGACCAGATCCCGGACCATCCTGGCGTATTCGTGGCCGCCCTGGGCGCCATCGGCGGTTTTCAATCCGCCTATGACCGCGCCTACTACGCCGGCATCGCCTGGGAGCGCCGCGCCAAGGCCCGCTACCGTGGCGAAGCCCACGGCGCGCACGATCACGTCTACGAATGGATCGTCGAGGCGATGGGCCTCTTCGAGGAAGCCGCCCGCCTCCGCCCCTCGGGAAACGACGACGCCATCCTGCGCTGGAACGCCTGCGTCCGTTTCCTCCGCGCCCACAAGGAACTAGCCCCCCGCGTGGAAGTGGCCGAACCAATGGTCTCGGAGTAGGGCGGGCCTCCTGGCCTGCCTTCCTGTTGAGTTGGCGCCACGTCAGTGCGTAGCCGGCGGAGCCGCCGTCCCATCGGACCACTTACCCACCCAGACCATCAAAATCGTCGCCCGCTCCTCAGGGTCGTCCGCCGCCATAATTGGCGAGCCCGGCAGATCGGCTCCCCAGCTCTTCGCCGCATTGCCCGCCACAAAAAACATCAGATGGGGATGCCAGTTCTTGCCGCTGTCGCTCAAGTACTGCTGCTTCGACATCATGTAGCACATCGCTCCAGGCTCCAGCGCGGGCAGTCCCTTCTTGTCCAGCGCAGTTGCAGTCTCCTGCACCATCTCCGCCTTCGATTTTCCCGCCAGCGCCAGCTTGGTTTTCATCAGGAAGATCGGCGCGAAAGTCCGTGCGGCTGGCGGATTGAAGCAAATCGGCGCGCGCACTTTGGGATTCCAGAATTCCGGGTCACCGGTAGCGGCGCCCCACGATCGTTCTACCAGACAGAGAAAGCCATTGCTCCCCTTCACCGCCGTTGCGTATCCGTCCCGTCGCAGTACCATAACATCGGCCGCCGCCGAAATGGATGCTGGAGCGCCACTGCGAGCCAGCGCGATTTCGGCATTCTCGTCCGGCTCCAAATACTGCTCCAGACGAGCCATGGCTGGATACGGATTCTTCTCTGCCGATGTCTGTGCCAGGCAGGCCGCGCCGGGATACATCGCCGGCGTCAGGAATACCACAGCAAGGAACCTCAGCCTCTTCTTCTGCATGTTCCGTCGATTAGATCACAGGAAGACCGAATCGGTCAATCCACGCATCATTCTCGCATCGAGCGCTTCAAACCGAGCCGCGAACGTAAGAGAGCGGTCGCAGGCGCGAGCGATTAGGTTAACCGCCCAGTAATGCCGGAAATGGACGGATACCACGCCACGCGCGAGATCCGGAAACGGGAAACCTTGGCCCACGCGGTGATCGTTGCCATGACTGCCGACGCCATGTCCGGAGCCCGTAAAGATTTTTTCGGATCAGCACGTGGAGATCGGCTACCAAAGTTACCGCATGCCGCAAACCATGCGGCGCGTGGAATCGCTCGATCCGGACACCGGCAAGAGCATCGTCCTGGTTACCAACAACCTCAAGCTGGCGGCGAGCACCCTAGCAGCCATCTACAAAGAGAGGTGGCAAATTGAGACCTTCTTCCGCACTCTGAAACAGAACCTGCGGGTGAAAACCTTCGTGGGCGCCAGCCCCAACGCCGTCCACATCCAGATTTGGACGGCGCTGATTGCGATGCTGCTGCTCCGGTACCTGCACTTGCGCTCGATCTATCCGAAGTTAAGACTGGGTTCCCCATCTGCTGTCCCAATTACGGCGGCGCCGCTGCCTCTGGTCCTTTTCCAACCTGGTGGCGTTGCTACGCCAACAACTCTTCGTGCATCGCGATCTCTGGGCGTGGATCAACTCTCCCTACCCCGCCGGCGCAAAAAAGCGGCGTGTTTTCAACGCCGCTGCGGCGCAGTTCCGTCTAATTTGGACAGCAATGAGGCGTGCCTAGCCCTACGCTTCCTCCTGGGGCGGCTCAAATGAGTCCAGGAGTTCCGGGTTCTTCGCGAAGCGTTTCAACGCGGTGACGATCTCGCCGGAGCGGAATCCGGCGCGCAGGAGCCGGGCATAGGCCCTGGCCAGATCCTTATCCTGGAATAGCCCCTCTCGGTCAGCCAGCCGGCACTTGCGGCGAATCCAGTCTGCGATGAGGGACTGCTCGTCGACATCCTGGTACACCTGCCGCACCGTGCTCTCCGCGAGCGCCGGCGCCACCCGTCGCTGGCGAAGGTCGCGAAGCACGCGCGCCCGGCCCAGTTTCTCGTTGGAAAGACGGGCGGCGGCATATCCCTCGGCGAAACGGCGGTCGTTCAAATACCCGTAATCTTTGAGCCGCGCGAGGGCGTCGTCCACGTCGCTGGCGCGCTCGGCTCGGCGCCGCAGCTTCTCCCGAAGTTCTCCGGTGGTGCTGGCACGGCCCGCCAGGACGCGCAGTGCATATTCCCACAATTTCGGTCCGTTTAGAAGACGCGGCTTACGTTCCTGCATGATAGCGATTCTCTTGCGGAGTATACTGGAAACGGAGCATGATGTGTTTGGAAAGCCCCTTAACAGGAGAATATATGGATAAGAATGGACTCTCCAGCTTTTTGTTGGGACTCGGCGTTGGCGTCGGCATTGGAATGCTCTTCGCGCCGAAGTCCGGGCAGGAAACGCGTGAACTCCTAAAGAACAAAGCCGGCGAGGGCACGGACTTCTTGAAGCAACGCAGCGCGGACGCCAAGCAAACGGCCACGGAGTGGGTCGAAAAGGGCAAGGAAGCATTGGGCCGCCAGAAGAGTAGCCTTGCGGACGCGGTGGAAGCCGGCAAGCAAGCGTACCACGACGCCGTTGCACAGCCGCCCGCCGAAGGCGCGCTATAAATAGGCAAAGCATCCAAACGGAGGCCTCGCTCGTATGCCGGAAGATGTCTTTCGCATCGTAGTAACCGCGGCCGTTGCAGTGGCCGCCCTCGCGTTCGTGGTGCAGGCCGCGACCATGATGGCTCTGGCGCGCGCCGTGCGGAAGATGGTGCAGGAAACCGAGCCGTTGCTGGACCAAGCCGTGCCTGTGTTCGCGCGGCTCGGTCCGGTCATCGATAAGATCCAGGCAGCGACGGAGAGAGCCGGCCCTGTGCTGGATGAGGCCGGCCCTGCATTCCAAAAGGTCGGGCGCTCGATCGAAAAGGTCGGGGCCTTCCTTGAGAGGACCGCTCCGGCGTTCGAAAAAGCCGAGCCCGCCGTCGTAAATGCCGGCCGGATTCTGGGAACGGCGGCCAAGATACTCGAAGACAACCGCGCCAGCGTCGCCGAAATTTCGAGCGAAGTAGCCGCGATTACCAAGACGGGGCGGGAGCAGATCGAGCATCTTGGTGAATTGCTGTACTCGGCCGGCGAAGGCGCCCGCGCGCGCCTCGACCGGATCGAACGCACGGTGGATAGCACGGTCGAGCAGGTGGAGCAGGCCGGCGATGCCGTGAAACGCGCCGTGCTGCGTCCGGTGCGGGAAGCCAACGGCCTGGCCGCCGGCATCGCCGCCGCCGTCTCTACCCTGGTACGCGGCCGCAAGTCCTCCGTGGATTCGGCCACGCAGGACGAAGAGATGTTCATCTAAGTGTGGGGGATCTCTCTGTCTGCCGCTTTGGCGCTCGCGCTGCCGCTGGGCGCGCAAGTGACGTTCACTCCACGGGCGGACCGAATCGCGGTGGAGATCGATGGCAAGCCCTACACGACATTCTTCCTGGCGCCGGATGGGAATAAGCCGTACCTCTATCCGTTGAGCACCGCGCGAGGCGCAACGGTGACGCGGCATTTCCCGATGGAGACGTTCCCCGGCGAGACCGACGATCACCCCCACCAGCGCGGACTGTTCTTTGCGCACGGCGACATTAACGGGACCAATTTCTGGGCCACCGAGGCCGGCTCGGATATCCCGAACATGGGCCATATGAAGCTGCGGAAGGCGCCGGAGGCGAAGGGCGGCGCGAAGTCGGGTACGATCCGGGCCGTATTCGACGGAATCGACGCGCATGGCCGCCCGATCATGACCGAGACCCGCGGCATCGTCTTCTACTCGGACCCGCGGCTGCGAACCATCGACTATGAAATCGAGATCCGGGCCACGGAACGACTGGTATTTGCGGATACCAAGGAGGGTACGTTCGGAATCCGCCTGGCCACCTCGATGACGGAAGACAAGGGTGGGCGCATGGTCAACGCGGAAGGCAAGGAGACGGAGAAGAACGTCTGGGGGCAGCGCTCGCCGTGGGTGGACTACGCCGGACCGGTGGACGGCCGGACGGTGGGGGTCGCGATTTTCGACAATCCGGGCAACCCGCGCTATCCCACTTATTGGCACGCGCGCGCGTACGGCCTGTTTGCCGCGAACGTTTTCGGCGTGCGCGATTTCACGGGAGATAAGACGCGAGACGGCAGCATGACCGTGGAGCGCGGCCAGGCGATCCGTTTCCGGTATCGCGTGACGATTCACGAAGGCGACGCCAAGGCGGCGGGGATCGCGGAGCTGTACCGGCAGTACGCGGCGGAGCGCCGATAGCGGGCGGCGTTCGCGGGGCCAAGGGCGCCGGTTTGGGGGATTTGGGTTCGTTTGGTGAAATTGGTTTTCACGGCTGGGCGCGGCCGGTTGGCCGGCTAACACCTTTCCTTTCATCATGGGCGGCGCTGGGGATGGACCGGGCCCCGCAGTGCGGCTGGCTCGGTTGGGTTCGTTCCGTTCGTTTCGTTCTTCGTAAAGAGCGCCGGCGATGTCTGGCTGAATGGGTTCGTTTCGCATTTTCTTTTCCAGGTTCGTGGTTGGGTTCGTTTGGTGCGGCTGTGTGCTGTCACGGGAGGTCGCGGCGGTCCTGGGTGGCTCGCGAGATTCCGTTTTTGGGATTTTGGGTTCGTTTGGTATTTTCCGTTTTGGACGCGGGCCGCCGGGCGGAATTGGGTTCGTTTGGCATTTTCTCTTTCCGGGCTCCTTGCGGGGCTTCCGTTGGGGCGACTGTGCTCTGTCCCGGGAGGCGCGGCCGCCTTGGGTAGCTCGCGAGCGGCCGTACTTGGATTTTGGGTTCGTTTGGTATTTTCCGTTTTGGAGGCGGGCCGCCGGGCGGAATTGGGTTCGTTTGGCATTTTCTCTTTCCGGGCTCCTTGCGGGGCTTCCGTTGGGGCGACTGTGCTCTGTCCCGGGAGGCGCGGCCGCCTTGGGTAGCTCGCGAGCGGCCGTACTTGGATTTTGGGTTCGTTTGGTATTTTCCGTTTTGGAGGCGGGCCGCCGGGTGGAATTGGGTTCGTTTCGCATTTTCTTTTTCCAAAATCTGTTTCGCATTTTCCCGATGCCTGGTTCCGCCCGGTTCTGTTTGGTCGGTCGATCCGGTGGGAAACATGCTACCGATACCAGGATAGGGCACGACTTTGCGGGGCCTGGAATGAGATGCTTTGGTTTCAGTTACTTAGTGGGTGAAAGATTGTGTGACTGGTGGGGAAGGGGGCTGCGAGCTTTGGCGGCCACGCCGCACCACCGCGATGGCTTTGACAAGATCCTTCGGAGATTCAATCACCAGCGTCGTCTTCTTCAGGAAGCCATGGCCGCGTTGATGATATCGGCATTCTGGCATACTCTTTGAAACTGTATGGTCACTGCCGCCCGGAACGGGGCGGAGAAGGCAGGCATCCAGGGCTGAATCCCGTTTTTCGCCCGGAGTCAGTAGCAGGCCAGCAGAAATCCACCCGCCGTTTGACTGCCTGTTGTCAAATATGACAACATGACAATAGGCGCTGTGAGCCAGAATGGCCCAGACTCGCAAGACGCGACCGGTATCGTGGCTGAAGGCCGCGAAACATGAGTTCGAGAAGTTCCCCGAAGGCGCGAGGATGGTGTGTCTCACGGCGCTCACCATCGCCGCCGAAGGCGGCAAGGCTGACATTGCTAAGCCATTGCAGGGAGTCGGTTCGGGGGTACTGGAAATCGCCCTCCCATTCAAGGGCGATGCGTTCCGCGTGGTCTATGCGCTGCAGATCGGCCAGGATGTTTGGGTGATTCATGCTTTTCAGAAGAAGTCGATTACGGGAATAAAGACACCCAAGCGCGAGATTGAACTTGTGAAAGACCGGCTGAAGCGCCTGCAGGAGATGCTGAAATGAAGCTCGAAGAAACCATGGACGCAGTGCGGGGTAGCGGCAACGTGTTTCGTGATCTCGGTACCAAGAATCCGGACGCGGACCAATTCAAAGCCATCCTCGCGGCCGAAATCATCAAGGCCCTTGACCGCGAGCGCCTGACCGGGCGGCAGGCAAATGCCCGGACCGGGATCGCTGCCGCCGACTTCTCCCGCATCCGCAATGCCGACATCGGTCGATTCACTGTGGACCGCCTCATGGCGATTCTCAACCGGCTCGGATCTCGAATCGAGGTAAAAGTGCGCGTGCGGCGTGAAAGAGCCGCATGAGATTCGGCTCGTCGGTTCGGTTCCTCGGCGTTGAGGCCGCCAGGGCGCCGCAACGGACGACAATCTTGTCAATGGAAACAAACCCCGTTTGAACAAATCCCGTTTCACAGCCGCCACTGGCCACCGCATGGGCGCCTCACCTGGAGTTAACCTGTATTCGTGCCGTCAGCCCGACATAGTGGTGCGCCTTCGGCATCGACCGCAAGTAGAACGCTCCCCGCGCCAATGCGCGAGGTTGCCCTGGCGACACTTCTGCTGCTCGGCCTGAGCGGACACGTTTGCGGCGCGAGCGAGTTCAAGCAGGTATGGGTCATCGACGCCTCGACACTCACTGGCGAGTCTCCGCACTTGTCGCCTCCTGAGCCGATCTGGGGGCTGGCATTCTCACCCGATGAAACCCAGCTTGCGATCGGCCTTGGAAATCACGAAACCCCCGGACGCGGTACGGATGCCGGCCATGTTGTGATCGTGCCGGTCACACACCCTTCCGCGATCCTTCATCGATTCGGCCTACCAGTGAGCCCCACGTTTCCGTTCCCCGGAAGTTTGGCCTGGGCTCCATCGGGTAAGAGCATTTCAGTGTACATGGGGAACGCTGGCGTAGGCGTGTTCAGCCTCGATGGCAAACAGGTTTGCGGCTTTCCGGACGCCGTGCGCATTGCAGGTTTCCTTAGTGCGGACCGAACCGTCACAGAACAGGAAAGGGCCGGCTCCGGGAGATCCTTCGAGGTGCATCGAGCAGATTGCGGCTTAGAGGATACCTGGCGGACACCTGGCAGGACAACACTTGGGTTCGCGACCTGTCCTGAGGCGGGCCTCGTTGCGATTAGCTGGTTCTCGCAACCGGGCGGGAAGCCGGCCGGCATCGACGTCTTGAGAGATCCGGGGCATGGGGTAATACGCCAGTTGGCTGGGACCTTCGGAGCGCTCGGGGAAGGCATCACGTTCGCCGACTCGTGCAGATTGATTTGCGCCGGCCAGCGAAACGACAAGGGATTCGCAAATCATGCAACCTGCTGGGACATACGCACGGGCGAGACCGCGGTCGAGGCGCGGGGCGTCACATTTGGGGGGTCGTGGCCATCCTTTGACGCAGCCGGAGGGGATCTGATCGCCTCAACCGTCTACCAAGTGAATTGCCATTTAGGCAAGTTCTGGGAATTTATCGATGAGGCCGGCTGCGGGGAACCGTACAAGCGGCTCGCGATATGGAATGCGAGGGACGGCCGTGAGTTGTTCTCGTTGTCCCCGCCCGAGCAGTTGGCCGGGTGGAAGCGGGGGGACGGCAGTCAAGTCACGGAACCCTCCGCATTCACAATTTCGCCGAGCCACAAGTTCGTGGCCGAAGGCGGCTCCGGGCGTGTCCGGATTTTCGCGAATCAGTGATCCCTTGGGCTGAAAAATGGGATGGTGGTCTTGAAGTGGGACTTCTATTCCTTTGACTTCCGCGATTGCTGACTCAATCGGTTCGCTTTGCTGCCGGGTCCAGTCGAAGGGTTTGATCCCCGTTAGACGCTCAGGTCCGTCGCCGCGAAATCGTTGCCCGTGGCCAGTACTGAGTCACCTCGAACCCCTGCGAGCGCGTAGACGGCACAATCGCCGAAATTGAGCTGCGCCCGGTGTCCCATTCCTTTTCCAAAGCGTCCAAAGGCGGTAATGGCGCGCCGAGCCTGGGCCTCGTCGAACGGGACCACCTCGGTGACCAGTTCATCCACCAGTTGGTACAACAAGGCGAGCGCGGACTGGCCCAGCCGCGCCCGAAGGACCATTCCGGCCTCAAGGAGCGACACCGTCGATAGGGATCGGTCGCCGGCGTTCTCCAAGGCGTCGAGCAGCCGTTCCCGGGACGGCTCACCGAGCGCGATCGCGATGAGTACCGATGTGTCGATCACCATTAGCGAGGAATCCCGAAGGCATCGTAGCCTAGAATCTCGTCGGGGGATCGGGAGTCGATGACCGCGAGGGCGCCAATCCTGCCGCACAAGGCATCCACTCTTGCGCGATTGAGGGGCCGAGGCGTCTTCCGGAGCTTCTCTTCCAGGGCGGAGATCACAGCGTCGCTCAGGGTCCCGCCCATCCGCGCGCTGACCTGCTCCGCAAGGCGGTGAGCAGAGGGATTCTTGATATACAGCGTGCGCCGGTCCGCACGCGGGGCCTTTCGGGTTCTCATCATTAGCTATTATAGGGCAATCCACGGGGATATACCAAGAGATGCCGGCGGGGACGCCCGCTCCACGAAGGGGGCAGCGTTACCGGGCGACGGCCGCATCCTTCCAGTCGAATGTGAAGCGGCGGGTATCCAGGCCGTGGGCTTGCGCGTACTGGTTGCGGGCGGCCTGGACCTGGTCGAACCATTCGCCGAAGGGGAGCAGGAGTTCGCGGTAAACCAGGTAGCTCAGATCGGTGGTCCGGTCGGGGAGGTGGTCCTTGATATCGTCGAGCTCGTGGAGGAAACGGCGGCCGTTGACGGTGACGCCGCGCGGATACCAGGTGCGGCGCCAGGTATCGGTGGCGTCGTTGAGCGCGGCGTTGCGGCTGGCGCGGATGGCTACGGCAGCCCTCAGCGCGTCGTCGAGGGCGGCGACGGCATCTTGCGGGTTCCCATCGCGGGCGTCTTTTTGCGCGGAGTCGAGGAGCGCGTCGATCTTCCCCAGATCCGCAAGCAGGCTCAGATTCTGGCGGCACAGTTGCGCGATAGTGCGGAAGACCGTCAGGTTGTACTGGCCATACTCGCCTGTGGCAAGGGGAATGTTCCGATCGAGGAGACCGAGCAATTCGTTGTTCTCGGTCAACAAGGCCGAGGCCAGCAGCACTCGTTTGGCATTGTCGCGGGACCAGGTGGAATTACGGCTCAAATCCCTCCCCGATGGCGGGGGCGGCAGCGGGATGCTCTGGTCGTTGGCCGGGCGCGGCGCGTCGTACAGGCCCCTGGAGTTGCCCAGAATCGGTTTGCGCGCCTGGGAGGGTCCGGTCTCCCAACTGTCGGCGTAGAACTGCGCCTGGCGGCTCATCAGTTCGTATACGCGGTCCATGTTGACCACCGACCGTCCGTAATATAGGGGATAGAAGGCGTTCATGGATTCGCGGGCGCCGGAAACGCCGGGATTCCAGGCGGCCGCCGCAATGGTGGCGTAGCCGAGCCAGAAGGTTTCGGTATGCAGGCCGGAATCGGCCCAGGCAGCCACCACGGCGCCGAGCAGATCGCCTTGCTGGCGGGCGGGGTCGGACGCAATCGTGTGGACGGAATCCTGGATATGCGGCGTTGCGGCGTGGCCGGGATGCACCTTTTCGGAATCGGGCAGGACGAAGTAATCCGGGAAGAGCATCTCCTCGCCCTGGGTGGAGACGTAGATCATTTCGCGAATGCCGCGCGCCTTGAAAGCGGCGTCGAACGCGGGGCCGTAGGTTTCGCCATTGACCAGATAGGGCGGCAGGGACGGAATGTCGGCGGGCGTGAGCGGATACTCTCCCCAGAAGACCACGGTGCGGCCCTGGTCGTGAAGAACGCTCGCCGTCTTTGAGAGGAAATCGGCCAAGAGCTTGCCCGGTCCGCCGAGCTGTCCGGCGCGAGCGGCCTCCTGGCACTGCGGGCCGTTCACCTTGCCGATGTAGTAGGGCTCGTCGGTCGATAGATAGAAGTACCGCACGCCGCGATTGGCATCGAGCAGGTCCTGGAACATGCCGGTGAGGAGCTTGTAGGAATCCGGATTGGCGGCGCAGAGTTCGTAATTGCTGTCGGGGATCTCACGCAGCGCGGCGTATTCGGGATGCTTCAGGAGGAACGCGACGTGCGCCGGAGCGTCCAGATACGGAATGAGCTGGATGTGGTAGCGCAGGCCGTAGTCGGTGAACTGCTGCAGCTCGGCGGGCGAATAGGCATAAGGCTCGACTACGGCGGGCGCGCTTTTGTAAACGAAATGGCCCTCCAGCTTGATGACGAAGGCGTTGATTTTGAAGGAGGCGGCCTGACGGAGGGCGTGCGTCAGGTAGAAGGGCTGGTCGAGATGGTGGGCGTCGTCCCAATAGATGGCGCGGAATTGCAGGTCTGGCCAATCGACGATGCGGCCGGCGGGCAATTGGAACGCGCCGTTGGCGGGCTTCAACAACTGGACCAGGGTTTCGACGCCGTAGAACAGGCCGGTTGCGGCGTTGGCGGTAATGCGGACCTCGGTGGGTGAAAGATCCATTCGGTAGGCCTGTTCGGCGAGGGCCGATTTGTCGCGGTCGAGAGCCTGCCCGATGGAAACTGAGCCGGCCTCGATCGACAGGCGCACCACGCCGGCGGCGCCCTGAGGCTGGAGTTGCAGGCGGAAATGGGAGAGCAGGTCCGCACGGAGGCTTTCGACGGCTACGTCTGTAGGGGGGACGCCGGGGCCAAGCTCAACCCGCCAGTCGGATCCAAAGCGAAAGTCGCCGGAGGACAGCGAGACGTTGCGGGGCTCGGGGATGACGGCGTAGCCTCGCGCGGCGAGCGGGGAGGGCGGCTGCGCGGCGGCGGGAAGCATGGAGAGAAGGAGGAGCGCTGCGGCGCATGGCGGAGGGGTGAAATCCACATAGATAGGGTACCGCGGGCATGGCGGGCCGGCAGCTTCGGAGGCGGCGGAGAAAACCTTGACGCGGAGACGCGGAGGCGCGGAGGTTCAACGGACTGACAGAAGAATCCGCGCTCTTTCCGCGGCCGACGCGCCGGCTGGGGCTGTTTCCGTAAATCAGCGATTATCTCCGCGTCCCCGCGTCTTCCGCGTCCAAGGCGCCTTACGGACGAATCGGGCTTGCTTTTGCGGCGTGCCCGTATTTCATGGAACACTATTTCCATGGGAGCTTTCAGCACGGACTATCCCGTTTCACAAACGCCGGAGCGGCCGCGGCCGCACCGCATGCTCGAGGTGGAGCTGAAGAAATGGGATCGGGACTTTCGTTTTCTGCTGGGATGTTTCCAGGCGTCGCTCACCAGCATTCAGGAAGGCGAGTTGGCTGGGCTGGTGGGGCAAGCGTTCGCCAATCCTCCGGCGCCGGGCGAGCGGCTTCTCCCGCGCGGCTCGCAGGCGCTCTCCATGGCCTTCCAACTCCTCAACATGGTGGAAGAAAACACCGTGAACCAGGTGCGCAGGATGCGGGAGACTGTGGGCGGCCCGGCGAGCGAACCGGGCGCGTGGCCGTATCAACTGAGGCTGCTGCGGGAGGCGCGGTTCACCGATGCGGACCTGATCCGCGCGCTGCCCTCGATCCACGTGCAGCCGGTGCTGACGGCGCACCCGACGGAGGCCAAGCGGGCTTCGGTGCTGGAGCGCCACCGCGAGATCTACCTGATGCTGGTGGAGCGCGAGAACCCGACGCGGAGCCCGATGGAGCAGGAGGCCTTGCGGCGGCGGATCGAGGCGGCCATGGAGCGCCTGTGGCGGACGGGCGAGGTGGTGGAGCACGGTCCCGATGTGGAATCGGAAATCAGGAACACGCTGTACTACATTTCGCACGTATTCCCCGGCGTGCTGCCGCTGCTCTCGGAGCGATTCCGGGCCTCCTGGGCGTGGGCGATTCCGGGCGTGGAACCGCCGGCGGAACCGCGATTGACGTTCGGGAGTTGGGTGGGCGGCGACCGCGATGGGCACCCGTTCGTGACCACGGAAATCACGCGTCATGCGCTCGAAGCTTCGCACGCGATGGCGCTGGGGGCGATCCGGCAGCAGCTCCAGGCGCTGGCCGGGAGCCTGAGCCTCTCGGATTCCGTGGAAGCCGCGCCCACGGACTTGTACGAGAGGATCGGCTCGTATTCGGCCCTGCTGGGCGAGAAGGCCGGCGGCACGCTGCGCCAGTATGCCGGGGAACCGTGGCGGCAGTGGGTCCACCTGATGCTCGCGCGTCTGCCGGAACCAGGCAGCTCCCGGCCGGTGGAATGTAGCTATCGCCGTCCGGAGGAACTTCAGGAGGACCTGCGCTTCCTGGCCGGCACGCTCCGCGAAGTGGGCGCGGACGCCATCGCGCGCGCCGAGGTGGCGCCGGCCGAACGGCTCGCCGAGGTGTACGGTTTTCACGGGGCAGCCCTCGATATCCGCGAAAACAGCGCGGTCCACAACGTGGCGGTAGGGCAATTGCTGGCCATCGCCGGCGCGGGTGGAGAGGATTACCCCGACTGGAGCGAGCGGCGGAAACGCGAATTGATCGACCGCGAGTTGAACTCGCCGCGCCCGTTCGCCGTCTCTTCGGCCGCGCTCCCGGCGGAAGCCGAGGCCAGCGTGGGGGTACTGCGGCTGGTGCGGGAGTGGAGCGACGCGCACGGCTATGGTGGAATCGGCTCGTTCATTGTGAGCATGACGCATGAGGCGTCGGATCTGCTGCACGTGTACCTGCTGGCGCGGGAGGCCGGCCTGGTGCGAGGCGCGCCGGGCGGGCTGGTGTGCGAGATCCCCGTCACGCCGCTGTTCGAAACCATCGAAGACCTGGAGAATAGCGGGCGCGTGCTGGCCGAGTTCCTGGCGCACCCGATGACCATAAGGACGCTCGGCCGCCTGCAGGAGCGCGAGAGGCTTGCGCATCCGCTGCAGGAAGTAATGATCGGCTACAGCGACAGCAACAAGGACGGCGGTATCCTGGCCAGCCACTGGTACCTGCGGAAGGCGCAGATTCGCCTGGCAGGGGTGGCGCGCGAGGCTGGCGTGGAGCTGCGTTTTTTTCACGGCCGCGGCGGAACCATCGGGCGGGGGGCCGGGCCGACGCACGTGTTTCTGGAGTCGTTGGCGGCGGGCGCCTTGCAGGGGGAAATTCGAGTTACGGAGCAGGGCGAGGTGATCGCGCAAAAGTACGCCAACCGGCTGACTGCAGCGACTCATCTGGAGCGCCTGCTGGCCGGCGTCACGCGGTGGACTCTGGCGCGGGAACGGGAGCCGGAACGCATCCCCGAAACGGTGGAAGATCTGCTCGAAACGGCGGCGGCCGCCAGCAGGCGCGCGTACCGGGAGCTGATCGACGCCGAGGGCTTCGTGGAGTTCTTCGAGCAGGCCACGCCCATCGACGCCATTGAGCGCAGCCACATCGGTTCGCGGCCGAAACGGCGCACGGGGAAGCGGACGATCGACGATCTGCGATCCATCCCGTGGGTGTTCAGTTGGAGCCAGGCGCGCTTCAACGTGCCGGGGTGGTATGGCGTGGGCAGCGCGTTTGAGCCGGTGCGGCAACGGGGAGGGCGCGAGTGGGAGTTGCTGGCGAAAGCCGCCAGGGAATGGCCTTTCTTGTCCTATCTTTTGCACAACGTGGAGTTCGGCGTGGTGGCGGCGGACACGGGCCTGATGGCGGAGTATGCGGCCCTGGTGGAGAACGCGGCTTTGCGGGAGCAATTCCTGGGGCTGATTCTGGAGGAATACGAGCGCACGCGGAATGTACTGGAGGAGTTGTTCGGCGGTGACCGGCAAGCGCAACGGCCGCGATTGCGTCAGGCGGTGGAGATCCGCCGCCATGCCTTGCTGCGGCTGCATCGCGAGCAGATCGCCCTTTTGCGGGAGTGGCGGGAGGCGGTGAGGGAAGAACACGCGGAGGACGCCGGGAAACTGCTAACTTCGCTGCTGGTAACCGTCAACGCCATCGCCGGAGGGCTGAAAACTACGGGGTAAGAAAGGCGAATTGGCCACAGATGAACACAGATGAACACAGATGAACACAGATGAACACAGATAAGAAAGAAGAAGCATGAAAATAGGTGTTTTGTCTTATCTGCGTTCATCTGTGTTCATCTGTGGCCAATTCTCTTGTCTTGGTTCATGTAATAGTTGTGTAAGATCGGCTGGCGGGCGGGCGCGGCCGCCATATCCTAGTGCTATATTCAGGTTTTAAGCACCTAAAATAGCCCAAATGCAAACCCACCCCAAAGGCATCAACGCTCGTATTCTGTTCAGCTCCGTATTCGGCCCCTACGCGCAGGACGATGAATTCGGAAGCCGTAAGATGAACCCGATGGAGCTGTACCACAATCAGGTGACCCGCGAGCAGGGCCCGTTTTCGCTGCGCATGTTCCACCGGTCGTGGGGCATCCTCATGATCCAGCGGAACATCTCGGCGCCTACGACGGTCCTCGATTTCCCCACGCGCGAGGCGTTCGAGGCGGAAGTGCGGGCGAACGAGTACGACATTGTGGGCATCTCCTCCATCATCGTGAACGTGGGCAAGGTGCGGGAAATGTGCCGTATGGTGCGGCGAATCGCTCCAAAGGCGACGATCGTGGTAGGTGGGCATGTGGCCGCCATTCCGGGCATCGAGAAGACGATCGACGCGGACGAGATTGTCCGCGGGGACGGCATCTCCTGGATGCGCCGCTATTTGGGCGAGGATGAGACCGCGCCCATCCGGCATCCCGAGATTATTTCCGGATTCGGCGCGCGGACTATGGGGATGAAACTACCGGGGGCCAAGGGCGCGATCGCCGCCACCATCATTCCGTCCGTGGGCTGCCCCATGGGATGCAACTTCTGCACCACTTCGGCGTTCTTCGGCGGCAAGGGCAAGTACCTGAATTTCTACGATACGGGCGAGGAACTCTACGGCGTGATGTCGGAGATGGAAAGCAAGTTGGGCGTGAAATCGTTCTTCATGATGGACGAGAATTTTCTGCTCCACAAGCGCCGCGCCATGGAGCTTCTGAAATTCATGCAGCGCAACGCCAAGGCGTGGGCGCTGTACGTGTTTTCGTCCGCCAATGCGATCGCGCAATACACTATGCGCGAATTGGTGGAGCTGGGCGTCTCCTGGGTCTGGATGGGGTTGGAATCGCCGCATTCGAGCTACGTCAAGCTGAACGGCGCGGACACGCTGAAGCTTACCGCGGAGCTGCACAAACACGGCATCAAGGTGCTGGGTTCGACCATTGTCGGGCTGGAGCACCACACCCCGGCGAATATTCAGCAAGAGATTGAGCACGCGGTGGCGCACAACACCGACTTCCACCAGTTCATGCTCTATACGCCCGTGCCGGGAACGCCGCTATTCGCCGAAATGACAGAGCAGGGGCGCATGCTGGAAGGCGTGGACCTGGCCGACATTCACGGCCAGGACCGGTTCAATTTCGAGCACGCCGCGATCTCGCGCGAAGAGTCCAAGCACTGGCTGAATTGGGCGTTTCGCCGCGATTACGAGCGCAACGGACCGAGCATCTATCGCATCTGCAGCACCACCATGGAAGGCTGGATGCGCTACAAGAACGATGCCGACCCGCGAGTCCGGGCGCGTTTCGCCTGGGAGGCGCGGAGCATGAGCGGCGGCTACGCGTCCGCGCTGTGGGCAATGGAGAAGCACCTGCGTGGGACCAACCCCGCGGTGGCAGCGCAGATTCGCGCGCTGCGCCAGGACGTGGGCCGCGAATTCGGATTCTTCAGCCGACTGGCGACGCGGGCGTTGGGACCGGTGCTGCTGTGGTCGGCGAAGCGCGAGGAGAAGCGGCTGGCGGCGGGCCAGACGTATGAGCCGCGCACCATCGTGGAACGGCGGAATTGGACTTGGCCGGCGGGATTGGTTCGGCCTGGGATCAGCGTGCCGCCGATTCAGATTGAGGAACCCGTTTCGAGTAATTAGGGCTGTGGGACGCTCCTCCTGGCCTGTCTTCTTCTTTTCAGGGCATTCTCGCCCGGAAGACAGGCGGACCCACGAACCCAGTGGGTACCCCGGCCCGTCCCACTTACTGCCCCGCCAACTCCAGCCTTTGCTGCTTCAGCCAGCGCAGCCTGACCTGGTATTCCTGGTAGAGCGTGCCGAAGCCGGCCCACCAATAGCCGAATACGAAGAGCGCCAGGAACGGCGTGGCGAAGTAGTTCAGCGTCTCGATGGCGAAGACGATCATAAAGGCGAAGTAGCAGCCCACCAGGATCTCGACGTAGGGCAGCCAGCCGCTGCGGCGGCGGTATTTCCTGACTTCCAGGTTGACGGCGCGTTCGCCGATGGCGTATTTCGGGGTGCGCGCGAACGCCGTCTTAACGCCGAATAGCGCCTCCAGCACGGCGCGCGTGTTGACGATGGTCAGCCCCACGCCAACCGCCATCAGCATGGGCAGCATCAGGATGGAGCGCTTCCAGTTCTTGGGATACAGCTCGCGCTGCGCCACCACGTAGAACAGCGAAATCGACCAGAATGAGGCAATGATGAGCGGCAGATCGATCAGGCACATCTGCCAGAGGCCCATGTAGAACCGCACGATCATCACCGGCAGCAGCAGCGCCGACATCACGATCATCAACGGATAGGTGATGTTGGGCGTCAAGTGCATGAAAGCCTCGGCCTTCACGCGCGTGGGGATGTCTGCCTTCAGGATGGAGGGCAGCAGCTTCTGGGCTACCTGCGTCAGGCCCTTGGCCCAGCGCGATTGCTGCACCTGGAAGCCGTGCATCTCGACAGGCAGCTCCGAGGGGCAGTCCAGACCGGGCAGGTAGACAAAGCGCCAGCCTTTGAGCTGCGCGCGGTAGCTCAGGTCCGAATCCTCCGTGAGGGTGTCGTGCTGCCAGCCGCCGGCGTCGGCAATCATCTTCTTGCGGAGTACGCCGGCCGTGCCGTTGAAATTAAAGAAATAGCCAGCGCGCGACCGGGCCCCGTGCTCCAGGATGAAATGGCCGTCGAGCAGCATAGCTTCCACTTCGGTCAGGAAGCTGTAGTCACGGTTCAAATAGCTCCACCGGGTCTGGACCACCCCGATATTCGGGTCGGCGAAATAGTGGATGGTCCGGGCGAGAAAGTCGGGCGGCGGGCAGAAATCCGCGTCGAAAACGGCGACGAACTCTCCGGTGGCGGTCTCGAGCCCTTCCTGAAGGGCCCCGGCTTTAAACCCGTGCCGGTTGGGCCGGTGGTGGTATTCGATGGGGTGGCCGAGAGCGCGGTACCGCTCGACAAGGGCTTCAGCGAAGGCCGCGGTGTCGTCAGTGGAATCGTCGAGCACCTGGATCTGCAGGAGCTCTTTCGGATACTCGATCTTGACCACCTCTTCCACGAGGCGCTCCACCACGTACCGCTCGTTATACAACGGAAGCTGGATGGTCACTGGCGGGAGGTGCTCGAAGCGCAGGGGCGGCTCGCCGGTGGTCTTACGGCGGTGCTTGAAATAGGTGCGGATGATGTCGTACCGGTGAAGGCCGTACACAGAGAGCACGATGAGGACCGAGAAGTAGGGAACGAGCATGGCCCAATCGAACCACGCCATCTGGTGGAGGCCGGCGAAGGTGTCGTCGAACAGCCCGCGTACGAACCGGTCGGTTGCCGAGCGAGCCAAGAGAAGCGCCACGGGCGAGCTAAACATATACAGAGTGTCCCCCAGCGCCCAGTCTCAGGCGGGAGGAATGCGACCTAACAGCAAGATAATATTAGCAGGTTTCAAAGGGCCGATGGCGTGCTGAACCTTACGGGCGCCTTGCGAGCCGCGCCGCCGTAGTGCCGGATTTCACGCGAGGGGCTACCGGATGGTATCGTTTCTCTTTGGGGTGTCATGGCCGCACATAGGAAGGCAGGGTCTACGCGAGTGAGTCGATATTGGGAGAAGCCGGGTGGCGTATTCGACGGCAGACGGCGTTTTGCGATTCTGATTTGCCTAGGTGGGGCTGCATTGGCGTTCCCGCCGGCCGTGTGCCGCGCACAGACCACGCCAGGGTACATTATCACCACGGTAGCCGGCCTTGGCCCGATAACCAACCCTAAGAACGCCGGCTTTACGGGGGACGGCGGCCCCGCCACCTCGGCCCAACTCAACAACCCGATCGGCGTGGCCCTGGACACCGCGGAGACCATTTACATCGCGGATCAGGCCAATAACCGGGTGCGCCAGATTCCCTCCACCGGCATTATCAACACGGTGGCGGGGACTGGCGCGGTGGGTTATACGGGAGACGGCGGCCCAGCAATTGACGCCGAACTGGACGCGCCTTGCGCCGTGACCGTGGACCCCTCCGGCCCGTTCTATATCGCCGACTACCAGAACGTGGTTCGTAAAGTGGTTCCCGCCGCGGCCGACTATATACAGACCGTGGCCGGCACCGGAACTTACGGTTTTGGGGGAGATGGCGGCATCGGAATCACGGTCGGTCCCCCGCCGGTGGAGCTAGCCCATCCTTGCGGGCTGGCGCTTGACCTGAACGGCAATCTCTATATCGCGGATTCCGCCAACAGCGTCATCCGCATGATCAACCCCACGGGCTTTATCTCCACGGTGGCCGGGTCCGTCGTGAGCGGAAACGTGGTCCCAGGCTTCTCCGGCGATGGCGGCCTGGCGACCGACGCCGAACTCGAAACCCCGGACGGCATTGCGGTGGATGCCGCCGGCAATCTCTATATTGCGGACACCATGAACAACCGCATCCGCAAGGTGACGTTCGGGAGTCCTTGTTCCCCAACCACCGGGGCGTGCCCGGGCATCATCACGACGATAGCCGGCAGCGGCCCGGCGGACGGAATTATGGGGGGATTCTCCGGCGATGGCGGGCCGGCCATCAAGGCTCAGCTCAACCGGCCGTTCGGCGTGGTTGTGGATTCCGCCGGCAACATCTTCTTCACCGACAGTTATAACCAGCGGGTTCGCAAGATCGACACCAATGGCATTATTACCACGTTGGCCGGCACCGGCGTGGCGGGCTTTTCGGGCGACGGCGGCCCCGCCCTGAGCGCGACAATGGGCTTTCCTACGGGAATCGCGTTGGACACGACCGGCAAGATTTTTGTCGCGGACACGCAGAACAACGTGATTCGGATGATCACGCCGACCACTTGCCAGTCCGCGCTGGTTCTGGGAGCCATTAGCGCGGGAGAGTTCGGCGCCTTGACGAGCGTGGCGCCCGGATCGTGGATGGAGATTTACGGGTGCGACCTGACGCCCGGCGTCGCCCTGTGGAATTTCCAGAGTCGCACTGCTCCCACTTCTCTCGGCGGGGTCGCGGTGACGATTGGAGGTTTTTCGGCCAACCTCTCCTACGTCAGCCCTACCCAGGTGAACGCGCTGGTGCCATCGGACATTCCGGTGGGCGCGCAGACGGTGTTTGTCAGAAGTTCCACCGGCGCCAGCAATGGATTCACCACCTCCAGCAACGGGTTTTTGATCAACGTCAACCAGACGGAGCCGGGTCTATGGGCGCCGCCGGAGCTTCTGCTGGGCGCGAAACAATATGTAGGCGCCCTGTTTAAAGACGGCTCCGGCCTGGTTCTCCCGCCCGGCGCCGTGCTGACCGGCGATTTCGCGGGCATCCCTTCGCGTCCGGCCCTCCCGGGCGACGTGATTGTCCTCTACGGCGTCGGATTCGGTCCGGTCTGCGTCAATTCCACTTCAGCGTCGTGCGCCAGCATACCGGACGGCCAGATTGTGCAGCAGACCAACACCCTGCAAACCACCCTGGATGTTGCTTTCGGAGGGGTCGAAGGCGCGCTAGCCGACCTGACTTACGCCGGCTTGGCCTTGAATTCGGTGGGCGTCTATGAAATCGACCTGGTGGTGCCGGAGGTTCCGGCCAGCAACGTGACGCCCCTGTCATTCAACCTCGGCAACTCGCTCAGCACGCAGACGCTGTACATCGCAGTGGCGAATTGACGCCGCGCTCCGCAATAGCGCGGGTATGCATCAATCGTCTATACTGATGCATATGAGAACTACCCTGAATCTGGATGACGACCTCATCCTGCGAGCGAGGGAATACACCGGAATTCGGGAGAAGACGTCGCTGATCCACACCGCCTTGCGCGAATTGATTGCAAAGGAAGCGGCTAAGCGCCTCGCGCGACTGGAGGGTTCCATGCCCAACTTCGAGGCCGGCCGGCGCGGCAGGTCCGAGAAGACGCGGTGACGCTGGTCGATACCTCCGTCTGGGTAGACTATTTTCGTTCCGGCCATGCCGTTCTCGCACGCCTGCTCAGCGAACGAGAGGTCACGCTGCATCCGTTCGTAATGGGTGAGATCGCCGCGGCGAACCTCCGAGACCGCGCGGAGACTCTCGACTATCTCGCCTGCCTACCGCAGGCTCCTGTCGCGGAGGAGGGCGAAGTGCGCCATCTCCTGGAGTCGCGCCGACTGTGGGGCCGTGGGCTGGGCTGGATCGATCTGCATCTGCTGGCCTCGGCGGCGTTGGCGGGTTTGGACCTGCTGACGGCCGATCGGGCGATGCGGGAGGCTGCCGGTCTGCTTGGGATTCGCAGCGGCCGTTAGGGCCATCTGCGCCCTACTTTTCGAGCGGCAGGCCCGATTCCTTCAACGCCCTCCAGCCGCCGTCGAGCGAGATGGCGTTGGTGTAGCCCATCTTTTGCAGATTGTCGGCCGCCAGGGCGGAACGGAAACCGCCGCCGCAGTACAACACCAGCGTCGCCGTTTTGTCCCTGACCTTGGCTTCGATGTCGCGCTCGATGACGCCCTTGCCGATGTGCACCGCGCCCGCCACGTGGCCCGCGGCCCATTCGTTATCCTCGCGCGTATCCACCAGGATGTGATCCTCGCCCGACTCGCGCATACTCCGGTATTCTTCGATATCGATCT
This sequence comes from uncultured Solibacteraceae bacterium, assembly GCA_964457555.1. Taxonomy (GTDB): domain Bacteria; phylum Acidobacteriota; class Terriglobia; order Bryobacterales; family Bryobacteraceae; genus BOG-224. The sequence goes on from CAYWHA010000002.1 coordinate 146,174, forward strand.
GTTGCACGCGCGATTTGGCGTCCTTCACCAGCTTGAGGAATCCCGGACTGTGCGTTATGGCCATCTCACTCCACCCTTCGGATCCTGGCGCCTGCCAGCGCCAGTTTAGCCTCGATTCTCTCATAGCCGCGGTCGATGTGGTAAACGCGGTCGATCACGGTCTCGCCGCGGGCGGCCAGAGCGCCCAATACCAGCGAAGCGCTGGCCCGCAGATCCGAAGCGATCACGCCGGCGCCCGTCAGCTCACGCGGACCGGCCACGATGGCCTGCTTGCCGTCCAGCCTGATGTTGGCCCCCATGCGCGCCAGTTCCTGCGCGTGCATGAAACGGTTTTCGAAGATGGTCTCGGCAATCAAAGCGATGCCTTCGGCCTGCGTCATGAGCGCCATGTACTGCGCCTGCAGGTCAGTGGCGAATCCGGGGTATTCCTCGGTGACGATGTCCACCGAGCGCAACCGGCCCACGCCGCGGGCCCGCAGGCTGGCGGCATCCGGCTGGGTTACTTCCACCCCGGCCTGTTGCAGCTTGGAGACCAGCGCGCCAACGTGCTCGGGGATGCATCCAGTCACGGTGACGTCGCCGCCGGTGATTGCGGCGGCGATCAGAAACGTGCCGGCCTCGATGCGGTCCGCGATGATTTCGTGCTCCGCGCCGCCGAGCCGCTCGACGCCCTGGATGCGGATGGTGGAAGTGCCGGCGCCCTCGATCCGTGCGCCCATGGCGGTCAGCAGCGCCGCCAGGTCCACCACTTCCGGCTCACGGGCGGCGTTGCGCAGCACCGTTTCGCCATGCGCCAGCGTGGCCGCCATCATCAGGTCTTCCGTTCCGGTTACGGTGATGCGGTCGAAGTGGATCGCCGCGCCGCGCAGGCCTTCGGGGGCGACGGCTTCGATATACCCATGCGCCTGCTCGATGCGCGCGCCCAGTTGCTCGAGGCCGAAAATATGCAGGTTGATGGGCCGCGCGCCGATGGCGCAGCCGCCCGGCAGGGATACGCGCGCACGCCCGCAGCGCGCCAGCAGGGGCCCCAGCACCAGGCTCGAAGCGCGCATGGTTTTCACCAGCTCGTAGGGCGCCTCCGGGTACGTAATCGCCTGCGCCTGCAGACGGACCGTCTCGCCCTCTGACTCGACCTTGCAGCCGATATCCACCAGCAGGCGCTGCATGGTTCGAATGTCCCGGACGCGCGGGATGCGCCGGAGCGTTACCGGTTCTTCGGTGAGCAGCGCCGCGGCCAGCGCCGGCAGCGCGGCGTTCTTCGATCCGCCGGCGGGGATCTCTCCGCGTAGCGCAGTGCCTCCTACAATCGCAAACTTATCCATGGGCGTCTCGATTCCCGGTCTGGGCCATCAGGATGGCGGCGCGCACATTGCCGCCGGCGGCCTCCAGCAATTCGCCGGCGCGCTGCCAGGAAACGCCGCCTGCCTGGGCTACAATGCGGCGCGCGCGGTCCGCCAATTTGACGTTCGTGGGTTGGACGTTCACCATCAGGTTGCCGTACACATAGCCCATGCGAATGAACGCCCCCGTCGAAAGCATGTTCAGTACCAGCTTTTGCGCGGTGCCGGCCTTCAAACGCGTGGATCCGGCGATGACTTCGGGCCCCACCAGGGGAGTGATGGGGATGGCCACGGCGCGCGCCAGTTCCGAATCCGGCGTGCAGCTAATCCCCACCGTAATGGCCCCCAGGCGCCTGGCCTCCGCGATGGCCCCCAGCACGTAGGGCGTGCGGCCGCTGGCGGCAATGCCCACCAGCGCGTCGCGCGGCGCGAATCCGCGGGCGGAAAGATCGCGTGCCCCGCTGGCGGGATCGTCCTCGCTGGCCTCGGTCGCGCGGGTCAGCGCAGCTTCGCCCCCGGCAACGATGCCCTGCACCATTCCGGCCGGGACCCCGAAGGTGGGCGAACACTCGGAAGCGTCCAACACGCCGAGGCGCCCGCTGGTCCCCGCGCCGATATAGAATAAGCGCCCGCCCTGCTGGAGGCAGGTTACGATGGCATCCACCGCGCGGCCAATCGCCGGGATCTCGCTCGCCACTGCGTCCGCCACCTTGCGGTCCTCGGCGTTGATCAGGCGCAGTATGTCTTCCGTAGCCAGCGTGTCAATCGAAGCGGAAGCGGGATTCGGTTGTTCCGTCAGCAGATTCTCAAGCATGGGAGAAGAAGAATTGGCCGCAGATGAACACAGATGAACACAGATGAACACAGATAAGACGAAACACAAACGCATTGCTTGATTCTGTGTTCATCTGTGGCCATTACTCTTTTCAGCCTAACACTCCGGTATAGTCGGAATAGTGCGCTACTTTCTGACAGGCCGCCAACCGCAGGCTTCCGCCATCCTGCTGGTGGAAAGCGGTTCGCGCGGGCTTCTGGAAGGGGTGGTGGGAGGATTTCGCGACGCCTGGGGCCAGGACCTCCGCATTGACGTGGCCACCTGCTACACGGAACTGCCGCGCGGCTTCCCCGCCGGCACGCTGGTCTACCGCATCGGCGAGGCACGCGCGCTCGGGCCGCGCCTCCGCCTTTTCCGCGAGTTGGCCCGCAACCGCTACAGCCACCTGGGGATCGTGTGCTCCGGAGAACCCATCCTGACGACGTGGAAGTGGGTGTTGGCCTTGGGCTTGCCGGCCAAGGTTTTCGCGATCAATGAGAACTGCGACTACTTCTGGTTCGACCGCAAGCATCTCTCCGCGATCCGCCAGTTCGCGATTACACGCGCGGGGTTGGCCGGAACCGGTGCGGTCCGCACGCCCGCGCGCCTGATTGCCTTTCCGTTCACGTTGGCCTGGCTGTTACTCTACGCGGCCGCCGTGCATGCGCGAAGGTGGCTTCGGCTGGGCTGGCGCCGGACGGGAATACAGGAACAATGACCATGAAATTCATTCAAGTAAGAGAACTTGGCGGTCCCGAAAAGCTTGAGTTGGTGGAAACCGAGACGCCCCAACCTGGACCGGGCCAAGCCCTGGTGCGCATCGCCGCCAGTGGCGTAAACTATATCGACGTGTATTACAGGACAGGCCAGTATAAGGCCCCGCTTCCGGTCATGCTTGGCAACGAGGGCGCCGGAACCGTTCAGGCGGCGGGTCCCGGGGTGAGCGAGGTGGCACCCGGCGACCGCGTAGCCTGGGCCATGACGCGCGGCTCTTATGCCGACTATGCCCTGATCCCCTCCGCGCAGCTCGTGAAGATCCCCGAAGGCTTGGATTTCCGGACGGCCGCGGCGGTCATGCTCCAGGGGACGACCGCGCACTATCTTACGCACTCCACGTATCCGCTGAAGGCCGGCGATACGTGCCTGGTTCACGCCGCGGCGGGCGGCGCCGGCGGATTGACCGCGCAGATGGCGAAGATGCTCGGCGCGCGCGTGTTCGGTACCGTTTCCACCCAGGAGAAGGCGGCCGTGGCGCGAGAGAATGGCGTGGACCAGGCAATCCTCTACACCGAGACCGATTTCGAGGCTGAGGTTAAGCGCCTTACCGGCGGGCGCGGCGTGGATGTGGTGTACGATTCGGTTGGCGCCACGACCTTCGATAAGAGCCTCAATTGCTTACGGCCGCGCGGCATGATGGCGCTATTCGGCCAATCGAGCGGACCCGTGCCGCCCTTCGACCCAAACATTCTCAACGCCAAGGGATCGCTCTTCCTCACGCGTCCCTCCCTGGGGTTTCACCTGCTGACGCGCGAGGAACTGCTGTGGCGCGCCGGCGACGTCCTTGGCTGGACGGCTTCCGGCAAGCTCAAACCGCGCATCGACCGCGCCTATCCCCTGACCGACGCGGCCGCCGCGCATCGCGATCTCGAAGCGCGCCGGACCGCCGGCAAGCTGCTGCTGATACCCTGACGCATGACTCTGAGGACCAAACTGACATTCGGCTCCGTGCTGCTGGCCACCCTCATCGCCGGGGCCATCTCGGCGGTGGATCTCGCCAACGTCTTGCGGTTCCAGTTCGATGCCATGCTGGAACGGGCGCAGTTGATGAATAAGGTGGCAGCCGAATTTGTCCGCGGGGCCCTCAACCGGCAGCTCACCGTGCCTTTGCCCGACGCTTTGCGCGACCCCGAGCTCACCACCGCCCTGGTGAACATCCTGAGCGCGTCGCGCATTCTGGAGATCGAGGTGGTAGACCCCGGCGGCCGGATTCTGGCCGATAGCGACCAGACGCGCGTAGGCTCCGCCGCGCCGAATTACCCGGACTTCCAGACGGTCGTGGAGCGGACGAACTGGCATGGTAAAGCTGGTCTGCTGACCTCCGGCGGCTCCCGCTATTACCAACTCGAGCAGATTTTGGGCACTCTGGAAGGCCAGCCGTTACTTTCGGTGCGCGTGATTGTAGCCCCGGCGCTGATCTATGGGGACATCCAGAAGAGCCTCGCCAGCAATGCCACCGTCGCCCTGCTGGCCCTTCTGGGCGCGGTCTCCATCGCGTTCCTGGCATCCGCCGTGGCATTCCGCAAGCTGGGTCAGATTGGCCGTATGCTGGACCTGGCCGCCAGCGGCGATTTCGACGACGGGCCGACCGGCATCTCCGGCGCCGACGAACTGTCCGCCGTGGCCTCCAAGGTCAGCCTGCTCGGCCAGCGATTGCGCGGCGCGGAAGTGGAAGTCTCCGATCTGCGCGGCAATATCGACCGCCTCCTTCAGGATTTGGAGGATGCCGTCTTCGTGTTCAACCGCGAGCGGCGCCTGATCTTCGCCTCCGGCTCGGTGGAGAAGTTTCTGGGCAAAGAGCACGCCTGGTTTTCGGGGCAGGCTCTGGCGGACGTCTTTCCACCCGGTACCGCCCTGGGACTGCCCATCGAACAGACGGCGCGGACCGGCCGTCCCGTGCATAACCGCCGCGTGGCGCTGCCGTCTTACGACGCGGATGGCACGGTTCGCGATGCGGTGGCTTTGCTTTCCGTCGACGTCCTCGAGAGGCTGCCGGGGGCCGTGGGGACGGGCTCCGGCGTTCTGGTGCGGCTGCGCGACCCCGAGGCGCAGCGCAAGATCGGCCGTGAACTGCGGATCGCCGACCGCCTGGCCGCCATCGGCCGCATCACCGGCGGCGTGGCGCATGAGGTGAAGAATCCGCTTAACGCGATTCTCCTGCACGTGGAGGTGGCCCGCCAGAAGATGGCCCGCGGCGATACCGATATCGCGCCCCAAATGGATGTGATCTCACGCGAGATTGTGCGCCTGGACCGGGTGGTGAAGACCTTTCTCGATTTCACCAAGCCCGTGGATATGAAGTTTTCGAGCGTTCCCCTGCGGCCGCTGCTGGATGAAATTGCGCAGCTCGCGCTCCCGCAGGCGGAAGCCTCCCGTATCCAGGTGGAGGTGCGCCTGGAAGAGGAGGGCGTGGAAGTGCGGGCCGATCGCGATATGCTCAAGCAGGCCCTTCTCAATGTGGTGGTGAACGCCATGGAAGCCATGCCCGAGGGCGGGGGACTGCGCCTGGAGGCATTGGCCGGCGAGGATGCCGCCGAGTTGCGCATCTCCGACACCGGCGGCGGCATATCGCCGGAACTGCGGGAGAAGATCTTCCGTCTCTACTTTACGACCAAGAAAGAGGGTTCCGGAATCGGCTTGGCCATGACGTTCCGGATTGTGCAACTTCACGATGGAACAATCGATTTCACCAGCGAACCGGGGAAAGGCACAACCTTCCTTATCCGGCTTCCAATGGCGGCGTGACATGAGATCCCAAGCGGCGCTATTGGCTGCGGCGCTCGCGCTGGCGCTGGCCGGTTGCGCATCCCGCGCCAAGCCGCTGGTGACCGCTCAGCCGGCGCCGCTCTCCACTCCGCAAACTCAGGTGGTATTACCGCCGGCCCAGCCGTTGGACCCGGCCGCGCTGGCGACGGACACAAGCTCCGCGGAGTCCGCGCCGGTTCCGGCGGAGCCCACCGAGCCCGCCGCGGCGCCCCCCGCCGAGCCAGCCGTGACGCCGCGCGTACGCCGGCCGGCGCCGGCCGTAGCCGCCCCACCCGCCGCACCGCCCGCCCAGCCGCCGGCGGCGCCCGTGGAAACCCCCGTCGAGAGGCCCGCCATACAGGCGATCGTGCCCGCTCAGGAACAGAAGAGGTTAAAGGAATCGGCCGAGACGCGCAAGAAGGAGGTCCGGGCGACGCTCTCCAGGATGACAGCCCGCCGCCTGAGCGCCGACGATCAGGACCTGGTCAAGCGCATTCAATTCTTCCTGGCGCAATCCGAGGAGGCGGAGCGGCACGGCGACATGAGCGAGGCCGACGTCTTCGCCCAAAGGGCCCAGGACCTGGCGCGGGGGTGGCAGAGTGGCAAATAGGCGGCGCGGACCCTCAGTCTGCGCCACGCGCCGCGCGGCCGTCGCCGAGGGCCTGGCGGAGCGCAAGCTGGACGCCTTTCTGGCGGCCTTCAGCCCAAACCTGAGATATCTTACCGGCTTCACCGGCAGCAACGGCAGCCTGCTGGTGACGCCCGCGGAATCCATTCTGTTCACCGACCCGCGCTACGCCATCCAGGCGCAGTTGGAAAGCGGAGATTGCCGGGTGGTCATCGTGAAGGGCCGGCTCATAGCGGCGATCGCCGCGGCCATCGCCAGGCGCGGATTGAAGCGCATCGGATACGAACCTGCGCGGATGACCTGCGACCGCTACGAATCGTTGAAATCGAGCTTGCCGATGCGGGCGTCGCTCGATCCCGTCGCGGGCTGGATCGAAGATCTGCGCATGGTGAAATCGCCGGCCGAAGTCGAACGCATTCGCCGGTCGGTTGACACCAATTCGCGGGCTTTCGAGCAGGCTGTGGCGCGCCTGCGCCCCGGCGTCAAGGAGCAGGACTTCGCCGCCGAACTGGAATACCGAATGCGCCGCCTGGGAGCGGAGAAACCCGCGTTTGAGACCATTGTGGCGGGCGGCGTCCGTTCCGCGCTGCCGCACGCGCAACCCACCGCCGCGCCGCTGCGCGCCGGCGATCTGGTGGTGGTGGATATGGGCGCGTTCGTCGAGGGCTACGCCAGCGATATGACGCGCATGTTGTATTTCGGCCGTCCGGACGCCAAGGTGAAGCGCGCGTACCGGGCGGTTCTGGAGGCGCAGTTGGCTGCCATCGACGCGGTTCGCGCCGGCGTCCAGGCCAGCCGCGTGGACCACGCCGCCCGCGCCGTGCTCAAAACCCACGGGCTGGACCGCGCTTTCGTCCACGCCACCGGGCACGGCCTGGGTCTAGAAATCCACGAGCCTCCGCGCCTGGGCGCCCGCGAGAAGACCCGCCTGGTCGCCGGGATGACCATCACCATCGAGCCAGGCGTTTATGTGGAAGGCTGGGGCGGAATACGCATCGAGGACACTGTCCTGGTGACCGGGAACGGCTGCGAGATCCTGACACCGACGAGCAAGGCATTGCGCGAAATCCAAGCGTGAAGGGGAGCAATCCCAAAGTCGCCCAAGATCGTCCTATTGACTTCGGCTGCGTATGAGCGCATAGTGTGTTTGAAGACGAATGAAAGGTCGTCTTCGGGTTCCTTTCTCAAAAAAGGGCCGTCAAAGCGATCCCCTTCACGGGGGAGCCATTCGTAAGGAGGAAGTGCATAGAACCAACCCACTACCAGGGCGGCTTTCGGCTTCCTCGGCTGACCGGTCGCGAGTCCTGATGCGCCGTTAGTTTCATGCGTCTGGCGCCGCGGTTTTGGCCGCAATCTGACAGGCTCGCGGGCATGGCAAATACAGGAGGAGTCGATGGCCGCCCTTTCCTTTCCCTCGATTTAGCAGTCCCTCCCCTCGCCGTTGAAGCCCTCTGCCCGGATAACTATGGCATCGCATGTCGCCGCTTCCGCGCTCAACGCTTGACAATTTCGAACGGCAGCGCCGGAATGGCGCCCAGCGTGACGCGCTGCCGGGCGGTCTGCGGGCTTCCCGCGGGTGGGGTACGCTCGGCGGATAGCGCCACAATCAGGTTGCCTCTCAGACCGGGCTTGGCTTTCGCCGCATCGCATTCCAGAACCAGTTCGGTTCCGTCGTGCACGGGCGCGGCGTCCTTGAGCGTGATTCCCGCGGGCGGCTCGCTCAATTCGTACTCTATTTTCCCAAGCAGAGGATTCGGCGGCGGCGTGACCTGAACGCGGATGCGGACTTCACCACCGGCTGGGAGCTTGAGCGGCGATTGCGGCATCACTTTGATGGGTGTCCGGAAGGCCGGACCCCTGCCGATAGCCACCCTCAGAGCGTCCGCGGGAACTAAGTGCCAATAGGCGAAAGCCTGCATCATGTTATCGGCTGGGACCGCGGGATGGACTACCTCGCCGCCCTCAATTGCCGCGCGGCCTTCCACATTTAGAACGATCGGCTCACCGGGCAGTTGCAGGGGGGCCGTGATGGTGAGCCGCACTTCATCCATGCCCGCGGGCAGCAAACCGCCGGAGAGCGTGAAGCCGCGGGGAGCGTCTTTCAGGGCCAGCGCGATTTCTCCCGTAAAGCCGTCCTTGCGCAGAGCATGAACCGTGATGGGCACGGTCATGCCGGGGCCTGCGTTGATAGCCGACGGGGTCACGCGCAGATCGAAATCGGGTCGCGGCGCGGCCAGGCGCAGACGGTAGGCATACTCGGGACCGCCCTTGCTCTCCGTGTCGCCTACGTACAAGTAATAGACGCCGGCGCCGGGCAGGGTGGTTATGATTCTGGAATCGGCGTGGTGCGTCTCCAGACCGAAGGCTTTGTCTTCATAATCGTCGTTAAGAGCGATCTGTTTGCCCGCGGAATCGGCCAGCCGAAGCACCGAATCGAGCGGGGAGTCGAGGCGGCGCGCGAAGACCTCGGCGACGATAGCCTGGCCGGCGGCGCCCTGGAAGGCGAAGACGTCCCAATCGCCCGGCTGTCCGATGCGCCCGTTGACCACGATGGGAAGCTTGACTCGCTGCGCGGCGGCAGGCGTATCGTTGGGCTCTTTCTCAAATGTCTCGGGGAGAGAGTCCACCATGAAAGTCACGGAGGTGGAAGACAGACCGTCGCGGCTCACCGGGAGCGGGTAGATGCCCGGGGCGCGGTTCCTGGCGTCCATGTCCACCCTGTTCACGGAGAGATTCCAGCCGGTCAGCGCGATGGAGGTTTTTGCGCCGGCCGGACCGCCCAGGGGGAAGGCACCGGTGACGAACGGCAATTCTCCCACGGCGATGCGGTAGACGAAGTCCTCGCGGCCCCGATAGAGGGCGTCCCTGATTTCAACGTCGTAATCGCCTTCCCTGGGGACCTGGAAGTGAATCACGGGGTCGGGATGGAAGCGATAGTCGTCGTCGTACGCTAGTTCCTTGCCTTGGGCGTCGTGAAGGGTCAAGACGGCTTGGAACCAGCCAGGGACGGCGTCGGCCAGGTAGGGAAGCAGGTCGCGGGCGGCGGCGGCGATGACCAACTGCTGCCCCTGGCGCGCGTGAAAGCGATACCGGGCAGTCTGGCCGGGGGTGAACTGATTGGCCGGCATGGGGGCCTGAATATGCGGCAGACCCGGCCTGATACGGCCGTTCACGATGGCCGGCAGGATGATTTCCATGTCGGTCGGAGGCCTGACGATTTGAACCTGCTGGGGGGACTGATTGGGAGCCGGTGGAACTACGTCGATGGATTCCGTTGCGGTGTATTCGGGCAATTGGCCGACGCAAAACACGAGTGGATTGGAGAGACCCTGAGGCGTTGTCAAGCGCAACTCGCGCCGGCCCAGCGCCGCGCCGGGGGCGATGGAAACCTGGAGGGCCACGGTTTCGGCAAGAACGGGACTGATGGCCCGGACGCTGTTGAAGATCAGGAGCTTGGTGCGGACGTCAATCATTTCCTGGCGAACCGCGGCGTCCATGGGCAACTTCTGCAGCTCCTGCATGCGGTCTCTCAATTGCGTCGCCTGCATGCCGTTCATCGGGCGGGCATATTCACCGAGCGTGGCCCGAATGCCGTCGCCGGAGATATAGACGGCGGACGCGTTTTGCAGGAATTGGCCTCCGAGCGTCACCTGAAAGTTTGTGCCTTGCCGGCCGCCGGCGGGGAGGGCGTAGGCGAGGTGCGGAGGGTTCTGCTGGGCGGGCAGGATGGATCCAAGCGTGAGGAGGAGAATGGCAGACGAAAGCGCCGGCCCCACCCTTAGGCACGGCCTTCTGCTCACATGATCTCCTTGAGGCGGCCGGCCGACTTGATGCCGTCGGAGTCGGTGGGGGTGAGACGGGCATCGAGACCCTGCGGATTGGGCAGCTTGCCATCGGGATCGAAGCCAAGCAACTCATAAATGCTGCCGATCAGGTCGCAAGGGTAAACGGGCCGGTCCTTCACCTGTTCGCCTTTGGCGTCGGACGCTCCCACCACCCGGCCGCCTTTGAATCCGCCGCCCGCAAGGAGGGCGCAAAACACGTCGCCCCAATGATTGCGCCCGCCGTTCCAGGGAGCTTCCCACTGTACCTTGGGGGTGCGGCCGAACTCGCCGCTCCACCAAACGACAGTGCTGTCGAGCAGGCCGCGCTGCGCTAGATCCTCGAAAAGCGCCGCCATACCCTTATCCATTTGGGGAAGTTTCTGGCGCAGCACCTGGAAGTTCTGGCGGTGAGTGTCCCAACCCTCATAGTTGATGGTGACGTAGGGAACGCCCTTCTCCACCAGGCGGCGGGCCGCCAGGCAGGACTGTCCGAAGGTGTTGCGGCCGTAACGATCCCGCACTGCGTCGGTTTCCTGGGAGAGATCGAAGACCTTGCCGGCGTCGCCCAGGATCAGCTCATAGGCTTGCTGCTCGGTCTTGTCAAGGGCCTTCAGCGCGGCGTCGTCCTTGAAAAGCTTCTCCAGGGTGTTGAGGTTGTGGAGCAACTCCCGGCGATCCTTCTGGCGCTGGTCGGAGATGCCTTGGGCGACAATGCCCTCGACGGCGAAGCGGGCCTGGGCGGGATCGCCTCCTGTGGCGAAGGGACGGTAGCGCTCGCTCAGAAAGCCGTTTTCCGAAAAGCGTCCCTGCGGCTGGGTCAGCACAATGTAGGGCGGGATGAGGCTGTTGTAGTCCGCGCCTTTCAGGAGGGATGTGACGGCGCCGGCGCAAGGATACTGCAGCCGCTCTCCGGGCTTCCTTCCGGTTTGGGTCATGTAGGAAGCCGTTTCATGCGCGAAAACGCCGTGGGTCATGCTACGGATGACGGAATACTTGCCGGATTGGGCAGCGAGCAGGGGGAGCAGCTCGTTGATGAGGAGGCCATCGGTGGCAGTGGGAATCGGTTTGGCGAAGGGGCCGCAATAATCGTAGCCGGCCTCCGGCTTGGGATCGAGAGTATCCACGTGCGCCGGGCCGCCCCACATCCAAATCTGAATGACCGCCTTGGCTTTGGCCGGCTGCGCGACCGCGCGCACGGGACGGGCGGCCCACGTCAAAGCGCCGGCGCCGATCAAACCGGCCCGCAAGGCTTCACGCCTGGTGACCTGCAAAGGTTGGGCGTGCCTGACCCCTACGGAAGCGTCCTCGCGACAATCGCGGCTACGTGGCATCTTGGCTCTTCTTTCCCGGTTAGTGCCGATAGAGAAACTCCGCGCTGTTAATCAAGGCCCAACTCACGTCCACGACGGCAGGCCAGCGATTGGCGCCCGGCGCGGATTGTAGGTACGCCGATACAGTCTGGATTTCGGCCGGAGTGGGATAGCGCGAGAGGAAGGTCAGATAGATCCGGTCGATGGCGTCGCGCGGCTTGCCGCCCGGCTGCGCCTGCACCAGGGTCCGAAGCTTCGCGCTCTGCTGGATCTTGAGTTGGATATGGCTCGAGTTGAGCAGGTGCAGACGCTGCTCGGCCGTCGGGGCGTTGTTGCGCTCCGATTCCAGGCCGGCGTCGCGCGGAGGGCGGCCGAACATCTCAAGGAAAGCGCTGCCGACGCTGCCATCCGCCAAGGCGATGGAGCGCTGATTTTCGGGCATGAAGGTGAACGGCTCGGGTATGGCGCTGGAGTATTCCTCGGACGTGCCGGTTACGTTGCAAATGGCGTCGATCAGCGCCTCCGCATCGAGCCGGCGCAATGGGTAAGAGGCAAAGTTGGCGGCGGCCTCGGGGCGGTCCGAGCGTGGAACGGACGAGAGCTGATAAACCTGCGAGTTGAGGATGAGCCGGTAAATGGACTTGAGATCGTAATGGCCGGCCGCCAATTCCCGCTCCAGGTACGTGAGCAACTCGGGATTGACCGGCGGGTTGTCCGGGCGAATGTCGTCCGGCTCGTGAATGATCCCCCGCCCCAGCAGCCAGTACCAAATGCGGTTCACGATATTCCGCGCGAACCAGGGATTATCCGGCGCCAGGAGCCAGCCGGCGAACACTTCGCGCGGGTCCTGGCCGAGGATCAGGCGCACCGGCTTGCCGTCGGGAAAGACGGCGGTTTGCGGCGGATGGGCGGTTGCCGGCGTGCTCCCGAAAGGATCGAAAAAAACGATCTCTTCCTTCCATTCCGCGGTGGATTTGTAGCCCACCTGCGAAAAGAAGGCCGCCATGCCGTCCAGACGGGCCTTGGGCCACCGGTCGGCGCGCTCGCCCATGAAAGTCAGCGCCACGGCTTGCGCCAAAGCCTGAGGCTCCCGGCCCGGCACGGCGCGGTAAAAGTTGACCTCAGGTACGCGGAAATTGCTGCCGCCGGCGGTGAGCATGGCGCGCACGAAGCGGTCGTAAGGCAGGTTACTGGCGATGGAAGCGTGTATCCAATGGTAGTAGGCCTGGACTGCGTTCGGCCAGAGGTCGATGGGGAACTCGGACTTGACGCGGAGGATGTCGCTCCATTTCAATGCCCAGTAGTCGGCGAATTCATCGCGTTCGAGAAGGCGATCGACCAAAGTGGCCCGCTTGCGGGGGTCGCGGTCCGCGAGGAACTGCGAGGCCTCTTCGGCGGTGGGCAGCGTGCCGATGGCATCCAGATACGCCCGCCGCAGGAAAACCTCGTCGGAGCAGGGGTAGGCGGGCTGGATTCCCAGGCGCTTCCAGTTGGCGAAGACAAGCTCGTCGATCTGGCCATGCGGCGCGGGTTCGACGCTGGTTTCAAAGGGAGAAGGGGCCTGCTGCGCGGTCGCCGCCGGGGGCAGAAAGAACGCCAACATGAGGGTCGCGACCAAACAGCGGCATGGGAGCCGGCGCGGACAAAGCGTGCGTGCGACATGAGGGTTTTCGCGCATCGGCTTGGGATATCGTTGTTTCGGTTCCCTTACTCTTGTATAAACCCGTGGCGCAAGCGATGGTTGCGGGCATAATTTCTATAACACCTTGATCGCCAGATCCGTAAACCATACTTCCGTGGGATGGGGCCACTGGTGAATCTGCAGGGCGATGATTCCACTGTGCGGAATGCCCGGGTCCCGTTCCTCGTAATCTACCGTCTGCACTCCGTCCAGTTCCAGACGGATGCGGCTCCCCTCCGCGGAAATGCGGTACGCATGCCATGCGTTCGTGTCGAAACGATCCCGGAACTCGTCTCCCGGCCCCCCCAACGTCTTCGCGCGCCGCGACTCATCGTACAAGGATCCCCAGTACGCCTCGCCCGAATCGGCCTGGTACCCCGATACTTCGTGCGAATTGGGTATCCGCTCGGTCCGGAACTGAATTCCGCTGTTACCGTCTCCATCGATCATGCGCATCCTGGCCCGCAGCACGAAGTTTTCGTACTCCTTGCGCGAGCGCAGGAAATCGTTGTATCTCAGGCCCGGCGAACGGCCGATGATGACGCCATTCCGCACGGACCAGAGGCCCGGCGTATCGATTTCCCATTCGCTCAGATCGTGCCCGTTGCACAGAGGCGCGAAACCGTCATCCGGGCCGAAGCTTGCCCGAAGTTGCTCCATCCCGCGGCGCAGACGAACGTCCGTGACGGTCGCCGCGATATTTTGCAGAACGTTGCGGGCCTGCCCCGGCCATCCGCGCGAAGCCAGAATCTGCGCCAATTGCAGCAACGCCTGGCAAGCCGCGAGGCGAAGCGGGCCGGCCGCGCCGGATGCCAGCCGGGTCAGGGCGGCAATCGCGTCCGGACTGACCATCTTCCCAAGCGCCGCAATAGCGGCCTGCGCCGCGGCCGGATCCGATCCTTTCGTAACCTCGGCCAGAAATTGGGCGCTTTGCGCGTCCCGATGGCTGCCTGCAAGCTCGATTAGCGGGATCAGCGCTGGGCCATGGGCATTCCCCATGGCGGCCCGAATCGCCGCGTCAACCGCCGGCGCATTTGTGTTCAGAAGCGCGTAACAGGCTGCTTCCGTCAGGTGAACATCCGGACTGCTGAGCAATTTCAGGACGGCCGGAGCCGCGTCGCCTCCCAAAGTCCACAGCTTTTCGCACGCGAACTGCCTGGCGGCCAGGGAGGCATCCGAATCGACCACGGCGGCCATTTCCCGCCGCACGACGGCGCGCAGATCGGCGCTGTCAAACGAAGACTGGATATAGCCGTCGATCTCTCCGAGCGCTTCGGTCGGCTGGCCGAAATCGTAAGTTCGCAGGGCGGCGGCGCTTTGCGCAATGAGATGTGCCGTGATCTGTGCCATTCGCTCTCCCTTCAAATGCTCCATGGCGCGCGCATGCCGCGCACCAGCATATTGTTGGCTTCGTCATCGGCCAGGAAGAGTTCGGTTTGAGGATCGAACCGAAGCCTGCGGCCGAGACGCAGCGACAGATTGGCGCAATGAACCATCGTGTGCGCGTGCTGCGCCGTTTCGACCGATGAAACCGGCGTCTGGCCTGTCCGGACGCAGTCGAGGAAATTGCGAATATGGGGATGCATCACGTGCCAGTCGGCGGTCGGCGGTTGCGTTCCCCGTAAGACGGATGCCGGATCGGCCTCAATCCGCCCCTCATCGAGAAGCTGAATCCAGCCCTTATCTCCGTCGAACCTGACGCCTTTCTCTCTCGAATCGACCATCAGCATCACGCCGTCGTCATAACGCGCCGCGACGTTCACGAAATAGGGCGTGTTCTGATATTCGTGGCGGTTCGGAAATACCGCTGTGCCTTGGTAGTCCACGGGAATGGGCAGGCTCTCCCCGTGGACCCATTGCGCAAATTCGAAGTAGTGCGGTCCCATATCGGCGATCGGCCCAGCGCTAGTGGCCCAGTTTTCGCGCCAGTTTTGAACGCGCTGGCGGGAGTAAGGCTCCCACGGAGCCTGGCCCAGCCAGCGATCGTAGTCGAATACGGATGGATCGGGCGGCGGAGCCGGAGTTGCCTGTCCGGAAACGGTCCAGCCGGTGCTGCCCATGGACGCCGTGATGGTGTGCAACTTGCCGATCTTGCCGCTTTGCACCATCTCCCGAACAAAGGCGTAGCCCGGTATCGATTTTCGTTGCGTGCCATTCTGCCACACGGTCCCAAGCCGCTTGATGGTCTCGGCCATGGCGCGCCCTTCGCCAATCGTCAGTGAAATCGGCTTTTCGCAGTAGATATCCTTGCCGGCGCGCGCCGCGAGTACGCTGAGCACCGAATGCCAGCGATCCCCGGCGGCGATCAGCACAGCGTCAATGTCCGTGCGTCCCAGAAGCTCTTCATGGAACCGGTACGAGGCGCACTCCTCTGTCCCGTAGGTCTTGTCGATCAACTGCCTGGCCGCTTCGCGCCGGTTCGCGAAACAATCCGCCACCGCAACCATTCGCACGTCGGGTTCCTTCATGAACTCGGTCAGCACGTACGTCCCGCGCGGGCCGGCGCCAATGACGCCCATGACGATGCGATCCGAAGGCGGCGTGGCGCCGCGCCCGAGAACATCCGCTGCGACAATCATGGGACCGGCAGCGGCGTCCCGCAGAAAGGCGCGCCGGCTGGGAAGAAAGCCTGGCATAGTTGCCTCCCGCCTCGATGCGTGAACCGTGCTCATCGAGGCGCTTACAGCATCTTATTACGATCCGGCCAATGGCTTCAACAGTAGCGGGGCGTCGTGTCGCTGCGACCATGTGGCGGCGTTAGAATGAGCGCATAAGCCAATGCAGATTTCGAAACTGTGGTGTGTGTTCTTGGTTCTCGCGAGCGCGGCCGCGGCTCAGACCAAACCGCCAATCCGGGAAGATACTGAGTGGCTCGATGTTTGGCTGCCGAACACCAACAGCCACGATCTTCCACGCGTGCTTCTGATCGGGGATTCCATTACACGCGGCTATGGCCCGCAGGTGGAGGCCGATCTGAAGGGGAAGGCGTACGTCGGCCGTATGGCGACTTCGAAGTCGCTCGGCGACCCGGCGTTATTGGAGGAAGTGGCTCTGGTGCTCCAGGAACAGGCCTTTGACGTGATTCATGTCAACAACGGCATGCACGGCGAGGGCTACAGCGAAGAGGAATACGCGGCGGCGCTGCCGGCTCTGCTGGCAACGCTACGTCGTTACGCGCCGAACGCGAAGCTGATCTGGGCCAGCACTACGGACGTTCGGCAACGAAATCGCCTGGAGACGGCAGATCCGAAGACCGACCGGATCGTTCAGCGGAACCGCGCCGCGGCGGCGATTGCAGGGCGGGAGAATATCCCGATCGACGATCTGTTTTCGCTCGTGCGCGGCCACGCCGAGTATCATGCGCAAGACGGCGTGCACTTCAGCGACAAGGGATCGGAAATCCTGGCTGCACAGGTAAGCGACAGTATCGCCAAACTGCTGCACTAACGTCTGAAGGCCATCGACACGGGTGGCGGCCTTCCCCGCAAGCCACCGATCCGTCAATATCGATAGCTATTCCGCACCTGCCGCGCGCAAGATCCTGCCACGCTTCGTTCCACATCCTCATCGTAGGCGCAACGCAGCGTGCGCCGGACCGGCACACCGAAGGACAATCTAGCCGAAGCGAAGCGGCGCGCACAAAAACTGGTAAACTCAGAAAAGCCATTGACTTGCTGGAGTGGCGGAACTGGCAGACGCACGGGACTCAAAATCCCGCGGCCTTCGGGTCATGAGGGTTCGACCCCCTCCTCCAGCACCATACTGCTTTCAATAGTTCAGCCCAAAGCCCCCTTTGTTCTTAGTAATCTTGGGTAATGACCGCACGGCCGGGTGCGGGATGTTCTCGATGGCCATGCGCCGTTCCGGCCTATCGCTTCTTCGTAGGTAAACCGGATCGCATTTCGATGGCCTTTTCCAAAGCGCGCACGCGGGCGCGGTCCTTAGGCCGATTCGACGCCCTGGATGCCGCAAGCGTATCTTCGACGGATAACACAGGACTACCGACATCGCTCATCAGGAATGTGCCACGGCGGCCCCATGCCTCCTCAAAGGTGAGCCCGGGAACCGCAGTCATGATGTCGATACGGTTGCCGTCGACGCCAATCTGGAAGATGGTCGTCGGGTCGGTCAGGTCACTTACGCTTAGGCTCCCGGTCGGGGCGCCAAAGCGCCGCAGCGCGTCGAACACTTTGGCCGCATTCTCCGGAACGGGATCAATCCAAAGGTCAATGTCCTTGCTCCAGATCGGTTCGGTGTACTTCATCACCGCGTAGCTTCCGGCTATTAGATAACGAACGCCGAACTCGTCGAATAGCCGTAACAGATCGTTGTAGTCGGAGTTGATCTTCACGAATGCCTCGCTGCGCGGCCTGCAACACGACCATCTCCCATGCAGCGGCTGCAATTGCGGCGTCGCCGCTGCGCTGCCAAAACTCCAGATCGAACTCTCGATCGGGATCGTGGGCGTGCGCCAAGCGCGTCATAACTACAGGTTCAGCCATCAATATTATTATCCGCCGTTTTTCAGTGATTCAGGAACTTGCCGATCATGGCCCACCCGGCTCATCCCACCTTGTAGCGCCGGATCTCGTCCGCCGAAACCTCGCTGCTCATGCCGGGTTCCTCGGGCGCCGGGACTTCGCCGTCGGTCATCTCGCGTTGTCCGCTGGTCTCCATGTAGATCGCGTTCGGCATTGCAAGGAGCATGTTGAGATTGGTGGAACCGCCCCCGTGGCTGGCCACCTCAATCCCGTAGCCATCGGCGATGGCGGCAATTTCCATCCACTCCGTGACGCCGCCGGCACGCCGGTTATCGGGTTGCACCACGTCGGCGCCGCGCCGCGCGATCAGGTCGGCAAAGGCATATTTCGTATTCAGGTTCTCGCCCGTGGCGATGCGCATGTCCAGTTCCGCGGCAAGCTGCGCGTAGCCTTCCATTTCCTGCGGCGGGAGAGGCTCCTCATACCAGAAGCACCCCATCTCCTGGTAGACGCGACCGCGCCGGAGGGCTTCGTTGCGATTGAAAACCTGGTTGGCGTCCACCATCAGGCGCCGGTCCTTCCCGAGCAGATCGAGAGCCGTGCGGATGCGCCGTACGTCGTCGTCGAGCGGCCCGCGCCCCACCTTGATCTTGACGGCGTGGTAACCCTGCCCGATCGCGTCGCTGACCTGTCGGCGGAAGTGCGAGAGGTCCGCATCATTATCGTAATACCAGCCGCACATCGAGTAGACCGGCATGCGGTCGCGGTAAGCGCCGAGCATCTTGTAGACCGGCAAACCGGCGTTCTTGCCGAGAATATCCCAGAGGGCAATGTCCGTGGCGGCAATGGCGAATTGAACCACGCCACCAACCCCTTCGTACTCCAGGGCCTTCCACAGATCGGCGCGAATCCGCCGGGGGAAGGCGGGGTCCTTGCCAAGAATCACCGGCTTGACCTGCTTTTCCAAAATGGCCTGAACCACCGCCGGGCCGCCCTCGACGGCGCCGAAAGAACTGCTCGCCCACCCGGTGATTCCCGAATCCGTGCGGATGCGCAAAACCACCGAGCCGCTTTCCGCGCCGAAGGTGTGGATCGCGTCGTAATAGGGCGTGCCTGGAGGGTTCTTCAGGAGGTCGGTCTCAAGCGCGGCGATTTTCATCTGTGCCCGCTGCGCGGCGGCCGCTGGGAGGGCCGCTCCTGCCGATAGCCCGGCCGCGGAGAAAAGCAATTGCCTTCGATTCATCTTTGCGGACCAGTATGACAGGTTTCGGCGCGAAACCACCATGGTGCCGTTGATTTGATCCCGTTCCGCGTTTCACGTAAACTGAAACCGGAGTGAACGGTGCGCATGGCGGCAAGCGTTGTTGCGATGTTTGCGGCGGCCCTTCTTGCAGGCGTCGTTTCGGGGCCATTACGCGCTCAGTCCGTGGCGGCCCAGGACACGACAGACGACCCCCTGAAAGCGGCTGGGGACAAACTGGCGTTCGACGTCGCTTCCGTCAAGCCGAACACGTCCGGTGGCGAGGCGAACTCCAACTTTCCCCTGGGTCCTGGCGATGTTTACTCCCCCAACGGAGGTCATTTCTCGGCAACTGGCTTTTCGCTCGGCTCCTACGTTGCGTTCGCATACAAGGTTACGCCTTACCAGATGCAGTCGTTGCTATCCCAACTGCCGGGGTGGGCCAACACGGACCGGTATGACATCCAGGCGCGCGTGAAAGGCGATCCTACGAAAGACCAGATGCGCCTCATGATGCGATCTCTGCTTGCGGATCGCTTCAATCTGGCGGTCCACTATGAGACGCGGCAGGTCCCGATATACGCGGTCCTGCTAGCGAAGCCCGGGACAACCGGACCGCAGCTTCAGCCGCATTCGGAAGGCGCGCCGTGTTCGGCCGCCCTTGCGCCCGGGTCCGATACGGCTCCGCCATCTAACGTCGCCGGCAAGTTCCCGGCGCT
Source organism: uncultured Solibacteraceae bacterium (assembly GCA_964457555.1). GTDB lineage: Bacteria > Acidobacteriota > Terriglobia > Bryobacterales > Bryobacteraceae > BOG-224. Next base: position 165,733 of record CAYWHA010000002.1, read on the forward strand.
TTGCGGCGGCGTCTTCAATATGCCCCCAAGCGCAGCGGGCCGCTGGCGTATCGGTGCACGGAATGTGCCCATGGCGTCGATCGCAACTGCTTTGGGCTTTCCCCTCGGCCAGCCCGCGTTGGATCGCACGGGCCTCAGCGGCAACTTCGATTTCGCCTTGGAGTGGGCGCCGGAGCCGGATGACGCAGTGCCGCCCAGCGGGGATTTCCAGCCCGATCCATCGGGCCCGTCAGTCCTGGGAGCACTGAAAGAGCAGCTCGGTCTCAAGGTGGAGACGCAAAAAGGGCCGACGGAGGTCCTTGTCGTGGATCATGTCGAGCGTCCATCTGCGAACTGACGACGATTCCTGGCCGGTTCGCTTACGTCGGCAGTTTCGAAACGTCCCAACCGCCGCCCAGCGCTTCGATCAGCAGCACACAGGCATCCATCCGGCGCCGCTGCAAATCCACCTCGATGCGCTCATTCGCCAGCGCCGTGCTTTGCGCCGTGACCACTTCCAGGTAAGTCACCAATCCGCCCGTATAACGGTTCATGGATAGTTCGAGCGACCTGCGCGCCGCCTCCACCGCCACGCGCTGCGCCGCGGATTCCTGTTCCAGCACCCGCAGCGTGGCCAGGCTGTCTTCCACCTCGCGGAAGGCATTCAGGGCGGATTGCCGGTAATCCGCCACGGTCGCATCGTAGCCGGCCGTGGCGGCCTCTGTCACCGCGCGGCGCCGCCCGGCATCGAACAGAGTTTGCAGCGCGTTCGGCCCCAGCGCCCAGAACCGGCTCGGCCAGTTGAACCAGTCCACAATGGATCTCGCCTCATATCCGCCCGTCGCGGTGATCTCCAGCGTTGGGTAGAAGGCGGCGCGAGCGATTCCGATCTGTTCGTTGGCCGCCGCCATGCGCCGTTCCGCCGCGGCGATATCCGGGCGGCGTTCCAGCAGTTGCGAAGGGATCCCCGTGGGGACGGCCGGCGGCTCCGCTGCCAGCGGCTCCGGCGCCAAGCTGAGCGATTCCGCCGACCTCCCGGCCAGGACGGCGATGGCGTGCTCAAACTGCGCCCGCGCCGCGCCCACGTCCACGCTCTGCGCCCGCACGGCCTCCAGTTGCGTCCGCGCTTCGGCCACTTCCGCGCCAGAGGCAAGCCCGCCCTCAAATCGGTTCTGGTTAAAATCGAGCGCCTTCTGGTAGGTCGCCAGGGTACTTTCCAGCAGTTGTTTCTGCGCGTCCAGGCTGCGCAATTCGAAGTAGTCGATAGCCATTTCCGCGTGCATGCTCAACCGCACCGTGGCCAGATCCGCGGCCGTCGCCTGCATGTTCTCGCGCGCCGCCGTAATCGACCGGCGAATGCGGCCCCACGCGTCCAATTCATAGCTCAGGTCGAACGGCAGAGCGAAGTTGCCGTATTCCCCAAGCCCCGGCTCGGTCAGCGGGATGTTGCTGGAAATGCGGTTGGTGGTGATGCCGGGATTGGTGGAAACGGTAGGATAAAGGCCGGCGCGGCTCTCGGCCACCAGCGCGCGCGCCTGCCGGAATTGCGCCTCGGCGGCCTTGACGGTCTGGTTGGAGACGTCCACTTGCGCCTCCAGGCCGTCGAGCTCCGCGTTGCCGAAAATCCGCCACCATTCCTCCGCCATCGTTCCATCGGCCGGCTGGGCCTGTTTCCATCCGTTGGACTCCTTGAATTCCGACGGCTGCTGTCCCGCGTCGGCGGGCGCCGTGAGGGCCGCGGGCTTGCTGTATTTCGGCCCCACCATGCATCCGGCCAGGCTCAGCGCCGCCGTAGCCAGCCACACGCGCGCCGCCCCGCGCATCATTTCGCCACCCTCACCGGCGTGCCTGACGTCAACGAATCGGAAGGATTCTCGATCACGGCATCCTGCGCCGTCACGCCGGCGACCACTTCGATCTCATTTCCAAAATCCCGGCCGGGAGTCACCGGCCGCAGTTCCGCCTTGCCGTCCCGCACCACCGCCACGCGCAGGCCCTCGGAGCGGAAAATCAGCGTGTTGGCCGGCAGGATCACCGCCGGCGTTTGCGCGCCCAGTTGGAAATGCACCGAGACGTATGCTCCGGGCAGCAGTTCGCCGGTGGTGTTGTCCACGTCCACTTCGGTCAGCAGCGTGCGCGACGCGGGATCGATGGAATCGGAAGTGCGCGCAATCGCGCCCCTGAAATGGCGGCTGGGAAACTCCGCCAGGGTCAGGTCCGCGGGCCGTCCCGGCGTCGCGGCGCGCGAGTAGGTTTGCGGCACTTCCACGTACACGCGCAGCCGGTCGGTGGCCGCCAGATCGAAAAGCTCCTTGCCCGGCGCGTTCGCCCCCGCATCGATCAACGCTCCCGTGTCGACGTTGCGCGCGGTGATCGCTCCGTCGAACGGCGCATACACCTTCTGGAATCCCTGCGCGTCTTCCAGGCGCTTCACGTTATAGGTAGCTGAGTCCACAATGGCCCGCTTGGCTTGCAGGTCGCCCACTTTGTCTTCCACATCCTGCCGCGCCACCGACTCAGTCTTCAGAAGCGACTGGTAACGTTGCGCGGTGGTCTCCGCCAGGTGGAGGTTGGCCTCCGCGGTAGCCAGGTCGGCGCGCGCCTGGTCCAGTTGGCGGTCGATCTCCGGCGTCTCGATCTCCGCCAGCAGATTGCCCGATTTGACGTGCGATCCGATATCGAAATACCACTTCTTCAAGTAGCCGCTGGCGCGCGCGAAAATCGGCGTGGCCACAAATGCCTGCATATTGCCGGGCAGCGTCAGTTCCTCCGCGCCGGTACTGGGTTTCGGATGCACCACGCTGACGCTGGCCACCGCCGCATCCTGCGTCTCACGCTTCAAACTGGCGTCGGCGCGCACTCTCGAGGCAAGGCCCGTGCGGATGGCCATGCCCAACCCCACTGCGCCCGCCACCGCCAGGGTGACGATTACCAGGCGCGCAACCATCGACAGGCGCGGCGCTTTCTGCTCTTCCGCGCCGCTCATTGCGGACTCCTGCGGCCGTGCAACAGGCTGAAAGTCACCGGTACGATCGTCAGCGTGGCCACCGTCGCCACCATCAATCCTCCAATCACCGCCCGGCCCAGCGGCGCGTTCTGTTCGCCGCCTTCACCCAGGCCCAACGCCATCGGAATCATGCCGATGATCATGGCCAGCGCGGTCATCAGCACGGGCCGGAATCGCGTTTCCCCGGCGGCCAGCGCCGCGTGCACCGGGTCGCCGGTCCGGAGCCACACATCTCTGGCGAAGCTGACCACCAGGATGCTGTTGGCCGTGCCCACTCCCATGCACATGATTGCCCCCATCATTGCCGGCACGCTCAGCGTCGTATGAGTCACGAACAAAATCAGGACGATGCCGGCCAGCGCCCCCGGCAGCGCCGAAATGATGATGAAGGGATCCAGCCACGATTGAAAATTCACCACGATCAGCAGGTATACCAGTACAATGGCGAAAACCAGGCCGCCCGCCAGTCCTTCGAAGGAAGTGCGCATGGTCTGCACCTGGCCGCGAATCACCACCTGCGACCCGCGCGGAACCTCCGCGCGATGCTGGTCCACAACCCGCTCCACCGCGGCGCCGACGCTACCCAAATCGCGTCCATCCACCCCGCCGTAGATGTCCACCACGCGTTGGATATCGTAGTGATCGACCACCGCCATGCCGCTGCCGCGATCGATGGAAGTCACATCGTTTAGAATCTCGGACGATCCGGCGCGCCGCGCGGTGAGCGGAATATTGCGCAGGTCCTGGAGCGATTCCTCGGCGTATTGCGGGGTTTGCGTGGCCACGCTGTAGCTTACGCCGTTGTCCGGGCTGACCCAAAACGTGGGCTGGGTCTGGAAGCTGCCGCTGAGTGAAATCAGCAGGCTATTGGCCACGTCGGCCTGCGTGAAGCCGCTCTGCGCGGCCTTGGTGCGGTCGGTGATCACGTGCAGCTTGGGCTGGTCGAACAGTTCCTGAATGCGCAAATCCACCACGCCCGGAATCTGCCGCATCTGGTTCATCAAACGGTCCGCCAGTTCGCGATTGGCGTCCACGTTGTTGCCGATCACCTGCACGTTGATCGGCGCCGGCAAACCGAAATTCAAAATCTGGCTGACAATGTCGCCGGGCAGAAAGTAGAACGTCGTGCCCGGGAACTCAGCGGGTAAGGCCTTTCGCAAGGCGCGCACATATTCTTCGGTGGGGCGATGCTCCTGGGTGAGCGATACGAAAATATCGGCGTCGGCCGTGCCAACCGGGGCGGAGTTGCTATAAATCATGTTGATGCTGCTGTAGGGCAGCCCGATTTCGTCCAGCACGCCGACCAGTTCCTCCCGCGGGATGTGCTGGCGGATGGCCTGCTCCACCAGGTCGCAAAGCCGGGCCGTCTCTTCGATCCGCGTGCCCGTCTTGGCGCGCAGGTGCAGCTTGAACTGGCCGGTGTCGGAGGTGGGAAAGAAATCCTGTCCCAGCCAAGGGAACAGCAGGAACGCCGAGAGACAGCCCAGCACAAACAGCGGCGCGAAAACCACCCGCCCGCGAATCAGCAGGCCCAGCAGAGCCACGTAGGCGCCGCGGACGCGTTGGAAGCCGTTGTCGAACGCTCGCTGGAGGAGGATGAAAGGGTTGCGGCTGCGGCCCGTGAATTTCACGCGCAACATGTACATGGCCAGGGTAGGCACCAGCGTCCGCGACAGGACGTACGATGCCAGCATGGCGAACATCACCGCCTCCGCCAGCGGCACGAAGAGGTAACGCGCCACCCCGGTGAGCAGAAACATGGGCAGAAACACGATGCAGATGCACAGCGTGGAAACCAGCGCCGGAACGGCAATCTGCGCCGCGCCTTCCAGGATGGCTTCGTGCAGCGGGTGTCCCTCTTCCAGGAAGCGCTCGATGTTCTCGATGGTCACCGTCGCGTCGTCCACCAGGATGCCCACCGCCAGCGCCAGCCCGCCGAGGGTCATGATGTTGATGGTCTGGTTCAGGAAGCTCAATACCATCACCGACGTTAGAATGGAGAGCGGAATGGACACGGCGATAATCAGCGTACTGCGCCAGCTTCCCAGAAAAATCAGGATCATGATCCCCGTCAGACACGCAGCCATCACCGCTTCCCGCAAGACCCCATTGACGGATGCGCGCACAAAAATCGACTGATCGCCCAGAGGCTGGATCTTCAGCGACGCCGGCAGCGTGGCGGCCACCGCCGGCAGCAGCTTGTGCACCCCCTCTACCACGGCCAGCGTCGATGCATTGCCGGCTTTGAGAATCGTCAACAGCACGGCGCGGCCGCCGTCCTGGCGCACAATGTTGGTCTGCGGCGCGTAGCCGTCGCGCACGTGCGCCACGTCGCGGATGTAGATCGGCGCGCCGTTCACCACCTTCACCGGAAAATCGTTGAACGCCTCCACCGTGCGCGGGCTGCTGTTCAAGTCCACATCGTATTCGAACTGTCCGATCTTGGAGGACCCCGCCGGGAGAATCAGGTTTTGCGCGTTGACGGCGTTGACCACGTCGATGGGCGAGAGTCCCTTCGACTGCATCTCCGTGGGGTTCAGGTCCACCATGATCTGGCGTTGCTTGCCCCCGTACGGGTACGGGATGGCGCACCCCGGAACGGTGATCAGCCGGGTGCGAATGAAATTCACGCCGTAGTCGAAAAGTTGCTGTTCGGAGAGGTCGCTGCCCGAAAGACCTAACTGTAGGATCGGCACGCTGGAGGCGTTGTAGACCAGCAGAAACGGCGGGGTGATCCCGGGCGGCATCTGCCGCAGCACCGCCTGCGAAATGGCCGTCACCTGCGCCACCGCCGAGTTGATGTTCGCCGTGGGCTGAAAGAATACCTTGACGATGGCGCGCCCATTGATCGACTGCGATTCCAAATGTTCCACGTCGTTCACCGTGGTGGTGAGCGACCGCTCATAACCGCTGGTGATCCGCTCTTCCATCTCCTCGGCGTTCAGCCCGGTGTAGTTGAACGCCGCCGCAATCACGGGGATGTCGATATTGGGAAAGATGTCGGTGGGAGTGCGCAGGATCATAACCGGGCTGAGGATCAGGATCATCAGCGCCAGCACAATAAAGGTGTACGGCCGTTCGAGCGCTATCCGGACGATCCACATTTCTCGGTCAGGTTCTCTTCTTTGGGGTGTACCGCTAATTCAAATTGTCGCATGGGGCGCCGGGTTAACGCTCCCATGGGCGTTAAGATAAGCCCGATTCGGAAGAGCCTCCCCCACCTGCCGACCCCTGTTAACCTCTCGCCCCCCGCCGCGTATTTACCGGCGTAGAGGAGCTTGAAAACATGGCGCAATCGAAGGTTCGGCGATTTCTGATCCTGGGGGCGCTCGCGGCGTCCTGCAACGTATTTCTGGCATCGTCCGGCTGGGCGCAGACAAGCAAGGGCCCGGCGGCCGAAGACTCCGCGCCGTTCACGGTCATCGGGCCACCCGACGCGCAGCATGTCCGGGACGAATTGTCGCAGTTGCTGGACCGCTATCCGCCGGCGCTGCGGAATACCCTTCAACTCGACCCGCGCCTCCTTGGGAATCCGCCTTACCTGGCGCCGTATCCCGCCCTTACGGGCTTCCTGAATGCGCATCCCGAAATCGTTCGCAATCCAGAGTTCTACCTCGGCAGCGCACCCGGCCCCCGCCCGGACGCTGCTGTGGAGATATGGCAGAACGTGTTGGCCGGCCTGGCCGTGTTCCTTGGCTTCGGCATGGCGATTGGCCTGGTGATCTGGCTGATCCGCACGTTTATCGACTACCGCCGCTGGAGCCGCCTGGCCACCGTGCAGACCGACGTGCATACGAAGCTCCTGGACCGCTTCACGGCGAACGAGGATCTGCTGGCCTACATCCAGTCGCCGGCGGGTTCGAAATTCCTGGAATCGTCGCCCATCGCCCTGGACGCCGGTCCGAGCAGCGTCGCCGCGCCACTCGGGCGGATTCTCTGGTCCGTACAAGCGGGCCTGGTGCTCCTGGCGGCCGGCATCGGCTTGCGATTCGTAACCGGCCAGGTGGCGGGCGATGCCGTGCAGCCGCTCCACGTCTTGGGCATTCTCGGAATCGCTCTCGGCATCGGGTTCGTGATTTCGGCGATAATCTCGTACATGATCTCCGAACGGCTCGGCCTGATCGAACGGGCCACGCCCGCAGCCCGCGCCGAACGGCCGAACGCCCAGGTTTAGGACTCTCTGCCCTTATGTTCCGCGATGCGACATTTAACGATGTCACCCGAGCCGGCGCCATTCACGACGACTCCCCGGCCTTCGTGATCGACGAGGACACATTTCGCGCCTTCTACGAGCGCACCGCCCGCGGAGTCTGGGCCTATCTTGCGCGCGTCACCGGCGACCGCCAACTGGCGGACGACCTCCTTCAGGAAACCTACTATCGTTTCCTGCGCGCCGCCGCCACTCACGACAGCGAAGCGCATCGCCGCAATTCCCTCTATCGCATCGCCACCAACGTGGCTCGCGACGTCCGGCGGCGAAGCCTCACTCATCCCTTCGGCGCGGCCGGCGATGATATCGAGCGCGTCGCCGGCCGCGATCACGCCGGCTCCTCGGAGCGCATGGCCGATTTCAATCGCGCCATGTCGCGTCTCAAGCCGCGGGAGCGCGCCATGCTCTGGCTGGCTTATGCCGAGGGCGCTTCGCATCGTGAAATCGCAGAGGCGCTGGGCCTGCGTGCGGCCAGCCTGAAGATTCTGTTGTTTCGCGCCAGGAAAAAGCTGGCCGGTCTCTTGGGGGTAGCGCGATGAAATCCGTCGATTGCGAATTTGAATCGGAGGTGCTGGCCGCCGTCGTTCAGTCCCGCTGGCCCGATCGGGTCGACCCCGGCCTGCGCGCCCATGCTGCGACGTGCGCCATCTGCTCGGATGTAGCCGCCGTTGCCGCAGCCATCGGCGAGGCGGGCGACGAAATGCGCGCGTCCGTGGCCGTGCCCGATTCCGGCGGCGTCTGGTGGCGCGCCCGTCTTCGCGCGCGGCGGGAAGCCGCCCAGGCCGCCGGCCGTCCCATCACGGCAGCTCAGGTGATCGCGCTCGCGTGCGCGGCCGGGCTGCTCGGCGCATGTTTCGGCGCCACATCGAGTCTGTTTCAGTCGTTCATCGGCCGGATCGCATCGAGCATGGCAGCCTTCGATTGGAAAGCGCTTGTCACGTTCGCGGTGGGGTTGCTGGCAGCGCACGGCGCGCTGGCCGCCGGAATCGCCGCCGTGTTATTGCTGGCGCCCGCCGCCGCCTACCTCATCGCAAAGGAGTAGCCACACCCTTACTTCGCTTCCGATTCCTTCAACTTCTCCTCAAACGTCCCATACGGCATCGCGCCGACGATCACCTCGCCATCCACTCCGTCCGGCGTGCTCTTCCCCACCACGAAGGCCGGAGTGCCGTCGGCCCCGATCTTCAAGGCTTCCATGACGTCGGTCTGGACGGAGTTCTTATCCTTTTCGCTTTCCACACACGCGCGAAACGTCTGCACGTTCAACTTCAGGCTGCCGGCGTCCGCCACCAGGTTTTCCAGGTCGAGCTTTTCCGGGTTGGCCGCCATCAGGTCGCGCATCGGCCAATACTTTCCCTGTGCGGCGGCGCACCGTCCGGCCTCGGCTGCGCGCATGGCGTTCGGATGAAAATCGAGCGGCATGTCGCGGCTGTAGAATCGCATTTTGCCCGTATCGATATAGTTCTTCTTCAACTCAGCGAAGGTAGTTGCGTAAAACTGCCGGCAGAACGGGCACTGAAAATCCGTAAACTCCACCATGGTTAGAGGCGCGTCTTTGCTGCCTATCATCGGAGCGGTCTGCAAATTGAGCTTGGCGCGCTTGGGCCCGTCCTGTTTTGGCTCCGCGGCCTTGCCCTGCTGCTGCTCCAGCAACTGACGGATCTGCCGCAATTCGTCCAGAATCTGTTCCGCCTGCGCACGCGTGATCCCCTCGTCCTTGGGATCTTTTCCAGCCAGCGTCAGCGCCAGCGCCAGGAACATTGCGTATCGAACAACCTTCATAATCCCCCTTCAATGGGCATCGCCAGCGGCTCTTCCGTCATGAAGTCGAGCGAAGCCATCTCCCCGATCGCCTCCCGCACGGACTGCTCCCACGTCGGCTCCACGGTCATCACAAACGGCAGGTCGTGCGGGTTCTCGCCCGGTTCCTGCAACACCGCCTCCAGCGAAATGTTCTTGGCCGCCAAAATACCCGCCAGCTTGGCGATGATGCCCGGCCGGTCGTCCACTCGGAAACGCAGGTAATACGAGGCCTTCTTCCGCGTGATGGAAAGCGGCTTGTTGTCGCCCAACCGCTCATGCGCGAACGGCGAAACGCGCTCGGGGCTGCCGCTGCGGATCTCACGCGCCACCCGCATCAGGTCACTCACTACGGCCACCCCGGTGGGCAGCGAGCCGGCGCCCCAGCCGTAGTAGAACGTGTCCTCGCCATACTTGCCTTTAACCCACACCGCGTTATACGGGCCTTGCACTCCCGCCAGGATGGTAGAAACAGGAATCAACGCCGGCCTCACCGAGAGGATGATGCCCTCCGGCGTCCGCCGCGCCCCGCAGAGCAGCCGCACGGTGTGCTTCAACTGCCGCGCGTAGCGGAAGTCCACCGGCGTGATGCGGCGTATGCCCTCCATGAAAATGTCCGAAGGCGTGATCTTCTCGCCGAACGCCAGCGCCGCCAGCAGCACCAGTTTGGACCGCGCATCGAAGCCGTCGATATCGTAGCTCGGGTCTGCCTCCGCGTACCCCAGTCGCTGCGCCTCCTGAAGCACCGTCGCCAGATCTACCCCGCGTTTTTCCATCTCCGTGAGGATGTAGTTGCAGGTGCCGTTGAGAATCCCGAAAAACGCCACGATGCGGTCGCCCGAAATGCCCTCCCGCAGCACCGCGTGGATAGGAATGCCGCCGCACACGCTGGCTTCCATCGCCAGGTTGATGCCCGCGTGAATGGCGCGCTCCCAAATCTCCGGCCCGCTCGCCGCCATCAATTCCTTGTTGGCCGTCACCATGGACTTGTGGTTGCGAATCGCTTCGTCGAAGATCTCCGCCGCCACGGTGGTCCCGCCCACAACCTCGACCACAATCTGCACGTCCGGATGCGTCACCACTTCCCGCCAATTCGTGGTCTTCATGACGTTGCCCAACGCCGCCGGCAAGGTCCGCTCGTGGACATCCAGGCTGCAAGCCGCCACCAGCTTCAGTCGAAACCCAAGCTTGAGCGCGATCTGATCGGCGTTTTCGGCCAGTATCGTAATCGTTCCCGTACCCACGTTGCCCAGGCCGATAATGCCAATATTTACTTCGTCCATATCTAAGCCATGATATCAGCCGGTAGGGCGGGCCTCCTGGGCTGCCTTCTTGTGTTTGTTTTGTGCTTATTCTCTTCTGCCTGCCTTCTTCGACATAATCGTCCCCTCGCCGCCCCGAAACGAGCCATATCGCGACCCCATCGCGTGCCGTGGTCGGCTCCGACCTCGATGCGGCCGGCGCAGCCCCCGAATACGACCCCAGCTATTCCAGCGTGCAGGGCCCTTTCACGTCAGCCTTCAACCAGTACGTGCGCAGCGAGTTGAAGTTCGATGACGATATCCCGTACGAAATCCTCACCGGCCGCGTGAACCCGTGGAACTATCGGGAATTCCAAAACCGTTACGTCAACGTGGCGGAGACCCTGCGTTCGGCCATGACGCAGAACCCCTCTCTCAAAGTCTTCGTGGCCTGCGGCTACTACGATCTGGCGACGCCCTTCTTCTCGGCCGAGTACACCCTGAACCACATGCTGCTCGACCCCACCTTGCGCAGTCACCTCTCATTCGGGTATTACGAAGCCGGCCACATGATCTACACGCACTTGCAGTCGCTAGAGAAAGCCAAGCAGGACATCACCAAATTCATGACCGCCAGCTATTAATTGTCGGGCACACGCCCTCGTCTGCGCGCGACGCCCTGGTCGCGCTCTTCAGTGCTCACGCCGGACACCACCGTGAGGTGGCAAGCTCGCGTCCATTCGACTATCCTAATCGCTTGGGAGGATTGGACCATGAACCAGCCGAATCGGCGTGCGCTGCTCAGAAATGCGCTTCTCGGAGCCGGCGTCCTGGCGGAAACCCAGCAGCCCGCAGGCGCGCAGCGCTCCACCGCCGCGCCGCCGCAGACTGCGGTGAAAGCCGAAGACTGTAATTGCACGCGGGCGGCGGATGGGTCGCCACTCGATACCGGGACCAGCGAGTTGCGCCCGGCCATCGAACGCTACTCGGTGGATCTGCGGGATCTGAACCGCGTCTACGCGCTGCCGGGTTCGCCCATCCGGCAGGCGAAATTGGAGGAATTCTACAAGGAGCAATTGCGCCTGTTGGACGGCATCCGCTTCGACTCGTTGAGCCAGCCCGGCAAAGTGGATTACCTGCTCCTGCGCGAGCGTTTGCTGCACGAACAGCGGCAACTGGAGCGCGACGCGGCGGCGGATGCCGAAGTCCAGGCCCTGATTCCTTTCCAGCAAACGATCGTCGGCTTTGAGGAAGCGCGCAGAAGGATGGAGACTCTGGATGCGCAGAAGGCGGCCGTGGCGCTGGCCAAAATGACCGCGGATATCGCGGCTGCGCGTGCCGCCAATCCGAAAGCGTCCCCAGCGGCCCTGAACCGCGCGGCCATTCGCCTTATCCAGCTTCGCGCCAGTTTGACCGTCTGGTATAACTACTACCAGCTTTACGACCCCAAATTCAGTTGGTGGGTGGATGGCGAATACAAGAAAGCCGACGACGCCGTGGCTGCCCACGCGCAGTTCCTGCACGCGGCGTCGGGAATGCCCGGCGAGTTGGATGCCGGTGGCGGAGCGGGCGGGCGCGGCGGCGGACGCGGCGCGGGCGGCGATTCCGGTACCGGCGGCGGGCGCGGAGCGGGCGGAGGCGGCGTGACCGGCGGTGGACGCGGCGCGGGCAGCGGCGCGCCGCGGACCACGGCGCCCATGGGAAGCGAGGAGGAGATCTCGGGCGTGGGGCCGGCCGGCAACGATGCGCTGGTCGAGGCGCTGCGTGCGGCCATGATCGCCTACACCCCGGAAGAACTGATCGCGTTGGCCAACAAGGAATTCGCCTGGTGCGACAAGGAAATGCTGCGCGCTTCGGGCGAAATGGGCTTCGGCGCCGACTGGAAGAAGGCCCTTGAGGCGGTCAAGAACAAGACCGTTGAGCCGGGCCAGATGATTTATCTGGTGCGCGATCTTGCCCGGGAATCCATCGACTTCATCGAGAAACACGACCTGGTCACCATTCCCGCGCTCGTCAAAGAAGATTATTGGGAAGAAGCCATCACTCCGCAGGGTCAGCTCGTGAACCCCTTCTTCCTGGGAGGAGCGACCATTCAGGTGGCGTCTCCGGCCAGCAGCATGACCACCGCGGAGAAGCTCGAAAGCATGCGCGGCAATAACATGTTCTTCGCGCGCGCCACCGTATTTCATGAGCTCGTCCCCGGCCACCACATGCAGTCGTACATGACGCAGCGCTACCGCGCCTATCGCAGCATTTTCTCTACGCCGTTCTGGACCGAAGGAGGCGCGTTTTACTGGGAGATGCTGATGTGGGACCTGGGATTCACCCACACGCCCGAGCAGCGCGTGGGCGCCTTGTTCTGGCGCATGCACCGCTGCGCGCGCATCATCTTCTCGCTGAGTTTCCACCTGAAGAAAATGACTGCCACGGAATGCGTGGCCTTCCTGATCGACCGCGTGGGCTTCGAACGCGCCAACGCGGAGGGCGAAGTCCGGCGGTCGTTCAACGGCTCCTACGAGCCCATCTACCAGTGCGCCTATATGTTGGGCGCGCTTCAGCTTTACGCCCTTCACAAGGAGCTGGTGGGTTCCGGCAAAATGACCAACCGGGCCTTTCACGATGGCATCTACCAGGAGTGCAACATGCCGATTGAAATGCTGCGGCTGGCGCTGAACGGACAAAAGGTGACCAGGGATTACCAGCCAAGCTGGAAGTTCTACGGCGCGTGATCCCGGCCGTCCCGCACAATAATAAAGCAGTGCGCATTCTGCTCGTCGAAGACGAATCCCGCGTCGCCGCCTTCATCGCCAAGGGGCTGCGCGAACAGTCTTACGCGGTCGATCTCGCGCGCGATGGCGAACAGGCTGTTTACCTGGGCGCGGTCAACGAATACGACCTGGTGATCCTCGATGTCATGCTGCCGGTGAAGGATGGCCACGCCGTGTGCCGCGAATTGCGCGCGGCCGGATTCCGCGCGCCCATCCTGATGCTCACCGCGCGCGACGCAGTGGACGACCGCGTGGCGGGCCTCGATTCCGGGGCCGACGACTACCTCATCAAGCCCTTCGATTTCAAGGAGCTGCTGGCCCGCATGAGGGCCCTCTTGCGGCGCCCCAGCGAGGTCCGGCCGGCGTCCATTCGCGTGGACGACCTCACGCTCGATACCGCCAGCCATGCCGTCGCGCGCGGCGGAAAACCCATCCCCCTCACCGCCAAGGAATACGCCCTGCTGGAGTTTCTGGTCCTCAACCAGGGGTGCGTGGTGGGGCGTGAACGGATCGCACAGCATGTCTGGAACGAGAGCTTCGACCCCCTCTCGAACGTCATCGACGTGTACATCAGGCGGCTCCGCGCCAAGCTCGACGTGGGCGCGGGCCGGGGGCTGATTCACACGCGGCGCGGCGAAGGGTACATCCTCAGCGCTGAGCCGGAGCCGGGCGATGAGTAACAGCCTGCGCCTGCGGCTCACGGCATGGTATCTCGCGCTTTTCTCACTGCTGTTCGTCTTATTCAGCATCTTCCTTTACGGCGAGCTGTCGAGCGCCCTGCGCGACCGCCTGGACGAATCCTTGCGCTCGGAAATCGAAACCGCGGCCGGCATGTTCGCCGATGAACTGGAGGAGGCCAAGGGCGACGTGCCCACGGCAGCCGCCGAAACGGCCTCCGGTATGCGCGTGCGCGAAACGCTGGTAGCGGTGGTTGCGGATGGAGTTCTGCTCGCGGTCAGTGACCCGTCGCGGCTGCGCGAGAACGGTTCCATCGCCGGGCTGGTTGCCCACCCGCCGGACGCCGGTCAGGTGGAGGAGTTGCCGCAATACGGTCCGTCGGGCGCGCGCGCCATCGTGCGCAAGATTCCGCTTACGGCCGGCGGTCGCGAAGTCCTCGTGATCGCGCTGGCGCCGCTCGACCCCATCATGGCCGAATTGCGGGTGGTGCGCCGGGTGATCTTCATCGCGCTGCCGCTGCTGTTGGGGATCGCGGGCCTCGGCGGCTACTGGCTGACTACCCGCGGCCTCGCGCCCCTCGGCTGGATGGCCAGCCAGGCGCGCGAGATCGGCGGCGCCAGCCTGCACCGCCGTCTCGAAATCGGCGCCGCCGCCAGCGAGCTTACCGTGCTTTCCGCTTCCTTCAACGAGCTATTGGCCCGCCTCGACCAGTCTTTCGAAACCATGCGCCGCTTCGTGGCCGACGCCTCGCACGAGCTTCGCACGCCGCTTTCGGTAATTCGCGGCGAAGCCGACGTGGCTCTGGCGCGGGACCGCAGCGCCGGCTCCTACCGGGAATCGCTGGCCATCGTCCTGGACGAATCTCGCCGCCTCTCCCGTCTGGTGGACGACTTGCTGCACCTGGCGCGCGCCGATAGCGGCCATGCCAGGTTGCAACTGCAGGATTTTTATCTCAATGATTTGCTGGCCGAGTGCTGCCGCTCCGCCCAGGCCATGGCAGCCGCCCGCAATATCGGACTGGAGTGCCGCTGTCCGGGCGATGCTCCGTTCCGCGGCGACGAGGAACTGCTCCGGCGCCTGGTCATGAACCTGCTCGATAACGCCATCCGCTACACCCCGCCCGGCGGAAAAATCGTCGCAACGCTCAACGTAGAGCCTTCGGAGGTGCGAATCGGAATCTCCGATACCGGGCCGGGCATCCCTCCGGATGCCGCGCCTCACATCTTCGAGCGCTTCTACCGCGCCGATGAGGCGCGCTCCCGCCAGGACGGCGGCTTCGGCCTCGGCTTGTCGATTGTGAAGTGGGTAGCCGAGGCGCACCATGGCGCCGTGGAATTTGCCAGCCAACCCGGCGCCGGCAGCGCTTTCACAGTAACCCTGCCCCGTTGATTCATCGTCCATTCATTTCCCGCATTCTATACTGGTCTTTCCAAATGTCTACGACTTTGCCCATATTGGGGCTCGGCTTGGCCCTATGCCAAGGCGTTGCGTTTGCGCAGAACCCGCCGCCCGCGCCCCCCAACGCCCCTCTGCGCCTCACTCTGGACGATGCCCTGGCGCGCGCGCGCGCCAATAGCCCTGAGTTCCTTCGCGCGAACATCGACGCGCTGCTGGCGCGCGAGGACACGGTGCAGGCGAAAGCTTCGCTATTGCCCAGCGCCGGCTACTTCAACCAATTCATCTATACCCAGCCCAACGGCGCACCCAGCGGCGTGTTCGTCTCCAACGACGGCACACATGTGTACAACAATCAGGCCCAGGCCCATGCCGATATTTACGTTCCCGAGAAGATGGCCGGTTACCACAAGGCCCAGGTAGCCGAAGCGTTGGCGCACGCCAAACAGGACATCGCCGCCCGCGGACTGGTGGCCACCGTGGTGTCGGATTTCTATGGGATGGCTTCCGCCGCCCGCAAGGTCGACAATTCCCAGCAGAGCCTGCGTGAGACGCAGCAGTTCCTCGATATCACCCAGAAGCAGGAAAAGGGCGGCGAAGTGGCGCACGCCGACGTGCTAAAGGCCCAGATTCAGGTGGAGCAGCGCCAGCGCGAAACCCAGGAGGCGCAACTCGCGTTGGACAAGGCCCGGCTCGAATTCTCCATTCTTCTCTTTCCGGATTTCCGCCAGGATTTCACCGTCGAAGACGACTTGGATACCGCCCGCCCGCTGCCCGCCTTCGCCGAGATTCAGGTCATGGCCGCGAGCAATAACCCCGATATCCGCGCGGCCCAGGCCACTCTGGAAATGCAGAACTGGGACCTCAAAGCCGCCCGCGCCGCCATGCTGCCGTCGGTCTCCGTCGACTACTTCTTCGGTCTTAACGCCAACCAATACGCGCTCCACACACCCGAAGGCTATCGAAACTACGGCTCCTCGGCGCAGGCGCAGTTGAGCATCCCCCTGTGGACCAGCGGGGCGGCGCGCAGCCGGATCAGACAGGCGGAATTGAGCATCCAGCAGGCCAAAACGGATCTCAGCTTCACTCAGCGCCAGCTTCTTTCGGACCTGAATTCCTTCTACCGCGAAGCCGATACCGCCAGCTTCCAGATCGCGTCCCTGCACCGTTCCATGGAACTTTCAAGCGACAGCCTGAAGCTGACCCTCGAACAATACCAGGCCGGCGAGTGCACGGCGCTTGAGGTGGTGGACGCGCAATCCACCCTAGCCGACGCGCGCAACGACTATGACGACGGCCTGGTGCGGTCCCGCGTGGCGCTGGCGAATCTTCAAACACTCACGGGGGCGTTTTAACCAATGCAAATTATGGTACGGAATCATGTGGGGCAGACCCCCCGGGGGGGCCCGCTGGGCCCGCGGGTCCTCCTGCACCCGCTCTTGGGCAAGGAGGGCTTCCTCCGCGCCTCCGCGTCTCCGCGTCGATGTTCGTTGTTTCTTTTCCTGGTCGCCGCCGCCCTCCTGACTTCGGCCTGCGCCAAGAAGGAAGAAGCGGAGACCGAGCAGCCCGCTCCGGTCCAGGTGACCGCTGTAACGCAGGCCACCATCCACAATGTGGTCGGCGGCGATGGCATACTTTATCCCTACGACCAGGCCAGCGTAATGCCCAAGATCTCCGCGCCGGTCGAGAAGTTTTATGTGAACCGCGGCGACCACGTGAAGAAGGGCCAGCTTCTGGCCGAGCTGGAAAATCGCGATCTCACCGCCCAGGTCGCCGAGAGCAAGGGGGCATTGGAGCAGGCCGAATCCAACCTCCGCACTACCACCGGCGCCGCCATTCCGGAATCCGTGGTCAAGGCGCAGACCGACGTGGACGCCGACAAGGAGGTCGTGGACGCCGCCAAACAGGTGCTCGATGCGCGCCAGCAGTTATACAAGGATGGCGCCCTGGCGCGGCGGCAGGTGCAGGAAGCCCAGGTCGATTACGCGCAAGCCAACAGCCAGTACCTGTCGGCCCAGGAGCATCTGAGGGCCCTGCAGGCCGTCGCTAAGGAAGAACAGCTCAAAACCGCCGCCGCGCAGGTCAGCGCCGCCTCCGCCCACCAGCAGAATTTGGATGTGCAACTCAGCTATTCGAAGATGTATAGCCCCATCGACGGCGTGATTGCGGACCGCCCGCTGTGGACCGGAGAAATGGCCAGCCCCACCACGCCGTTCCTCACGGTGATGGACGTCAGCCGTGTGGTCGCCCGCGTGAACATTGCGCAGGCGTTGGCAACGCCGGTCAAGGTCGGCCAGCCCGCTAACATAACCCTGACCGATACCGGCGAGAAACTCGAAGGCAAAGTCACCGTCGTGAGCCCCGCCACCGATCCCAGCAGCACCACGGTCCAGGTTTGGGTCCAGGCAACCAATCCCGGCGAGCGCCTCAAGCCCGGCGCCAGCGTTCACGTCGGAGTGGTCACCGGCGAAGCGGCCAACGCGATGGTCGTGCCGGTGGCCGCGATTCTTCCTGGTGAGGAGGGCGGCACGGCGGTTGTGGTGGTCTCTTCGGATTCCATCGCGCATCTCCGCAAGGTGGATGTCGGAATCCGCGAGGGCGATAAAGTGCAGCTACTCAACGGCGTCAAGCCGGGCGAGTCCGTCGTAATCGTCGGCGGCCTGGGCGTGGAAGATAAAGCTAAGGTAAAGGTTCTCACCGCTCCCGAGGAGAGCGACGACGAGCAATGAGCGACCCTGCGACCCCTCCGCCCGCCGGGGCCGAAGAGCGCCACTGGACGTCAAGCTTTGGCAAGCCGATCATTTTCGTCATTCTGACCCTGGTAGTGGTCGGCATCTATATGGCGGCCGGCATTCCCTCGGCTGTCTTCCCGGAAACCAATTTCCCGCGCATTGTCCTTGGCGTCGAGAACGGCGTCATGCCCATCAATCAGATGCTGGTCACCGTCACCCGGCCCATTGAGGAAGCCGTCAATACGGTGCAGGGCCTGGACCGCGTCTATTCCATAACCAGCCGCGGCGACGCCGAAATCAACCTGTTCTTCGACTGGAACGTGGACATGAATCTCACGCTGCAGTTGGTCAATGCCGCGTTGGCGCGCGTCCAGACCACGCTGCCGTCCACGGTTGAGATCCGCGCCAACCGCATGACTTTCGCGGCGTTTCCGATCATGGGCTACAGCCTTACATCGGACACCGTGCCGCAGACCCAGTTATGGGAATACGCCAACTACGTGATGAAGCCCCGGCTGAATCGCGCCAAGGGCGTGTCCACCGTGGTCGTACAGGGTGACCAGATTCCCGAGTTTCAGGTGCAGCCCGATCCGGCCAAGCTGGTGCGGGCCGCCATCACGGTTCCCGATATTCTCGATGCCATCGGCCGCAGCAACCTGATCGATTCCCCCGGCCTGATCGAAGCGAATCACGAACTCATCCTCAGCCTCGTGACCGGACAGGTGAAAACGCCCGCGGAGATCTCCGATATCGTCGTCAAGACCACCGCCGCCGGCGCGCCCATACGCATCGGCGATATTGCAGTGGTAGGACCGTCCATCGAGCCCGTCTATACCATCGTCACCGCCAACCGCAAGCCCGCGGTCCTGCTCAACATTAACCGCCAGCCGGACAGCAACACCGTAGATGTGGCCAATGCCGTTCACACCGAGATCGAGCGCTTGCGCCAGGGCCTGCCGCGCGGCGTGGACCTGCGTTCCTTCTACGATCAGTCGGATATCATCACCGATTCGGTCAACAGCGTCCGCGACGCGGTCCTCATTGGGCTGGTGCTCGCATCGCTCATCATGGTGATATTCCTGCGCGACTGGGGAACATCGCTGGTGGCTGGCTTAGTCATTCCCGCCACCATCGCCGTTACCTTCATTGCGCTGAAACTACTGCACGAGAATTTCGACCTGATGACCCTGGGCGGTCTGGCGGCCGCCGTTGGCCTGGTGATCGACAACGCCATCGTGGTGGTGGAGAATATTGTCACGCACCGCGATTCGGGGCAGTCCCGCGCCCAGGCGATCCGCAGCGCCATATACGAGATCCGCGTGCCGCTGGTTGGATCCACCATCACCCCCATCGTGGTCTTTATCCCGCTGGTCGCCATCGCCGGAGTGACCGGCGTGTTCTTCCGCGCGCTGGCGTTCACCGTGGGCGCGGCGCTGTTGACCTCGCTGGTGCTGGCGCTCACCTGGACTCCCACGCTCAGCCACTACTTCCTCCGCCGGCAGCGCACCAGCGGGCCTGTGGAAGGCAGCCTGCCGCGATGGCTCATGCGCCCTTATGAGCGGGTTCTGCGCGGCGCCCTCAAGCACCCTTTGTTGCTGGGACTCGCCTGCCTGGCCGTGGTAGCCGGTTCTTACCTCTGCTACATCAGAATTGGATCGGACCTGCTGCCGACGCTCGATGAAGGCGGCTTCATCGTGGACTACATCACCCCCGCCGGAGCGTCGCTGGTGGAAACCAATCGCATGATTTCCGACGTCGAGCGCATTCTGGCTCACGTACCCGAAGTGGAAACCACCTCGCGCCGCACGGGCCTGGAACTGGGCTTGGCGGCGGTGACGGAGGCCAACCGCGGCGACATTTCCGTGCGTCTGAAACGCGACCGAAAGCGCACCACCGAAGAAGTCATGGATGACGTGCGCGCGCAAGTCACGAAGGCCGAACCAATCGTGGATATCGAACTGGTGCAGAAACTCGAGGACGAAATCGGCGACCTTTCCAACGAACCCGAGCCGATCGCCATCAAGCTCTTCTGCGAAGACCCCGACGTGTTGCGCGACTGGGCCGCCCGCGTAGGCGACGGCATCCGCAAGATTCCAGGCGTCGTGGACGTGCTGGACGGCATCGAGAACACCATCAGCGGGCCGGCCAGCCTTTTCCAGGTGGATCCCGTCGCCAGCGCCCGCGCCGGTTTCACGCCGGAGGAAATCCAGAAGGACGCCAGCGCCATCCTTCAGGGCGAACCGGCGGACACCCCTGTGGTAATCAATGACCGCGTCTACACCATCCGCGTGCGTTTTCCCCCGCGCACCCGCGCCACCATGGAAGACATTCGCAACACCCTGCTGATCAGCGGCGCGGGCAAGACCGCAACCATCGGGAGCCTCGCCAGCCTTACAGACCTCCCCGGCCAGACCGAGATCCGGCGCGACAACCTCCAACGTCTGGTCACCGTTACCGGCCGCCTCGAGAAGGTGAACCTGGGAGCGGGAATCGCGGCGGTGAAGGAGACCCTGGCCGGCTTGAACATGCCGCCATCCATCCGCGTGGAATTCGGCGGCGGATATCAGGAGCAACAGCGGTCTTTCAAGGATCTGGCTTTCGTCCTGACCCTGGCGATCGTCCTGGTATTCATGGTGTTGCTGTTCGAGTTCGCCAACTTCGCCGCGCCTATCGCGGTGCTCTGCTCCGCGCTGCTTTCCACGTGCGGCGTCTTTGCCGGCTTGCTGCTCACCGGCAACACCTTCAACCTGTCCTCTTTCATGGGCCTGATCATGGTGATCGGCATTGTGGCCAAGAACGGCATCCTGCTGCTCGACGCCGATCAGAAGTACCGCGCGGAGGGATATCCGCCCGAAGAGGCCATGATTCGCGCGGGCGAACGGCGCCTGCGCCCCATCGTGATGACCGCGCTGGCCACCGTGGCCGGCATGATCCCGCTGGCGCTCGCCTGGGGCGCCGGCTCGCAAATGCTGCAACCTTTAGCCATTGCGGTGATCGGAGGAATCCTCGCTTCGATGGTTCTCTCGCTGGTGGTAACGCCGGCGGTTCGCTATTACTTGGGTGGCCGGCAAGGCTAACGAAAAAGGAGTGACGGAATGAAGAAGATTCTGACGGTGGTTGTCCTGGCCGCCGCGGCTTTCGCCGCGACCGGCTACAAGGTTCTCAACAAGATCAAGATCGGCGGCGCGGGCAGTTGGGATTATTGCACCATGGATAGCGCCGCCGGGAGGCTTTATGTCTCGCACGGCGCGAGCGTCGAAGTGGTGGACGTGAACGCCGGCAAAGTCGTGGGGACCATTCCGGATCTGCACGGCGTTCACGGCATCGCCATCGCGGCGGACCTTGGCAAGGGGTTCATCAGCAACGGCCAGTCCAACAGCGTGACCGTCTTCGACCTGAAGACGCTGGCCAAATCGGGCGAGCCGGCGACCGGCCAGAACCCGGACGCGATTTGCTATGAGCCGAAAACCCATCGCGTCTTCACCTTCAACGGCCGCTCCAATGACTCGAGCGTGATCGACGCCAAGACCGGGCAAGTGGTGGCGACCCTGCCGCTGAACGGCAAGCCGGAATTCTGCGCGGCCGACGGCGCGGGCAAAATGTACAACAACCTCGAAGACAAGAGCGAAGTGATCGAAATCGACGCGGCCAAGCCGGAAGTGACCCGCCGCACTTCCATCCTGCCGTGCGAAGGCCCATCGGGACTTGCGATTGACCAGAAGGGCAAGAAGCTCTTCTCAGTGTGCGATGGGACCATGGCGGTGACCGACATCGCGACCTTTAAGGTGATCGCGACGCCGAAGATCGGCCAGGGCCCCGATGCCGCGGCCTTCGATCCGGACCTGGGTCTTGCCTTCAGCTCCAACGGCCAGGATGCGAACCTGAGCATCGTAGGGCTGGTCAACGGTAAGTACGACACCGTGGACACAGTCGCCACGGAACGCGGCGCGCGCACCATGACGGTGGACCCGAAAACCCACCGGGTTTACCTGTTGGCCGCGGAGTACCCGGCGCCCGCCGCCGGCGCGACGCCCGGCCGCGGCAGAGTCCCCGCTCTGCCCGACAGTTTCCACGTGCTGGTGGTTGGTAAGTAGGGCGGGCCGGTCCGCCCCACTTACTGCAGCTGCGGTCTTGCGGATTGCGCCTCGCGCTCCAGCGTCTTCCGCGCTTCGTCCGGTAGCAGGCGCCAGTTATTGTCGGGTTCGGCGGGCAGCTTCTTTTTGTCCGTGTAGTAGTGGACGATCATGTCCCGGATCTCTTCCTGCCCCCGCCAGATAATCTTGGCCCCGGCGAACATGGAGTACCCGGCGCTGCCGGCTGCGCGGTAGTTATTGATGGCGATGCGCAGCTTCTGGCCGGGCGCGAGCGGCGCCCCGTGCCAGCGCAGGTTGCGTATCCGGTCGCCCTCGGGCCGGGCCAGGTCGATCTCGTAATCGACGCCCTCCGCCATGTCGAAGTTAAACCCCGCCACGCTCCGGTCGGTCAGCGGCAATTGGGAACACCGCGCGCCTTCGCAGGACAGGTAGTAGCGGGCCGCGTTCTCCAGCGCGTCCTTCACCATTTTGCCGTCTCCCTCCACCATATACAGGTCGTTCTCGTAAGGATAGAGCGCGGCGATCTGCCGCACCGTCACCTGGCCTTGCGGCACGCGAACCGCCGGGTTGAAAAGAGCGGTGAAAGAAACGTCGGCGTGGGAGTAGGCCAGTTGCACCTCCTGCACGGCGTCCACGATGGCGGTATCTTCGATGCGTCCCAGCGCAGCGCTCAGCGGGGCTGTTGAGGCGGCCACCGGGGTATCGAGGTAGCGCTCCGCAAGCTCTTCGTAGGGCTTCCCGATGGCCAGGATGTCTGGCGCCGCCTCCGTAGCGGCGGTGACAGGGATAAGGCGGCTGGTCTTCTTGGCCACGGTCCAGCCGCCCCCTGCCTTCGGTTCCATCGTGAAATCCAGACGGGCCAGCGAGATGGCCCAATTCTTCGGCTGCACCAGCAGGACGCTGCCGACCAAGGCCCCCGCCAGTTGGTTGTGCGAATGGCCGAAGACGATGGCGTCCACATCGGGGACGCCAACCGCCATTGCGTAAGCCGCGTTCTCATTGGGGCCTTCCGGCGCGCCAGTGTCGAGGTTGCGACCCAGGCCGGTGTGCGCGGCTACGACGATCAGGTCGGGATGCTGGCTGGCGCGGAGATCCGCCACGGCCTTTTTCAGAGCGTCCACGGGCGCTGAAAAACGGTACGAGCCGATGTTCTCGGGCTTCTCCCAGGTAGGAACGGCGGGCGTGGTAATCCCGATGACGGCCACCTTCACGCCTCCCACGGTCTTTACGATGTAGGCATCGAACGGGCGCTCTTTCCCGCCGGCCGCGACCGAGGTGTTGGCTGAGAGCCACGGAAAATGGGCATCCGAACGCGCCCGGTTCAGGTTCGTCAACCCGAAGTTGAACTCGTGGTTGCCCACGGCCATGGCGTCGTAGCCCAGGAGGTTCATGGCGAGCATCATGGGATCGTGTTCGAGCGGCGCAGCGGGCTTCAATCCGAGCGGCCCCGAGCCGGTCCGGACAAGCTCCTGATAGGAGGACTCAAGCGGCGTGCCCTGAATGGTATCGCCGCAATCGATCAGCAGATGGTTTGGGTTCCCGGCTTCTTCGGCGCGGATCAGCGTGGCAACCTTCGCCAGTCCGCGCGCGGCGGGTTGCCCCGTCACGTAATCGACGGGAAAGAGATTACCGTGCATGTCCGTGGTGGCCAGCACGGTAATGGTCGTCTGCTGGGACCAGGCGATCCCAGCGACAAGGAGCAGTAACTGGAGCCTAAGCCTCATGGGCGGCCTGGGTCGGGCATGCCCGACCTACGGCACGATGGTCGCGGACTTGATGCTATCCAGCTTGGGGAAGTTCTTGTCGAGATAGGCCTTGCCCTGAGTCTGGATTAGACCCTGATTGGGCGATTCGCCGTAACCGCTGTAGAGCTTGTTCACCACGTCCATCCCTTGGGTCACTTTCGCAAACGGCGCGAAACCCTGCGGGCCAAGACCGCGCGTATTGTCCGCCAGGTTGATGAACAACTGGGTGGTGCGGGTATTCGGTCCGGCGGTCGCGAAAACCAGGGTGCCCGGAGCGTTGTCTTGCGTCACCGGGTCGTCGGTGATGTTCGCCTGTTGCCATACTGCGGCTACCTTGGGGTCGGCCGGAATGCCGAACTGCACGATGAACCCAGGGACATTGCGGAAGAACGAGGCATCGGTGAAGAAGCCGTTCTTGACCAGGTTATAGAACCGGTCCGCGCCCTTAGGGGCCCACGAACGAGTGACTTGGACGACGATATCGCCCTTGGTCGTGGTGAGCTTCACCTTGAAGCTCGCCGGCGCTTGATCTTTCAGGGACGCGGGGTGCATCAACGCCGCGTTGGGGGCTGGAGCCGGAGTTTGGGCAAACATCACGGATCCAAATGCGAGTGCTGTAAGTAAGGCTTTCACAGGCCGATTATATCAGAGCCGCCGCTCCAAATCCTCCAGGTTTATACCGTCGATTTCCACCACCTTCATGCGCCCCGTAGCTCCGGTGACGATGTGCACCCGCGAGCGCGGCACGCCGGCCAGCTCGGCGAAGAAGCGGATGCATTCCTCGTTGGCCTTGCCATCCACCGGAGGAGCGGCAAGGTCCAGCTTCCAGGCGTCGCCGAGGCGGCCGGTGATGGCGCTGCGGCGGGCGCGCGGGTGAACCTTTACCGCGATACGCGCCATTCGACCTCCGCGCGCAGGTTGGCCACGCCGGCGGCGGCGCGGGCGTCCACCACCTCGAAGGCAATGGCGTCGTCCAGCCAGTCGTGGCTGGAGCCGTCGGAATCCTGCGTGGCCACCGTCAGGGTGTACTGTTGCGGGGTCAGCCAGCATTCCAGGCGGAAGTTCACTTCAAGTTCGTCGCCGGCCTGTAGGTCGCCCAGCGACACGCGCTCGGTGCCTGTGTTGGCGCCGTAGACCTCCATGCCGATGCGCGTCCGAATCAGGATGCCCACCATGGGGTTCGACCTTGGCCGGTGAAAACGGGAACGCACGCGCACGGTAATCCGCTCGCCGCCGGCCACGGAGGAGACCGGCTCGCCGCGAGCATTCAGGATGTCGACGCCCAGGATTTCGCTGGTTCCATCGCCATGCCGGAAGCTGGGGCGCAGGCGGCCTTCGTTACGCTCCTTAGCCTCTTCCCTGGCCAGCACCAGCCCGATATAGCGGTTAATCACGTCGTTGGGCGATCCCTCGGCGGCGATGCGGCCACCGATCAGCAGGATTGCGCGGTCGGATAGCTGCTTCACCAGGCCAAGGTCGTGGGAGACGAACAGGACGGTGACTTTGCGCTCGCGCAACTCCTGGAACTTGCGCACGCAACGGTTGGCGAAGACCGCGTCGCCCACGGCCAGAGCCTCATCCACGATGAGGATCTCGGGGTCCACGTGAATGGCGGTGGAGAACGCCAGGCGCACGTACATGCCGCTCGAATATTCCTTGACGGGCCGGGCCATGAAGTCGCCGATCTCGGCGAAGGCTTCGATGGAGGGCATGGCCTTCTCGATTTCCGCGCGGCTCATGCCCATGATTTCGCCGTTCAGGTAGACGTTTTCGCGCCCGCTGAATTCCGGGTTAAACCCGGCGCCGAGCTCCAGGAGGGCGGCGATGCGCCCGCGCGCCACCACCCGCCCGCTGGTGGGAGGCAGAATGCCGCAGACGATTTGCAGCAGCGTGCTCTTGCCGCAGCCGTTCGGCCCGACCACGCCCAGTGTTTCGCCCTTCTCGACGGAGAAGGAGACGTCGCGGAGCGCCCAGAAATCGGCGTGCCGGGATGGCGCGCCGGGCAACAGTTCACGCAGCCGGTCTGCCGGGCGTCCGTACAAACGATACAGCTTGGAAACGTTTTGAACGAAGACCAAATCCGATTCTACAGTGGGGCGGAAATCCGCTGGGCGCGCGGAAAGAAGACGGACCACGGGGTCCGCCCCACAAAGCTCGTCCATGTGACGATGAGCGAGACGGCCAGCAGCGAGCCATCGCGCAGCAGGGTTCGCCAGGAAATGAGTTCTCCGGGACCGAAGCAGCCGCAACTGATCTCCATGTGAAAGGCGTACGCCCGCACCATCAGGCTGAAGAATACCAGCAGGAGCAGCGAGCAGGCAGTGGCGGCAATGCGCAGAAAAAAGCCCGTTATCAGCAACAGCCCAATAAGCAACTCGGCCCAAGGCAACGACCGCGCCAGCGGGTTCACGGCCCACTCCGGCAGCAGTTTATAATCGGCGATGGCCCCCGCGAACAACTGCCAGGGAGTATCCAACTTGACCCAGGCCGCATAGGCGAACACGACGCCGAGCGCGATCCGCAGGATCAATAGGGCGCGCGAGGCCCTATTTGAGAAGATCATCGATCAGTCCTTTCAATAGGTTATAAGCAAGGACGCCACCGGTCGCCGGGTAGCGCTTGGAGCCTTTCTCAACGAAGAGCGTAGGCGTTCCGTTGATGCCGCCCGCCGTGCCGTAGTCAACGTCGGCCTGCACCTCGTCTATTACCGAGGAATCGCCCACCAGGCTCTTCACCTTCTTCTGCTGTTCGGGCGTCAGTACGGAGGAGACGGTTTCCCAGACCTTGCCGCTGGTTTCCCAGGATTCCTGCTCTTGGAACAGAACGTTGGCGACCGCGTCGTACTGGGCGGCGCCGATCCGGGCTGCGGCCGTGGCGTAGTTAGCGGCCTCGCGCGAGTACTTGTGAGCCGGAATATTCAGCGGGAACTCGCGGCTTATGATGCGGACCTTGCCGGAAACCACGTAGTCGCGCATGAGCAAAGGCAGTTCTTCCTGATGAAACCGCTTGCACATGGGGCACCCGTAATCGCTGAAAATCTCGATGGTCACGGGGGCGTTGGCGCTTCCCAAGACCTTGTTCTTGTCGGCGGACGGAGACGCGGCAAGGCAGGGGAGCATGGCAGCAAGCAAGGCGGCGATGAGCTTCATATGTATATTGTACGTGCGACAGGCGGCAGGTGGCAGAATCGCGGGCCAGAAATCGGGGGCCGGGGCCAGGGGCCGGGGGGTAGTTTGACGGAACGAACCCAATTTCGGGTAATCGGAGGTTTTGGCGCGATTTTGGCGCAAGGCTCATCCCGATTACAGGGTAGCAGGGCGGCAATGGTGAGCAGGGCTGCCGGTTGGCCGAAGTGCTTGAAAACAAGGGGTGAAGATTCTGGTAAGAATCGGTGATGACGCGCGCTGAAATCGATAGACTGGGTTTATGCAAGCCACCACACTGACGCCGGAACTGTTGCACAGGATGGACGCTTACTGGCGCGCCGCCAACTATTTGTCGGTGGGCCAGATTTATCTTTACGACAACCCGCTGCTGAAGCGGCCCCTGGCGCTCGCGGACGTGAAGCACATGCTGCTGGGCCATTGGGGCACGACGCCCGGGCAGAATTTCATCTACGTCCACTTGAACCGTGTGGTCAAAAAGTACGACCTGGACATGATTTACGTTTCGGGCCCCGGCCATGGCGGTCCGGCCGTGGTGGCCAACACGTACCTGGAGGGCACGTATAGCGAGATCTATCCCAACATCAGCCAGGATGAGGCCGGACTGCGGAAGCTCTTCCTTCAGTTCTCGTTTCCGGGAGGGATTCCGAGCCATGCGTCGCCGGAGTGCCCCGGCTCCATCCACGAGGGCGGCGAACTGGGCTATTCGCTGAGCCATTCGTTCGGTGCGGTGTTCGACAACCCCAACCTGGTGGTGGCTTGCGTGGTGGGCGATGGCGAGGCGGAGACGGGACCGCTGGCCACGGCCTGGCATTCCAACAAATTCCTCAATCCGGCCACGGACGGCGCGGTGCTGCCGATTCTGCATCTTAATGGATACAAGATTTCCAACCCGACCGTGCTGGCGCGCATCACGCATGAGGAACTGGAACAGTTGTTGCGCGGCTATGGATGGACGCCCATTTTCGTGGAGGGTCACGAACCGGAACCGATGCATGAGGCGATGGCCACGGCGCTCGACGAGGCGGTGGAGCGCATCCAACAGATCCAGCGTGACGCGCGGGAAAATGCCAACACCTCGCGCCCGCGCTGGCCGATGATCGTCCTCAATTCACCCAAGGGCTGGACGGGGCCGAAGATGGTGGATGGAGTGCAAGTGGAAGGCACGTTCCGGTCGCATCAGGTGCCGCTTTCCGACCCGGCGACGCATCCCGAGCACCTGAAGCTGCTGGAAGACTGGCTGAAGAGCTACCGGCCGGAGGAACTCTTCGACCGGCATGGCCGGCTGAAGGCGGAACTGGCGGAACTGGCGCCGCGTGGCGAGCGGCGCATGGGCGCGAATCCCCACGCCAATGGCGGCATTCTGCTGCGCGACCTGCGGATGCCGGATTTCCGCGATTACGCGGCGGACGTACCCACGCCGGGGGCGCCGGGAATCGGCGACACGCACGTGCTCGGGCCGTTCCTGCGCGACGTGGAAAAGCTCAACGCCGAGCAGCGGAACTTCCGCGTGTTTGGGCCGGACGAGACGCTCTCCAATGGCCTGGAAGCTCTGTTTGAAGCGACCAACCGCCAATGGGAAGGGGCGACGCTGCCGAACGACGAGTTTCTGGCGCCGAGCGGGCGCGTGATGGAGATGTTGAGCGAACACCAATGCGAGGGCTGGATCGAGGGCTATCTGCTGACGGGCCGGCATGGATTGTTCAACTGCTACGAGGCGTTCATCCACATTGTCGATTCGATGTTCAACCAGCACGCCAAGTGGCTGAAGGTGACCGCGAGCCTGCCCTGGCGGCGGAAGATCGCCTCGCTTAACTACCTGCTGTCGTCACATGTCTGGCGCCAGGATCACAACGGCTTCACGCACCAGGACCCCGGCTTCATCGACAACGTGGTGAACAAGAAGGCCGAGATCGTGCGGGTTTACCTGCCGCCGGACGCGAACTGCCTGCTCTCCGTGATGGACCACTGCCTGCGCAGCCGCCATTACGTGAACGTGGTGGTGGCGGGAAAGCACCCGGCGCCGCAGTGGCTGGCGATGGACGCGGCGCTCACGCACTGCACCGAGGGCATCGGCATCTGGCAATGGGCCAGCAACGACCAGGGCATGGCGCCCGACGTGGTGATGGCCTGCTGCGGCGACGTGCCTACGCTTGAGACGCTGGCGGCCGTCTCGATCCTGCGCGAACATCTCCCCGGCCTGAAAATCCGGGTTGTCAACGTGGTGGACCTGATGAGGCTGCAGCCGCAAACCGAGCACCCGCACGGCTTGAGCGAGAGGGATTTCGACGAGCTGTTCACCATGAATAAGCCGGTGATCTTCGCCTTCCACGCCTATCCCTGGCTGATCCACCGGCTGACGTATCGCCGCGCCAACCACGACAACATCCATGTCCGCGGATACAAGGAAGAAGGCACCATCACCACGCCCTTCGATATGGCGGTGCTCAACGATCTGGACCGCTTCCACCTAGTGATGGACGCCATTGACCGCCTGCCGCAGACGGGCGATCCAGGCATCTACCTGAAGCAGCAGCTCAAGGACAAGCTGATCGAGCACAAGCAATACATCGACAAATACGGCCAGGATTTGCCGGAGGTGCGGGGGTGGAAATGGGGTGCGGAAGGCGCGGGGAAACTGGGATAGGGCGGTAGGCGTTAAGCCGGAGTTTTCCGTGCTGCCGGCCATGCTGATAGTATGCTCAACGGCAGGGAGGGACCTTTGCTTCTCCGGATTGTCCTCATCGCTGGCGCTGCGGTCGCGGCCGTTCTGGTATACGCGGCGATTGGGCCTAATACGCTTCGCATCACGCGCTCGGCCGTGATCAAGGCGTACCCGGAGACTGTGTTTACCCTGATCGACGATTTCCATAATTGGGTTCAGTGGGCTTGCCTGGACCATGGAGGGGACTAATGTCTACATGGCTAAGGTCATGAGTGCATTTGTGAATATGGACCGAGTTATGGGGAAGCACTTCGAGACGGGACTCGACAATATCAGAGCGATTGCGGAAAGATAGAGGCCCCTCCGTCGTGGCCCGGCGGCCCGGATGAGAAATGCCTGAACGCGTAAGGGCGTCTCATGTATAATTGAAAACCCAGGAGGCGCCCATGCAGATCTCGTTTGGCGAGGCCGCGATGAAATCGAGACCTAGCCTCATCCTTCTAGCTGCGATTGCTCTTGGTTCCTGCTCGTCAGGACCTGAAGGACCTTCGGTGATGAAGGTCGACAAGCCGTTCGCCGCCGCGGGAAGCATCGAAATGCAACTGGATGGCGGCGATTACACCATCCGAGCCAGCCCGGATGAGCATATCCGCGTCTCGTTTGCAGGCAATACCGGCAACGCGACCGCCGATTTGGGGACCAATGGCACGCATGCGATTCTGGCAATCAAGGATACGCCGCATAGCAATTTTCGAGCGACCGTGGAGGTCCCGGCGACGGCGGACCTCACCGTCCATCTCAGTGGCGGCAATCTCGATGTCGCCGCAATCGCAGGGAACAAGGATATTGACAGCAAGGCGGGGAACGTCGGAATTGCGATACCAAATTCCAGTGACTACGGCGCCGTGGACGCTGCCGTCGCGGTTGGGAACCTTAACGCCGGACCCTTCGGCGACTCCGGCTCAGGACTTTCCCCGCACCTCAAATGGTCGGGCTCCGGGAAGTACACACTGCGGGCCAGTCTCGGCGCCGGCAACTTGGAACTGAAGCATTAGGGCCGGAGGCCGGCGGGCCCACGAAACCCGTGGGCGCCCCGGTCCGCCCTACTTGGTTTCCTTGGCCAGTTTCACGCGGGCGCTTTCGAGCTTCTTCGAGACCTTGGCCAATTCGTCGGGGTCGTTGTCGTCGGTGGGAAGAGCATTCTGGAAAGCTTTCACCGAAGCCTGCCACTGGGCGATGGCTTCCTTGGTCTTCCCCAGCTTGAAATAGACGTCGCCCAGGTGGTCATGCACCGTCGGATCGGTTCCCAGCCGGTCGAGCGCCTGCACCAGCAATTGTTCGGCCTGGTCGGCCTTGCCCTCGCGGTAGCACACCCAACCCATGCTGTCCAGATAGGCGCCATTCTGCGGGTCTAGATCGAGGGCCTTCTTGATCAGGTCGTGGGCTTCTTCCAGACGAACGTTGCGGTCGGCCAGCATGTATCCCAGGTAGTTCAGAGCGCTGGCGTTCTTGGCGTTCAAGTCGATCGTCTTGCGGAAGGCCGCTTCGGCTTCGTCGTACCTCTTGGTCCGTTCGTACATGGCGCCGCGCATGAAGTAGACGGTTTCCCGCTGATCGTCCGAGGTGCACAGCTTCTCGGCGGCGTCCAAAGACTTCGCCATGTCCGCCCAGCGTTTCCCCTTCTCATAGATTTCGGCGATCTGCAATTGCGCATCGCGGTCCGGCTCGCCCGAAGCATTGGCCTTGATTTCGGCCACCGCCTCGTCCGTCTTGCCCATGCCGCTGAACAGATCGGCGCGCATCAGGTGATCCTTCGGATACTTTTTAATGGCGGCGTCGGATTCGCGCTGGGCGGAGGGGAGATCCTTGGACAGGCGATAGGTTTCGACGATCAGAACTTCCAGGCGCGGGCCTTCATCGTTATCCAAATCCGCGGCCTGCTTGAAAGCGTCAACGGCCTGAGGGTACTGTTCCGCATTCCGGTAGAGCATGCCGAGACGCTCCAGGAGGTTCGCTCGGATGGCGGCCAGAGGTCCCGAGTAGGACTGGCGGGCGCTGCGGTCGAGCAGCGCTTTCAGCCGCGAAATAGCCTCGCCGGACTTGCCCTCTACGTCGAGCAGCGTAACATCCTCCACCGCGACGTCCACGTTGTTCGGATCGAGCGCCTTGGCCTTATCGAGCGACTCGCGAGCCTTCACCAGATCGTGCTTGGCGCGGTAGATCTGGGCGATGTGAAGGAAATTCTGAGGATCGCGCGGATCGTCTTCGGCGAACCCCTGGTAGAGCGGCAGCGCTTCATCGAGCTGATTGGAGCGTAGCAGATCGAAGGCCAGGTCAGACTGGATGTGGTCGTCGTCCGGCGCGAGGGCCGCGGCCCGCCGCAACGCGTCGGCGGCGCTCTTGAAATCGTTGGCGCGCTCGTAGACGTCCGCCAGCGCGGCGAGGGTGCGTTCGTTGGGACTCTTGGCGGTGGCAGTCTTGAGCTTATCGATGGCCCGCGGCAGGTCGCCGTGGTCGGCGTAGAGCATCGCCAGCAGGGTCTGGGCATCCTCGTTGTCGGGGTCGGCTTTGAGCGCGGAGTTGAACGCGTCCTCGGCCTCGGTGGAGTCGTTCGTAACAGTGTAAAGACGTCCCAGCATCACCCAGCTATCGGCGTCCTTCGGGTCGCTCTCGACAATCTTCTTATACTGGCCGACGGCGTCGGTCACCATGGACTGGTTCACTGTGCCGCCTTGGGCGTTCGAAATCGCCCGCGTGTAAATGCGGCCCAGCATACGGCGCGCGTCAAGGTTGTTCGGGTTATCCTTGAGCATGTCCTCGGCCTGGGCGATGGCGTCCTGCACGTGGCCGCTCTCGACATACAGGTCGGTCAATTCGCCGAGGATCAGGGTGGCCGAGGGGTCCAGCTTGAGCGCCTGCCGGTAGTGGTCAATGGCCTTGGAGACATACTCGCTCTGGCTCGCCTGGGCGCCGTCGGAAGCCGCCATCTCCGCGTACAACCGTCCCATGGCAAAGTGGTAGTAGGCGCCGGCCTTATCGGCGCCAGGCGCGCTGGCCGCTCCGCCGGTCTGCGCAAAGGAGGCGCAGGCGAAGGTCAGAACCAGTAAAAACGCTTTGGCTGAACGAATCATGGATTTTGCTTTCTCTCGGCTGTCCCGGTCCCAGTGAGGGTGAAAGACCGCCCTTTTATTGTATAACGAGACCTTAGTGCAACATCTTCAACCGCACGATTCCCCCACTCCCGCCCCTGTAGTCCGAGACGCGGCGGAAGATCCCCTGGTTACGATAGCCGGTCCTACGGGGTCCGGGAAAAGCAGCCTGGCTATCGCGGTGGCCGAAATATTCGGCGGCGAAATCGTGAACTGCGACTCTCTCCAGGTGTACCGTCATTTCAATATCGGGGCCGCGAAACTTCCGGAGGCGTCCCGGCAGGGCATTCCGCACCATCTGATCGACATCTTAGACCCCAATGAGATTTTCACCGCCGGCGAATACGCCCGGCTCGCGCGGGAGGCCATCGCGGCCATTTCGGCGCGCGGGCGGCTTCCAATTGTTGCGGGCGGCACGGGCTTCTACCTGCGGGCGCTGCTCGACGGCCTCTTCGCGGGTCCCTCCCGCGACCAACCTCTGCGAGACCGCCTGGCCGCGCGCGAACTGCGCCGCCGGGGGTCCCTGCACCGCCTCCTTACAAGATTCGATTCGCAAGCCGCCGGTAAGATTCACCCGCATGACGCGCCGAAGGTCACGCGCGCGCTGGAGGTTTGCCTGCTGGCCCGGCGCCCGGTGTCGGAAATGTACCGGGAAGGCCGCGACCGGCTGCGCGGCTACCGCGTTCTCAAACTGGGACTGCTGCCCGGCCGGGAAGCGCTCAACGAGCGCCTGGACGCGCGCTGCCGCGCCATGTTCGAGGGCGGCCTGGAGGATGAAGTGCGCGGAATCCTGGCGATGGGCTTCCCTTCCGTCAAGCCCTTCGAGGCGCTGGGCTACAAGCAGGCGCTGCAATCGATAAACGGCGAACTCAGTCCGCGCGAAGCGTTGTTCTATGCGCAGCGCAACACCCGGCGGTACGCCAAGCGGCAGATCACGTGGCTTCGCAAAGAGAGCGGCATCGAGTGGCTCAGGGGGTACGGCGAAAGTCCGGAGATCCAGGAGGCAGCCATCGAACGGGTGCGCGAATTCCTGGCCGGCGGCGCGAAGAATTCCACGCAACATTTGTGAATCTCATTCGTATTAGTAAGTAACCGTAGTCGAGATCTCGCGTACAAGACTGAAAACATTTCACAGAGGAGTAAAGGGATGAACAGGAGACTCTTGACTTTTGTTATCTTCGCCGGCTTGGCAATAGCCGGCGGCAAGACCTATACGATTTACCTGAACCAGCCCGCCGCGGTGGGCGACGCCGAACTGAAACCAGGTGAGTACCAGGTGCGAGTAGACGGCGATAAGACGGTGATCCGCGTGGGCAAGACCGCGGTGGAGACCCCCGTGAAGGTGGAAACCGCCAGCGCCAAGTATCCCGCCACAAGCGTGCGTCTGGAGGAGCGGGAAGGCAAGCGCCGCATTACCGAGATCCACCTGGGAGGCACGACAACCAGGCTGGTCTTCAGCGAGTAGCAAGGGATAGGGGACGGCCGGACTTTTCGATAGACTCGAAAATGCGTCCGTCCCCTTTTGTTATTGATCCTGCATCATCTTCTGCATCTTCTTCATGCTGGTCTTGAGATCGTCGGTGGCGTCTTCCAGTTGGTGGGTGTCGTAGATCACTCGAGGAGTCAGGAAGACAATCAGCTCGGTGCGGCCTTTGATCACGCTCTTAGTGCTGAAAAGGAAGCCCAGACCCGGTATACGGTCGAGCAGCGGAATGCCGCTGGTGGTGTTGGTGTCACTCTCCTGGATGAAGCCGCCGATGGCGATGGTGTCTCCGTCCTGAACCGTGACCTGAGTGGTGAACGAACGGGTTTGAAAGGAGGGCGAACTGATGCCCCCGGGCGAAGCTCCCGACAGGGGCGAGCTGACATTCTCATCGATCATCATGGTGACCACGCCGCTGCTATTGATGCGCGTCGTGATCGACAGCGTGGTGCCGGTGCTTTGGTTGACGATGGTATTGCTGAACACGTTGGTGCCGCCCGAAGTAACCCCGCCCACCACGGCTTGCGAGCTGAGGGTTGGGACGCTTTCGCCCACATTCATTACCGCCGGGATGCTATCGGTGCAGATGATGCTTGGCGCGGCGATGACGCGGGCGTCGCTGTGCGTTTCCGCCAGGGTCAAGGTATTCAGCATCTCCAGGGCGTGACCCACCAGGAAACCGTCGGTGATGCCCAAACCCGCGGTGGTGGCTCCTCCGACGGCGTTGATCGAGTGCGAACTGGTCCCGTTGTTCTTCTCGAGAGCCGATTGCAGGCCGGCGGAGTAGGAGCTGTTGAGGTCCAGTTCGTAAATCTTGGCGTCGATGAGCACCTGCCGCGGCGGCACGTCAATCTGGCGCAACAGGTTCTGGATCTGCGCCCACTCCTGCGGCGTACTCCGCACGAGGATGGTATTGTCGAACGGATTCGGTATGACGCTGGGGCCCCTGGAATACCCTCCCTGTCCCATGGAGGACAGCCCCATGTAGGCGCCCGTAAGATCGCTATTGGGTCCCGTTGCCTGAACGGGGTTGGCGCTGCCGGCCAGGGTCGTGGTAACGGGAGGGATGGAAACGGGCAGGCCCGCCTGGTAGGAGCTCGACCCGAGGCCGCCAAACTGGTTGCCATAACCCGCGCCGTTGCCGTAACCGCCGCCGTTGCCATAACCCATGCTGTTGCCGTAACCCATGCCGTTGCCGTAACCCCCGCCGTTGCCGTAGCCCATGCCGTTGCCCATGCCGCCGGTATAGCCCGAAGCGCCGCCGGAGATGCCCCCTCCGGCCGCCGCGGCTAATCCCACCATAGCCATGGGATTACCGGTTAGGACCGCCATCACAGCCATGGCGACCGTCGTCGCGCGGCCGTATTTCAAACGGTAATAGTACAGGTCCACGGCGCCGGCCGGCGCCTTGGCGGCGACATCCAACTTGTCGATCCAGGTTTTCACTTCGACGAAAATGCCGGCATTCGTCGCCACGGCGATGACCTCGTTGACGCGATCCACCGGAATGAACTTCACCGCCGAGCTCTTGTCCGAAAGGGCATAGGCCCTGAAAACCGAATCGAGATCCTTCACCAGGTCGGTCGGCCTGCTGTTCGTCACATCGAAGACTTTCACGCGCTGGCCGGCTAGCGTATCGCTATCGAACAGGGCGATCAGGTCCATGGTTCGCTTCATGTTGCGGGCGTTGTCCTCGATCAAAAGCAAGTTGGCGGGGTCGTAGGTGGAGATCTGCGCGCCTTCGCCCTTGAAGGGGTCGAGCAGCTTCTGGAGTTCGGCAGCGTTGGCGTATTTCAGGAAGACCAGGTTGAGGATCATGCGCTCGTCTTCGGGCAGCGTCTTGGGGTCGGCGCCGACGGTCACGTCGAGCGGGAGCGACGAAACCGACTTGACGGGCACAATCCGGTAGAGATCGCCGACCTTCACCATGGCGCAGCCGTTAATGCGCAGAATGGTCTCGAGCAGGGGCATCAAGTCGACGGGCTTGACTTCGCCGTACGTGTAGATGGTGACGGATCCCTTCACGGACGGATCGAGGATGTAGTTTAGCTTCAGCCGCTGTGCCAGGATGCGGATCATTTCCGGGAGTTGTGCGTCGTTGAGCTCGAATGGCGCGATATCGCTGAGGGGCGGCGCAACCGCGGGCTGCGTCTGTGGCGCCGGAGGCGGCTGGGGCTGCGCAACCGGCGGCGTGGCAACTGGCGGCGCGGCAACCGGCGGCGGAGCGACCGCGGGAGGGACCGCGGCTTGCGCCGGAGCGGGAGCGGCTGACGCTGGCGCGGGCGCCGTAACCGGCGGGCTTGGCGCCGCTGGCTGCGGCGCGGTCGATTGGGCCATTAGGGCGGCGGTTCCGGCCGATATGGCGAACATCAGGCAAAACAAGTGGCGCATTTCTAATCCTCAGATCCCATTTCCGCTGCGATAGCTAGTTGACTTTATTCCAACGGCACTCAACGCCGAACGGCGACCGAACCACCGTCTTGCGGTATCCACCGACTTCCGCGCCGTCGTCATAACTGTCGTTCGCTTGACACTGCTTGGTCGCGGGAGTCAGGTCGGAGCCCGGGCCCAGTTGCGTCTTGGGTACCGCGGGCGTCGCGGCCGCCCTGGCGCCGGCGGCAGCAACCGGGGCCGCGGCGCCGCCGCCGCTATGGTCGATCAATTCGTCCAGATTCTTCCGGATAATCTTGTCCTTCCATCCAAAAGCCAGGTCCCGGCTGGTAGCTTCCACGAGTTTGAAAGGACCGATCGTCTCTCCCGGATGGACCGCCTGATGCGCGGCCCCCGAGGTTTCGCTCAGAATCACGATGGGGCCCTCGCCCGGCAGCCGCATCTGCCCGTGATAGAACGGCAGTGGCGGCACGGGCTCGGGCGGCGGCGGCGGCGGAGTCTCGATCACCACCGTGGGGTTGCGCGATTTGTCCAGGAGCATCTTCTGCGCGATATCCGCATAATCCACGGGCAGCACCGGCGGAACCTGCGGCAATGTCGGCAATGGCGGTATTGCGGGCGCCGCCGCCTTCCGGCTCAGAAACGCATCCTGGCGCGCCTTGGCCGCCTGCATCTGTCCGCGCACGCGCACGCCGGCGTAGGTTGCAGCGGCCAGCAACACAATGTCGAGGAGTAGCAACTTGCGTCTCAAAACGCAGCCAGGCCTTTCTTCTCCGGAAGGAGCTTGCGGGGCACGGCGGCCGAAACCACCATGCGCACCTGCACGTTCTTGTTCTTATCGTTGCCGCCGGAGATATGAAGCTCGTTTGTGGCGAGGATTTCGGGTTGGTCTCCGATGGCCGCCAACAGGTTGACCAGTTGTTCGATTCCGCAGGTGAATGCCACGGTGACCGAAACCTCGCCGTAATCGTCGGTCAGGACCTTCTCGCGGAACTCCTGGTTGCCGCGAATTTCCACCTGGTTGACGCGCGCCGTATTCTGGATCAATTCGAGGAGCGCAACCCGGGCCTCCTCCTCCGTGCCGGCCTTGATCAGCCCCACTTCACGCGCGCTCAATTCGGCCGCGGCCTTCTTGTAAAGCGCTTCCTCGGCGGGGAGAGTGGCCGCCGCCTTGCGCAAGTTGTCGAGCCGCTTTTCGGCCGAGGGGATGGAATCCTGCCTCGCCGCCACCACGGGGGCGCCGCTGTCTCCCAAAAAGGCGTACTTCACCACGACGAGCACCGCCAAGACGATCAGGACGATGTAGAGCAAGCGCCGGTTCATTGGCCGCTCTCCCGCGTGGCGCTGATAATAAAGCTCTCGCCGCCGGCGGCGGAGGGTTGGTTGTAGTCGAGTTTGGAGTTCTTGAACAGCCGCGAAGTGTCCAGGATCTTCCACAGCGCGGTGGCCTGTGAGGTCTCGCCTTGCATGCGGACGGAATCGCGGGTGATATCGATAGAGTGGGTCCAGGATGGCGCTTCAACCAGCCGGGTGAGCGCGCGCAGAAGTTCCAGGTCCCGGCGCGTCTGCGTGCGGTATTGGTCGAGCCACTGAGCGCGGGCCAGCGCGCGGTTGGCGTCCACGCCAAGCGACGCAGCACGCTGCTGGCGTGGCATGAGCATGGCAATTTCGGCATGCATGCGGTCCAGATAGCGCCGGTCGGCCGCGCGCGACCAGGCGGCCGCGCCACCGAGGACGCCCCCCAACAGGAGGGCGAAAACCAGGGTCGGAACCCACATGACGCGCGATCCGTAACGGCGGTCTTCCGGCGGAAGCAGATTTGCTGCCGGCGCCAGCCGGGGGAAAGCCCCAGCCAGCGCTGTTGCATACGGCAGCGCGTTGCGGGAAAGATCGTTTCCCTCACGGTTCGCAGACGGTTTCGGCAGGGCGTCTTCGAGCTTGAGAGGGGTGGTTTCGGGCGGTAATCGCAATTCGGAGAGCGCCAGGGCGGCCGCGCGGTCCTCCAGCATGTCCAATTCGGCGGAAAAAATGGGGCGGGACGCACTTTCGCCGTAGACGTGCAAGACGCCCAAAGCATCGCGGCCCAGCGCGACGAATCCATCCGGACGTCCGGTCCCGTCAAGGCCAATGGCGGCATGCAAAGCGGCGGCCTGGAAGGTGAAATTCGCAACCAGAATGCCTGCCGCGGTAAAGAGTTGCAGGTAGCGGTCGACAACAGACCGGCGCGCGATACCCACCATCGCCGCGCCCGGCCCCACGGGCGACCATCCCCACGCCACTTCGTCTTCGCCGTAAGGGTGCAGCGAGTCAAGTTGGAACCGGATGGCGGCTTCCATGTCGCCGTGGACCACGCCGGGCAGCGCGACCTGGCGTACGACAACTTCGCGCGCGGGCAGCAGCACCGTGGCTGTCAGATAACTTGCGCCGAGGGACCTCAAGAAACCGGCGTACTCCGCGCCCCACTCGGCAGCGGGCCTGCCGGCGAAATCGCGGATCGCAAGACGGCCCAGCACGCGGACGCCTCCAAGCCGCACGCGCGCCGCCACCACCTGGAGATCCTTGCCGGCGACCTCAATGCCCACGCCCGAGCCGAACAGCGCCAGCTTGCGAAGTTCCTTGGGGATGGCGATATCGGTTGGCATGGCGGGCTCAATTGCTCCAAGCCGCGTCGTACCACCGCAGGACGTTAATGGGATCGACGCCCGTGGACATGTACTTCACCTGGGCCGCGAGGGTACGCCTGAGATCGGAAAGCCGCCCATCGGCAAGCCGTGGGCGGGCCGTGGCGCGGAACGTGAAAATGGAATTGCCCCCCAGGCGCAGGCCGTTGGCGGAGCTTCCGAAGTATTGCGCGAGCGACTGCATTTGTTCGGGCAGAAGCGGCCCGGCGTTGCGGCGGTCCACCAGGGCCGCGATGGCTTCGGGGCTTAGACCGACCGCGGCCAGTACCGGCGGCGGCGCCGTGTTGGCATCCACGCTGCCGCGAGAGCCGTATATGGAAAGGCAATCGCCGAGTCCCACGCGCTGCGTAAGCCGTGGGGTGCCCTCGGCGCCGGTCTCCTCATTAGGCGCCCAGGTTCCGTAGTAAATATCCGGCGTGATGCCCTTCACCAGCAATAGCTCCTCAATCTCTTGAAAAGACGCATGCGGCGGGCGAAAAGACGGCGTCAGGGAGAGATAGTATTCGTCGATGCCGGTGAGGCCCAGGGCGGGGGTCCGCCATTCGTCTATAGCCGTGGCGATCTCTCGCGCGCGATCGGCGTCCAGACCCAGCGCAACGCACAAACGGTAGAGCTGCGCCGCCGGCGCGGAATTGACGTTCAATTTGGCCGTTTCGGGAATGATGTCGACCCGCGCGACGCCGCCGGGGAAATCGTAATCGACGTGGGACGCGCCTCGGGGAATCTTGCGCTCCGCCGGAGACGTCGCGGACCATAGGAAATCCAGCGAAGCGCGCTCGATGGCGCCGGCGGCCAGATAATAGCCGCGCGCGCCGTCCACGTTGGTCGAGGCGCGCTCGGTTTCTCCGCGCACCGTTGAGGAAAGCGAAAAAGCGATGGCTGCCAGGGCGGCGGAGAGCCAGAGGACGGCCAAAAGTGCGCTGCCCCGGCCCCCGGCCCCTGGCCCCTGGCCCCCGGCCCCCGACCCCTGGCCCCCGTGGCTAATCGTCATACGGAACCCCCGGGGTACGTAGCAGGCGCACCGGCGCGGTCACCGTGATGGGCTGCAATCGCGCCCGGTCCGGTTCGAGCGGGGCCATCTCGACGCGAACGCCGCGGGGCCATCCGACAGCCGTCCAGGAAGCCGCCCACACCGGCGGCTGGCCGGGTTGAGGAACCGGAGAAAGATACGAGAAACGGCAGAACGCCAGTTGGTCGGCCAGCACAAAGGACTGCGGACTGGCCTCAATGGGAGCAAACTGGGGCGTCATCGCGCCGCTGATAGGGTCGGGAGCGAAGCCTGTGCAGAACTGGCCCGCGGCGAGGACGCCTGTATACGGGATCTCGTTCACCACCAGGCGCACGCCTTTGCCGTTCTCGCCCGCAATCACCGCCATTTCCAGAATCTGTGGCGCCCCGCGCCAGCCCATTTGCAGCGAAAAAGTGGAGACCAGCCGCATGGCTGCCGGCTCGCCCTGAAAGAAACCAATGTTTCGTGTGGCGGCCCGCGGGGAACCCGGATCTTGCAGGGGCCCGATACACGGCGCCTCCACCGGCACGATTCCTTCGATTTCCTCCAGCAGAATCCGCTGCGCGCCGCCCACGCGCCGGTCTTCCATGAGCTTGGCGTTGGTCTTGCCAAACGTATTCAACCCGATCCGCATGGCGAACAGCATTGCCACCGACAGCACGCTGAACAGCGTTACGGCGATGAGGATCTCAATCAGCGTGACGCCGGATTGATCCTTTTTTCTCATTGCGCCACCGTCGCCGGAAGAATGTCTTCAGGCCTCAAAACGTGGCGCCGGTAGCCATCCAGGTTGAACGTGCGCCGCTGAGCGCCGTAGGTCCACCAGATCTCTAATTGAATGCGGTCCAGCGATAATTGACCGGGAACGGCCCTCGGCGGCATTTCGAAAGAGCTGATGCGCGCGCGCCAACCCGATTCCACTCCGCCGTTCGAGTTGGCGTCGAATGCGCCCTCCAGGTCCACGTTGCGCGGCAGACGGTCGTCGAGCAGCATCTCATTCATTTGCAGTTGGGCCCGCTCCACCGCGCGTTCGTAGCCCAGCAGTCGGGAGGCGTTGCGCACCGCGCCCGAAAGGCCCGCCAGCAGGCCCACGACGGCAATTCCCATGATGGTGGTGGCGACCACCATCTCGAGGAGCGTGAAGCCGCGCCTACCCATCCTTTGGACAACCCTTCACCTGGATATGACGCTTTCGACGCGCGGAAAGCCGGTCATGGGGTCGAGCCTTACGATGCGGCGCGCCCCGTGGCGGTTGGCCATCTGAATGCCAATACCGGGGACCGTGGCTCCGGGCATCAGCACGATGCGGCGCACCGGATCCGAGCCTTCGGGAAGCGCCGGCAGCACGGCCTCCAGGGTGATTCCGTCCGGTAGTTTCAACTCGCGCATGAAGCCGGGATCGTTGGAGACAAGCCTGAGAAGGTTTTCGGACGGGGAGATCGCCAGTTCGACCGGTTCCTCGCGGCGTTCCGTCCTGTCCACGGCGGCGTTCAGGAACGCGGCCACCGACTGCGTGGCGGAGGACAGGCGCACGCTATCGAGGCCCGCCGAGGCGGCCGGCACGGAGACGCCCGCGATCAGGCCGATGATGGTCGCCACCACCAGCATCTCGATGAGCGTAACGCCGCGTTGTGAGTGGGGCGGACCTCCTGGTCTGCCTTCTTTAGTTCTTCCAACTGACAATGTCGGCGGCCAGCCCTTCCCCGCCCGGCTGCCCATCCAAGCCGTAGCTGATAATGTCCGGTTCGTCGCCGTGCTCGCCCGGATACTTATAGACATAGTCATGCTGCCAGGGATCTTTCGGGATATCCTGCGGCATGTACGGACCCGCCCACTGAGTGAGTTCCGGCGGCTTCACGCGGAGCGCCTGCAACCCCTGCTCCGTGGAGGGAAACGTGCCCGTGTCCAGCTTGTAGGACCCCAGCGCGGTCATAAAGTTGACGATCTGAGCGTGCGCCGCCGTGACCTTGGCCTTATCGGCGTTCTTCCATAGGGCCGGTCCGACGAGCGCCGCGAATAGCCCGATGATCACCACCACCACCAGCATTTCGATCAAGGTGACGCCCGCCTGCCCCCTGTTTCTTCTTCGTTGGCTCATTCCTTACCCCGCCACTTCGTTGATGCTCGTAATCGCGAGCAACATGCTTAAGATTAACGCCCCCACCAGTACGCCCATCACCAGGATCACCGCCGGCTCGAACACCGAAGTGAATCGCCGGATGGCGGCGCGCGTATCGTTGTCGTAGATATCGGCCATGCGCGAGAACATGTGGTCCAGGCGGCCGGTCTCCTCGCCCACGGCCAGCAAGTGCGCAGCCAGGGGCGGGAACATACCCGCTTTACGCATGGGCGCGGCGATGCCTTCTCCGCGTTTGACGCCTTGGATGACGCCATCGAGGGCCCGCGCGATCGTCTTGTTATTCAGCGTCGCCGCGGAGATGGCGATGCATTGCACCAGCGGCACGGTGTTGGCCACCAGCGTCGCCATGGCGCGCGCGAACCGCGCCGTTTCAGCTTTCAGAAGCGCATCGCCCAACAGCGGAATCTTCAGACGGGCGCGATCCCAGCGGGCTTGCCCCGCCGCCGTGCGCGTATAAACGCGCCAGCCCGCCACGCCCAGGATCACCGCCAGCGCGGCCGCCCACCAATAGCCCCGCACGTAATGGCTGGCCACCAGCATGATCGCCATCGGCACCGGCATCTGCATGCTGGAGCCTTCGAAGATGGTGGCGAACCTCGGCACCACGAAGCCCAGCAGGATGGAAATCGACGCCAGGCCCACGGTCGCCAGCAGGGCCGGGTAGATCATCGAGGAAATGATATAAGCGCGCAGGTCGTCGCGCGTGCGCTCGAAATCCGCCAGGCGCTCGAAAATGGTGGCCAGCGCGCCGGACGCCTCACCCGCCCGCACCATGTTGATGTAGAGGTCGGAAAAATACTCCGGGTGGGTGGCCAGGCTGTCGGCCAGCGTCTTGCCGCCCTTGAGCACGCGCAGCACGTCCAGCACGATGAACCGGAAGGCGGCTTTCTCGGTCAGCTCGGCGCCGATGCTCAGCGCGCGGTCGAGCGGCACGCCGGCGTTGAGCAGGGTGGAAAGCTCCTGCGTGAAAAACAGGACGTCTCTCCGGCGGCCCTTCCCAAACGACGGCAGCTTGATTTCGAAGGCAGCGGCTTTGGGCGCGGTTCCGACGTATACCGGGGTCAGCCC
Source organism: uncultured Solibacteraceae bacterium (assembly GCA_964457555.1). Taxonomy (GTDB): domain Bacteria; phylum Acidobacteriota; class Terriglobia; order Bryobacterales; family Bryobacteraceae; genus BOG-224. The sequence goes on from CAYWHA010000002.1 coordinate 209,132, forward strand.
CTGCGTACGCAGCTCGCGAGCGACGAATCTCTCGTTATCGCCCGTCAGGCTGCCGGTGCGGACCCTGCCATCGGACGCCACCGCCCTGAAAAAGAAGGTGGCCATCAGCGCGCCGCCGCGCCGGCGGTTACGCCCGATGCTCCGCGAGATGCGAGTCTTGACACGTCCGCCGCTCCTTGAGATTAGACGCGGCCGGCCGCCGGAAAGTCGGACGCCCGCACGCCTCCAGTTTAACGAAGGCTGGGAACAGCCGGCGGGGTACGGGTACAATACCAGTCAAGCAGGCTCGGGCGGTCATCCTCAAGTACAAGCTTGGAAAGGTCGAATGAACAAGTACGAAGTCATTATCTACTGGAGCAAAGAAGATGAGGCCTTCGTGGCCGAGGCGCCCGAACTCCCTGGATGCGCCGCACACGGTTCGACCCAGGAGGCAGCGCTAGCGAGCGCCCAGGAAGCAATTCGCCTTTGGATCGACACGGCGAAGGAGTTTGGCGACCCGATCCCGGAGCCCAAAGGCCGGCGTTTGATCTTTGCTTAGCGGAAGAAACCAGGCGACCGTAATCTCCGGGCGGCAGCCGTTCACACGGAGCGGCCGGCAAGCCCGAAATGCGGAGCAGCGGCGAGCATGTGCCTGTCGTTGGTCCAGATTTCGCGCTCGCCTATATCTTGCGCGGTGGCCAAGTGGACCGCGTCGCCAGCACGCAAGTACACGCCCGGCGGAGCGGAACTCACCAACGAAGCCACTCTGCGCAACGTCCCCTCACTCACTGGGATTAGCGTCCAAACGCCCGCGTCCACATGCTCCAGAAAGGCTCGCACCAGTTCACGCACCTGACCGGCGTCAAGGAAGCCCTCGCGCAGATGCCGGTGCAGCGCGCAGCTCACTTCGCCCAACGACCACGCCGACGAAACCAGCGATGTCGCCCGGCGAATCGCCGTCCGCACAGTCGGCGAATCGGGCTCGTTCACATAAAACTTCGCAACGTAGGCCGAGTCGAGATACATTCCCTCAGCGGTCTTCTTCCAGGTAGCGGCCGCTGTCTCCGGGGACCTGCGGAAAAAGCTTCCAGAAGCGGGACATATCGGGCAGCTTCGGCCTTCTCCGGGCATTCGATAACGGACGCAGCTCGGCGACCGGTTTGCCACGGCTCTCAATGACAATAACCGACCCATCCGCGGCATCCCGGACCAGTTCCGAGGTGCGGATGTGCAGGTCGCGAATGGAGGCCTTCTTCACTGTGCTACAGTGTAGCACACCGCAAGGTCACACCTCCAGCTTCCACGGAGCGCGGTAGTCGATTCTGTTGAGCGCGGCCGCTTCGGGCTGGCGGACGGTGAAGGTCTGCGGGTCCAGATCCACTCGCGTCCGGGCTCGCATGGACACATTCGCTAGCAGGCAGGAAGCGGACGAGCGCACCAGCCGTTCGATCTCGGCGGCCGGCGTGGCCCGGGTCTTGACGCACTCGAGGAAGTTCTTCCAGTGGTCGCTCGCTTCCGGCGGCGTTCCAGCCGGCGTACGCGGCGGATGGTACTCTACCGCCTCCACCTTGGAAGCCGGGCGAGAGGGCGCCAGCCAGCAACCGCCGCGCGTCACCACCACGTAGGCATCGGTCCCCATCACCGCCGAGGCCCCACCCTGCCCGAGTAAAGGTACCGGACAACTCTGGCGCAGTTCATAGTTCATCATGAACGTGGGATACTGGAACTCGGCCGACATCGTATCGGCAGTTTGCATATTGTCCTTGACCCAGAACCGGCCGCCCTGCGCGGTGACCGATTGCACCACCGGCTCGCCCATGAACTGGTGAATCGGGTCGATATAGTGGACACCCCAGTCGGTCATCTCCCCTCCCGCGTAATCCCAGAAGTAACGGAAGGTGGGGAATTGTTTGCCGTCCACGCCCCAGCGGTTCTGATTGAAGGGGACCTTGGGCGCGGGTCCCAGCCACATGTCCCAATCGAGCCCCGCGGGAATCGGCGCCCCATCCGGCGGATTGCCCTTGCCTGCCTTGTCGGCCAGACTGGTGGCCCACGTCTTGCACCAGGTGATCTCCCCCAGGACGCCCGAATCGACGAATTCCTTGGCCTTCAAGAACGTCGGCATGGTGCGCTGCATGTCGCCGCCCTGAACCACGCGCTGATACTTCCGCGCGGCCGCCACCATCTTGGGTCCTTCGTCAAGGCGCGTGCAGGCGGGCTTTTCTACGTACACGTCCTTACCGGCCTTGCAGGCTTCCACAGTCATGTAGGCGTGCCAGTGGTCCGGCGTGCTGATGCAAACGGCGTCGATGGATTTGTCGGCCAGCACTTCGCGGAAATCCTTCACGGACTTCGCGTCGGACCCGTACTTGGCGCGCACGGTGGCGGCGGCCTTTTCCAGCGCGGGCTGATAGCAATCGCACAGCGCCACCACCTGCGCCTGCGGGGCCAGCAGCGCGTTGCCCAGATTGCTGGTTCCCTGCATCCCCAGGCCGATGTGTCCCAGGGCGATGCGGTCGTTGGCGCCTTTCACGTCGCCTGTGAATATGGCAGTCGTGAACGCGGCGCCCGCGCTCACCAGGAACTTCCTGCGATCCGTCTCCATGGGTGCTCCTTTTCGCGCCATCCGCCGCTCCCGCGGAGGGCTTCGCCGCGGTTCTATTTCGAACTCACGGCTCCGAATCAGTATATCCAAATTCGAAGGACAGTTTCGGAGACGTCTCCCAGCCCCTTGACAGCACTGCTATGCTGGCGAAGGAAGCGAGGCTCGCGATGAGCAGGAAGATCCTTCTTGTGACGGGCGATGGCGGCGATAGCTACGAAACGCTCTACGCTTACCATCGGTTTCTGGAGGATCGGTGGGAACCGATTATTGCGGCGCCGGCCCGCCGGCGGCTCCACATGTTGATCCAGGATGTCGAGCCCGGCTGGGATACCTACACCGAACGCGCCGGCCATTCGGTGGACGCGCAAGTCGCCATCACGGCGGTGGCGGCCAAGGAGTTTGCAGCGCTCGTCATTCTGGGCGGCCGTGCGCCGGAGTACCTGCGCAACGATGCCAGCCTGTTATCGCTGGCGCGCGAGTTCGCCGCCCAGGACAAGTGCATCTGCGCCATTGGCCACGGCATCCAGATACTGACGGCCGCGGGCCTCACCAAAGGGCGCACCGTTACCTGCCACGAACACGTGCAGGTGGATGTGGAGCGGGATGGCGGACATTACGTTTCCAAAGCCGCCGTGCGCGACGGAAAACTGATCACGGCGGAGACTTGGACGTCGCACCCCGAGTTTTATCGCGAGATCTTTGCGTGTCTGGAGGAGTTGCCCTAGCGGCTCCGCAAACCCAAGCACGTCGAACCGAGCCGAACGTAAGAGAGCGGTTGGTTGCCATTTCTGAGCCCTGCCCTAGAACAGAATATTCAGCTTCTGTTCTTCGAGCGATTCCGCATCGAGACCCGGAACTTTCTGCAGGTCCTCGTACGTCTTAAACGCCCCGTGATCGGTGCGGTACCGGACGATAGCCTCCGACTGCGCGGCGCTGAACGATAGACCGGCCTCGATCTCCTGTGCACTCGACGTGTTGATATTGACAGGCTTGCCGAAGTTCCGCGTCAGGTAGCCGATCACGGAGTTGACGTCCTCCTCCGAGCCTTCCGCGCCACGCGACACCATATCGTCCACCACGTTCGTCCACTGCTTCTTGGAATTCCTGACGCCTGACACGCGCTCGATCTCGTGGCAGTTGGAGCACATTCTGAGAACGATGTCCCGGCCTTTACCATCAGGCAAGTCGTCGCCATTGGCGGCGGAAAGAGCGAAGCCGGCCAAGCTAAGAGTGGAAATCGCGAACATCACCCGGCGCATATTCTTCCTTCAGTTTGCCACATTGACCCGGTGAATCCTGTGATATACTCGCCCAGCATGAGGAGGGGTTCAAGCACGATTCTTGCTGGCGGCGCCGTGGCCATCCTGGCGGGCGTATTGGCGCAGGCGAACCGCGTGCGGCCTATCGACCCGCCGAAGGAATGGCCCACTTACGGCCACGATTCCGGCGGCATGCGCTTCTCGCCCCTCACGGAAATCACGCCGGCGAATGTCGCCCGGCTCAAGGTGGCGTGGGTCTATCACATGAAGCCGGCCAATGCCGCGCCGGCCGGCCGCGCCGAGGCTCCGGCGCCTCCTCAGGTTGGCCGTGGCGGACGCGGCGGGTCCGGGTTCAGCCCGAGCGAAAGCACGCCGCTGGTTGTCAACGGAACCATGTATATGTCCACGCCGTATTCCCGCGTGGTAGCCGTCGAGCCGACCAGTGGCAAGGAGATCTGGGCCTACCGCCTGCCCTCCAGCGGTCCGTCGACGCGCGGCATCGAATACTGGCCCGGCGACGCCACCACTCCGCCGCAGATCGTCTTCGGTTCGAGCGAAGGCAAGTTGTATTCGCTTGACGCCAAGACCGGCGATCCCAACAATGCCTTTGGCGAGGGCGGCATCGTCAACCTGAATACTCCAGAGATCCTCCAGGGGCTGCCGGGACGCGACGGTCTCAGTTCGCCGCCCATCGTCTACAAGAATCTCGCCATCACCGGCGGCACGACGCAGGAAATCCCGTCGAAGGGGCCGGCCGGCGACGTGCGCGCGTGGGACATGCACACGGGCAAGCTGGTCTGGACGTTTCATTCCGTTCCGCGTGAAGGCGAAAAGTACAACGACACCTGGGCGCCCGGCAGTTGGAAGAACCGTTCCGGCGTCAATGTGTGGGGCTTTTTCACCGTGGACGCGGCGCGCGGCATTGTCTACATGCCGTTCGGAGCGCCGTCGGTCGACCAGTTCGCCGGCGACCGCGCCGGCGACAACCTCTTCGGTAACAGCCTGGTGGCGGCCGACGCCAATACCGGAAAGTACCTGTGGCATTTCCAGTTGGTCCACCATGACCTCTGGGATGCGGATCTGACCGCGCCGCCGGCGCTCATCGACGTGAAGCGCGGGGGCAAGACCATTCCCGCCGTTGTGGGCGTAAGCAAAGTCGGACTGCTCTTTCTCTTGGATCGCGTGACCGGCAAGTCCATCTACGGCGTCGAAGAGCGTCCCGTTCCGCAAAGCGAAGTCCCCCTGGAGCATTCGTCGAAGACCCAGCCATTCCCGCTCAAACCACCCCCGCTGGTGCGGACCGCCATGAGCATGGCGGACATCGCCACCGTCACGCCCGAGTTGGAAGCGGCTTGCACGAAGCTCCTCGACGGGGTGCAGCTCGGCGGGCCTTATCTTCCGCCCGCGTACAACCGCCTGCGCGTGCAGTTCCCCGGCAACCATGGCGGGGTAAATTGGGGCGGGACGTCGTTCAATCCGCGGCTGGGCTATCTGTTCGTGAACACCAACGAGCTGGGCCAGCTCTCGGGCCAGAAAGATCACGATCCGAAGACTGGCCGCGCAGTGGCTAGAGGGACAGGCAACCGCGTCGATCCCGAGGGCCCGGTGGAAGGCGTGCCCGGCGGCGGACGCCTCAGCATTTCCGGCAGCGGCGGCTCCACGCAGCAACTGCCGTGCCAGCAGCCTCCCTGGGGTGAGCTGACCGCCGTCAATGTGAACACGGGCGAGTTCGCCTGGCGCACGCCGCTGGGGGTCACCGACAGCCTGCCCGCCGGCAAACAGGATACCGGGCGTCCGGGGAACGGCGGCACCATTGCTACCGCCGGAGGGCTGGTATTCGTGGGCGCGACCGACGACGCCCGCTTCCGTGCCTTCGACGCAAGAACCGGCAAAGAGCTATGGACTTTCAAGCTCGGCGGCGCGGCCGAAGCGACGCCCATGACCTATCAAGGCCGGGACGGCAGACAGTACGTCGTCATCACCTCCACGGGCGGCGGTTTCTTTAACAACCCGGTGAGTGACGATAGCGTGGTGGCCTTCGCGCTCGCGCTCTAATCGCAACAGGATTTGGATGGCCTTCTTGTGACTCCGGCGCTTTACAGCCTTGCTATGATCTCAAAATGAACCTGAGCTACCCCATCGGCCCCTTCGAATGGCCGAAATCCGTCGACGCCGGCGCGCGGGACGAATACCTCCGCCAAATCGCCGCCGCGCCGGGCCGCTTCCGGGAAGCAGTCCATGGGCTGTCCGATGCCCAACTCGACACGCCATACCGTCCCGGCGGATGGACCCTCCGCCAAGTGGTGCACCACGTGGCGGACAGCCACATGAACGCCTACGTGCGGTTCCGTCTGGCGCTCACCGAGGACGAGCCGGTCATCAAGCCCTACGATCAGACGGCCTGGGCGGAACTCGCCGACGCGCGCACCCAACCCGTCGCCTCCTCCTTGTCCCTGCTCGACGGCATCCACTCCCGCTGGGTCGCACTGGCCGCCAGCCTCCCCGAGGCCTCCTTCTCCCGCGCTTTTTTCCACCCCGAGCATGGCCGCGTACCGCTGGGAATGAACCTGGCCATGTACGCCTGGCATAGCCGCCACCATGCGGCGCACATCGCCGGGTTGCGGGAGCGGGAAGGCTGGAAATAGCCCAACGGAGTACGAACCGAAACCGGGGCCCTGTGCGTCCAATAGGTTAAGGGCGGCTTCGTGTGCGAGCGTCCGGCCTGCCATGGGAGTCGCGGTACAATGGGTCTAAGGCCCCCGGAGTTTTTGTCACCTATGAATAGCCGTTGGAAATATCTTGTCGTGAGCGCATCCACGTGTCTCACTATTCTGTTCCTGGTGGGAAGCGTGCTCGGCCAAGGCGCGTCCACCCAGGAAGACACCCTTAAACACATCGGAGTTTTCAGTGAGGTCGTGGCGCGCATCCAAAGCGAATACGTCGAAGAGCCGGACATGCGGAGCGTCAGCCTGGGTGCGCTCGATGGCATGCTTGAGGCCATCGATCCATTCGCCAGCTACCTGAACGCCGACCAGTATCGGGACTACCTGAAGAATAAGGACGTCAAACAGGCCGGCGTCGGCCTCATCCTTTCCAAACGGCCCGGATATGTGAGCGTGGTGGATGCCATCCCCGGTTCTCCTGCCGCCAAGGCGGGATTCGAGACGGGCGACATGATCGAGTCCATCAAAGGCGTCGCCACGCGCGATATGCCGCTGGCATACGCCAACATGCTGCTCGGGGGCGAGCCTGGCGCAGAGGTGGATTTGAGCGTCGTGCACGTGCGCCAGGTGGAGCCTCAGACCGTGAAACTGGTGCGTTCGAACACGCAGCTTCCCCCGGTGGATAGCTCGATGTTGGCCGGCAAGGTGGGCTACATCAATGTCGATGCGCTGGGCGCGGTCCAGATCAAGCAAACCGCCGACGCCATTCAGAGTCTGCAAAAAGACGGCGCCACGAAGCTGATCCTCGACCTGCGCGATTGCGCCGCGGGCGCTCCGGAGGATGGCATCGCCCTGGCGAATCTCTTCCTGGACAAAGGACGCATTACCTACCTGCAAGGTCAGCGCGTGCCCCGCCAGAACTTCGATGCCGATCCCGCCAAAGCCGTCACCACCCTGCCCATGGCGGTGCTGACCAACCGCGGAACGGCGTCCGGAGCCGAAATAGCCGCCGCCGCGTTGCAGGACGACAAGCGCGCGCAATTGGTCGGCGAGGCCACCTACGGCGATGCCTCGCAGCTTAAGGCCATCACCATGGAAGATGGCGGCGCGATCATCCTTTCGGTCGCCAAGTATTACTCGCCCAACGGACAGGCCATTCAGGATACTCGCGTCACCCCGGCCACCCCAGTGGCTGAACCTGAGCCGCAGATCGATTACGACGAAAACGGCGAACCGCTGCCCCAGGCCCAGCCGCAAGTCGACCTGCAGCGCAAGACTACGGACGATCCCGTGGTCAAGAAAGCCCTGGAAATCCTGAACAAGTAGCGCCGGCGTCAGAAGAGGTAAGGCGCCAGCGCGGCAGTCTGCCGTGAATAAGTGGCATACGCCTCGCCGAACTGCGAACGCATCCACTGTTCCTCCATGCGGAGCTTCATCCAAAACGTAAGGAAGATCAGAACGAAAACGATGAACCCGCGCACTTGGGAGATCGCAATCGCCGTGCCAAGGAAACCCGCCAGAATGCCCGTGTAGATGGGGTGACGGACCGCGGCGTAGGGACCGGTGGTGATCAACTCGTGGCCCTCCTTAATGGTGACGGAGCGGCTCCAGTTGCGGCCGAGGTGCTCGCGCGCCCAGACCGCGAACAGAAGGCCGGCAACGGTGACGGCCGCGCCCAGCCAGAAGGGCCAAAGGCCAACCGGCCAGAGCTGCACATAAAGCCAGGGCAGCGGGATGCGAGTCGTCGAGAGGAGGACGATCGCGATCGCGAAGATGCACACACGCAGGATGCGCGAGGCAGCCGGTTCGAGCCGCTGGGTGGATTTGGTATTGGCGGCCTTGATCTGCCAGTAGAGAAGAAAGAAAACCCAGATCGCGGGAAAGAAAAATTCGTAGAACCAGAGCATTCATCACCTCAGGGCGTTGAAGCTATCTACGCAGGTGAGCCAGCGGAAGTTCCAGGGCGCGCCGCATTTCGCCGCTACAGCGTCTTTAAATACTCGATCAGACCGTCCTCTTCCGGGCCGCTCAGCGCGTCCCTAAAAGCCGGCATTCCGTTGCCACCGCCGTAGATTTTGGCGCGAATATGGGCTTCGTTTTCCCGGTGGAACAGACCTTTGAGACCCGGCCCGACCTTCCGTTGACCGCTATCCGCGTTGTGGCAGGGTGCGCAGTAGCCTCGGAAGGCCGCCTGACCTCCCGCGGCATCGGCCCGGAACGCCGGGTGCGGCGCCTGGCAGCAGCAAAGCACCGCGCAGCCGGCCAAAACCAGGAGTCGGCGCATGGTTCTCAGCCCGCCGCCGGTTCGCCATCCAAAACGCAGACATCGTCCAGGTTGCGGTACTTCTCGCTGTAATCCAGTCCGTAGCCAACCACGAACTCGTCGGGAATCCGAAATCCCACGTAGCTCACGGGGACTGGGCGCAGCCGCCGCTCCGGTTTGTCCAGCAGCGCCGCGATGCGCAAAGAGCGCGGTTTGCGCTGCTCCAGCACGTGCAGCAGGTAGTTCAACGTCACGCCGCTATCGACAATGTCCTCTACCACGAGCACGTCCGCCCCTTCGAGCGAAATATCCAAGTCCTTGGTGACCTTGACCTCGCCGGAAGTCGTCTTGCCCTTGCCGTAAGTGGAAATCCCCATGAAGTCCACATACACGTCCCGCTTCATGGCGCGCGCCAGATCGGTCATGAAGAACGTGGCGCCTTTGAGGATGCAGATCAGGTGCAGACGGCCCTCGGGATAATCGCGCGAGATCTGCTCGCCCATCTCCCGCACGCGCGCCTGGATTCGATCGGAGGAGATCAACACCCGCAGCTTTGGATCGGTCATCCTTATCCGCCGCTCGCCAGGCGAGTGCTCACGGGTCCGATATGAATATGAGCGCCGGTCGCCTTGCCGGGGATGGCCTGGCGGAAAACGAAGAACGGAATCCGCTTCACGGTCAGGAACGTTCGCAGCCACTCGCCTTCGACGCTGTCCGGGTTCAGCGCCACGTCCACGCGGCCGCTGTGGTCGAAGCCCATGGCGCGGTGTACCGCCGTCTGGCCCATGGCGCTCACCGGCAGGCTGGCGCCGAACTGCCGCGCGTAAGCCGTCTCCACGTCGGCGAACATGACCATATTGAACACGCCGTTGCCGTCGTGCCGTTCCGCAACGGAGGGGGCTTCGGCCGGCTCGGTAGCGAGTTTCACCGCCAGTTCTTCCTCCTCGCCGGCCATCTGCGAAAGCTCACGGACCAGCGCCGCGCGAGACTCCGCCAAGCCGTATTCCTTCGTCGCCAGGTCGATCTCCGCGCTGGGCGCTTCAAGCGAGTTCCGCGGCGCCGCCCCGGCATCCACCAGCTTCTTGGCCTGTTCGTACTCTTGTTTGCGGCGCTCCAGGCGGCGGTTCGCGGCGGCCAGCATTTCGTCCGATTGCGCCTCGGTCAAATCCTTCCCATAGATCGTCTTGCGAAGAATGGCGGCGTCCTGGGCGTCGGCCATGCCCGCTTCCGCCTTCTGCAATTGCAGGGGCGGAGCGGCGCCGGCATCCACCAGGGCGCGGACCCTGGCCACCTCGGCTTGAACGCGCGCTACTTCGGGATCGACGTCGTTCTGCGCGCACGCAACACTGGCGACCAGGAGAAATAGGAGGGCCGTATAAAAACGCATCTCTTGTATGCCTTATTGTAACGGATTTCGCGCCGAAGGCCAGGACCGCGGGGTGTTACCTTAAGAACCATGCGAGCCGTAATTCTGTGCGCCGCGGCCTTGGCCGGGGCGGCGCTGGTCGCGCAACAGACCGCGATCTTCTCCGTTTTGAAAACCACTGCCGCCATGGGCAAACAGCCCGATGGCGTTTACCTGGTCCCCACCAGCCAAATGCTCCGCCCCTGGGGCGAACAAAGCGTCATCCCCGGCCGCCCCGTCGACATGGCGTTCGATTCCGGCAAGCGCATGTTGGCCGTCCTCAACACCAACACCGTGCAATTCTACCAGGCATCCACCGGCGCCAGGCTGGCTGAGATTCCCACGGCGGCGGACGGCATTCCCAAGCGCACCACCTCCTACGCCGGCATCGCCTTCCGCCCCGGGAACCGCGAGTTGTGGGCCAGCGAAACCACCGGCAGCGGACCGGACAGCATCCTGATCGCCCAGCTTTCCGATGTGGGGATGCCGCTGAAGACCACCCGCCTGGCGCTCCCAGGGCATCCCACGCCGGTTGGGATCGCGTTTTCCCCTGACGGCGGTACCGCCTATGTGGCCTTCAGCCGCTCGAATACCCTGGCCGTGATCGATGCCACCACGCACGAGATCCTCAAGCAGGTGGATGTCGGAATGGCCCCGTTCGGAGTGGTGGTTTCCAGGCGCGGCAAGATCTACGTCACCAATCGCGGCGGGCGCAGGCCGAATGCGGGCGAGACCACGGCGCCCTCCAGCGGCTCGGCCATTCTCACCGACCCCGTCACCGGTTCGGCCGCATCGGGAACGTTGAGCGAAGTGGACGCCGCCACCTTCGCGGTCCGCGATGTTCCGGTTGGTCTGCAGCCGTCGCAATTGGCGCTCAATCCCGGCGAATCCACGCTGGCGGTGGCCAACTCCCTTTCGGACACGGTTTCATTCCTGGATACGGCCACGCTGACGCGAACCGACGTCAAAATCCCGACCTTTCCTGACGCCGCGCTGGGCGCCATGCCCATCGGCCTGGCCTTCGCGCCGGACGGAAAGACGCTCTACGTGGCCTGCGGCGGGAACGATGCCGTGGCGGCTCTGACGCAGTCGGGCAAAACCTGGAAAGTCGCCGGCGCGCTGCCCACGGCGTGGTTTCCTTCCGCCATCGCCATCGATAACGATGGGGCCTTGCGCGTCCTGAACATCAAGGGCGTGGGCAACACGGCCAACAGCAAAGGAACGTTCAATTCGAAAGAGTACCAGGGGTCGCTCGAAAAGATTCCCGCTCCCACGCCGCTCCAACTCGCAGCCGGCGCGCGCGAGGTGAAGTCGGCCAACAGCCCGGTCTACTCGCCCGCCGGAGGCATCGCCAATCTGGCGTCGCTCGGAATCGAGCACGTCTTCCTGATTGTGAAGGAGAACCGCACCTACGATCAGGTCCTGGGCGACCTCCCTAAGGGCAACGGCGACCCCAAGCTGGCAATGTACGGCCGCGATGTTACCCCCAACCACCACGCCCTGGCCGAGCAGTTCGTGACGCTCGACAACTACTACACCAGCGGCGCCATCAGCTTCGACGGACACCAGTGGCTCATGCAGGCGTTCGTCAGCGACTACGTGGAGCGCGCCTTCGCCGGATCGCCGCGCGGCTATGCCTACGACATGAGCGACTCCCTGGTTGTGGCCCCCACCGGCTTCTTCTGGCAGGGCGGGACCAGGCCGCTCGGCGTGCGCATCTTCGGCGAGTTCCAACTGCCGGCCCGCGCAAACGCGGACACGCAGAATCCCGCCGTCAGGCCCGCGGTATCCCGCATGACCTGGACTCAGTGTTATCAGGCCTACAAGGACGGCACGTGGGAAACCGTGTTGGGGGCCCGCAGCGGCGTCCCGGCTCTGGCGCCCTACTGCAGCACGCGCTTTCCAGGCTTCCAGCTCACCATCCCGGACCAGATCCGCGCCTCGGAATTCCTGCGCGAGCTCGCCGAGCACGAAAAGACCGGCCAGTTGCAGAACCTCAGCATCATCCTGCTCAGCAACGACCACACCAGCGCCACGCGCCCCGGCGCGCCCACCCCGAAAGCCATGGTGGCCGATGACGATCTGGCGCTCGGCCGCATCGTCGAAGGCATTTCCAAGAGCCGCTTCTGGGCCAAGAGCCTGATCCTGGTGACGGAGGACGACGCCCAGGATGGCGTCGATCACGTGAACGGCTACCGCACCGTGGCGCTGGCCATCGGGCCGTCCATTCGCCGCGGCGCGGTGGACTCGAACAACTACAGCCATCTCAGCCTGGTGCGCACCATCCAGGAGATCTTCCGCATCCCGGCCCGCACGCGCTTCCTGACGGCGGCCCGCCCTATGACCAGCATCTTCACCGCGAAGGCGGACGCCAGGCCCTACGAGCACCTCGTTCCCAAGCAGGCCATCGACCAGATGAACCCCCCGTTAACGGCGCTCGAAGGCCGCCGCCTGCAAGCCGCGCGCGAATCGCTGGCCATGAACTTCTCCGAAGCCGACCGCGCCCCCGCCGATGCCCTGAACCGCATCCTCTGGTGGGACGCCAAAGGCTACGACACGCCGTATCCGAAGAGAAAGTAGAGGCCGGCGCGCTAAGGTCGCCGCCAGTTTCAGCGGGCGCGCGCTGGGCCCACCGTACGCCGCCATTGCAGCGCCATCTCTACGCACAGCAGCGGAATCACCCAACATAGCCACGCGTTCACGGACAGCGCTTCCACCTTCAGGCTGCTCAGAAAATGGGCGTCCTGAAGTGTCCGGTAGGTCACAAATCCGTAGGTCACTGTGTAGCTCCGGATCATCCACTCCTTGTGCGCGTTCACCTGCCTTCTGCGGATGGCCACATAGGCCATGCTGGTTGTGCTCAGCCATGCGAATGCCATCGCCACCAGTGAGATGCCGAAGGCGCGGTATTTGGTAACGAATCCCATATTGGTGGCCGCAACGGCGCCGATGGCTACGCCGGTCAGGTACAAACGCCCGGTCCACCGGTGGAGCGTCGGATTCCACCGCCGCAGGCCGCTAAGAAACTGCAGCGGTCCCAGCAATAACGCCAGCGATCCGCCGGTGATGTGCGCCATCAACCATCCACGGTACGGCCAATAGCGGCGGTACGTCTGCTCGGTCACGTCCGTGTATCGTAGTGCGTTGACCCAGAAGAAGTGAACACCGCCCGCCAGCAGCACAGCCGCCGCGGCCCACTTCAGAATGCGCGCCAGGCCGAACTGTAAAACGGGCGTCGTACTCAAGGTTGCCTGTGCCATGAAGGAGTCCCTCTCGTCGTTCTGGAATTATGTTATCCGGGCTTACCATCTTGGATCCTGGACCTGCCAGTATACACCCCGCCGCCATCCTCGATTCTGAGACCGGCTCAGCCAGTGTAAATCGCGAACCTGGCTAGCGCGTCGACGAGGCCGCTCTAGTCAAACTTCCGCAGCCAGATATCGCGCACCGAAATCTTGCACGGCTGGCTTTCGATTTCGAAGCCGATAAGTCCCGGCTGGTTATTGACTGAGTCTTGATTGTCATCGATGAAGACCGCCATCAACTGGCCGTTCATCATGTGCATCATCACGCCGCCGCGCGCGATGATCTCATAGTCGTTCCATTCGTTGACCTTCACGTAGCCGCCCAGGGCCTGTTTGTCGCCGATATTGGCAACCAGCCGGTTGGTCTGGCCGGGCAGCGCCTGAGTGACTTGGCCGCGATAAGCCAGAATGCCCTCCATCGTATTTTCGGAATACCACTGTCCTGTGTAAGCCGCGGACTGACTGCTCACCGGGAACCAAAAGTCCGCCTGCGGGCCGGTCATCATGAACTTGAGGTCATAAGGCGGCTGCCCTCTTGGCTGAGCCCGTGTCCACGGTATTCCGGTGACGCTGCGGTACTGAATACCGCCGCCGCCGCCTTTTTCGATCTTCATCTGCAGCTTCAAATCGAAGTCACGCGTCTTATCGCCTCGATAGACGATATAGTTGTTCCCCTTCGGCTTGCCCTCGAGCGTTTCGCCCACCATGACTCCGTTCTCAACGCGCCAGATAGCGGGGTCCGCGTCCCATCCGTTGAAGCTGCTGCCGTCAAAGATCTGCTTGTAACCCGTGTGTTCGTTGATATCGTAAGGCGCCGGGTCGTGAAACTTGGGCATCCCGATAAGCTTCTCTCCGTTTGTCCCCGTCTGTGGAGGACCCGCGGGCGGAGACTCGAGCGCCGGCGGCACGGACTGAGCAAGAATTGCCACCTGCAACGCCAGGAAGACAACTCCAATAGAGGCTTTCACTAAGATCGAGTGACTAACGAAGCAAGAGTCGAGCCGATCGGATGCGGACATAAGTTTCGCGCCTTTCGATTGAGAAAACTGAAGGCAAGGTTCCCCTTCCCGTCTTAAGTTAGCGCTTGTTCCGCTGGCACCGCCGCCGGCTGCGCCCCGCGCAGCCACGCTTGCAGCCGCTCCAGATACAGGTAGATCACCGGCGTGATATACAGCGTCAGGAACTGGCTCACCACCAGGCCGCCCACCACGGCCAGACCCAGCGGTTGGCGCGCGTCGGCGCCTTCTCCGTAGCCCAGCGCGATGGGGAGCGTCCCGAACAGCGCCGCCACCGTGGTCATCATGATCGGGCGGAAGCGCAGCAGGCAGCCTTGCCAGATGGCCTGCTCGGGAGTGCGGCCCTCCCGTTGCGCGCCGATCGCAAAATCGATCATCATGATGGCGTTCTTCTTCACCACGCCGAAAAGCATGATGATGCCCACGAACGCGAACAGGTCCAGCTCCTTGTGGAAGATCACCAGCGTGAGCAGCGCTCCGAACACCGCCGAGGGCAGCCCCGAAAGAATCGTGATCGGGTGGATGAAGCTCTCGTACAGAATCCCCAGCACGATGTAGATCACCAGCACGGCCACAATCAGCAGGATCGACAGGTTCCGGAACGAGCTTTGGAATTCCTTCACGGTTCCCTGGAAGTTGGTGGTGACCGTCGGCGGCATGCGCAAATCCGTGATGGCGGCGGCCACCTGCTGCGCCGCCTCCCCCAGCGAATGGCCCGGCCGCAGGTTGAAGGAGAGCGTCACCGCCGGCAGTTGCCCGAAGTGGTTGATGTTGAGCGGTCCGGTTTGCCGCTTCGTGCTCACCACCGCATCGAGCGGAATCAGCGATCCGCCCGAAGAGCGGATGTACAGCTTGGAGAGCGCATCCGGCGAGCGCTGGTATTTCGGGTCCACCTCCAAAATCACCAGGTATTGATTGGCCGGAGCGTAGATCACCGACGCCTGGCGCTGGCCGAAGGCGCTGAACATGGCGTTCTGCACTTGTTCCGCGCTGACGCCGAGCGCCTGCGCGCGGTCGCGGTCAATGTTCACCATCACCTGCGGGCTCGAAATCTGCATGTCCGTGTTGACGTCCACGAAGCCCGGCATCTGCTGCATCTTGGCCATAAGCTGCGGCGCCCAGGTGTAAATTTCCTGCAGGTTGGTGCTTTGCAGCGTGAGCTGGTAGACGCTCAACGAGTTCTGCCCGCTCACCGTAATCGGCGGCGGATTCTGAATGAACGCGAACAAGCCCGGCACCGCGAACAGCTTGGGGCGCAGTTGCTCGATGGCCTGATCCACGGTGACGCTCCGCTGGTCCAGCGGCTTCATGCGCACGAAGAAAAACGCCTGGTTGCCGCCAATCACGAACGACCCTACCCCGTCTGCCCACGGCTGCGCGCGCGCAATCTCGCTGATGGCGCGGTGGTGCCTCGCCATCGAGTCGAAAGAGATGTCCTGCGGCCCCTGCGTCACGCCGAAAAAGAAGCCGCTGTCTTGCGAGGGAATGAATCCCGTAGGCATGGTCTCAAACAGGTAGACCGTGCCCACCAGCATCAATACCGCAACGGTGAGCGTTGCCAGGCGGAAGCGCAGCGCGATCTTGAGCGTGCTTTCGTACCACTTCGCCAGATTGTCGAAGCCGCCTTCCAGGGCGCGGTAAGCCAAACCGTGGTGCGCCTCCCGGCTGGGCTTCAAATACCGGCTGCCTAACATGGGCGTTAGGCTGAGCGAAACAAACCCCGAAATCAGGATGGCCACCACGATGGTCACCGAGAATTCGTGCAGCAGGCGGCCCACAATCCCGCTCATGAACAGCACCGGGATGAACACCGCCACCAGCGAAATCGTCATCGAAATAATCGTGAATCCGATTTCGCGCGAGGCGTTCATGGCGGCCTGCATCCGCGTTTCGCCCATCTCCATGTGGCGTACGATGTTCTCCAGCATCACGATGGCGTCGTCCACCACGAACCCCACCGAAAGCGTCAGCGCCATCAGCGAGAGGTTGTTGAGGCTGTAGCCCAGCAGGTACATCACCGCGAACGTGCCCACAATGGAAAAGGGAACCGCGGCCGCGGGAATGGCCGTGGCGGAAATATTCCGCAGGAACAGGAAGATCACCATCACCACGATGCAGAGCGTCAGCAGCAGCGTGAACTCCACGTCGCGAATGGACCCGCGAATCGATTCCGAAGCGTCGTACACCAGGTCGAGCTTCACCGCCGGCGGAATTGCGCGCCGCAGATCCGGCAGCAACTGGCGGATGCCGTTCACAACGTCCACCGTGTTCGTGCCGGGCTGGCGATTGACAGCCAGAATCACGCCGCGCACGTCATTCATCCAGGCGATAATCTTGTTGTTCTCGACGTCGTCGAGTACCTTGCCCAGTTGTTCCAGCCGCACCGGCGAACCGTTGCGGTACGCCACGATGATGGGGCGGTACGCGGCCGCATTCGAGAGCGTTCCGCTCGATTCGATGGTGAATGCCTGCTTATCGCCATCGAAGCGCCCGGTGGGAAGGTTGGTATTGCTGGAGGAGATGGCGTTCTGGACTTCGTCGATTCCAATGTTGTGCGCGGCGAGCAGGTCCGGGTCCACCTGCACGCGCACGGCGTACTTTTGCGCCCCCATTACCTGCACGCGCGAGACGCCGCTCACCATCGAGATGCGCTGCGCCAGCAGGGTGTCGGCGTATTCGTCGACGGTGTAGAGCGGCAGCGTGCTGGAAGTGAGTGCGAAGTAAAGAATCGGCTGCTCGGCCGGGTTCACCTTCTGGTAAGTAGGCGGGCGCGGCATGGAGGCCGGCAGGTTCCCGCCGGCGCGAGAGATGGCTGCCTGGATGTCCTGCGCGGCCTCGTCGATCTTCCGGTCGAGCGTGAACTGCACCGTAATCTGAGTGGCCCCCTGCGAATTGGTGGAGTTCATCGATTGCACGCCCGCGATGGTCGAAAACTCGCGCTCCAGGGGCGTGGCCACGGCGGAGGCCATGGTATCCGGATTGGCGCCCGGAACCGCGGCGTCCACCTCAATGGTGGGGTAATCGACGCTCGGCAGCGCGGCCACCGGCAGCGCGCGGAACGCAATCACGCCGAACAGCAGGATGGCGAAGCAGGCGAGCGCCGTCATCACGGGGCGTTCAATGAAGAGGCGCGAGATGTTCATAGCGGCCCCGTCCCCAGCTTGGCTGGATCCACGGCCCGCACCGGCGCGCCCGGAAACAGCATCAGCAGGCCATCCGTGACCACCGTTTCGCCGGCGCTGACGCCCTTTTCAATCACCGTCTTGCCGCTCACCACGCTGCCCGGCGTCACCAGGCGGCTCTCCACCGTCTGGTTGGCTTTCACCACGTACACAAAGGGGCCGCGCTGGCCGGCTTGTATCGCCTCGGAGGGAATCAGGGTGGCGTTCTCGATGGTGTCGAGCGTCAGCGCCACCGTGACGAACTGTCCGGGCCACAGCAGCCGGTCGCGGTTGTCGAAAGTCGCTTTCAGGTGGATGGTGCCGGTGGAGGCGTCCACCGTGTTGTCGATCACCGCAAGATGCCCTTCCGCGGCATGGCCGGCTTCGCCTTCCACCAGCGCGCGCACCGCCAGCTTATGGCCCACGCTCAGACGCCGTATGGCTGCCAGGCGCTGCTCGGGAACGCTGAAGTTCACGAAAATCGGCGCAATCTGGTGGATCACCACCAGCGCCACGTCGTTCACCTTGACCAGGTTGCCCGCGTGAACCAGCAGGTTGCCGGTGCGGCCCCCAATCGGCGCCGTGATCTGGCAATAGCCAAGGTTGAGCTGGGCGGCGGCGATGGCGGCTTCGTCGGCCTGCAATGTCGCCTTCGCGGCGTCGATACTGGCCTGGGTCGCGTGCACCGATTGATGAGCCACGTCCGCGCTGGATTTCGATTGATCGTACTGCGAGCGCGAAGCCAATCCCTCTTTCACCAGTTGGTCGTTCCGCGAGGCGTCGATATCGGCGTACTGGGCCTGCGCCTCGTCATGCGCCAGCATCGCCTCGGATTGGGCTACCTGCGCCCGGTCGCGCGCCGCCGCCGCCTGCGCCTGACGCAAGGCGTCCTCGAAGGGCTTCGGGTCGACTGTGAAAAGCAGGTCGCCCTGAGCCACGTCCTGCCCTTCGGTGAATGCTACGCTTGCGAGCTGCCCCGCCACCTGCGACTTGACCTGCACAATGGCGGACGCCTCCACCGTACCCACCACGCGCAAATCCGTAGGCACGGATTCCTGCGTGGCCTTGGCCATGGAGACCATCACGGTGGGAAGTCCCGCCGCCGCAGCCGCGCCTTTCTGCTGCTGTTTGCTACACCCGCACAACACCAGCGCGGGAAGGATGAGAAAAACCGAACGCCGATAACTGGTCATGAGAATAGTTCCCCGGAACGGGACGCCGATTTTCGAAGTGTACCAGACGAATGCCCGCAGGTGGGGCGGGCCGGGGCGCCCGCGTCTTTCGCGGGCCCGCCTGCCTTCTTCTGCCTTTCTTCTTCCGCCTTCTCCCACCCGCTCCGAAGTAAACTAAACTCGCTATCATGCCGTCCACCCTCCCCACCACCCACGAAATCCGCGACATCCTCCTAACGCGCGTCGATCGTCAGAAGCAAGCGGTCGGCATTGTCGTGGGCGTCATCGAACCGGCCGGCCGCCGCGTCGTCGCCTATGGCAACCTCGCCAAGAACGATCCACGCACCCTCGATGGAGATACCATCTTCGAAATCGGCTCCGTCACCAAGGTCTTCACTTCGCTGTTACTGGCGGACATGGCCACGCGCAAAGAGGTCGCCCTCGACGATCCCGCGGCCAAGTATCTTCCCGCAAATGTCAAGATGCCGGAGCGAAGCGGCAAATCCATCACGCTGCTCGATCTTTCCACGCACACCTCCGGCCTCCCACGCCTCCCCGGCAACCTGAAGCTGAAGGACCCATTCAATCCCTACGCCGGCTACACCGTGGACGATTTGTACCAATTCCTTTCCGGCTATACCCTGCCGCGCGACCCCGGTTCCGAATTCGAATATTCAAACCTGGGCGGCGGTCTCCTGGGCCACCTGCTCGTCTATCGCGCCGGAATGGATTATGAGAGCCTGGTCGCAACCCGCATCGCGCGGCCGCTCCACATGCCGGGCACGGGCATTACGCTTTCTTCCTCCATGAAGCAGCGTATGGCTACAGGCCACAGCGCCATGCTCGCGCCCGTCTCCAACTGGGACTTTCCCACGCTTGCCGGCGCCGGCGCGCTGCGCTCCTCAGCCAATGACATGCTGACGTTCCTCGAAGCATTCCTCGGCTACAAGGAATCGCCTCTGGCGCCCGCCATGAAAGCCATGCTCGAAGTTCGCCGTCCCCTGGGCCAGTCAACAATCGGTTTAGGTTGGATGATTTACTCAACTGACGGCCGGGAGATAGCCTGGCACAATGGAGGCACTGGAGGCTTCCACTCATTTGCCGGATACCGTCCGACAGAACGTATCGGGGTCGTTGTCCTATCCAATGCCTGCGGCGTCGATGACATCGGTTTTCATCTCCTGAACCCGAAGCTGCCGCTCGCCAATTTCGATCCTCCTACGCAGCGCACCGAAATTCCCATCGATCCGAAGCTCCTCGATAACTACGCCGGGCGTTATCGAGTGACGCCGAACCTCGTTTTCGAAATCGCCCGCGACGGCGGCCGCCTCTTCGCACAGGCCTTCGTACAGGCAGGCGACCGTGTCATCGCCGCGCCTAAGTTTGAACTGTTTGCCGAAGGCGAGAAGAACTTCTTCGCCCGGGTGACTGACAAACAGATTGCCTTTGAGACTGGTCCCGATGGCCGAGCCACAAGCCTGATTCTGTACCAACCCGGCCGCGAACCCGCGCCCGCCCCCCGCTTGTCCTGATTCGCGACTGGGTCCGCGCTTGACAGTCACCCTCAGGCCTCGCTATACTACCCATAATATACTTATGCCTAAGAAAGAAATGCCTTCCGGCGCGCTGGTCCTGCTCATCCTGAGGGTTCTTCGCTCAGGTCCCCTCCACGGCTACGCGGTCGCCCAACGGATTCACTCCCTCTCCTCGGAGGTCCTGCGCGTGGAGGAGGGCGCGCTCTATCCCGCGCTGCAGAGAATCCTCCTCAAAGGCTGGGTAACCGCCGAGTGGGGCATCTCCGAAACGAACCGGCAAGTCCGTTTCTATCGCCTCACGCCCGCCGGGCGCAAGCAGTTGGAAAGCGAGCTGTCCGACTATGGCCGCGTGCACCAGGCAATTCAAGCCGTTTTGCGAACCGCCTGAAGGTTAATCCATGAATGAATTCTTTCGCCGCCTACGCTATCTGTTGAACCGCCGCCGTTTCGACCGGGAACTTGCCGGCGATCTGGAAATCCATCGGGAAATGGCGGCAGGGGAACACCGGCACTTCGGCCACACGCTCCAAATCCGCGAGGAGGCGCGCGAGGCCTGGGGTTGGACGTGGATCGACCGTCTCTCCCAGGACCTTCGCTATGCGTTTCGATTGCTGCGAAAGTCCCCTGGCTTTACCGTGGCAGCCGTCCTCATTCTGTCCATCGGGATCGGCGTCAACATCGCCGCATTCGGTTTCTTCAACCTGATGGTCCTGAGGCCGCTGCCGGTTCGAGATCCGGCTACGCTGGTGCGATTCCAGCGGCTCTCTCCCAAGGGTTACGCATCGGTATTGCCCTATCCGGAAATGGCATTTTTTCGGGAGCGCACCACCACGCTCTCGGCGGTCCTGGCCTTTAATCCCTCGACGATCAGACTGGAGCAGGAACAAAGGCCGCTCAAGGCGCAATTCGTAACCGCCAATTTTTTCACCGAGCTCGGCGCCACCGCGCAACTTGGCCGTCTGCTAGAGCCGTCCCGCGACGACGCGAACGGCGCAGACCCGGTGGTTGTCCTGAGTTACGCACTCTGGCAGAGCCAGTTCGGCGCCGACCCATCGATTGCCGGAAGGACAATTCGTCTGAATGACAAGCCGGTGACCGTGGTGGGCGTTGCGTCCCCCGAATTCAGCGGCCTTAGCCTGGACAGCCAGGAGTTATGGCTGCCAATCGCCCAGCATCCCTATTTCGTCAACGGCAGCAAACTGCTCACGGACTACTCGGTGGAAGGCAGCGGCGTGACCGTCTGGGGCCGCTTGCGCCCGGGTCTGACCCCCAAGGCAGCCGAAGGAGAACTGCGCTCGCTGGCGGCGGCGCTACGGGCGGAGCATCCCAACGACATTTGGGAGAACGAAAGCCTACCTGGCACTCCCGGAGCTTACGCCACCAGCGCGATCAATCAAGGGCACCACGGGACGGGCACAAAGGATCCGAACCCGATGATTCCGGTGGCCGGATTGGCCGGCGCGCTCGTACTGCTGATTCTTGCGGCCGCCTGCTGCAACCTGGGCAGCCTGGTGTTGGCCCGAGGCGTGGCTCGTGCGCGGGAGATCGCGATTCGCGCAGCCATCGGAGCGGGTAGAGGCAGGTTGGTCCGCCAACTGTTCACGGAGAGCCTCTTGCTGGGCATCTTGGGATCGGTGGCGGGATTGGGCCTGGGCTACGTCGTGTTACGCAGCCTGATGGCGGTGAGCGGTACTCCGGCGTGGATGAATCCGGCGCCGGATTGGCGGGTTATCGTCTTTGCCATCGCCCTGGGAATTCTGGCTGCGATCCTCTTCGGACTCGCGCCCGCGTTTCAGGTGGTTCGCCAGCGCAATCGGGCAACCCTCGTGCGGCAGATCCTGATCGGCGCCCAAGTCGCGGCCAGTTGCGTGCTTCTGATTGTGGCGGCCCTGCTGGTTCGGACTTTGAATCGCGCATCGGGCGATCCCGGCTTTGCATACCGACAAGTGGTGTCCATCAATCCGTCGCTCGGCGAGCATGGCTACTCGCCGGCCAAGGCGCGAGCTTATATCGACACGGTGGAATCCCGTCTGCGCAGCGTGCCCGGCGTGGATTTGGTCTCTTCGGCGTCCACTCCGCCGTTAGGAAACAAAACCGTCACCATCGGGCTCAAATCTGCCGGACGCCTCATTCAAATCCACCCCAACGGCGTCGAGCCAAGCTACTTTCAGACGATGCGAATCCCTCTCCTGCGGGGGCGCAACCTGATGCGCGGCGATGCGGATGCGGTGGTAGTCAGCCAGTCTCTGGCCGCTCTCGGATGGCCGGGCGAAGAT
Source organism: uncultured Solibacteraceae bacterium (assembly GCA_964457555.1). Lineage (GTDB taxonomy): Bacteria > Acidobacteriota > Terriglobia > Bryobacterales > Bryobacteraceae > BOG-224. The sequence goes on from CAYWHA010000002.1 coordinate 231,771, forward strand.
CCGCTTGGAAAGCAACTGGATCTGGACGACCGGAGATTTACCGTGGTCGGAATCTCCGCCAATGCGCGTGTGGCGCAACCGGAGGATCGGGATTCCACGGAGGCCTATTTCCTCGCCAACGCTGCCGACATGCCTTCGATGGTTGTTCTGGTGAGGACCTCGGGCCGGCCGGAACAACTGGCGTTGACGCTGGCGTCGATCGCCAAGGCGGCGGACCCCGCAATCGTTCCCGACGTTCAACTGATGAACGCGTCCTTTCAACAGCGCCTGCGCGGACCGCAGTACAGCGCGCTGTCCGTGAGCCTCCTGGCTTTCGTTGCGCTTTTTCTTGCATGTCTCGGCATCGTAGGGTTGGTTGCCTACGCGGTGTCGCAACGAACCAAGGAAATCGCGATCCGGATGGCCCTGGGCGCCAAACCGCCGCACGTTTTCGCGATTGTGATACTCCAGTTCGCGCGGCCGGTGGTTGTGGGATTGCTGGTTGGCTTGGCGGGAGCAGTGGCGTTGTCCACAATCCTGCGCCAGGTGCTTTTCGGCACGGGCAGCCTCGATCCGGTGGCTTACCTCGGCGCTATCGGGATCTTCACCGCCACAGTCGTTCTGGCGTCGTTGTTCCCTGCAAGCCGGGCGTTGCGCGTGGATCCGATGCGCGCCCTCCGCAACGATTAGGTCTGCGCGGGTACTTGACAGAAAAGTCCATTAACTTTACTATGTAAAGAACTCTTTGGCATCGCAATGACGATTTCGAAATTCCTGGCGCTGTCCGGCGTTCTCGGAGCAGTGGCATTCTTCGGCGCGCTCTGGCTGGAGCACCGAACCGCGACCGCGCTCCCGGCGCCTACGGGACCCTACGCGGTTGGCCGGGCGATCTACGATTGGACCGACAATGCCAACCCGGACACCCTGGCGCCGGTTCCCGGTATCAAGCGCGAGCTTCTAGTCTGGATCTGGTACCCGTCCGAGGCTCTGCAATCGGCGGCAATGGAGGACTATCTGCCGGCTCCCTTGCGAGCGGAGGTCGAACGCGACCGTGGCGCCCTCATCAGCCACCTTCTGACGCGAGACCTGTCGAAGGTCCACACGCATAGTATCGTTAAGGGCAGCGTGTCAGCGCGCGAGACCTCCTACCCCGTGGCAATTATCAGAGCCGGGGCTTCCTCCGGGATATGGAACTACTCGACGCTGGCCGAGGATCTGGCCAGTCACGGCTACATCGTCGTGGGCTTTGACGCCCCCTACCGCACGGATACGGTCGTCTTCCCCGACGGCCGCGTCATGCGGAGGACGCCGCAGAATAACCCCGAGCTTTGCGACGGCGAGCCTCCATCCCAGCAAGAGGTTTGCGTGAGCACAGTCTTCACTGCCTGGACCCGAGACATCGGGTTCGTACTCGACCGGCTGGCGCAATTGAATGGTGCGGACCCATCCGGCAAGTTCACGGGTCGGCTCGACATGACGCGCGTGGGAGTGTTCGGCCACTCATTCGGCGGGGCGGCCGCGGCGCAGTTCTGTCACGACGATTCCCGGTGCAAGGCGGCTATCGATGTGGATGGCGCTCCCTTCGGCAGCGTGGTTCGCGAAGGCATGGACAAGCCGTTTCTCTTCCTGCTGAGCGACCACAGCCATGAGTCCGCCGCGGAAAGCGCGCAAATCCTGGCAAACATCCAATCGATCTACGACCGGCTGCCCGCGGCGGGACGGCTGCGCATCGCGATCCGTGGCGCGAACCACTTCCTCTTCAGCGACGACGGCGCCCTGCTGAAAAGCCAAATCGTGATGGGCGCGCTCCGCATGGCCGGTATTCTCGGCATCGACGGACGCCGCCAGCTTGCCGTGACGGCGTACTGCGTGCGCACCTTCTTCGATGAGTACCTTAAAGGAGCAGGCGATTCGCGGCTCAAAATCTCATCGCCGCTATACCCGGAGATCGTAATGTGGGGCGGGCCTCCTGGCCTGCCTTCTTCTGCACCCTTCTTTCTCGATCGCTTGCCCACAAAATAGCGCGGGCGCCCGGCCCGCCCCACTATTTCAGATCCCGTCACACCAGAAACCCTCGCCAGCACCGAAATTTCCCTTGCCAAACGACCACAACAATAGTAGCTTGAACAGTATGAGTAGTTCATCGCTATGCCTCTCCCAAAACTAACCAAGCTGGAGCTGCAAATCATGGACGCCCTCTGGAAACAGGGACCGTGCTCCGTTCGGGAGATTCAGGAATCGTTCCCGGCAAGGAAGAGGCCCGCCTATACCACGGTGCAGACCATGGTCTACCGGCTCGAAGTCAAGAAAGCGTTGCGCCGCGTCAAGAAAATCGCCACGGCGAACATCTTCGAGGCGTCCGTCTCGCGTGACGCGGCGGAGCGCCGCCTGATCGACGACTTGCTCGGCTTGTTCGGCGGCAGGAGCCGGCCCATCATGGCCCACCTGATTGAATCGGGCACGCTCACTCTTGACGATGTGCGCGAGGCGGAACAAACCCTCTTAAAGGCCGCCGGAGAGGACCAACCGCAATGAATCCGGAATCTGTGTCCTGGCTAGCAAATCACCTGTGGCAATCGACTCTGTTCGCGGCGCTCGCAGGCTTGCTGACACTCACTCTGCGCAATCATCGCGCCCGACTGCGCCATGCCGTGTGGCTGGCGGCTTCGTGCAAATTCCTCATCCCGCTTTCCGCGCTCGTAGCCCTCGGCAGTCATATCCCATGGCGCTCCGCCCCACGGATCGCACAGTCCAGTTGGCCGGTTGTCATGGAAGTCAGTCAGCCATTTACGGCGCCGGTTTCGTCTCCTTCGTTCGCGATTGCGCCGCACGCTGCCGGCCCGCTTCCGGCGCTTCTATTGCTCATTTGGGCGTGCGGATTTCTGGGCTTCGTCTGCTCGTGGTGGATTCGCTGGCGCCGCATCGCGGCCGTCGTTCGTGCCGCAACGCCCGTCCGCCTGGAAATACCCATTCGGGCATTGTCCTCGCGTACCTCCATGGAGCCGGGCGTATTCGGCGCTTTCCGGCCGGTCCTGTTGCTGCCCGCCGGCATCTTTGAGCGTTTGGCGCCGTCCCAGTTGCAAGCTGTCATCGCACATGAGCTGTGTCACGTCCGCCACCGGGATAATCTCATCGCCGCCACGCACATGCTCGTGGAAACCGTCTTCTGGTTCCATCCCCTGGTGTGGTGGATCGGCAAGCGCATGATCCAGGAACGGGAGCGCGCCTGCGACGAAGAAGTTTTGCGGCTCGGCGCCGAACCACGTGCCTACGCGGCGGGCATACTCAACGTTTGCGCGTTCTGCGTGTCGTCGCCGCTGGCGTGTGCATCCGGCGTGAGCGGATCCGATCTGAAAAAACGAATCGAAGCCATCGTGACCAACCGGCCCGCGCGCAATCTGGACGTTCGCGGAAGGATTTTGCTGATCGCGGCCGGAGCCGCCGCACTCATCGCCCCCGTCGCCGTTGGCATGCTCGGCGCACCGCTGGTCCGGGGCCAAACCCACGCCGAAACCGCGCCTCCCGCATTCGAAGTGGCGTCGGTTAAGCCGCATCAGGATACGGGCAGGCGGAATCGAGTCCGCAGCATCGAGCCGGGAAGAATTACGTGCCTGGACATTACCCTGCGCGAGTTGATCCTCATGGCCCATGGCGTAAAGCCCTATCAACTCTCAGGACCCGACTGGATCCAGAACAATCGATACGATGTCGTAGCAACGGCCGGGAAAGCGGTCTCCGTACAGGAGGTCCAACGGATGCTGGCGCCGCTGCTAGCCGAGAGATTTCATCTCGTATCCCACCGCGAAACCCGCGACCTTCCCGTGTTTGCCCTCGTCGTTGCGAAGGGCGGACCAAAATTCAAAGATCCCGGCGATGGCGGCGAACCCAGCTTCACCCAGGACGCCGGCGGTGGCCTGTCCTTCAAGAATTACTCTATGGATAACCTGTCCGACTGGCTTACGCCCTCCGTGGGCCGGCCGGTTATCGATCGCACCAGCCTGGCAGGCGCCTTCTCCTTCCACGCCAACCTCTTCAACCTCGAAAAGGGAGTGCCTTCCGACGACCTGAAGACCACCATGGTCAGTAGCGATGCCGACGACACTCTTCGCGGAACCCTCCAAGAGCAGCTCGGCCTCAAGCTGGAGCCGCAAAAAGCCCCCGTCGAGATCCTAGTAATCGACAGCGCCGACAAGCTTCCCACCGCAAATTAGGTGGGGCGGACCGGGGCGCCCACCGACTTTGTGGGCCCGTCTGCCTTCTTCGGGCCCGTTGAATTCTCGGACGCCACGCCCCGGCCCTTCCGACTGCCCCACCCCGTTCAATATTTCGGGCCCACATATTCGAGGTCGATCAGACTGTCCCGATAATCGATCCGCATCCGGAAGTTCAACAGCGTCGTGATGCCGAGAAGGCCTGTAATCCGCGGAGAATCGCGGGCCACCCTCGTCAGCGGAACCGCGAGGATCCCCGGTACCCCCTGCCTGTAATGGCCGAATCCGAGGGTCAGGAAACCGGAGCTTTGCACCTTGTTCACCTTGCCGGATATCCCTGTCACCGTCACGAGTTCCTCACTCCGCAGGCCGTTGAACTGGCGCGCGTAATCCGGGTCAATCAAGGAGGCTGAACTTCCTGTATCGATCGCAAACAACACCGGCCGTGCGTCATTTACGCGGATTGGGAGCAGAATCTCGTGGCCGACATGCCAAAACGGCGAGTAGGCTGTGAGTTCGGGCGCCACTTCACGATCCTGCCACGCCTGGTCCGCACCCACCGATTTGCGGGGCGGCAAGGGATCCAGCTTCAGCAACATCTTCTCGAAGTCCACCGTGACCAGAAACATGCCAAAGACCTCTGGACCCACCAGGCCATCCTCATCGGTGATAGCTTTTCTGTCCGTAATCCCAATCGGACAATTGGCAAACGGGACGCCGCCGATCCGGACGGTTTCCGCGAACGCCGTCTGTCCGGCCCGGTCGCCCTCGTCGCCAATGCCCCGGAAAGTAAAATCGGAGATCTTTGTCAAGCCCGCCGCGTCCGCCGCCTTGCGATTGACAAGGATGCCGCCCGCCCCGGTATCCATCAACAGATGCAGCGTCTTGCCTCCGTTGATACTGACAGGCAACGCGAACCCCTGGATCCGCTTCGAATCGTACATCAACAAGGACAGCTTGATTTCCGCGTGCTGCGTTGCAGGCGTGTCGAACAACTTGCGGTCGCCGGTCCACTTCAGCTCTTCGATTTGCTGGCGGATCGAATCTCTTATCCCGGTGGCTATCCCGTGCGCTCCGTTCGGGCCGTCGGCGCCCGCGGCGTCGCGATATCTCTCGAGGGCGGCTAGCCTTTCCGCCGGGGCAAGCGTATCCGCGTAATAGCTCTGCGCTTCCAGGTCGGCGGGGTCCTCTCGCCACGCTTTCTGGTAGCAGATTTTAGCCTTCTCGCGAAGAGAACCCGCCTCAAACACGCGGCCCAGACCAATCCACGCGCGCGCGAACTTGTCGTTCAGCCGCACCGCGCTCTTGAAGTCCATTTCAGCATCGGCGATTTCGCCGCGCAGATAGTCGACGCGGCCCAATGCGCTGAATAGTTCCGGATCTCCCGCGTTGCGCGCCGTCGCCGCGCGTAGCAGCTCCGCGGCGCCGTTCAGATCGTGCGCGGCGAGTTTCACCTCTGCCTGCGCCACTGCCTCGGCCGGAGTTTGCGCGCAGGTGTGAGTAGCCAGAATCCATGCGAACGCCGCATACCGGATCGCGGGTGCACATCGCCGGATGGACTGTATCATTCAGTACATGATGCCACTCCATCGCGCTGCGGGTCCAGTGCAAGACGTAGCTTTCTACCGCAAAGTACATTATGATAATAAGCCATGAAGCCCCTTCGCATTGCTCCTCTTCTGGCGGCGGGCATGCTTTGCGCCTGCAGCCATTCCAATAACCTGCTTCTAGGCCGCGTCGAATCCCCGGTGGATGGCCATACCGTGGTGGTCACCGACTGCTATCGCACCAGCGTCCCGCCGCCCTACCAGTTCCAGGACCTCGGCCAACCCGCCTACCGCTTTACGCCCTGCCGCGATGCTGACGTCCTGATTCGCGGCGAAGAGCTAACCGTCAACGGACAATCCTACGGCAAGCTAAATCCAGGGGACGACGTGCTGGTGGATCACGGCGTAGTCAAGATCGGCCGCCGGGGAAGCCACTAACATTCCCGAATCGCGAATCCCACGCACACGAATCCTACGCACTCCGCGCGTTTCCGGCCAATCCTGTTACAATTCTCCTTCGCCATCCCCAAACACGTGCTGCGACGGGTCTTCAAATCTTTTCAGTACCGCGACTTCCGCCTCATGTGGATCGGCGCCTGCACCTCCACCGTCGGCACCTGGATGCAGCTCGTCGCGCAGGCCTGGCTGATTTACAAGCTGAGCCATTCCACCTTCCTCCTGGCTCTCGATCCAGTCCTGAATACCATCCCCATCTTCCTCTTCTCCCTGATCGGCGGCGTCGTGGCCGACCGCGTCGAACGCCGCCACATCCTCAGCGGCTCCCAATATATCCAGATGTTCTGCGCCCTCTTCCTCACCGTCATGCTGGCGCTGCACGCCATACGCGTCTGGCACATGCTGGCATGTTCGCTCGTCTCCGGCTTCGCGCAGGCCTTCGGCGGCCCGGCCTATTCCGCGCTCATCCCCACGCTGGTCGACAAGGAGGATATGCCTAACGCCATCGCGCTGAATTCCATGCAGTTCAATGCCGCCGTCGTCCTCGGACCGGCCATCAGCGCGCCCGTCCTCGCCAAGTTCGGAGAGGTCTGGTGCTTCGGCCTCAACACCGTCTCGTTCATCGCCCCCATCATCGCCCTCGCCATGCTCAAGGTCCGGTTCGCGCCGGCGAAGACCGATGAGACGGTCCTCGACAGCATGAAGGAAGGCGTCCGCTTCATTCGCCGCCAAGGCGCCATGGCCGGTCTCATTATCCTGGGCTTCCTCATGACCTTCATGTTCATCCCCATGCGAACCTTCCTCCCCGTGTTCGCCAAGGATATCTTTCATAAAGGGCCCGGCACCTACGCCATGTTTCAGTCCATCACCGGCATGGGGTCCATCGTGGGCGCGCTGACGGTCGCCAGTTTCGGCAACATGCGGCGCAAAGGTCTCCTGGCCCTTTCGGCGCTGGCCGTCCTGGGCGTCACCGCCGCGGTCTTTGCCGTCTCCCGCTCCCTCTTCCTCAGCTACGCCGCGCTCTTTTGCTCCGGCGCCGCCATGATGGCCGTTTTCGCCTCCGTCAGTTCCCTGGTTCAGTTGATCGTCACCAATGAAATGCGCGGCCGCGTCATGAGCGTCTACAATTTCGCCTTTCGCGGCGGCATGACCATGGGAAACCTGATGTCGGGATGGCTCGTCCCTATTTTGACGGCGCCGGTCGTGGTGCTCGCCAATGGCCTGCTATTAATCGCGCTGGCGGGTTATTTTGCGCTGGCGCAGCGCCGCGTTGCCGCACTCTAGCCTATATGACGATGACGAAGCCGACCTCGGTGTTCCTGCTTACCGCGCTCCTGGCCGCCGCCGCCCCTCCTTCCGCCCTCGAAATGGCCCGCGACCGCCAGGACCGCGCCGCCCTCCAAAAAACCATCGCCGAGTACTCCTCCGCCGCCGCCCGCGCGCCCAACGACGTCAACGCCCAGTACCGTCTCGCCCTGGCTTCTTCCTACCTCGCCGAAGTCTCCCAGGAGCAGCACGATAAGAAGCAGGCCCAGCAGTCCGCCGAGGTTGGCATCAAAGCCGCCGAGAAGGCCGTCGCCCTCCGCCCGGATGCCGAAAACTACCGCGTCCTCGGCATGCTCTACGGCCAGGCCGTCACCGACCTCATGAGCGGCCTCAGCTACGGCCCCCGCGCCAAGAACGCCATCGATAAGGCCGTCGAGCTTGCCCCCAAGTCGGCCGCCGCCTATCTCGCCCATGGCGTCGGAAATTTCTATGTGCCCGTGCAGCTTGGCGGCGGCGCCAAACTGGCCATCGCGGATTTTCGTAAGGCCATCTCCCTCGAACCCGCCAACGCCGAAGCCTGGCTCTGGCTGGGCGTCGCGCTGCACAAGGATAACCAGGACGCCGAAGCCCGCCAGGCCCTGTCCAAATCCCTGGCGCTAGATCCCAATCGCCTCTGGACCAAGCAGGAGCTGGACAAAATCCCGGCCAAATGAAGCCCATCGTCATCGCCGGCGCCTGCCTCGCGCTGTCTCTGTTGACCTGGCTCCAGTTTCCCGGCCATTCCTGGCTCCAGCAGGATAGCCAGATCTACGCGCCCATCCTGGAGCATCTCCGCGATCCGTCCGTCCTGCGCAACGATATCCTCGCCCAAAAGGCCCACGTCGCCTACACCCTCTACGACGAGACCGCCCGCGCCCTCCGCGCCGCCACCCGCCTCGATTTCCGCGACGTGCTGGCCATCGAGCAAATCCTCTCGCGCGCCTGCGGCATCTGGGGCCTTTACCTTTGTGCAGCGGGCCTCCTGGCCTGCTTTCCGGTTGGGAAAACGTGCAATCCCGCCCACTTCGCCCTCTTCATAACCGCCATCTGCTCCCTAGGCGCCATAGTCTCCGGCCCATCCGTCTTAACCTTCGAATACGAACCCACCCCGCGCGCTTTCGCTCTCCCCCTCGCCATCTGCGCCACCGGTCTCACCGTCCACCGCCGTTACCTGGCTGCCGGAATCGCGCTCGCAGCGGCGCTGGTCTACCACGCTCCCACCGCTCTTCCCTTCGTGCTCTTCTTCATCGCGCTGTCCCTATGGCCCTCCAAATCCGAAAACCTGCGCCGCAGAATCGTCAGGCTGGCGCCGCTCGCCGGTGCGGTCCTGCTCCTGGCCGTCGCTGCGCACGTTCAGGAGGGCGCCGGCGAAGCCCAATCATTCTTCGCCCGCCTCACTCCGGGCCTCGAGCGCCTGCAACGCCTGCGCGCCTCCTACAACTGGATCTCCGACGCCCAGCCCTGGCCGCCCGCCCTCCTCGCGCACTACGCCATCCTCTTCGCCATTCTTCTGGCCGCGTTCTTCCGCCTGCGGCGCGATCTGAGCTTCGAGCTGCGCCTCTTCTCGCTAGGCCTGCCGATCGTCGGGATGCTCAGCCTGCCTGTTTCCTGGCTCCTGCTCGACCATTGGCGCCTGGCCATCGTCCCGCAGCTCCAGCCCATGCGATGCATACTCTTCGTGACCCTCTTCGCCCAATTCCTGACGGCCGCCGCCGGCGTGCGCGCCGCCCTGCGCCGGCAGCCCGTCGAGGCCATCGCCTGGTTCGCGCTGGCGTACCTTCCGCCAGTCCAGCCCGTCATGACCAGTCCCTACACCACCCGTGGAATTGCCGTCGTGTTGTCCCTGGCCCTGCTTGCGTGGCTGGCTGTTTGGCTTGCCCAGGCCAAGCGCCAACCCGCCGCACTCGCGCTTGTCCTGGCTGCCTTCTTCGCCATCCCCGGCATCGCCAGGGTGGTCAACTACCCCCGCCTGCTCACGCCCGAATTGGACCAGCTTTCCACCTGGGCGCGCTCCGCCACTCCCAAGGACGCCGTTTTCCAATTCGCCGACGCCGGCAAGGGCCTCGACCCAGGCATCTTCCGCGCCCAAGCCCTGCGCGCCATCTACGTGGATTGGAAAGGCGGCGGCCAGGTCAACTACCTCTCCGGTTTCGCCGCCGAGTGGTGGCGCCGCTGGCTGCAGACCAATCAGAACCGCTTCAAGCCCCGCGACCTGCCGAAATACGCCGCCCTAGGCATTCGCTACATAGTAGTTCAGCCCAAAAACCGCCTGAAAGACCGCCCGCCAGCCTTCGAAAGCCCCCATTACCTGGCCTATGCGCTCCCGTAGCGAGTGGGGCGGACCTCCTGGTCTGCCTTCTTCTGCCTTCTTCTGCCTTCTTCCCCCCCACCACCCCCCGTGTGAATCCTCACCACCCCCTCCGCCTTCAACCCCTCCCCGCGCATCCATTAACTGGAGGTGCATGTCCATGCCCCGAAAAAAACGCCGTATGAGCGAGCTCGGTCCCTCCGTGGCGCCGGCCACGGAGGCGCCGATAACGGACGACTCCGCCGCGGAACAGTCCGGCGATCTCCAGGGTCTGCCAACCGCCGCCGGCGCAGATTCCCAAAGCGTGCGTGAACTAGTCGAGGACGGCCAGTTTTACGAAGCCGCGGTGGTCAGCGGCGTGGAAGAAGCCGGGGACGCGGGCACGGGCGAGGTAAAAACCCGACAGATGCCCATGGACGATACGCCGCCCGAATACACCGACCGCGATCCCGACGACCCGATGGAGTAAACCATGACACCCAGCATAGAGCCGGAGCCAAAACTGCCCGAGCCGGACCCCGACCCCGGCGACGATGAACCAGACTCCCCCATGCCGATGCCGAGCCAGCCAGGACCCGATGTGTTCGATCCCGCCGGCCCCGCGCCCGATCCGTGGCAGGCCTCCGCAACCGAGCCGCGAACGTAAGAGAGCGGTCCGCCCCCACGCCCCGCCGCGTCCATGCCATGTCCACAACCGCCCCGCCCCCCTGCACGCCGCCCCCTGCACGCTGTGATACCTTCGGATCATGCGCAGATCCTTTGCCGCAAGAGCATTGTTGATCGCGTCTGTCCTTACAGCCTCCGTTTATGCCGCCGATCCCGATGGAAACTTCTCCGGGAAATGGGTGCTCGACGCCGCCGCCAGCAGCGCCGCCGCGCTTGGACAGACGGAAAGTTCTCTGAACATCTCGCAAAGCGAAGCCGGCATCCTGTGCTCCACCGGCGCGGCCCAATGGTCGTACGCCCTCGATGGCAGCGAAACCCGCAAAACTATCGGCGAGGAATCGCGAAGCTCTATCGCCAAGTGGGAAGGCGCCGCGTTGCTCATCGATACTCAGGTTTCCGGCCCCCAGGATTACACCGTCATGGACCGCTGGCAGCTCTCGCGCGACCATGACATCCTCACCGTCACGCGGCAGGTAGTTCGCGCTACCGGCCAGGTGGAAGGCACGCTGGTGTTCCGCCGGGAAGGCGCCCCAACGCTCGAAGCCGCCCATCCGTCCCCTCCGCCTCCCGCGCGCCCCCCCGACGCGCCCAGGCAGCTCGCCACTCGGCCTGCGCCGGGCCTCCCGCCCGATGTTACGGTTCCCAGCGGAACCCACGTCCTGCTGCAGTTGATCGGCGAAGTGAGCACCAAACGCGCCAGGGATGGCGACAGCGTCTATCTGCGCACCGCCGCTCCCGTCGCGGTCAACGGGCGCGTCGCGATTCCGCGCATGAGCGACGTCCAGGGGACCATCACCCACGTCAAGCCGGCCGGCCACGTCTCCGGCAAAGGCGAGCTGGCCATCCGCTTCGACAAGCTGATTCTGCCCAATGGCGTGTCGCGCGATTTTCTAGCTCGGCCGCCAGGCTCCGAGGGCCAGGTCCCCGGTAACGGCAAAGCCGCCGATGGCCGCACAGTCTTATATGGAGGCGGCATGGGCGCCACGATTGGGGCCATCACCAGAGGATTGCCCGGCGCCGCGGTGGGCGGCGGAGTTGGCGCTCTGGCCGGCGTTCTCCTCTCCCGCAATCAGGATATCGTGTTGCCCGCCGGCACGCATTTAGAGATGGTATTGGATCGCGATTTGGTGTTTGAGCCAGGCGAACTCCCCTGATGTGGGGCGGGCCTCCTGGCCTGCCTTCTTCCCGGTCACTCAAACTTCTAAATCGATAACCCCTTTCCTTCCCAACATATACACCCTACCGCACCTCAGCCCCATCCTGCCCCCATGCCATCCTGGAATCGGAAGGTTATTCAGAGAATCCCATGACAAACTCACAACATTACGTTTCCCCAGAGCAATTCGCAGCCAATCGCGCCAATGCCGCGGGCTCCACCGGCCCGCGCACACCCGATGGCAAAGCCCGTTCTTCCCAGAACGCCCGCAAACACGGCTTCGCAGCAGCCGCCTACACCATCCCCCGCCTCGAAGACATCGATGAAATCGCCGAGCTCAGAGAAAGCGTCATCGATCTCTATAAGCCCGCGAACGCCCAGGAACTCTTCGCCGTCGAGCGAATCGCCATCACCCAACAATCCATGAATCGCGCCGCTCGCCTCGAAGCCGGGACCTTAACCACATGCCTCAACGACGTCCTGAATCTCCGCGAGCGTCCCCTAATGGAAATGGACCCGGAAATGTACGGCGGCGGCGAACCCGGCAAGCAGCAAGTCAAAAACTACCTCCTGGCCGAAGGATTCCGCCGCAGCGTCGGCGCCTCCAACGTCATCCACCTCTGCATGCGCTACAACGCCCAAGCTGAGCGCCTCTACCGCCGCGCCGTCCAGGATTTCGAGCGTATTAGAGATCTAACCAGTGGCGCAGACCCCGGTGGGGCGGACCTCCCGGTCTGCCTTCTTCCAGTTGACCAAACGAACCCAATTCCCCCAGAACCCACACAAACCAATCCACTTACCCAATCAGAACCCACTCCCGAAACCACCCCCGAACCCTCCGAAACCCCCGCCGCCGCCCCCCGCAACCCCTGTGGCCCTCCCAACGGCGACAACACCCGCCATGACAACGGCTGCATTTGCCCCTTATGCCTGGCCGGCAAGTCCCGCTGGAAGCCCGAAAGCGACATTTCTTAGCAAATCTCAGCAAAACCGATGCCCAAAACCCGAAGCCGTCCCACTCCCCGGCCCAAGCCTTCAGGCCCGTCGCCGCATCTCCGCCCGCGCCTCGTCTTCCGCCGTCTTCTTCCGCTCGGTTTCCCGTTTGTCGTGCAGTTTCTTGCCTTTGGCCACTGCCAACTCGCACTTGATCCGCCCGCCCTTCAGGTACATCTTGGTCGGAATCAGCAGCAGCCCCTTCTCGCGGGTCACCCCCAGCAACTTATCGATCTCCCGCCGGTGCAGCAGCAGTTTGCGGTTGTGTACCGGCAGGTGGTTCTCCCGGTTGCCGTGCGAGTATTGGCTGATGTGCGCGTTCACCAGCCACGCTTCGTTGTTGCGGACTTCGGCGTACGCGTCCTTGAGTTGGACATTCCCGTCCTTGACCGCCTTCACTTCCGTGCCGGTCAGGACCAGGCCAGCCTCGAACCGCTCCATCAGGAAGTAGTTGTGTCCCGCCTGGCGGTTGTCGCTGAGGACTTTTCGGGCTTCGTCTCTAACAGCCAATTTTTGATCTCAACGCTCGGAAGCCTAGCATCGTCAATGAGTTTAGATGGCGCCAAACCGTCTGAACGCAATTCATCTTAGCATAGGGTTCTTACCGCAACTGGAAAGCACGGTAATATGTCTTTTTTCAATCGTTTAACCGCCGTGGTGCTGGCCACCGCGCTCGCCGGCCCCGTCGTGCCCCTTCAGGCTCACACGCGCCAGGGCGACAAGGATTTCTCTCAGGGCCGCGCCTTTGAAGCCAAAAAGGAGTGGGATAAGGCCCTCGATTCCTACCGCAAGGCTCTCGCAGCCGACCCCGCCGACCTCGAATACCAGATGGCCCTCCAGAAGGCCCGCTTCCAGACCTCCCAGCTCCACGTCGAAAATGGCCAGAAAGTCCGCGCCCAGGGGTCCCTCGCCGAAGCTCTCCTGGAGTTTCAAAGAGCCTTCGCCATCGATCCCAGTTCCATCATCGCCGTCCAGGAAGTGCGCACCACTCAGGATATGATCGAGCAGGAGCGCCAGCGCATCGCCAAGACCGGCAGGGAATCGAGCCCTGACGTCCGCGCCCTCACCCCGCAACAGCAGATGCAGGCCGCCACCGACGAGCGCCTCGACCGCATTCTGCCGGTTCCCGAGCTCCGGCCCCTCGGCCCCACGCGCTTCGATCTGAAAATCAATAGCAACATCCCCAAAACCTTGTTCGAGACGCTGGGCGCCTTTGCCGGAGTCAACGTCATCTGGGATTCCGATATGACCCCGGCGAATACCACGCCCCTCAAGAACGGCGCTGTCAATTTCCAGAACTCCACCCTCAATGAGGCCCTCGATTACCTGGCGATCCTCACCAAGTCCTTCTGGAAGCCCATGTCCTCGAACACCATCTTCGTGACCAACGACACTCGCGCCAAGCGCACCGACTACGCGGACCAGGTGCTCAAGATCTTCTATCTCACTAACCCCCTCACCGCGCAGGAGCTCACCGAAATCGTCAACGCCGTACGCACCGTGTGCGATATCCAGAAGATGTTCGCCTACTCCGAGCAGAACGCCATCGTGGCGCGTGGCGACGCCGACCAGATTGCGCTGGTCGAAAAGATGATCCACGATCTCGACCGGCCCCGCTCCGAAGTGGTCGTCGACATCATCGTCATGCAGACCAGCTCCAACTACAGCCGCCAGCTCGCTGCGGCACTCATGCCCACCGGGTTGAACATGCCCGGAGCCTTCACCCCGACCAACGGCTTGCAGGTGACCACCCCCGCCAGCACCAGCACCACCGGAACCACCACCCCCGCCTCCACCACCACGGGCACTTCCATCCCGCTCTCCAGCCTGGGCCATCTTGCCAGCGCGGATTGGTCCACCACCCTTCCCAGCGGGCTCCTCGAAGCCGTCATGAGCGACTCCGATACCAAGATCCTGCAGGCCCCCCAAGTGCGCTCCGTCGACAATGGCAAGGCCATCCTGAAAATCGGCGACCGCGAACCCACCGCCAGCGGCAGTTTCGGCTCCGCCCTGGGACTCTCCGGCGCCGGCGTCAGCCCCCTCGTCAACACCCAATTCACCTACATCGATATCGGCGTCAACGTCGAGCTGACTCCCCGCGTCCACGATAACGGAGACGTCTCCCTGCACGTCGATTTGGAGATTTCGAGCACGGACGGAACCGTCAATCTCGGCGGAATCAGCGAGCCGATCATCGCCCAGAAAAAGGTAACCAACGATATTCGCCTGCGGGAAGGCGAAGTTAGCCTCCTCGGCGGCCTCATCGACGTGGAGGAAGATACCACCAAGACCGGCGTTCCCGGTCTCGTCGATATCCCCCTCCTCGGCCGCCTCTTCCGCAGCGACAGCGTCACCAAGACGCGCAGCGAATTGATGATCGCGCTGGTCCCCCACATCGTCCGCCGTCCCGTGTATACCGCCGAGAACCTGCGCACCATCGACGTGGGCACCGCCAACACGATTCACTTGAGCTACGCTCCGAAACCGGACGAAGACGGCTCCGCGTCGGGCGGGCCTCCTGGCCTGCCTTCTTCGATTTCTCTCTCTCCGGCCCAAGCGCAGGCCGCAACTCCGCTTGTTCCCCAACCGGCCCAAGCCCCGGTCGCTCCCACCATCCAAACGCAGGCAGCTCCTCAACCCGGCCAGGCCGCTCCTCCCACGGCCCCAGGCGCCCCTACGGGCTTGCCCTTTCCTATGCAGCAGTTGATGCGCCCGATGCCCGGCGGATTCCCGCCCGGAATGCAGCCCAACGCCGTGCCCGGAATGCCGCCGGGGGCGCAGCCATCCCCGCAGCCAGGGACCGTCCGTCCGCCCGGTTCCGCGGAGCTCGCGCCATCGGAAACCCCCGGGGCCACCGCCGCGCCTCCCACCGGCGTTACCGCCCGTTTCGAGCCGGCCACCTTCGAAGCCTCGGCCAACGGCACATTTTCCGCGGCGCTGGTTCTGGATTCCGGCGCCGACATCGCCGCGGCCCAGCCCCTGCAGATCCAATACGATCCCAAGTTGTTGCAAATTAACAACATCTCCGCCGGCGATCTCTTCTCCAAGGATGGCGCAGCGCCTGTGCTCTCCACCACTGTCCAGAACGACCAGGGACGCGCCACCATCGAGATCGGCCGTCAGCCCGGCGCCACCGGCGTGAGCGCCCCCGGAACCCTGTTGACCTTTAATTTCAAGGCCCTGGCGCCCGGAACGGCTACCGTCAGCGTGCTGAATTTGACCCTCAGAAACTCCCAGGCGAGGGCTATCGGCTCCTCCAGCCCGGCATTGACCGTCACCATCAAATAATGGGATATGAGACGCGGTAATCAAAGAGGTTTGACGCTGGTCGAGCTGATCGTCGCATTTACCATCATGCTCGTGCTCACCACCATGGCCGTCCCGTTAGCGCGGTCCAAGGTGCGCGTCGAGCGCGAGTTGGAACTGCGCGCCGCCCTTGATGAGGTCCGCCACGCCATCGACCAGTACCACGACCTCAACATGCAGGGCTATTTTGGCCCGGTCAAAGAGGGCACCAATTGGTATCCCGAAACCCTCGACATACTGGTCGCGGGCGTCAAGCGCAACGACGCCAACGGAACCAAGATGCGTTTCCTCCGCCACATCCCGCGCGATCCGTTTACCGGGAAGGCCGAGTGGGGAATGCGCAGCGATCAGGATGATCCCACGTCCCAGAGTTGGGGCGGCCAGAACGTCTTCGACATCTATAGTAAAAGCAACGACACAGGCTCGGATGGCACGCCCTATTCGGAGTGGTAACGTGAAATCTCGATTGCGCCGCGGCTTCACTTTCGTCGAGTTGATGGTGGTCCTGACCATCATGGTGGTCCTCATCACCATGGCCATCCCCATTTACAACAAGACCATCATCCGCTCCAAGGAAGCCGTGCTCCACACCAACCTGACCACGCTGCGAACTGTAATAGACAATTACACTTACGACAAAATGAAGGCCCCCCAGACCCTCCAGGACCTGGTCCGCGAGGGCTATCTGCGGATCATCCCCTACGACCCCATGACCAGCTCCAACGAAACCTGGAAGACCATCATGGAAGACCCCGGCCAAAGCGTTGACCAGAACAACCCCGGCCTGTGGGACGTAAAGAGCGGCTCCGACAAAATGAGCCTGGAAGGCACCCCCTACTCCGAATGGTAAGTGGGGCGGCCCGGGGTACCCGCGCCGCGCGGGTCCGGCTGCCTTCTTGCGCTGTCATCTTATCAGGGCCTTAGCCCCTGCTGCCGTCATGTGGCCGTCCTCCCCTACTCGGCTCACGCTTTGTATCGGGGCACGGCTTCAGCCGTGCCGTAAGAGGCAACCGAGCCATCGGGGCTTTAGCCCCTGCTACCCCGCCGCCACGGTCCGCCTGTCTTCCTCCTGTAACCCGATTATCGCCGAGAACTCTTACAAAACGAAGACCTTATCGCCCCTGAAGCAACTTTGACATCTATCGCTTTCCGCGTCGATGTGGGATACTCGGTTTAGAGGACGGGCTTTTAAGTCGTAATGTCTCAGTTGGATGACGCGGTTTCCAGGTACAACAAGCTGTTGGAGAGCGGTCCCTACCGCGACCTGGCCTGGGCTGAAGCTCTGCATGAGCGCATGGAAGCCGCCAATCTGTCCGCGGGCGGGCTCCTGGTGTGCCCCTTCCTGCGGCCCAACTTCATTACGCGCCGCCAGTATGAATCGCTGGTCAAGACCGGCGAATCCCTGATTGCCGCCATCGACCGCATGCAGCGGATGGTGCTCGAAAATCCGGCGCTCCTTTCGCGCCTCGAATTGCTCCCGGCGGAAAAAATGCTCGCCGCCATCGACCCCGGCTATCAGGCCCTGGAAGTTTCGGCCCGCCTCGACGCCCACCTGTTCAACGGCTCTTCGCGCGTCGTCCAATATAACGCCGATTCGCCCACCGGCGCCGGTTATGGGGACGCGCTTGCCGACCTCTTCCAGGACGTCCCCCCGATGAGGGAATTCCGCAAGCGATACGCCCTCACGCGGGTCGGCGGCCGCAAACATCTGTTGCAGGCCCTGATCAAGTCCTACAAGCAATACGGCGGAATCGGGAAGCCAAACATCGCCATCGTGGAATTTCGCACCGGCTATCTTGCCGGCCGGAGCGAGTTCGAATTGTTTCGCGATTCCTTCGTCAAGGAGGGCTACGCGGTCGAAATCGTCTCTCCTGAGCAGCTCGAATACCGCGACCACGTCCTGCGCAAGGGCCGTTTCGAAATCGACCTGGTGTACCGCCGCCTCGGAGTGCAGGAGTTTTTGCTCCGTTTCGACCTCACGCACCCGCTGGTGCGCGCCTACCGCGACCATGCTGTCTGCGTGGTCAATAGCTTCCGTTCCGAGTTGGCCCACAAGAAAGCCATGTTCGGCCTGCTCACCGACGAAACCGTCACCGAAAGCTTCCCGGCCTCGGAACGCAAAGCCATTCGCGACCATGTGCCGTGGACCCGCCTGGTGAGCGCCACCAAGACCACCTATGGGGAGCAATCGATCGACCTGCCCGAGTTCCTGGTGCAGAACCGCGAGCGCTTCGCCCTCAAGCCCAACGACGACTACGGCGACCAGCACAGCTACTTCGGCTGGGAGATGGATGCCGCCGCCTGGGAGCGCGCCGTCAAGCAGGCCATGCGCACCCCGTATGTGGCGCAAGAGCGCGTCGATCCCTCCCGTTCGGTTTTTCCCCTGATGACCTTCGGTCACCTGGAGTTTCGCGAGATGCAAGTGGACGTTCACCCGCACGCCTATCTGGGCAAGGTGCAAGGCTGCTCGAGTTGGCTCTCCGGCGGCAGCTCCGGCTTTTCTTCCGCCGCGGGGATTGTGCCGACTTTCTTGATCGATCCGAAGTAAGGGGAGCGGGTGCCGCTGTCGACAAAGTTCTTATCGTGGCCTCCACGCGGGTTCCGGAGCCTCAGCCTGCGCGCCGAACTTCTTCTTGCTCTCACCGGGATGGTCCTGTTTGTCGGCATCGTCTCGGGTTTCCTCGAGGCCGGCTACGTGCACCGCAGCCTGCCCCAGGCCCAAAGCGTCCTTGCCATCGATCTCAGCGCGGCTCAGGATGTTTACCGGGAGTACGCCTCCCACATCGCCGACCTGGTGCATCTGCTGGCCGGGCAACGGCTCCTGCGCGAGAATCTGCAGGAAGGCAACATCGATAATCTGATTGCGCCGCTCCAAGCCGTTCGCCAGAGCGAAGACCTCGATTTCCTGGTCCTGGCGGACTTGCACGGCCGCGCGCTGTTCCCGGCCAAGGTTCAAGGCAAGCCGATCGCATCGGGCTTGTCTGCGTTAATTTCGAGCGCCATCCAACAGCGCAAGGGCGCCGCCGCCACCATTCTGCTCTCCGCCGGGGAACTGGCCGCGCTCAGTCCGGAGATGGCCGAACGCGCGCGCATTCCCGTCATCGCCACGCCCCATTCTCCTTCCGCCGCCGCGAGCATCGTGACCGATGGGCTGGTGGCGGCGGACGCCACGCCGGTATTGAGCGAGGATGGAGAACTGGTCGGCGTGCTGTGCGCGGGACAGCTTCTGAACCGCCGCAACTCCGTGGCCGACCGCATCCGAAGCAATCTCTACCGCGACGAACGGTTCGACGGGCGCGATGTCGCGGTCGCCTCCATTTTTCTCGGAGACATACGCATTGCCACCAGCGCAACCGGGGCTTCGGGGGAACGCGCCGTCGGCACGCAGGCCTCGGCGGAAGTTTACGAACGCGTGATGCTGAACGGCGAGCGCTGGCTCAAAGCCGGCTATGTGGTGGACGATTGGTACCTGACCGCTTATGAGCCGATCCGCGACCCCCGCGGCAAAGTAATCGGCGCTCTGGGGCTGGGAATCCTCAACCGGAAATTCGACGATTTGCCGCGGCGGGCCATGACGTCCCTCCTCGCCCTCACCGTCATCGCGGTGTTTCTGGGGACCGTCATCAGCTACCTGCTTTCCGATTCCATCATGCGGCCCGTCAATAAGCTGATTGCCGCTACCCAGAGGATCGCAGCCGATCCTTCCCCCCAGAAGATCCGTCTCGACGGAGCTCCGCCGGAAATCGAAGCCCTCGGCAGCGCCTTCAACGAAATGGCCCTGGCCATACACGAGCGGGACGAGCGCCTGCGCCGCCAGACGCACGAGAAGCTGATGCGGTCGGACCGCCTGGCCATGGTCGGTCAACTGGCTGCCGGCGTGGCGCACGAAATCAACAACCCCTTGGGCAGCATTCTGCTCTTCAGCCGCCTCACCATACAGCAAATCCCCGCCACGGGCCGCGCCAGGGAAAACCTGGAGCGCATCGAGAAGGAAACCAAGCGCTGCCACGCCATCGTCAAGAACCTTCTCGATTTCGCGCGCGAGCGGAAGCCCCTGGTGGAGTCCGTCGACGTGAACCGTCTGCTCGATGAAACCCTGAAGCTGTTTGAAGGCCAGTTCCTGTTCCAAAACATTCAGGTGGTCAGGGACTATGACGCGAAGCTGGCCGCCATACCCGGCGATCAATCCCAACTGCAGCAGGTTTTCATGAACATCGTCCTCAACGCGGTGGATGCGATGAAGGGGAGAGGGACCCTGGGCATCGCCACCAGAACGAATGCGGCGGATGGGGTCATCGAAATCGCCATTTCGGACTCGGGCTGCGGCATTTCCCCCGAAAACCTGGACCGCATTTTCGACCCGTTCTTCACCACCAAAGGCGTGGGACACGGAACGGGGTTGGGACTTTCCGTCAGTTACGGCATTGTCCAGAGCCATAACGGCGATATCGCCGTGGCCAGCCCGCCGGGTGGCGGCGCCACATTCACCATCTCACTGCCAATGGCAAAGGGTTTGGGTTAATGGCGGTTCGAGGCAAAGTGCTCATCGTAGACGACGACGAATCCATACGGATCGCCTGCGCACAAACGCTGGAGCTGGCTAAGTTCCGCGTCGCTTTGGCGTCGGACGGCGAGGAGGCGCTGGAGAAAGCCTCCCGCGAATCCTTCGACGTGGCATTGCTCGATCTGATGATGCCCGGTCTGTCCGGCATGGAGGTGCTCCGAAAACTGAGGCTGGACTCCCCGAATCTCATGGTGATCATCGTGACCGGTTATGCCACCATCGAGTCGGCCGTGGAGGCGATCAAGCATGGAGCCTACAACTACCTGCCGAAGCCGTTCACCCCGGAAGCCTTGACGGCGATTGTCGTGAGGGCCGCGGCGGCGGGCAGGCGGGTCCTGGAAGACGCTTGCATCAACCAGGAGCTCGACCGCGAGATGCTCTCCGACGACCTGATCGGGCGTTCCGAGGGAATGCGGAACGTGGGACGGCTCATCCGGAAAGCCGCCCCGACGGATTCCACCGTGCTCATCACGGGCGAGACCGGCGTCGGCAAGGAGGTCGTGGCGCGGGCCATTCACCGGCTCAGCGCGAGGTCCGACAAGCCGTTCGTCACGGTGGATTGCGGGACGCTTGTCGAGAGCCTTTTCGAGAGCGAGCTTTTCGGGCACGTCAAAGGCGCGTTTTCGGGAGCTGTGGAGTCTACCGTCGGCAAGATCGAGCTGGCCGATGGCGGGACGTTGTTTCTCGACGAGATCGCCAACATCAACACGCAGATGCAGGCGCGCCTCCTGCGGGTGGTCCAGGAGCGTGAAATCTGCCGGGTGGGAAGCACGCAGAATAAGGTGGTCGACGTGCGCATCCTCTCGGCGACCAACTGGGATTTGCTGCAAGCGGTGCGCGAAGGCAAATTTCGCGAAGACCTCTATTACCGTTTGAACGTGATCCACATCGCGGTGCCTCCGCTGCGCGACAGGTTGGACGATATACCGGCGCTGGTCGATTATTACGTGAGGAAACTGGCGGCGGAAAAGCGGCGGCCCGCGCCGGCGGTTTCCGAAGACGCCATGCGCCTGCTGAAACAGCGGGACTGGCCGGGCAATGTGCGGGAACTGATCAACGCCGTCGAGTATGCGGTGGTGACCTGCGAAGGAAGCGCCATCGGCCCCGGCGACATGCCGTTTGCGGCGGAAGGCGCGCCGGGGGCGTCCTCATCGCAAGAGGGGCAACTGGCGCGTACCGAGCAAGGCGAGATCGTCAAGGCCCTTCAGCAGTTCGGAGGGAACCGCACCAAAGCCGCGGAGTTCCTTGGGATCAACCGCAAGACGCTGAGAGAGAAGATCCGCAAGTACAGTTTGTAGGGCGGCCCTCCTGGGCTGCCTTCTTGGCTTGTCTTCTTTGTGCCGTGCTTAAGAAACAGCAACAGAAGAAAGCAGGCGGGCCCACAAACCCTGTGGGCACCCCGGCCCGCCCCACCGGTACATTTCGCGCCGGGCGGCTCTTGGGCGGTACAAAAGGTACCGGCGCCGGCGGGGCGATTTCCATAACAGATAAAGACATCCGAAATGGCAGGCCACCTGCTAGTTACTCGATCGAGGTTATCTATGATCGAGACGATAACGGCGACAGCGGCCGAGCCATTCCCGCTCGACGTGGTTGTCATTGACGATGAAGAAATGTTCGGCGAGGGTTGCCGGCAGACGCTCGAGATGGGTGGGTACCGGTCGGCCGTCGCTCGTGACGGTCTGCGCGGCCTGGACCTGGTGCGCGCCGCGCGTCCAAGCGTCGTGCTGTTGGACCTGAAGATGCCGGGTATGGATGGCATCGAGGTTCTGAGCCGTTTGTCGCAGGCCGAGCCGGGCATCGTGCCGATCGTGGTGACGGGGCACGGCACGGTCGATTCCGCCGTGGAATCCATGAAGGGCGGCGCCTTCGACTTCCTGACGAAGCCGTTCGAGCCCGAAAAGCTGCTCGAATCCGTGCGCCGCGGCATGAGCCTGAGCGCGGTCCGAAAGGCCAAGGTAACCGCCAAGGAAAAGCCCGCGGACGCCGCGCCGGCAACGGTCCAGGATAAGCACAACCTGCTGCTGCGGGGATTGGACGTTTTGGGAGAGGCTTATTCGCTGGGCCTCGACAAACGGGAACTGATCGACGAATTGTCCTATCTGGAAGCCGAGGCGAAGTATCATGCCGAGAGCCTTGGGCACATCAAGAAGAAAGAGCGGGCCATCCTCGACATTCGCCACGATCTGCAACAGGCCGACGCGATCATGGAGAAGTACGACTTCCGCAAGGGCGCGCTGATCCAGGTGCTGCTCGACGTGCAGGAGAAGCTGCGCTGGCTTCCGCGCCACATTCTTCACTGGATTGGCGCGCGGCTCAACGTATCGGCGCGCGAGATCTACACCATCGCCAATTTCTACGAGGCTTTCAGCCTGGAGCTGCGCGGCAAGCATTGCGTTCAGGTGTGCAACGGGACGGCCTGCCATGTGCGCGGATCTTCCGAACTGCTATCCCGCTTTTCAGTGATGCTCGGGATCGAGCCGGGGACCACCGACAGCAAGCAGGAGTTCACGCTGGAGACCGTGCATTGCATGGGTTGCTGCGCGCTGGCGCCGGTGGCCCAGATCGACAACCAGTATTATCACGACCCGAGTAAGAAGAAGCTGGAGAAGATCATCGAGAGCTTCGCCAGCGAGGAGAACATTCCATGCCAAGCGTAAGAACTGCCGCGGACCTGGCGGACCTGAGAACGGAAACGTTGGCGGCGCAAAAATCGACGCCGGTCTGGATTACCGTGTGCACCGGAACGGGCTGCTGCGCCTATGGCGCGGAAGGCCTTGCCGACGGTTTTGAAAGCGAGATCCAAAAGCGCGGTCTGCGCCGGAAGGTGGGGCTGCGGCGCACGGGCTGCCACGGCTTCTGCGAACGCGGACCGCTGGTGGTGATCGAGCCCAAGGGGATCTGCTACCTGCACGCCCAAACGATAGACATTCCCACCATCATGGACAAGACCGTGCTGGGGGATGAGGTTGTGACGCGGCTGCTATACCTGGACGAAGAGACCGGCAAGCGCGTACAGACCGCCACGGAGATTCCGTTCTACAAGCATCAGAAGCGCATCCTGCTCGAAAACAACGTCCTCATCGAGGCGACCAGCATTCTCGATTACATCGGGGTGGGCGGTTACTCGGCGCTGGCGAAAGCGCTCAGCCAGATGACTCCCGATGCGGTGATTCAGGAAGTGAAAAAGGCCAACCTGCGGGGCCGCGGCGGGGCGGGCTTTTCGGCGGGCGTCAAGTGGGAGACCACGCGCAACGCCTCCGGCGCTCCGAAGTACGCGATCGTCAACGGAGACGAGGGCGACCCGGGCGCGTACATGGACCGGAGCCTGCTGGAAGGCAATCCGCACAGCGTCCTCGAAGGCCTCATCATCGGGGCGTATGCGATGGGCGCCACGGAGGGCTTCATCTATGTGCGGCAGGAGTATCCGCTGGCGCGCAAACACGCTCAGATGGCGATTGACCGCGCCAGGGAATACGGATTTCTGGGCGCGAACATTCTGGGATCGGGATTCGATTTCGACGTGACCATCCATCGCGGCGCCGGCGCGTTCGTGTCGGGCGAATCGAGCGCATTGGTGAACGCCATTGAAGGGCACGTGGGCGAACCCAGGCCGAAGTACACGCACCTCTCGGAAAAGGGCTTGTGGGGCAAGCCGACTTGCCTCAATAACGTGGAGACGTGGGCCAACGTTCCGTTCATTGTGAACCGGGGCGCGGACTGGTTCCGGAGCATGGGGACCGCCAACAGCAAGGGGACCAAGATTTTCTCGCTGGTCGGCAAGGTGAAGAACAGCGGCCTGGTGGAAGTGCCGATGGGGATTACGCTGCGCGACATCATCTTCAAGATCGGCGGCGGCCTGCCGGCGGGCAAGAAGTTCAAAGGGGTGCAGACGGGCGGTCCGTCGGGAGGCGTATTGCCCGAAGCTCTGCTCGATTTGCCGGTGGATTTCGACGAGCTGGATAAGGTCGGCTCGATGATGGGGTCGGGCGGGATGATCGTGATGGACGAGGACACGTGCATGGTGGACATGGCGCGGTACTACGTCAATTTCCTGGCTCACGAATCCTGCGGCAAGTGCGTTCCCTGCCGGGAAGGGCTGCGGCAGATGCTGACGATCCTGGACCGCATTGCGGGCGGCCAGGGGAAGGAAGGCGATATCGAACTGCTGGAGGAATTGTCCGAGTTCATGGAGATGGCTTCGCTGTGCGCGCTGGGCAAGAGCGCACCGAATCCGGTTCGCAGCTCGATCCGCTACTTCCGCCACGAATACGAGGCGCACATTCGCGAGAAGCGCTGCCCGGCGGGGGCCTGCACCGCGATGATCCAGTATGAGATCGACCAGACGAAATGCTCCCATCCGCCGTGCGGAGCGTGCGCGAGGGCGTGCGCGGTGGAGGCGATTCAAAAGGCGGACGGCGCCGCCTACATGGTCTTCCAGGAGAAGTGCATCAAATGCGGATCCTGCTACACCGCATGTCCGGATAAGTTCCACGCCGTGCGGAAGGTTCCGGTGGTGTGGGAGGCGGTTTGGCAATTTCCGGCGACGCCGGTGAAGACTGAGATCACAGTATAACGGGAGCCGATATGGGACAAGTAACGCTGGAAATCAACGGTAAGCCGGTTGAAGCCGCACAGGGGCTCACCATTCTGCAAGCCGCGAAGGCCGCGGGCGTCGAGATTCCGACGCTATGCGACGACGGCAGACTGGAGCCTTACGGGGCGTGCCGCATGTGCATGGTGGAGATCGAGAAGAGGGGCCGCACCAAGCTGGTGGCGTCCTGCCTCTACCCGGTAGAGGAGGGCCTGAGCGTGCAGACGGAGTCCGCGAAGGTGACCAAAATTCGCAAGATGCTGGTGGAGCTACTGTGGCCGGCCGGGCAGCAATTTGCGAAGAAGTACGGCGTGAGGCGGTCGCGATTCGCGACGGGGATGGCGGATTGCAGCCTGTGCGGGTTATGCGTTCGGTATTGCGCGGAAGTGAAGAAATCGAACGCGTTGTATTTTAAGGGACGGGGGATCGACCGGAAGCCCGCGTTGGTGGATGGTCCGCACGCGACGTGCAGCAGCTGCGGAGAGTGCTTCTCGCTTTGCAGCGGCGGTTGGGTGGTAGCTTCGCGGTCATAGGACGGGGAAAAGGGCCGGGCCCGGCCCGGCCCTTTTCGCAGGAATGCGCCGGTCCCTTTTTCCCAGGTTTCGACAAGGGGACCTGTGGCCCGTGTCGCCCAAATCCTAGCCTGTACGAGTTGCGCGCGATACAGGAGCTGACCGCGAGCGGACAGCGGCATCGGGTCACTTCCAGGGGAAACTCCGCACAGCCAGGCACGTGGACGAGTGAGGGGTTGAAGCGAGGATGATCCTTCCGCCCTTACCGTCCCGTGAGTAGTACAATGGCCCAAATGAAAAGCGCTTTTCGCTGCCTCCCTCTCGCTGGCGCGCTCTATGCACAGACCGCCGCGCCCCCGCCCGTGGTTTCGCCCGAAGTGCACACCGACCACTCCGTCACCTTCCGGATCTATCAGCCCAATGCGAAAGAGGTGCGGCTCACGAGCGAAGGGCTGGGGCAGCCGCCGCCGCTGCAGCGCGATGAGCAGGGAATCTGGAGCGTCACCACAGAGCCGCTGCCGGCGAAGATGCGAGCGCGTGGATCGTGCAAGGCCGGGCGCAAGTCATCCTTGACAATTTGATCGCGCAGGGCAAGGCGAAGCCCATGATCGTAGCGATGCCGCTCGGATACGGCTCTGAGAATTACCTGGCCGGCATTCGCAACCCAACGGCCACGCCCGAGGAACGGGACCGCTGGGACATCGCCGTGCGCGACGCCCTCCTGAAAGAGGTCCTTCCCAGTGTGGAGCGAAACTATCGCGTCGAGGCGGACTCTAAGTCCCGAGCCATCGCCGGCCTGTCCATGGGGGGCATTCAGGCCGAGTTTATCGGCCTGAACGCGCTCGACCGCTTCGCTTGGATCGGCGGCTTCAGCGCGCCCCTGCGCGGCCAGCATATGCCGCAGGAGGATTATCCGGGCGTGGACGAGCGCGCCAACGCGCGGATCGCGCTGCTATGGAGGTCCTGCGGAACCGAAGATTCCTTGATGACCGCAACCCGCCAGCTCCGGGATTGGTTGAAAAGCCGCGACATCAAGGCGACGAACGTCGACGTCCCCGGCGGCCACACCTGGTTGGTCTTCCGCAGGAATCTGGCGGCGTTCGCGCCTCTGCTGTTCAGGTGAGGAATCCGACGGCCGCGAGCGCTTGGCGAAAACTCATATGGAGGCGTAGCCGGTCTCAAAGCTCACGAGGTTCCATGTCATAGCCAACCGGTTTGGCATCCAGACGTCGAGGAGCGGAAGGCGCCGATTCTGGAAGCCGGTCTGATCCGGGAGCTGGATTTGGTAGGATCAACTGGGTGGACAGTTTCCGGATGCCCGTCATCCCCGCACGATGCACATCTTGTTCGGCTAAACTGACTGCCCTCACCTACGCACGATTGGGGCGTGAGAAATGAATGCGGAGACTTTGGCCGGGGTCGTGCTTGCCGCCATATCGTTTACACTGACGGTTCTCGCTCGGGTGCAGTTAGGAAAGTCGTTTGCGGTGACTCCCAAGGCAACTGATCTGGTAACGCACGGTTTGTACGCGCGCATGCAACACCCCATGTACGTGTTTGTCGATTTGACCCTTTGCGGGATTGCACTTGCCGTACATCACTGGTACGCGCTGCTGCTTTTGGTCATTTTGGTCCCACTGCAGATCAGAAATGCCCACAGAGAGCACACTCTGCTCCGAGAAAAGTTCGGAGCGCGCTATGAAATCTATCGCCGCGCTACGTGGTTTTAGGGTAGAACCGTCGGTGGCTGTCATGGGCCGTGCTAGAGCTAGAAGCATGTACACATCGATGTAGATGATCATAAGCAATTGTGCCCGGATGGTCGCCGACTCGTACAAAGCTTAGATTGATGCGTGACGCCGTTCTTCCACCGTCTGCACAGCCCTCCAACCGGCATAGAATTCTTGTAGAGAGACGCGAATGCGGAGATGCGGATGGATCGAGCGGCATCGCCGGCCACCTTGCCGGCCATTACACGGTGCTGACCTACGATCGCCGCGGCCTATCGCGCAGCAGGAGCGGCGACGCCTGGGCACGCCTAGCCCAGCCCTCGTCCTACTTCTTCACCTTCATCACCAACACCGTCTGGTCGTCGAAGAGTGTGGTATTGAACTTGTCCAGGTCGTTGAAGATGGCGGCGATCAGGCAGGCGGCCGATTCGTGGCAATGGCGGCGCACCACTTGCGCCAGGCGGGCGCGGCCGTATTCCTGCCCGTCCGGGCTGAGGTGGTCCGTAATGCCATCCGAATAGAGTACGATGACGTCGCCGGGTCCCGCGTCGAACCCGATTTCGTCATACTCCCGCGTATCGAGCAAACCGATGGGAACGCCTTCCATCCGGATATTCACGATCTCGCCGCCGTGGCAGATCATGGGCGGCAAGGCGCCGGCGTTGGCCCCCACCAGATGGCGCTTCGCGGGGTCCCAGAGCAGCACGCATAGGGTGACGTAGCGAGCCTCCACCTTGCGCTCCACCAGGGCGTCGTTCAACGCCCGCAACAACTCCGCCGGGCGGCGGCGGCGAGGCGCAATCGTGCGCAGCAGGCCGCTCATCAAGCCTCCGTACAGCGCCGCGGCGGATCCCTTGCCGCTGACATCGCCAAAAGCGATCACGGCCTGCCCGTCGTGGTGCTCGAAAAGATCGTAGATGTCGCCGCTGATTTCGCGCGCGGGACGCAGGCGGACGGCCGCTTCCAGGCCCTCGATTTCAAGCGAGGCGTCGGGGAACAGGACGCGCTGCAATTCCCGCGCGGCCTGCAAATCCTCCTCCATGCGGCTCTCTCTCGCGGCCACCTCCTCGTAGAGCCGCGCATTCTCGACGCTGCTGGCGATCTGCGGCGCCAGCAGGGCCAGCGTGCGCGCATGGTCCTCGGTGAAGTGGCCCACGCGGCTGCTCTCCAGGTCCATGACCCCCACCACACTGTCCCGCGACACCAGCGGAACGGCCACTTCCGAACGGATATCCGGGTGGGACGCGATGTAGCGCGGGTCGGTAGCGGTGTCGCGCACCCGCACCACTTCGCGCGATTCCGCGGCCGCCCCGGTAATGCCTTTCCCCAGCGGAACGTTGTCGATGTTTACGCGCTGATCGAAGCGGATGCTGAAACGGTGGCGCAGGGCCTTGGCCTGCTGGTCCACCAGCAGAATGCTGAAGGCGTCGTAGCTCACCAGCTCGGCCGTGGTGCTGGCAATCTTGCCCAGCAGCTCGTTCAAATCGAGGATCGAAGAGAACTCGCGCGAGATGTTCGAGAGCGTCTTCAGCGTGCGGTTCTGTCGGTCCACCCGGTGATACAGCCGCGCGTTATCGATGGCGCCACCCACGCGCGTCGCGATCAGGCGCAGCAGGGCGCGGTCGTATTCCGTGTAGGCGTTGAGGCGCGTCGATTGCAGATCGATCACGCCCACCAGCCTGCCGCGGGCCACCATGGGAACGGCCATCTCGGTCCGGACGGCGTCCACGGTGTTGAGATAGCGCGGGTCGTTGCGCACATCGCCCACCAGCAGCGGCTCGCGGCGCTGGGCGGCCGTGCCGGTGATGCCTTCGCCAAGCTTTAGAGCAAGATTGCTGACGATTTCCTCGCGGTGTCCGACGCCGTAACGGATGCGCAGGTCCTGACGCTTGTCGTTGTACAGCAGGATGGCGAACAGATCGTAGGGCAGCACCCTCTGCACGATTTCGGCCACGTTCGCCAGCAACTGGTCCAGATCGAGCGTAGCGGCGGTGGCGGCCGAAACGTCCAGCAGGAAGTCGAGCAGTTCCGACCGTTCGCGGAAGCGTACCGAAGCTTTGCGGGTGGTTTGCATGACCCTCTCCGATGGCTGGAACACTTCAGGCAGCGGACGCCTCGACAATCTTGACGCTGGCGCTGGCGCCGATGCGCGTAGCCCCCGCCGCCGTCATGGTCCGTACGTCCTCCAGGGTGCGTATGCCGCCGGAGGCCTTGACGCCCATCTCGGGCCCCACCACGGCGCGCATGAGCGAAACATCGTGCGCGGTGGCGCCGGACGGGCCGAAGCCGGTTGAAGTCTTCACGAAATCCGCGCCCGCCATCTTGGCCAGCGTGCATGCCGTGGCCTTCTGGCTATCGTCGAGCAGCGCCGTTTCGAGAATCGTTTTCAGAATCGCGCCGGCTGAGTGGGCCACGCGCGCCACCTGCTGAATGTCGGACTTCACGGCTTCGTGGTCTCCCGAGCGCAGAGCCCCCACGTTGATCACCATGTCGATCTCCTGCGCTCCGGCACGCACCGCCGCCGCCGCTTCCGCTACCTTGGCCTCCGTGCTGGTGGCGCCCAGCGGAAATCCCACCACGCTGCAAACCTTCACGGACGACCCCGACAATTCCGTACGCACCAGGGGAACCCAATACGGGTTCACGCACACGCTGGCGAAGCCATATTGCCGCGCCTCCCGGCAAACCTTGACGACGTCGGCGCGGGTGGCCTCCGGCTTCAGGATGGTGTGGTCGATCACGGCGGCGATCGAAGGGTCGATTTTCGTGAGCCGTTCGCTGGCCGAAACGCGGTCGGCGCCGGCCGCCAGGATTTCCTTGGTATTGCGTGCGCAGGTCTGCGCGCAGCGTTGCACGCAGCCAGGGCAAACTTCGCTCGGCAGGTTCAGCCCCTCGCCCTTCTTCGCTGAGGCGGCGGACGCGGTGACGGCAATGGGACTCACGCGCGCGAAGATCTCTTCGCCGATCTGGGCGACCAGAATGTCCAGTTCCACCTTGGTCAAGGGGTATCCTTTTTCAGAAACCGCCGTTCGATATCGAGGATCTTCTGGACTCGCGCCTGGTGCCGGCCGCCGGCGAACGGCGTGGCCAGCCAGGTGCGCAAAACGTCCTCCGCCTGGCTCTCGGTCAAGAGCCTTCCGCCAAGTGTAAGCACATTGGAATCATTGTGTTCCCGGCTGTTTCCGGCGGAAGCTCTATCATAGCACAGGGCTGCGCGGATGCCTGGGACCTTGTTGGCCACCATCGCCGAACCGATGCCCGCGCCGTCGATCGCCACGCCGCGCGCCGCCTTCCCGGAAGCTACCAATTCGGCTACGGCGAGCGCGATATCGGGATAGTCCGCGGGCTTTTCCTCATAGACGCCGACGTCGCGGATCTCCAGGCCAAGCTCTTCGAGCACTGGCTTGAGCCTCTCTTTTAGCCGGAATCCGCCGTGGTCCGCGCCCACCGCGATGCTCTTCTCCGGTGGCGCGTGAACGGGCAGCCGGTCCTCCGTCACTTCGCTGATGCGCACGCCGCGCTCAGCCGCCACTTCCCGCGCCGATGGAGTAACCAGCGTCCCAATCGGAACGCGCATCTCGCCGCTCTCAGGCAGGTCCTGCGCCGTAATCACGCGTCTCATGAGTAAGGACCATTGTAGCGGGGGGAGGGGCCAGCATCATTGGCGCCAGGAGAAGCCCAAATCGGACCCAACCTGCTCCGGCGCCACGACCCGTCCCGACCGCACTTCTGACTGAAACTCCTCTACAGCGTTCCGAAGACCGGTCCCGTACACGCCCGCAAAAGCGCCTTGGCGCCCATTGGGGTCGGAGAAGCACGCGCGCTCGAATGTCAGATATGTCCTCTTGCCGGCTCGCTCGATCTGCCGGTCCCAGAAGTAAAGCCATGCGGTGTAGCTGAACCGCCAGTCCTTCTGCGGCGCGACGGCGAAGCATGGCCACAACTGCGCCGTCGCGGCCCGCGACAGGAACGCCGCCTCAGGCAAGCTTGCCAACTGCCGTCCCGGCGCCGTTGGCCACATTCCCGCCAAGACCCCCGCTACACCCTCGGAAACCCAGGGCTGCCGCAGCATCCGCCAAACGCTCAGCAGCGATCGGTTCTGGTTCAGCACGGCGTGCGACAACTCGTGCCGCAGCAATCCTCCGGCATCCGCCGTGAAGGCGGCGTTCGGCGTCACGAAGATTGCGCTGCCTGTCGGTATCGCGATCGCGAGCGGACGCTGCCTGCCCAGAAACGGCGCGAACCGTAGACAGTCGCTCCAATTCCGGCAGACCACTACCTTGATCTTCTTCGAGCACTTCACCTCGTGAAAACTCTCCGTGAGGGCCACGTACCGGTCGACCTCGCGATACGCCGGATCGAGCGGCGCGCCATCTGCTCCGGGTCGCGGGCCTTGGGCGGCTCGCGACCCGGTTGACGGGCATCGGGATTTCCAGGTCAGAAGTCGAGTCGCAAGGCCACTTGTCCCGTACGATTGCCTCCGTTGCCCTGGGGCAGTGCGGCCTGCAAGACTCCGAAGGATGTGGGATTGCCGACGTTCAGTGCGGGCGGCGCGAAGTTGGTGTGATTCAGAACGTTCGTGAAAGAGGCTTCGAAGCGCAGCTTGTACCCCTCCTTCAACTGGACCACCTTGGCCAAACCCGTGTTCACGTTGATCATGCCGGGACCTTGCAAAACACCGACGCCGCAGCTCCCAAAACGTCCGGCGTCGAGCGGCGGCAGGGCGAAGGCATTGAGGTTGAAGAAGTGTTGAGAGGTCTGGTCCGCGTATGGATTTCCTACGCAATCCGGCCGCGCAATGGCCCCGCCGGTGTTTCGCACGATCATATTGGTGTTCGATTGGTCGTCGGCCGCCGGCATCGTAGGCGTCAGCCACTGGCCGGTTTGCACGGTCGCAACCGTGCTGAGATTCCAGCCTCCCAGAACGGAGTTCGCGAACCGGGATCCCTGCAAAAGGTGTCCGGCGCCGAACGGCAGTTGGTACGTGCCCGTCAGGAGGAAGCGTTGCCGCGGCATGCCCACCACGTTGCCGCGGTCGTACCCGATATCGTAGCGGTTGGCAATCTCCACGGCATAAGGCTCTTCACCTGCGTAACCGCTTGGCGCGTCGGTGCCTTGCGCGTCGCTGATATTCTTGGCGTAAGTGTAGTTTGCCTGGAACGTCAGCCCGCGCGAAGCTCTCTCGGTGACTTCGACAGTGCCCGCCTGATAACTTTGATTCCCGATGCTGTCCGAATACATCAACAAATTCCAGTTCTGGTAGGGCGCGCGCGGATCGACGACTGAGTAGCCGTTGTTCGGAACGGTGTACGGGGTGGTGCTCGCGGGAATCTGGTTCAGGTCTATGGTGATGGGAAGATGGTAGCTGCTTTGGCCGGTGTAGCTGAGCCGGACCGCCGTGCTGGGCGTCACTTCCCGTTCCAGTGTCAAGTTCCATTGCGCCGACGAAGGATCTTTCCAGTACGGATTGTTTGCTTCCTCGAAATCGCCGCCGCCCAGAGTCGCCGGCGCGCCCAGAGGGGACGTTTGCGGAAACTGGAACGCAGCAACGCCATTCGTGACGGAATTGTTGTAGGTGAGCAGGTCCGAGAGGGCGATGATGCCGCTGTTGAACGACATCGGACCGAGAGTCGTCATGGTATAGATGCCAAAGCCGGATCGAATGACCGTCTTGTTATTGTTGAACGGCCGCCAGGCGATGCTGACTCGCGGGTCGAAATCGTGCGGCGGCGTGTGCCTCAGACCCTGCGGAAGGCCGGCCTGGCTGGCGGTCTCGATGTTCGAACACGGGAGCAGCGGGGTCTTATTTGGAAGCGAACATGCGTTGAATCCCTGAAGAAATCCAGTGTATATCTGCTGGAGGAGAGGATTGTTCGCGATAAAGTTATAGAATTTGTCCGGCACGACAACGGTGACGTTGTTCGCCGTCGGAAGATAGGTAGCTATATCGCCATTGCTTTCCTGAAACGCCGGAAGGTGCTCCCACCGTAACCCGAAATTGACCGTCAGATGGCTGTTCGCCTCCCAGGTGTCCTGACCGTATAGTCCCCATTGCACGGTGTGCGCGTCCATTTGCGGGCCGGTGACCGCGAAGTAAGACGGGTTCGGCATGCCGAGCAGAAAATCGCCGAAGGAGTAGTTAGTCAGCGAACCGCTGAAGGTGAACTGGCCGTAGTCGTCGGACGGGGCGAAATACATCAGGGCGTTGTAACGCTCTCTGCGGGCATCCGCTCCAAACCGGAGCGTATGCTTGCCCCGGATGTAGGTGAGGTTGTCGGTGAATTGGGTGTTCCCCGAAATGGTCGGTCCAACCCGGTCCTGCCCGATCGAGGTAACGGAGCCGTCGGCGAAATCGAAGGTCGGGAATGCATTCGCTGTGGGATGCGCGCCAATATTCACGGGATGATCGAAGTCCAGCCCGAGTTGAGAAATGGCCTGGGCGCCTCCGATGGGGAACGTGTCGTTTTCATCGAAATTCGTGAATCCGAAACGGAATTCGTTCAGTAAATGCGGGGTAATTGAGTAGTTGTGGGAGACCACCAGGCTGCGGTTCCGCTCGTTAGCTCCGTCACT
The DNA here is from genome assembly GCA_964457555.1 of uncultured Solibacteraceae bacterium. Taxonomy (GTDB): domain Bacteria; phylum Acidobacteriota; class Terriglobia; order Bryobacterales; family Bryobacteraceae; genus BOG-224. The sequence continues at coordinate 265,671 of CAYWHA010000002.1, forward strand.
CGGCAAAAAATTGTTTGCCGGCGCAATGACGCCCGCGTTATTGGACTCGGTGTAAAAGGCGTTCTTCAAGCTAAAGCGGGCATAGAGCTGCTGCTTGGAAGTGATGCTCTGATCGAGCCTGAGATCGACCGCATTGGAATTCGACGGAGTGGGTACCAGAGTCTGATAGTTGTAGGAGGGGTTCAGGGCGTTCAGGTTGGCGTTTGGCAGAGGATAGTAATTCAGCATGTTCTGAGCCACGGGGTTGATGCAGGCCTGGCAATTGCCGGCCGGGATGGTGTTATTCGGAAATGGCGCGTTTGTGAAAGGATTCATTACCGGACCGTTCCCAAGACCAGCCACCATGGCGCTCAGATCGCCGTTTCTCTCCGCTTCCGTCGGCACGAGAAGCTGCTCCGGGTAGGACTGGGATTTTCGGTTCCCTTCATAATCCAGGAAGAAAAACGTTTTGTTCTTCTTAGGGTATAGCTTCGGGATGACGACGGGACCGCCCAAGCTGCCGCCGAAGGTGTTGAAGTTGCGCGGCGCCTTGGTGGTGAAATTCAGAATGTTGGCATCCAGGCCGCTATTCTGAAAGTACTCGAACGCGCTGCCGTGCAATTGATCGGTTCCGCTTTTCGTCACGAAGGTTACGTCGCCGATCTGGGCGAATTCCGCGTTGTTGTTGAACGCCGTGACTTTCATCTCGGCGATGTTCTCCAACGATGGGTAGGCGTCTTGCAGCGCGCCGTTCAGGCGGACGTTGGCGGTGGAAATTCCATCCACGGAGAAGCCCGTTTGGGACGCGGTCGCGCCGCCCACGGCGATATTCCCCTGCGAGTCCGTCGTGACGGAGGGAGATTCGGCCAGAGCCGCCAGCGGACTGGAGGACACGCTACGGGAGTTGATAGGCAACTCGGTGATGTCGACATTGAGCTTGGAATCGCTAAGCGTGGCGTTTTCCGTGTTTACGCTTTCACTGGTTGCGGCGACTTCGACGGACTCTACCTGAGCCGCTACGGCCAAGGTGATGTCCAAGCGCAGAATCTGACGGGAGGCCAATTCCATTTGGCTCACGCTTGCATTCGCAAAGCCTTCGTGGGCTGCCGTGACGGTGTAATGACCCGGCTTGAGGTTCTCGAACAAATAGGTTCCATGTTCGTCAGTCTGCGTCGTGACGTTGGTGTTCTCGTCGACGCTGTGCAATGCGATCCGGGCTCCGGGTAGGATCGCGCCGCTTTGATCGAGCGCAGTTCCCCGTACCGCGCCAAAAGTGGACTGCGCGCGAAGGCTCACAGCGGGGCATATCAACATGCACGCTATTGCCAGAAGCCTGCAGGACAGTTTTGTAGCGTTTCGTATCGTCATCTTCCAATCTCCTTGTCGGGGCCAGGCGGGCAGACGTATCCCGTCTTCATGGACCCGGTGTTATTTCGGTCTTTGCTACTGCGAACCTCGACAAGGAGGGGAGGGAAGCGAGCCCTCAAGCGATTTTGAGTAGTATGCACGATGGCGCATCAGGAACGCATAAAGAACGCGCCCGCGCAACGTAATCTTTTGGATGATTTCGTACCGGCGCTTTCCGGCGCCCAATCGTCCGTCCCAGCCGTTCGATTCAATCTCTCGCCTACTGCGAGAAATCGGGCGGTCGCTTCGGAGAGCCGCGTCTTCCGCGCTAAGCAGGCCGGGAGGCTTGAGCCACCTGCCCGATCACCCACTCGGTTTCGAGCGCGGTGGCGCCGGACGACCGCAGCGGCGTTCCATCGAGCGCGGCCGCGACGAAATCCGCAATGCAGGGATAGTGCAGGTTCGCGTGCGCTGGAATCTGCTCTTCCGCGCCGGGATAGGACAGGTGTGGGCCGTTGAGCGCCGTCAGGTCCATTTCACCCTCCGTGCCGCGTATGCGGAACTCGTCGCGCACCACCCGCGAGTGCCAGCGGACATCCACCACACCGCGCACGCCGCTCGAATGTTCGACCATCACCGTGGCGTTGTCTTCCACCGCGATGGGCTGGACCAACCTCGAAACGTGTCCGCTCGCGCGGATGGGCTTTCCAAACAAATAGTTCATCAGATCGATGCGGTGCGAGGCGATGTCGTACAACGGGCCGCCGCCGGCCAGCGCCGGATCCCCCAGCCAGTCGCGTCCATGACCGAGGCTGAACCAATAGTGGTTTGTGGCTTCGGCCAGAAAAGGCCGCCCGATCGCGCCGGCTTCCAGCAACTCCCTGGCGCGATTCACCTTGGGATACATACGGCGGTAATAGGCCACCCCCAGCAGGCGCCCGGTCTCTTCCGCGGTTCGTTGCATGGAACAGGCTTCGGGATAATTGAGCGCCATGGGCTTTTCGCACAGCACATGCAACCCCGCCCGGAGACACGCGATGCTCTGGGGCGCATGCAGGAACACCGGCGTGGCGACAAACACGGCATCCGCCTCCGATTCGGCCAGCGCGGAATCCAGATCCTGCCAGGAGGGGACGCCATAGGCCTCCGCCTTGCGCGGATCGCGCGTGACGATGCCAGCGAGCCGGCTACGGGGCTCCGCGAGAATGCCCGGCAGCACGCGTCTTCGGGCGATGTCCCCTACGCCAATGACAAGCCAACGCAGCATGTGTCCATGGTACAGCGCCGCCCGGTTGGCATGTATCATTGCGTGAGGAGGTCCCATGCGATTGAACTTACTGCTAGCCGGGCTGATTCTGGCGATTGGCTCGGGCCGGCTGGCTGCCGAGGTCCTGGATTCTTCGGCGAGCGGTTTCACCGTGAAGGCGACCGTCCCGATTCAGGCGTCGCGGGACGCCGTTTACCGCGCGCTGATTCACGACATAGGCCAATGGTGGGACCCCGATCACACCTTCTCCGGGGATTCCCACAACCTCAGCATCGAGGAAAAGCCCATGGGGTGCTTCTGCGAGAAGCTTCCCAACGAAGGCGGCGTTCGCCACATGGAAGTCGTGCGTTTCGCGCCGGGCAAGACCCTCGTGCTGATTGGCGCTTTGGGACCGTTGCAGACCATGGCGGCGACGGGGAGCATGACGATTCAGATCGCTCCGGCGGGCAACGGCGCCACGCTGGAGGCGACCTACGCCGTGACCGGCTATGCTCCGGGCGGCCTGAACGCCTTGGCCGCCACGGTCGATGGGGTGCTGAAGCAACAGTTCACGCGGTTGAAGAGCTACCTCGAACACGGAGACCCGGCGCCCAAGGGCATAGGCGGCGCAGGGCCGCGGCCGTAGGGGGCGAGTGTCGTCCCGGCCTTGGAAAAAGTCGGCTCGACAGCCGACTCTGCAAGCCTCGCGGCTTGCGCCACGGGTCGGGATCGGCATCCTCCGCGGCGCTCACGGGGCCTTTCTGTCCGGTACTCCACAATTGCTCGTTTTGCGTGCTTCCCACCGGGGCGCGGGTCGTGGTATAGTCGAAGCGCGTTTGAATAGCTTCCGCGAATCCGGCCGAGTGTATCCGGACGACGGCGTCGTCCTGCCTCCGTTCCCTCACCGATGAGCCCGCTTTCAAATCGTCAGGAGAATTTGTGAAGAATATTTTCGTCGGCAACCTGGATTTCAACGCCACTGAAGAGGCGGTACGCAGCCTGTTTGAGCGATACGGGGCGGTGAACAGCGCCCGGATCATGACCGACCGCGACACCGGCCGGTCCCGTGGGTTCGCGTTCGTCGAGATGGAGAATGAAACCGAAGCGGATCAGGCCATTACCGCGCTGAACGGCTACACGCTAGACGGCCGGGCCCTGAACGTCAACGAGGCGCGCCCCAAACCCGACCGCGGATTCGGCGGCGGCGGTGGCGGCGGCGGCCGTGGATTTGGCGGTGGCGGCGGCGGTCGTCCGGGCGGCGGCGGTCGTCCGGGTGGCGGCGGTGGACGTCCCGGCGGCGGCGGCGGTGGCGGCAGCCGGCGCGAGCCCCGCTGGTAGCGGCGCGACAGGTAAGATTGGGGCCGGCGTTCCGGCCCCTTTTCCTGATCAAACGCCGCGCGTGCCGTTTTCCAGAAACGCCCGCAGACGGTGACTGCGGCTGGGATGCCGTAGTTTGCGCAGCGCCTTGGCTTCGATCTGGCGGATGCGCTCACGCGTTACGGCGAAGTTTTGCCCCACCTCTTCGAGCGTGTGCTCGCTGCCGTCCTCCAGCCCAAACCGCATCTTGATGATCTTTTCCTCGCGCGGCGTGAGCGTCTTCAATACCTGGGCGGTCTGCTCGCGCAGATTCAGGTTGATGACGGCGTCGGAGGGCGAGATGCCCGCCTGATCCACGATGAAATCGCCAAGGTGCGATTCGTCCTCTTCTCCAATCGGAGTCTCAAGCGAGATAGGCTCCTGGGCCACGCGCAACACCTTCCGCACTTTGGAAACCGGCAACTGCATCCGCTTGGCCAGCTCTTCGTTGGTGGGCTCGCGGCCGAGTTCCTGCACCATCTGGCGCGAAGTCCGGATCAGCTTGTTGATGGTCTCGATCATGTGGACCGGAATGCGAATGGTGCGCGCCTGGTCCGCGATGGCCCTGGTGATGGCTTGGCGCACCCACCACGTGGCATAGGTCGAGAACTTATACCCGCGGCGGTACTCGAACTTCTCCACCGCCTTCATCAGCCCGATGTTGCCTTCCTGAATCAAGTCCAGGAACTGCAGGCCCCGGTTCGTATAGCGCTTGGCGATGCTGACTACCAGGCGGAGGTTGGCTTCAATCAGCTCCTTCTTGGCGGCTTCGGCTTCGCCGTGCGCCTTCATGATGATCTGCAAGGTGCGGCGCAATTCCGGCGCGCGCGTCCCGTAGACTTCCTCAAGCTGCGACAAGCGCTGTCCGAACGCGCGGTGCTCCTTGCGCAGTTCCTTGGAGCCGTTAACCGATCCCAGCCCCGATTCCAGCTTCTTCTGTACGCGCGCGACATCCCGCTCCACGGGCTTGATCTGCTCTACGGCCTGCCGCAATCGCTCGATCAGATGCCGGATTACGGGGCCCTGAAACTTCACGGAGCGCACCACGCGGGAGGTCTTGATCACCAACCGCCCCAGCTCCCAAAGCTGCCGCCGGTACTGCTTCGGTTTCATGCCGCGCGGGATGGCCTGCAATTTCTGCCGGCATTGGAGCACCTTTTTGTGCAGGCGGCCTGTCTCGCTGGCGCAACGGGTGAACTCGCGCTTCTTCTCTTCGATCAGTTCGTCGGTGAGGATGGGGTCGGGGATTTGGATGAGGTCGCGGGCAGACAGGACGTCGGCCGCCACCTCTTCGCCCATGGCGATGATTTCCTGAATGACCAGCGGCGTGCGGGCCAGCGATTTCAGCACGATGAACTGGCCGCGCTCGATGCGGCGCGCGATCTCCACTTCGCCTTCGCGTGTGAGCAACGGTACCGTGCCCATCTCGCGCAGGTACATGCGCACCGGATCGTTGACCTTTTCGCCGACGCCGGCAGGCAGATCCAAATCGAGAAGTTCCTCGGTTTCCTCGAGCTTCTTCTCGAAATCCTTGGCCTCTTCGAGGATATCGATTCCGGCGCCGTCGAGGCCCGCGAGTACGTCTTCCAACTCCGCGCCGCCGGGGAGCTCGCTGGCAGGCAGAATCCCGTTGACTTCCTCGTACAGAACGAAGCCCTTCTCCTTGCCCATCTGCACGAGCCGTTCCAAACCCTCGAATTTTTCGTCAGTCGCCACTGAAGCGCCGCTCTCCCCGCGGAGACGAATAGAAGACATTGTACATCAAGGCGAGACCTACAATTGGAAACGGAAATGTCATTTGCGCGCTCCGCCCGCCCGTTCGAATTCCTGCAATTCACGCGCCAGCCGCAGAGCCTCCGCAAGATTGCCGGTCCGCTCCGCATCCTTGACTCGCGTCTTCAATTGCGTTCTGCGGTCGCGCTCATCCGAGCGCAGCAAGCTCTCCAGGCATTGTCTTCCGTATTCCAGCGTGTTCTCATGCGTGTCCGCGTCTTCGGAAAGCGCCAGCTCGGCCAGCAGGTTCTGGTCCGCCGGCTCCAGCCGCGCGCCGATGGCGTCGAAGGCCGTGGACGCGCCGCTGGCGTGTGCGGCCATGATGGCGCGAAAGATGCGCGCGGTCGCGATTCGGTCGAGGATCTCGACCTCCTCCAACGCGGGAATCAAATCTTCCCGTCCGGCCGCATCCGAGAGCAGCACGTTCAACAACCCTTTTTCGTCCGCGCGCATGGTCTCCCTGGGACGCTCCAGGCGGCTCTCCTTGCGCTCCACCACCGCTTTGCGAAAGCTGTCCAACACCGTGCCGCGATCCACGCCGATATATTCCGCGACGGCGTTGGCGATGGCCATGCGCTCGAGCCGGTCCGAAATGCGCTCGACGGCGGGAAGCAAGGATCTGAGGACGGCGATGACTCCTTCGGTGGTGCGCACATCGTGCTTGGTACGCGCACGGTCGGCGAGCCAGTAGAAATATCCTTTCGCTCCGTCCAGCCGTTCGCGATACGCGTCCGCGCCGCGCTCCTTGCAGTACTCGTCCGGATCGAGGCCGCCGTCGAGAGTCATCACCCGAACGGACATCCCTTCCTGCAGCAACAGACCCACCGAGCGCTCCGACGCGGCCGCGCCGGCGGCGTCCGGATCGAAATTGACGACGATTTTCTCCGAATGCCGCTTCAACATACGAACCTGCTGTTCGGTCAGCGCCGTTCCGCAACTCGCCACCACCGGGCCGAATCCCGCCGCGGAGACGCCGATGGCATCCATGTAGCCTTCCACCAGAATCGCGCGTTCCTCCTTGCGAATCGCCTCCTTCGCCCGATGCAGATTGTACAGCACGTGGCTCTTCACGTATATCGGCGTTTCCGGTGAATTTAAGTACTTCGGATTATCGTCCGCCGCCAGCGCGCGGCCGCCGAACCCGATGGGCTTGCCCGTCTCGCTGTGAATCGGAAACATCAAGCGGTTGCGGAAGTAGTCGTAGAAAGCGCCATCGTCGCGGCGGCGCACCAGGCCCGACTGCTCCATCTGCGCCGGGGTAAAGCCGTGCTGCTCGAACAGCCGTGGAAAGGTGCGGCCGGAGCGTTCGGAATAGCCCAACTCGAACCGGTCGATGGTAGCCGCAGCGACGCCGCGGCGGGCCAGATAGGCGCGCGCCTCTTCGCCCGGCGGCCCGCCCAGGTTGGCGCGGAAGCTGGCCAGGGCCAACTCATTCATGCGGAAGACGGCCTCGCGGAGCTTGGAATCCTCGTCGGCCACCAGCGTCCGCTTCGGCATGGGAACCCCGTGCCGCTCGGCGAGCAACTTCAGCGCCTCGTAGAAACTGATGCCTTCGATTTTCTGGACGAAGTTGAAAACGTCGCCGCCCTCCCCGCAACTGAAGCACTTGTAGAATTGGCGCGCGGCGTGAACGGTGAAGGATGGGGTTTTTTCGTTGTGGAACGGGCACAGGCCCATGTAGCGCTGCGCTCCGGATTTCTTCAGGCGCACGTACTCCCCGACCACGTTGACCAGATCGACAGAGGACTTTAGCTGATCCTTGAAGTCCATGCCCCGTTCCCCGCTATCCCGAAGGTACCACGCCGCGGCGCGGGGGAAAACGCGGGAAAGCCCCGATTGCGGGCGGCGGCGATTCCGTGGGAGAGGTTCTTTTTTGACGCGGGGACGCGGGGACGCGGAGTTATGAGGGGGCGGGAAGAAGAATTGATATACCGCCGAGGCGCGGAGGCGCGGAGTAAGAAGAAGACGGATGGAGGAGACGTCGCGTGTTTGGGAAGGGTTGCGCGGAGTGGCGGGTGGAGCGGGGAGGAAGCGGAGGGCGCAGAGGTTTGGAACCCGGGGCACTTTTTTGACGCGGAGACGCAGGGACGCGGAGAAACACTGGTGAGCATGGGCAGCAAGACTCGCGTCGCGTTTGCCGCCGCCTGAGCTTTTTTCCGCGCCTCCGCGGCTCCGCGTCAGGTCTTTGGTCCGGCGCGACCCAAGTTGACGGCGTCCGTGCGCTTACCTACAATAAGATTGTGTAAGGAGGCCGTATGGAACCCACTGGTATTCAGCTCGCCGGGGCTCTCGGCGGTCTGGGCTTTCCTGAAATCGCCGTGATCGCTATTGTCGCGATTCTCTTGTTCGGCGGCAAAAAGGTCGGGGATTTAGGGAAAGGCTTGGGCGAGGGCATTCGCAACTTCAAGACTGCTTTGAAGGGCGACGAAGAGACGGAGAAGAAGCACGAAGAAGAGAAGGTCGCAGAAAAGAAGTAGAACGTTGGCTTCGTGAAACGCCCGCACCTTGGGTTGGTTTCATCTCGGCTTCAGAATATTTCATCGAAAAAGCCCCGCGAACCCGGTTGGAGTTCGCGGGGTTTTTAATTTTCCCCGAGCCTGCTACTTTGCCTTCTTGGGCGGAACGATCGCATCCTTCGCCGCCTTGGCCACGCGAAACTTCACAACCTTCTTGGCTGGGATCTTGATGCTCTCGCCCGTCGCCGGGTTGCGTCCCGTGCGGGCCTTGCGGTCCACCCGCACCAGCCGGCCGATGCCCGGCAGCACGAATAAGCCGTTCTTCTTCACTTCGCCGACCGCCAGGGTTGCCAGGGTGTCCAGGAAGCCGCGGGCCGCCACGTTGCTGACCTCGCAGCTTTCCGCGAGCGATCTCACCAGTTGCGTCTGGGTCATTCTCTGCTGTGCCATCTATTCTCCTTCGATAATCCCGTCGTTGTCATTCAATGTGGAGCGGTGATGAAAGCCGCCGCGCCGTTGAACGAGCGCGCGTTTCAATCGCTATCAATGATAAGGGAAGCGCGCCGTGGATGTAAAGGGAGAAATGTGCAAAAAGGCCTGTATTTCAACGTTTTTTTCGATCCGGCTTCTCCCGGAGGCCCGTTTTACAGGCTTTCCGCGAATCCTTTCGCCCCCGTCCACTTCAGTTCGCCCCAGGCGAAGGGCGCCGCGGCCTTGTTTTTCAAAATTCGGAAGCGCACGCGCGCGCCCGCGGCGGGCGCCAGCGCAATGCGCGCCGCGGCGTAGAGCTTGAGCGCGGGGCCGCCGGCCGTGGTTTCCTCTTCGCCGGCGTCCCGGCGGCCGCGCATTTGGTTCAGAAACAACGCCGCCGCGCCGGCCCTGGCCGCCTCCGCCGCCAGCCGCCGCAGCCCGGAAGCCAGAACGCGCGCCTGCAGCCCCAGCCCGCTCTCGCCGATCTCCGTCTCCAGTTCGAGCCGGGGAACCAGCGCCGCCGCCGAATCGACCACCAGCAAATCCACGGCCGCCGAAGCGGCCAGACGGCGCGCCATCTCCAGCGCCTCTTCCGCGTAGGCGGGCTGCAGCGCCACCAAACGCTCGACAGAGACTCCCAGCGCGCCGGCGTAGCCCGGATCGAACGTATGGTCCGCGTCGATCCAGCCAACAGTCAAACCGTTCGCTTGCAGATGAGCCGCTGCCTGGAGCGCCAGCGTGGTCTTACCGCTGGACGGGGGGCCAAACAGTTCCAGGATGCGGCCGCAGGGAAGGCCACCCCCCAGAGCGGCGTCGAGCGCTGCGAAACCCGTGGGCATGACGGAACCGGCAAGGCGGCCCGGCGCGCCCTGCGTGCGGCATAGGCGTAGACGAATGGCGCGCTGGCGGTCCTGCTCTGTCATGGCTGGAGGGGGCGCTTTCGCCTGCCGACCCTCTATCCGGCCCGTGGCGATTGGCAGGCGAAAGCGCCTGCCCCACAATTACCGGCGCGCTGGGACCGGTCTCGCCGATGCGGCTGCCGGCGGGGCCGGCTCTTGGGTCACCACCGGCGGGTCCGCCTTGATCAGCCCCAGAGCCTTGCGCAATTCCGTATCGATGGTTTTCCGGATGTCGTGGTTGTCCTTCAGGAACTGACGCGCATTTTCCCGTCCCTGCCCGATTCGCTCGCCTTTGTAACTGAACCAGGACCCGCTCTTCTCGATCACGTTCTGCGCCACGCCCAGGTCCAGCAGGTCGCCTTCCTTCGAGATTCCCTCACCGTAGATAATGTCGAACTCGGCCTCCCGGAACGGCGAGGCAACCTTGTTCTTCACCACCTTCACCTTGGTACGGTTGCCCGTGACGGTGTCGCCATCCTTAATCGCCGCGATTCGCCGGATGTCGAGCCGCACGGAGGCGTAGAACTTCAACGCCCGACCGCCCGTGGTGGTCTCCGGATTGCCGAACATCACGCCAATCTTCTCGCGGATCTGGTTGATGAAAATCAGGCAGGTTCGCGACTTCGAGACTACGCCCGTGAGCTTGCGCAAGGCCTGTGACATCAGCCGCGCCTGCAAGCCCATATGGCTGTCGCCCATCTCACCGTCCAACTCCGCCTTCGGAACCAGGGCCGCTACCGAATCCACCACCAGTACGTCGATTTGTCCCGACGCGGTCAAGTGATTGGTGATTTCGAGCGCCTGCTCGCCGTAATCCGGCTGAGAAACCAACAGATTGTCGATGTCGACGCCGAGTTTCCGGGCGTAGGCCGGGTCAAGCGCGTGCTCCACATCGATGAAAGCGGCGATGCCGCCCGCCTTCTGCGCCTCCGCGATGACCTGGAGGGCAATGGTGGTCTTTCCCGAAGATTCCGGGCCGAAAATCTCGATGACGCGCCCGCGAGGGAAGCCGCCCACCCCCAGCGCCGCGTCGAGCGAAATCGAACCCGTCGAAATCACCGACACGGGCACGATGGCGTCTTTCGATCCCAGGCGCAGGATCGATCCCTTTCCAAACTGCTTCTCAATCTGGCTCAGCGCCAGATCCAAAGCGCGCGCGCGCTCCTTTTCATCCATACGGTGGTGGTCTCCTCGGCCGTCTTGCGACCTCTCATTGTAGCCGACGGGCATATAATTTGGGCAGAGGTGGTCTTATGCCCGGGCGTTTCGCCGCATGTCTGGTGTTCACCGCCTGCCTCCTGGCAGCCCCGCCGAAAACCGTGGCCACGGCGACGGGCGAAAACCGGGATTTGGCGCTGACGGTCACGCTCTACATCGACGCCGCCGGCGTCAAGGAGTTAATCGGCAACGACCTCGATGGACATTACATCGTGGCCGAGGTCAAAATCGAGCCGAAGAACCACAAAGAGGTGTCCATCGACCTCGACGATTTCCTGCTTCGCACGGATCAGGACGGCGATAAGGCAACGCCCTACGCCCCCAGCCAGATTGCCGGCCAGGGCGGGCTGGTGGTGCGCGAGGTCCACCAGGGCCACACCCCGGGGATGGCGAACGCGGCCGGCGGCAGCCATGATTTCCCAACCGGGGTAACCGCGCGGACTGGGGACGCGGACAAGCCGGACCCGCTCGAACAGACGCTGAGGGACAAGGAGTTGCCCGAGAAGAAAACCGACGAGCCGGTCTCCGGCCTGCTTTACTTCGTCATGGAAAAGCAGAAGATGAAGGACCTGGAGCTGATCTACGGCGCCAGGGACAACCGCATCGACCTGCGATTCAAATAGGGCAGGGCATCACGGCCCTCCCGCCCGGTTGCGCTAAGCTGTAAACAAATGAGAATCCTGGTGGTCGAGGACGAAAAGCGAATCGCCGATTTCCTGTGCCGCGGCCTGCAAGGAGCCGGTTACGCCGTGGACGAAGCGCTCGACGGAGCCTCCGCCCTCGATCACATACACTCCGCCGACTACGACATGGTCGTTCTCGACCTGATGCTGCCCGACATGGATGGCATGACGGTGCTGCAGAAGATTCGCAATCGGAAGGTCGGGCCGCCCGTGCTGATCCTGAGTGCGCGCGGCGCTCTGGAAGATCGCGTCAAGGGCCTGGAACAAGGCGCGGACGATTATCTGGTGAAGCCCTTCGCCTTCGTCGAGTTGCTGGCGCGCGTGCGTGCGCTCCTGCGGCGCGGCCAGCCGGCGCCGGAGAGGCTCCAGGTGGCCGACCTGACGCTCGATTGCACCCGCCGCAAGGTGATCCGCTCCGCCGAGACCATCGACCTGGCCCCCAAGGAATTCGGCATTCTCGAATACATGATGCGCAACAAGGGGCGCCCGCTCAGCCGCACCATGATCGTGGAGCACGTCTGGGACATGGATTACGACGGCCTGACCAATATCGTGGACGTTTACATCCGCCACCTTCGCAGCAAGATCGACGACCGTTTTCCGCAGAAGCTCATCCAGACCGTGCGCGGCATCGGCTACATGATCGAGGCGCCCGACAGGCCCGCCGATCAAACCCTCGAACGGCAGGCCTGAAGTGATTCGCGCGCGCGATATTCGACGACTCACCCGCGGGTTGCGCTTCCGCCTCGGAGCTTGGTACGCGCTGTTCTTCGCCATCCTCCTGATTGTGGTGACCGGCGCATTCCACGTGCGGCTCGCGAGCACGCTCAGTACGCAGGCCCACGACGCCCTGGAGCAGCGCTGGGCCGCCATGAAGGGTTACATGCGGATCGAGATGAACGACGACGCCGGGAAGATCGAAGCCATCTGGTATTACGACGACAAAGATCCCGACGAAACGCGCATCGTGCTTGGCGCCCGCTCCGTATTTCTGGTCACGGACCAGAACGGCAACGTGCTCCCGGATCTTGAGGGCCAGCCGTCGGTATCGCAGACATATCTGGGTCTTGGCGTCGATCCGCCTAAGAGCGTCAAGGCGGACCTGCATCAGGCTCTCGCCACGGCGAAACCGCTGTGGACCACCCGCCGCAGCCGCCAGGGCATCGATTACCTGGTTCGCTCCGGCGTGGTTTGGGACGAGCACTACCGCGTCACCGGCGTTGGCTCTCCTTATTACGTCGCGCTCGGTTACTCCCTCGCCAATAACGAAAAGACGCTCCGCGATTTTTCCCTGCTCTACATCGCCGTCATACCGGGGTCGCTGATTCTGGGGTCGTTCCTCGGCTGGTTCATGGCCGGGCGCGCCCTCACGCCGGTGCGCGCCGCGGCACAGGCCGCGCAGCGCATTTCCAGCTCCAACCTCAGCCTGCGCATTCCGACGCGCAACGCGGGCGACGAACTGGACTACCTGATCCTCACTTTCAACCGCATGATCGACCGCCTGGAAGGGTCGTTCCAGCAGATGAAGCAATTCTCCACCGACGTTTCGCATGAATTGCGCACCCCGATTACCGCCATCCGCGGGCAGATTGAAGTGGCGCTGTTTACCGCGCAGACCACCGACCAATACCGCGAGGCCATGTTCAACGCGCTGCAGGATGTCGACCGGCTGTCGCAGCTTGTGCGCGCGCTGTTCCTGCTTTCGCAGGCCGAATCTGGGCAACTGGTGCTTCAGAAGTCGCGCCTGGATCTGTGCGCGGTGGTCCGCGACCAGGTGGAGCAGTTCCAGATTCCCGCCGAAGCGGCCGCGGTCCACCTGGCGGCCGACTTGCCGGCCGAATGTCCCGCAGAGGTGGATCGCGTGCAGATCGAGCGCCTCATCTCCAACCTGCTCTCGAACGCTCTGAAGTTCACGCCCGAAGGCGGCCAGGTGCTGGTGACGCTGCGCTGTGCGCCCGGCCATACACCGGAACAAGCGCCCGAGCACATCGAAATTGTCGTCGAAGATAGCGGCTGCGGCATCGCCGCCGAGCACCTGCCGCACATCTTCGACCGCTTCTATCGCGTGCCCAGCGGAGGGGCCGCGCCGGCGCCCGAACAGGGCCTGGGACTCGGGCTGAGCTTCGTGGCGTGGATCGCGAAGGTCCACGGCGGCAGGATCGACGTGGAAAGCGTTCCAGGGAAAGGAACCCGCTTTACCGTTAAGCTGCCCGCGCCCGGCATCGGCTCCGTGACGCTGGAACTTGCGCAGCCCGCCGAGCCAATCATGAATGAACTTTAATCCCAGCTTTAGCTTCGCTTCATGGCCGTCACCTACCCTAATAGAGTGCGGTTTCTCCGATCCGGAATTCTGATGGCGGCGCTGTCCTTCGGCGCGACTCTTCCGTTGTGCCCGGCGCAGCAGAAAACGCAGAGCGCGCCTAAAGACCAGATGTTCTCCGGGGAGGTCACCGCCATGGACGCTTCCACTCTGACCGCAACCCGTACCGGATCGAAAGTCTCCAAGACCTTCCTGATCACTTCCGAAACGCGATTCGAAGGAAAGCCCGTGGTGCACTCACGCGTAACCATCCGCTACGTCACCAACGAAGATGGCGACCGCGCGGTACGCGTCATCGTTCGCCCTCCCGCAGTCAAGAAATAGCCGAGGCGGCTATTTCGGCCCCAGATAATAGCCTGGGCGCGTGACGATCTTATGCACTTCGGGATGCCCCTGAATTTCCACGCGGATCGCGTGGAATCCAACCACATCCTTGTTGCTGGGCGGGTAGGAGATCGTATACTCGCTGTGCAACTGCTCCCCCAGGTCGGTGATCGCGCTCTCCAGCGTGTGCTGGCTGTGGAAGCCGAACTCCGTGCCGCCGGTTCCCTTCGTGAATACCTCCACCGGGTTATCGATGAAAATCGCCTTCACGTCGCGGTAGACCTCTTCGATCATCGGAACGAACTCGGCTCGCTGGTTGACCTGATACATTTGTTCCACGTTGCCGGGAGTCGGATCGACGCCCGCGGGCATGGGGTACATGGAAGGCGGCAGCGTATCGGGCCGCGCCGGCTTCGGGGGCGCCAGCAGGGTGGTAATGAAGCGCGACATATCGATCGGGTAGAAGACGATGTTGGCTGTGGACAGGTTGATCAGGGCCTCGCGCGCGCGGACTTCGCTTCCCAGGTCGCGCGTCTCGCCGATCAGAATCATAATCCGCCGCCGGTTGCCGGGGCGCGACCGCAGCAGCCGCGATCCCTCCATCACCGCGTCGATCATCCGGTTGCTTTCGCTGCCGGGATGGATGGACTTGACCGCTTCGGTGACCTTGGTGGAATCCTTTGTGAAATCCTGCAAGACGCGAATCTTCGCATCGTAAGCGATCACCGCCGTTTCGCCCTCTTCCCCAATCACCTGCGGTCCAATCAGGTTGCCAATCTTGTTGACCTGCGGCAGCAGGCCTTCGGCGTGCGCGTTTGCCTGAATCAGAAGGACCAGCGAAATCGGCGTGTACGACATGTCCACGTTGATGTTCTGTTCCTGGTCGTTATCGAACAGGTGGAACTGCTCCGGCCGGATGTTGTTGACGTACGCGCCTTCATGGTCGAACACCGTCACCAGCGCCTGCACGTTCTGCACGGTAATTGGAAAGGTGTAACCCGGCGGCTCCGCGGGGGGCGTTGCCGGTTGCTGAGTTGCTGGCGGGCGGACGCTCTGTTGGGCGGCCAACAGTCCGCAGACAAGCATTGGTAAGTAAACTCTCATACTACTCCTGCCCCGCCATTCCGTGATCGGTCTTGCCTCGTAGCAATTCGAGCACGTGCGGCGCCAATTCCACAATAGCATTCAATGACTCTACCGCTCCCTTGGGGGACCCCGGCAGGTTCACAATCAGCGCCAGGCCCCGCGTTCCCACCACCGCACGGGAGAGGGCGGCTAGCGGCGTAGCTTCGCGCCCCCGTGCACGCATTACCTCAGCCATGCCGGGGATCTCGCGATCGAGAACCGAACGGGTGGCTTCCGGCGTCACGTCGCGAGCGGCTACGCCGGTTCCGCCGGTGGTGAAGATGGCCGAAATTTGCCCGCCATCGGCCAGGCTGGCCAGACGCCCGGAGATCGCGGCCGTTTCGTCGGGGACAGTTTCCATCACCGAGACTCTCCAGCCCAGTTGTTCCAGCCGTTCACGCACGGCCGGGCCTGAGCGGTCCGTGCGCGTGCCTGCGTTCACGGAATCGCTGATCGTCAATACGGCAGCGTCAATCATGACTCGTTCCGCCGAAAATCGCCGCTCTTCCCCCCGGTTTTTTCGAGCAGGTAAAGATCCTGGATTTCAATCGACTTATCGAGCGCTTTGATCATATCGTAAATCGTCAGTGCGGCCACCGCCGCCGCGGTCATCGCTTCCATTTCCACGCCGGTCTGGCCCGTGGCCGCGGCGCTGGCAACGATGCGCACGCCGCCCTTTTCCACCGTAACCTCCACGTCCGCGTGCGAGAGTTGCAGCGGGTGGCACAGCGGGATCAGATCCGCCGTGCGCTTGGCGGCGGCAATCCCCGCGATGCGCGCGATTTCAAGCGGATTTCCCTTGGGATTTCGGGGCAGCTTCTTGAGCGCCGCCGGAGCGATACGCACGAACGCGTGAGCCCGCGCCACGCGCCGCGTCGCCGGTTTCGCGGAAACGTCCACCATGCGCGGGCTTCCGGCGGAATCGAAATGCGACAGTTTCTTCATTTGAGCAGTACCCGGATCAACTCGCCCTGTGGATACTCGGCGCGGTCCGCGGCGGCCACCAGATAGGCGTTGGCGCGCGTCATCGCCGGAATATCCCCGGAGCCGCTCCACTTGACCGGCGTCACCTCGCCGCTATCCGCGCTCAAGCGCGCCGGCAGGAACCGCTCGATTCCCGGCCGGTGCCGGAACTCCTGCGTGAGCCGCGCATAAGGCATGTGCAGCGCCGTCTCCTCCTGCCCGCCCAGCAACTCCAGGGCAGCGCGCGCGAACAACTCGAAGGTCACCATGGTCGACGCGGGATTTCCCGGCAAGCCGAAAAAGAACTTCCCGCGCGCCCGTCCGAAAACCAGCGGCTGTCCCGGCTGAATCAGGACGCGGTCGAAATAGAACTCCGCGCCGAGGCCGGCCAGCACGGTTTCCACTACGTCGTACTTGCCCGCCGAGACACCGCCCGAAAGCAGCAGGAGATCCGCCGCCAGGCCGCGCTCCACCATCTCTCGCGTGTGCTCTTCGTTGTCTCGCGCCACGGGCAGCACCGCCGGTTCGCCGCCCGCCCGCGTCACTTGCGCCGCCAGGGACCACGCGTTCGAATTGCGAATCTGGAAATCCTCAGGCGTCAGGCCGTCCTCCACAATTTCGTCGCCCGTCGCCAGGATGCCCACCCGCGGCTTGCGGAACACCTTGAACTGCTCGCGTCCGAAAGCGGCGAGCGCCGCTACTCCGCTATAATCCAGCCGGGCGCCCGCGTGCAACACCGTTGCGTGCGCCGCAGCCTCGCAGCCTCGCGGGTTGATGAACTGTTGCGGCTCGGCCGGCCGGTCGATGCGTACGCGGTCACCCTCGCGGCGCGTGTACTCCACCATCGCCACCGCGTCGGCGCCGGCGGGAACAGGCGCGCCCGTCATGATCTCGACCGCCTGGCCGGGGCCTACGGCGCCGCCGAACCGTCCCCCCGCGCGGACCTCGCCGATCACCTGCAATTCCCCCGGCGCATCCGCCGCCCGGAAGGCGTAACCGTCGCGCACCGACCGCGCCAGCGCCGGAGTATCGCGGTCCGCCGCCACATCCTCCGCCAGCACGCGCCCCGCGGCATCCCGCATGGCAACTTCTTCCACCGCGCACGCCTGCCGCGCCCCGCGCACCGTCGAAAGAACGCACGCTCGCGCTTCATGAAACGTCAGGGGAGGCACTAGATTTATTGTAACGGGACGGGTGGCGAGCTAAGCGCGTGTCGTGAATTGCGTACACCGGGACCAGTAATTGAAGGAACGTAGGCTATCGCATTCACTGGACGTGCCACTCGTTGGTGGGATGGGGGTGCGTACGCGGTCCGAGGTCAATCTACGAGAATCCCACTTCAAGACCACAACCTCCTATGACAGCGGGAGATAATAGAATGAATGGAGCCGATTGGGGGCCTTGCAGAAGCCCCGACGGCAGAAGGGGAATCGAGGCGATCATGTCTCATCACAAGGTTCTCGGACCGCGCTTCGCGCGGAAGGTGGAGCTGGCACTTGCCGGGATGGCGGTTCTGGCGGCACCGGTCGTAGTGGCCATGATGAATACACCGCCCATCCGGGCCAAGGCCCAAGTCCAACCTTCTGCCCAATCTGCAGCCACGCCGAAATTCGAAGTGGCGTCGGTCAAGGCGAGTAAGGACTGTGGGTCTCCTGGCGGTTCTGCTGGCGGCGGAAAAAGCGGGGCTGTATCCTCATCTCCAGGACGGCTGCACGTTTGCGGCACCTTGGAGGATTTGATTCAAAATGCCTATGTTGTTTACGCGGATGGCCGCACCAACCGAAGGATCGAGGCGCGTTCGTCTGGTCCGCTGCTCTCGGGAGGTCCAGCCTGGATTCGCTCCGACCGCTACCTGATCGACGCCAAGCCGGAGAGTGCTGCGGGTCAGGAAATGATGAACGGTCCCATGATGCAAGCGCTTCTCGAAAATCGGTTTCGATTGAAGATCCGTCGCGAGACGAGGGAGGTTTCGGCGTACGCCTTGACCGCAGCGAAGGGCTCCAACAAATTGCAGCCGTTTCAGGAAGGCAGCTGCGTTCTCGTCGATTTCGCCAAGCACCCGACTCCGCCGCCCCCGCCCGGTCAAAAGAACTGCCTGAATGGCGTATTCGCAAAGGGCAAGGGACAGAACATCATCTTCCAAGCGCAGGGCACAAGTCTCGATCGTTTTTCGGCACTGATCGGCTGGGCAGTAGACCGTCCGGTTGTCGACAAGACCGGCATTCCGGGGCTGTTTGATTTCCATCTGGAATTTGCTCCGGACGAGGCCACACCTAATCTCACGGATCCGGCTTCGCCGCCCGCCCAGCCGTCAGATGAGCCGGCCGGGCCGTCGATTTTTACGGCCATCCAAGAGCTTGGGCTAAAGCTGGAGCCATCGAGGGGGCCTAGAGAACTCCTCGTCGTCGATCACGTGGAGAGGCCTTCTGCGAACTAACAACCCCCGGGACCCGCGGGGTGCACATTCCGTAAGTCGCTTGCCAAGGACCGAATTAAGCGCGCTAGTGAAGCATGGACGCCTCCGCCAAACGCGGATTCAATTTGAGAAAACTGACTGGTCAAGAGGGGGAAAACTTCGGCGGATCACAACAGGGCGACGCTGACGGTGCGGCGGACGGTGATGGCATCATGCCACAACCGGAAGTGCCACTTCTCGCCCTTCTTGTCGATACGCGGCGCGTTGAGAATCGGGCTAGCTAGCACCCGGCCTGCGATGGTTCGGGTTTGTGAAACGGAGTTGTCGTAGATTGACCTCGAATCGGGTACTTCGCCCCATCCCGCCCGCGCTCGGCCACTAAACGAGGACGGTCTGTCAGTCGACCGCGGCGGGTTGCTCCACGTGCCGCCAGGAGGCGAAGAGGAACGCAGCGAGAGGGATCCAACCCAGGGCGAACACGACCGGCGACAGCGCGTAATACCAGAACGTGTCGAACGTGGGGTGGTACCAGCCGGCGATAGGCCAGTCCCGAATTTCCTTGGTCGCCTCGCCGTATAGGAGCAGGAGTCCCCGTACGGCGGTGATCGCGCCAAGCGCAGCCGCTAGCCAGCGAACGAGCGGAGACCCCGTTTCAACCTGCTCTTTCACGAAAACCGTTAAGAATGCAACCCATGTGACGTATTGCAGCAGGATCAGCGCCGCCGGCCTGCTCGTAGCGAATCCGACGATCCCCAAAAACCCAAGGACAACGGTGATCCCCTGGAGCGACCACAAGACCAGCGCGGCGCAAGCAGCGATCCTCCGGGCGCGGGCGCGGCCCGCGAGAAACCGCTGCCGGTAGAGGCAGAGCAGAAAACAGGCCAGCGCCGCCCAGTGGGCTTCGGCCAGAGATGTTTGCGCGAGCCGCACCTGCGAGATCACGGTGTAAGGCGAGAGCACGACGACCGCTACCTGTGCGGCCATCGCTGCGGCCGCCCACCTGAGCGAGTAGCGCAACATGGCATTAATATATGTTCAGATCTCTTATACCATAAATAGACGCGGCGGCAAGGCGGACTAAACGGCCCGGTTGTGCGTCCTCGTTGTCGAGCATATGCAGAGTACGTCCACCGGGTGTTGGCTAGTCTGATGCGCCTCCATCTGGTTCGGCTTGACAAACGGGATTCCTTTCCTTTGACATTGCGGAGGGCAAACGGACCAGCGGCGTCCGCGATCATGGGGTCAAAGGGAAGGGTACCAGCGCTGCCGATACCGGCCTTTCAGCGCGCCTTTCAGCGCTTTCATGACGCCGATCTGGGCCGCCCGTCCGCCCGAATCTCCGCCCGCCTGCCCCCACCTATGGGAAAATGAGTCTTGCCCATCGTAATCGACGGCATTTACTACGCGCTAGGCCTCTGCGCCGCCGGCGGAATCGTCGTCTGGCTGGCCGGGCCTTGGTTTTCGGCGCCGCTCTGGATTCTGGCGGCCTTCTGCCTGTACTTTTTTCGCGACCCGGATCGCGTCATCCCCGGCGGCCCCGTGGCGGTCTCCCCGGCCGATGGCAAGGTGGTCGCCGTGAAGACCGAAGGCCCCTCGCTGACCCGCCTCAGCATCTTCCTGAATATCTTCGACGTCCATGTGAACCGCGCGCCCATCGCGGGCCGCATTGCCGACGTACAGTACCGCAAGGGCAGTTTCCATGTGGCCAGCCGCGAGAAATCCTCAGCGCAGAACGAGCAGAACGTGGTGACGCTGTCGGGCGAGGACACCAGCGTGGTCTTCAAACAGATCGCCGGACTCATCGCGCGCCGCATCGTGTTCTCCCGGAAGGCCGGGGAATGCGTGGCGACGGGTGAGCGCGTCGGGCTTATCAAGTTCGGCTCTCGCGTAGACGTGTTGTTCGGCCCGGAATGGGAAATCGTGGTGCGCCCCGGCATGCGCGTGGCCGGCGGTTCCAGCGTCATCGCGCGCCGTTTGTATCCGGAGGCTTCCAATGGGGCTTAGGGAATCGCTGGTAGACCCCCGCTCTCCGGACCGTCGTCCCAGGCGCGTCGCCTACGCTCTGCCCACGTTGTTCACCGCCGGCAATATTTTCCTCGGCTACCTCGCCATCCTGCGTTCTTTCAGGGGCGCGATCGGATCCGCCGCGGGCGATCCCGCCGCCGCCAGCCATTTCTCCCTCGCAGCCATCGCCATCGTAGCGGCCGTGGTCCTCGATGGGCTGGACGGGCGCATCGCGCGCATGACCAATACCGTGAGCGAATTCGGACGCGAGATGGACTCCCTGGCCGACGTCATCAGCTTTGGCATTGCGCCCGCCGTCCTGGCTTTCGCCTGGGGCGTGCAGTTTGTCGATACAACGCTGTCGCAAAGCATCCGCCATCAGCTTTTCGAGAGCGGCTACTTCATCGCATTCCTGTTTCTGCTGTGCGGCGCCGCTCGCCTGGCCCGCTTCAATATTCAAAAGAATCCCATCCCCAAAAACCCCGGCCGGCCGGACCGCAAGTATTTTGTCGGCCTGCCCATTCCAGCCGCGGCGGGCATGGTCGCGACGGTGGTGTACGCTTCCGGCGGAAGGCCCATCGGATGGTGGCCGCTCTCGGTAGTCTGGCTGGCGCTGCTGGCGCTGTTGGGATTCCTGATGGTCAGCACCTGGCGCTATTACAGCTTTAAGGGCATCGGCCTCACCAAGCCGTACACTCCCCTGATTGTGATCGCGGTGGCCGGCTTGATTTACGCCGTCTGGAATTATGGTCAGGTGGTGCTGCCGGCGCTGGGAGTCACGTACGTGGGCAGCGGAATCGCCATCCGCATCGGCGGCATCGTTCGGCGACGACTGCGGCGCGGGCATGCGCCGCCCACCCCGGAGCGCCAGCTTGGCTAACCGGCCCAAAATCGCGCTGGTGGGCTACGAATCTCCGCTCGGCCGGGAGATTCGCGACGTGGCCGCAACTTCCGAGCCTGGCCTGGACCTGCGGCTCATCGCCGCCGACGATGCGCGCGCGGGCACTCTCACGGCCGTGGGCGACGAACCGGCCCTGGTCGCCGGCCTCGACGCCGCCAGCCTGGTGGATGCGGACGCCGTCTTGTTGGCGGGATCGGAAGCCGTCAGCCGGAAGGCCCTCGATCTTGTGGATCTTGAACCCGGCCCCGTGATCGTCGATCTCACCAGCGTGGCCGAGGATCGTCCCGACGCGCGGCTGCGCGCGCCCGCCGTCGAATCCGAATCCGCATTGGAGAGCATCGGGGCCTCCCGCGTGCAGGTGGTCGCGCATCCCGCCGCCATCGCGCTGTCGCTTTTCTTGCGCCGGCTGCAAGCGCGCCATCCGTTGCGCCGGGCGGTCATCCAGATCTTCGCGCCCGCCAGCGAGCACGGAATGGAGGGCGTGGAGGAATTACAGCAGCAAACCGTTTCCCTCTTGTCGTTCAAGAGCATGCCCAAGGCGATCTTCGACGCGCAACTCGGCTTCACTCTGCTGGCCCGCTACGGCCAGGAGGCCCCCGCGCCGCTGGAACGGGTCGAATTGAACATCGAGCGCCACCTCGCCACCCTGCTCGAGCTTCCGGGCGATGGAGCGGCCGCGCCCATGCCCTCGCTGCGCCTCATTCAAGCGCCCGTCTTTCACGGATACAGCTTCTCCGCCTGGATCGAATTCGAAAAAAATCCCGGAATCGACGCCTTGGAAACGGACCTTGCGTGCGACTCGATCGACGTCCGCGGAGCCGATTTCGAGCCGCCTAGCAACGTCGGCCAGGCCGGTCAGGGTGGCATCGCGGTGGGGGCCATCGCCCAAGACCGCAACCTGCCGTCCGCCTGTTGGTTTTGGGTCGTGGCCGATAACTTTCGTCTGACCGCGGAGAACGCCGTGGCGCTGGCAAGGCAACTGAAATGAATCGGCTCTCCGCCTGCGCGATTCTTCTGGCCGCTATGGCGGCGGGCTGCGGGTATCAGGTGGGCGGGCAATCCGACCTGATGCCCAAGACCATCCATACCATCGCCATTCCGGCATTCGCGAATGCCACTATCCGCAACAAGCTGGCGCGTTCGCTGCCGGAGGACATCACGCGCGAATTCATCTCCCGCACGCATTACGTCATCGTGCCCGACGCCAAAGAAGCCGACGCCGTGCTGGCCGGATCGCTCGCCAACTACAGCGCTTTCCCTACGGTTTCCGATCCCGTCTCCGGCCGCGCCACCATGGACCAGGTTGTGGTCACCCTGAACCTCAAGCTCACCGACCGGCGCACCGGGAAGGTCCTGTTCGAGCGCAAGGGCCAGGAGTTTTGGCAGCGCTATGAGGTGGCTCTCGATCCCAACCAGTATTTCGACGAGAGCGGCCCGGCCATGGAACGCGTCAGCAAAGCCGTCGCCGCCAGCGTGGTCAGCGCCATCTTAGAAGGTTTCTAATGACCCCGGCCCAGTTTCTATCCCGCCTCAAGCAGGGCGTTCCCCCAGCGGTTCTCTTGCTTGGCCCCGAATCTTACGATCGCCGCCGCATCAAGGACGCGTTGATGGCCAGGTTTCCCGAAGGCGCCGTCACCGCGCACGATCTTGCGGAGAGTGGCCTGGTGGAAGTGCTCGACGACGCCCGCTCCCTCTCGCTGTTCGCCTCCGAGCGTCTGCTCTGGGTGGCCGGCGCCGAGGCCGCCTTGCCCCGCGTACGCTCCGACGACGAGGAGAGCGAAGCTGCCGCCGGCGATCCCGCGCCGCTCGCCGCCTACCTGCGCGACCCCACGCCGGGCACGTCGTTGGTGTTCGAAGCCGCCCGCTTCGATTTCGAGGGCGACGACAAGCGCAAGCAGGAGCGCGTCCGCAAGTTCTACGCCGCCGTCCCCGAATCGGTCGAACTGCGCCGCTACTCCAGTCAGGACGCGCATTCCGAAGCCCAGGCGCTGGCCCGGCGGGCGGGCTTGCGCCTGGATCCCGCCGCGCTCGGTCTGCTGGTGGAAGCGCTGGGCGCCGATATCGCCCGCATCGCCGTCGAAATTGAAAAGCTGGCGCTCTACGCCGGCAATTGCCTGCTGACGGCGGACGATATTGCAGCCTTGGCCCCGGAAGCGCGCGCCGCCACCATCTTCGCCCTGGTCAATGCTCTGGGCCGCCGCGACCGCGCCCGAGCGCTTGAGATTCTGGACACGCTGACGCGCGAGGGCGAGTACCTGCCGCTGGCGCTGGCATTTCTCTCGACGCAGTTTCGCATGGCGTTAACCGCGCGCGAGGCGGGCCTTAAGAGTCCGCAGCAGATCCAGGGGCATTTCGCCAAAATGGGCGTGCAAATGTGGGGGTCGCGCGCCGAGCAGGTCTACCAGACTGCGACGAAGTTCGGCAAACCCCAACTAGAGCGCGGCATGAAGCTGATTTTCGAAGCCGACCGGGGACTCCGCGATGCGCGTCCCGACGACCGCATCGTCATGGAGCGCTTCGTCCTGAAGTTGACCGCGTAGGGCTGGCCTCCTGGCCTGCCTGGTGGGGCAGGCGCTTCCGCCTGCCAATCTTACGCCTGCAGCGCCTTCACTCTCATGTGCAGCTTGGACTTGTAGCGCGCCGCCGTATTCTTCTTGATGACCCCGAATTTGGCGGAACGGTCGATCACCGAGAACGTCTTCGGAAGCAGTTCCAAGGCGGCCTTGGCGTCCTTGCTGACGATCGCGCGCCGCATGGCGCGGATCTGGTGGCGCAGGCGCGTCTTGTTCTGCCGGTTGTACTCCGTCCGGCGCTCGCTTTGGCGCACCCGCTTGAGTGCGGAATAAGTATTAGCCATCTTCGGTTGGTTCGAATCCTTACAAAGTAATGGAGTCTTAAGGATACCGCAACCGCCCCTCCCCCGGCAACCGCGCTTCACGCGACTGCGTCTCACACGGCAGGAGGACCCATTATGGGAAAACTGCCGACACTGTTAGCCATCGCACTGCTGTCCGTAGCAGCCGGGCTGGCTGACGATAACAAGCCCAAACAGTCGCACAACGATGTCTTCACGTCGGGCCCCGCCGATGAGTCGCAATTGGCCCGCGAAGTCCGCCACAACCTGTTGACATTGCCCTATTACTCCATCTTCGACGACCTTACCTTCCAGTTGAATGGTTCCGTCTTGACCTTACAGGGAGTGTGCCCTCCCGAGCCCCCGTGGGACATCTCGAGAGATGCGGAAGACGCGGTTAAAAAGGTTAAGGGCGTCACACAAGTGATCAACCAAATCAGGCTGCTTCCGCTATCTCCCATGGATTGGACTATACGCCGGGCCGAGCAACAGGCCATTTATGGGAATCCGCAGATCGCCATGCGCTATGGCTATCAGGCCCTGCCGTCGATTCACATCATCGTGGAGAACGGACACGTGACGCTCGACGGCGTGGTGGACAACCAGTTCGACGACACACTCATCAAAACGCGCGCCAACCAGGTGCCCGATGTCTTTTCCGTCGAAGACCACCTGGTGATTCTGGACAAGGGCAAGTCAACCGCCAAGAAGTAGCGCCGCCTTAGGTGGCGCGGACCGGGGTGCCCGCGATTCTTGTGGGCCCGTCTGCGTTCTTGCCGGGCCCCCGCACCGCCCTACCTCCGCCCTTCTCCGCCGCCCCGCCCGGCGCCGCTCATGCCAGTCCCCAGCAGGTGGGCCGGCTTTCCGCTCGGCTCGGAACGCGCGTCGCCACGCTTGATTTGCGCCCGGCGGCGTCCTTTTTCAAGGTTGGCCGCGGCCTTCTCCTTGGCTGCCGCGCTGCTCTGAACGTGATTATTCACCGCCACCGCGCCCGCGCCCTTCGCCATCCGAGTCGCCACGCCTTTATGCTGGATTACGTCGGTCTTACCTTCGATGGTAGCGACGCCGCCCTGAACGTGAACCTGGAATTTGTCCGCGTTAATCTTGGACTTGGCGAACTTGGCCCGAATCGCCGCTTCGATGAGCGCATCCTTCTGCGCGGGGTGATTCTGCGTCTGCGCCGCCGTCACGGGACTTTTCGGCGCGGCCGGCGCCCGCTTCGGCGGGGGATATGTCGGCGGATACAAGGTCTGCGCTCCCAACCCCAGCGCTGCAATCGAGATTATAGCCGCCGCCAATCGACTTGTTCCCATGCTCATACAGTGCCTTTAGGCCGCAGTTGTTCTCAGGAATCTGTGCTAGAGTGAGGATTCTCAAGGCTCTTCTGGTTCGCATGTCTGAACAGATCCTGCTGCAAGGCAAAATTCTGGGTACCGAGGATTTCCTCTTGGCCGGTCCGGCTGAGGGGCGTTCCGGACGGTCCGCCGGCGAAGATTTGCTGGCCGGCCGCTCGCAGTGGATTACCCTGCTGTGCGAGGCGCTCCCCCGCGCGCTGCTGGCGGAACTCGGCCTCTCCCGCATTCTGCTGGGATCGAGCGGCGGCGGACAGTTCCTGGTAGTCCTGCCCGGCGAAACCCGGCAAGCCGCCGAGGATTTCCTGGCGGCCGCCGCGCGTCAGATCGCCGATCTCAGCTCGGGATTCGTCAGCCTCGTTTGGGGCGTCACCGACAACCTGGGCGATTGGGCCGTCATTCGCAAGCGTCTGAACGAGGAACTACAGGGCAAGCGCAACGCCCCACTGGCCGCCGCCCCAACGCAACCGGGCGGCGCGGTGTTCCAGCCATTTACGCCCGTTTCAAACGCCGAAGCCGACGCCTATTTCGCCAGGGAACTCGGCGCGAAGGTCCGTGGAGCGGCCCGCATCGGCTGGTCGCCCGAAGCTCCCGGCAAGGTCGCGCCGGAAGAGGGCAAGCACTCCTGGCCTTTGAGTTCCAACCTTTCCCCGGAAAGCATCATGGTGGCGCGCCACGCGGCGCCTTCCGACGACGGAAAGTCCGCCGCCACAGTGCAAACGCTGGCGCGCCGCGCGCAGGGCCGCTCCATCTGGGGCGTGCTGCGCGGCGATGTCGATAACTTCCGCCTGCGCCTACGCCGCGTCAACAGCATTGAGGAGCACGTCCCGCTTTCCGTGCTGTTCAAGCAGTTCTTCGCCGGCGAATTGGAAGTGCTCTGCTCCTTGCCCGAGTTCTGGCGCAAAGTCAGCATCCTTTATACCGGAGGCGACGATTTTGCGGTGTACGGCTCCTGGGACGCGCTGATTGGCCTGGCGCGCGAGGTGCAGCGGCTCTTCCACCGTTTTACCGAAGAGAATCTCAAGGAATATCCGGGGCCCGAGGGCAAGACTATCTCCATGGCCATCGCCCTCGCGCCGGAAATGCATTACCCCCTTGCCGCGGTTTATGAGGAGGCGGGCCGCAATTTGGACCTGGCCAAATCCGCGGACAAGGATTGCATCTACCTTCTGGGGCGCGTTCTCGAATGGCGACGCCTGGCCGATGCCGCGGAGCTCAAGGACACCGTCACGCGCCTGGTCCACGATTTCCGCATGTCGCGCCAGTTCCTGTATCAGTTGCGTAGCTTCTACCGCCGCGAGGAATTCGCGGACTGGGGACCGGCCGAGACGCTGGGCGCC
Organism: uncultured Solibacteraceae bacterium; assembly: GCA_964457555.1. Taxonomy (GTDB): domain Bacteria; phylum Acidobacteriota; class Terriglobia; order Bryobacterales; family Bryobacteraceae; genus BOG-224. The sequence continues at coordinate 292,698 of CAYWHA010000002.1, forward strand.
TGGCGCTTCCAGCGGCGCTTCAACCGCATCCTCAGCGGCACGCGCGACCGCGAGTTCCAGAAGCTGCGCTCGCACCTGATCACGGAGATGATGGGGCGCAAAACGGCTGTAGTGAAATTGAGGCCCGCGGGCCTGGTGGCCCTGGAGTGGGCCAGATTGGTAACAGAGGTTTAGCACATGCCACAAGAGCAGGAGCAGAAGAGCCGCGAAAGCCGCCCGCCGCGCGAAGGCGCCCGCGGCCCGCGCGAAGGCGGCGGAGGACCGCACGGGCCCAATGACCGGGCCGGGGCGCCCCATGGACCCCGCGGCGGAGAACGGGGTGGAGATCGTGCGGGCGGCGACCGCTTCCGTCCCGAGGGTCCACCCGAAATCGAGCTCGAAAAACTGGTCGGCGACAGCCTCTACCTGGATAATCAGGCGCACGCCATCGTCAGCCGCATGCGCGATATGGATTCCGGCACCAAGAGCCAGTTGCGCCGCCTCTATAGCGCCGTGCGCCGCGCCGTCCGCGCGCCCGAGGGCGAGCGTCAGCACGAGTTTGTCATGCTGCGCGCGCGTTTTGCCTATACCATTGCGCGGCACGGACTGCGCAGCCTGGATCAGCTCGAACGGCTGCTGTTGCAGGTGACCCGCAGGAACGATATCCGCGGTTATGAACGGTTCAAAGACCTTTTCGAGGCCATCGTGGCCTACAACGAGTAAAGCATGAGCGCACACACCTCCCAAACCGAGTTGAAACTCATCGGTAAGCTGATTCTCGAAGGCGATATGACTTGCGAAACCGGCCTCCACGTTGGCGCGGGCAAGGGATCGCTTGAGATCGGCGGCTCCGATAACCCCGTGGTCAAGGACGCCTTCGGCCGGCCGTACGTGCCGGGAAGTTCGCTTCGCGGGAAGATCCGCTCGCTCCTTGAGCAGGCTTCCGGCGTGGCCGTCCCCGCCGACATGGTGTACCTTTCGCGCCGCAAAGGGCAGGAAGTGCGCATCCACCAGAGCGACCGTCCCGACGACGAGATCTGCCTGCTCTTCGGCCGCAATCCCGGCCGCATGGAACGCGTGCAGGGCGACGCCGTCGATACCTCGCTAGCTACGCCCGCGCGCCTGGCGGTCTTCGACGCGCCGCTCGATCTGGCAAGCATCACCCCCCAGATGCGCGAGAATCTGGACGACGAGCTGACCGAGGTGAAGAGCGAGAACGCCATCGACCGCATTACCTCGCAGGCCAACCCCCGCACCCTGGAGCGTGTGCCCGCCGGTGCACGCTTTCACACCCGCTTCGTCATGGACCTGCTCTGCGAGGAGGATGCCCCGCTGTTCCCGCGCGTGCTCGAAGGCATACGGCTGCTCGAAGACGACGCCCTGGGCGGCGGCGGTTCGCGCGGCAGCGGCCGCGTGAGCTTCTCCAACCTGCGGCTCGTTTGGCGCGGCCGGAATTACTACGCTGCCGGCGCTCCGGAGAAGGAGATCGGGGCGGGAGCCACCGTCGCCTCCGTTCAGACCGCCGTCGCCGATTCCGCGTTCTCGTTTTTGCACGAGGAGTAATGCATCCGGGATTGGTCGTTAAACTCCGCCCCTCGGGCCCCTGGCGCATCGGTTCCGATTCGGGAGCCCGCAACCGGGTGGATGCCCTCTATCACAGCGACTCGCTCTACGCCGCCGTGACCTCCGCCATGGCGCGCCTCGGAACGCTCGAAGACTGGCTGGACGCCACCGCCCGCTCCGCCGCGCCCGAGGTCTGTTTCAGTTCCTGTTTCCCATACCTCGAGGAGATCCTTTGCGTCGTTCCGCCAAGAACCATCTGGCCGCCCGCCGGGGCGGGCATTTCCACCCGCGTGCGCTGGAAAAGCGTTCGGTTCGCGCCGCTCGAAATCGTGCGCGATCTGGTTGCCGGGCGCAAGCTCGATGAAGGCCTGTGGAGCTTGGATGGATCGAGCGAGTGCCTCACGCCGGCCGGCAGTCCCGGTCCCTTCCGCACTTCGGTGCGCTGGAGCGCCGCCGTCGACCGCCTCACCGGCGCCACCGAGCGCCATTCCACCGCCTGCATCGAGTTCCGCGCCGGATGCGGATTGTGGGCCGTCGCCTCGTTCCTCGATCAGGCCGCCCGCGACCGCTGGCAGTCCCTCGTGAAAGCAGCCTTCCGCCTGCTGGCCGATAGCGGTTTCGGCGGCGAACGCTCGCGAGGCTGGGGCCGTTCCGATCCGCCCGAGTTTGCCGAAGGCGACCTGCCGGACCTGATTCTGCCGCCCAGTGGGGCGGACCTCCCGGTCTGCCTTCCGGTTGGTCTTCCGGCTAGCCTTCCGGATACCGGCGACGTGGCCAAATCCCCGGAGACGTCTCCGGATCAGCCGACCCTACCCATCCCCACACCCTCACCCAACGAGTTCAAACCCGAGGACACCGCCTCCGCCCAATCTCCCGTTGAATTTGCCGCCGGTGTGGCCGTGCTGGAAATGGAAGACGAGGCAATCGAAACGCAAACGGAAGTCCAGCCGCCGGAACCGGAGCCGGAGCCTGCCATTGCCACCCCGATAGTCGACGCTCCCCAATCGCACTGGCTGCTTTCGCTCTACACGCCTGCGCCGGACGATGCGGTGGACTGGCGCCGTGGCAGCTACGCCGTACTGACCCGCGGCGGCCGCGTGGAAAGCCCCGCCGGATCGGGCGGCCTCAAGAAGCAGCTTCAGATGATCGCCGAAGGCTCGGTGCTGTCCGCCGTCTCGGAGCCTCGCGGTTCCGCCACCGATGTCGGGCCGGAGAGTTTCCCCCATCCCGTCTACCGCGCCGGGTTCGCGCTTTCGATTCCCCTGCCGGAGGTCCGCTGATGCGTTACCGCCTCACCTGTCTGACCCCGCTGCTGGTCGGCAACGGCGATAAGCTCAGCCCCATCGATTACATGGTCTGGAAGGATCATGTGAACGTGCTCGACCAGTGGCGCATTTTCCGCCTGCTGGCCAAGGGGCCGCGTCTCGAAGGCTATCTGACCCAGCTCAAGACGGCCGAAAAGCTGGACTTCGCCTCCTGGGGCGGATTCGCGCAGAATTTTGCCGGCCGGCGCATCCCGTTTGAAAACGCCGCCTATTCGTCCTATTGGAACCGCGCTTCCGGTGAAAGCCTGCACATCCCCACCTTCGCCAGCGGCGCGTCCGGTCCCTACCTGCCCGCCACGGCCATTAAAGGCGCGTTGCGCACGGGCATGGTGTTCAACAACTGGCGCGACGGCATGTTGCAGGAGGTGGTGGCCCGCACGCAGGGCGAGCGCTTCCCCCGGCGGCCATCCGAAAGCGTGGAAGATCAGGCATTGGGCAGTGGCGGCGCCGACCGCATGCGCTTTGTGAGCGCCGGCGATTCCGCCCCCGTCGCCACTTCTCAGTTCAAGGTCTACCTGTTGCGCACATCCACCTTGCAGCCGAAGGGCGCCGGATTTACCCTCGGCTGGAAGCAGAGCCCGCGTGGCGCCGTGGATGGCGCGCGTCCCGACGACAGCACGCCCACTTTCGCCGAAATGGCCGCTCCCGGCGCCGTTTTTGAAGGCAATTGGAGCGAAAAGACGTTCCTCCTGAACCCGGAGCTGCGCCGCTCCGTGCGCTGGCCGGAAAACCTCGGCCGCGATCGCTTTTTCGACGCCGCCAACGTCTATGCCGCCGGTCTGCTGAACCTGCACCGGCAGTACGCGAGCTGGGCCGGCATGGGTCTTCTCGATCGCAGCCTCGACGAATTGGAGCAGCGCCTCGCGTCCGCCCGCGAAAAAGGCTCCTGCCTGCTTTCGCTCGGCTGGGGCGGCGGCCTTCCCGCCAAAAGCGCCTGGCTCGACGCCACCAACGCCGACTATCGCCAGATCCTGAAGCAGTTCGGCATGTACGACAAGGCCTTGGCCAGCAGCCTCCCGTTTCCCAAGACCCGCCGCATCGTATTCCTGAACAACCGGCCGGCCACCTTGCCCGGCTGGGTGGAATTGTCTGTTGAGTAGCGCCGCCGGTTCTTTGCCGGGGGTGGGCCTCGCACTGCTATCTTAAAGATTGGCCCAAATCTATCCGTTCCACCCATATCGATACACCGAAAAAGCCGGACCCATCGCGGATCTCGTCACGCAGCCCTATGACAAGATCTCCCTCGCCATGCGCGAGCGCTACCTCGCGCTAAGCCCGTATAACCTGGTCCGCTTGATCCTCGGCGAGCGCCAGCCATCGGATTCTGCCACCGATAATGCCTACACCCGCGCCGCCGCTTACCTGAACAATTGGATCTCGTCCGGCATTCTCGCGCGTGACCCCCAGCCGGGCGTCTTTCCTTACTTCCAGGAGTTCACCGTTCCGGACACCGGAGAGCGCCTGGTCCGCAAAGGCTTCATCGCGCTGGGCGCCGTCGAGGACTATTCCGCCGGCGTGGTCTACCGTCACGAGCAGACCCTCTCCGGTCCCAAGAAGGACCGCCTCGAATTGCTGCGCGCCACCCACTCCCACTTCGGGCAGCTTTTCATGCTTTATCCCGACCCGGCCGGCGCCGTCGACGCGCTGCTCGACCAGGCCGCCGGCGCCGCCCCCCTGGCCGAAGTCGAAGACGAGTACGGCGCCATTCACCGCATCTGGAAGAGTGCCGACGCCGCTCAAATCGCCCGGCTCATGGGCGACAAGAAGCTGCTCATCGCCGACGGCCACCACCGCTACGAAACCGCGCTGGCCTTCCGCAATGAGAATCCCGGCCTGCCGGGCGCCGACCGCGTCATGATGACGTTCGTCAACATGCACTCGCCAGGTCTAAAAATCCTGGCCACCCACCGCCTGGTGAACGGCCTCGCGGAAGGCTTTGAGGACGATTTCCTGCGCCGGGCGGCGGAGGATTTTGAGATCGCGGAGATCGATTCGCTCGCCCCCCTGAAGCGCGCCTGGGCGGAGCCCACCGGCCGCACCGCGATCGGGGCCGCCATCGGGAGCCGCCTCTTCCTCCTCGAGTTTCGCCAGGCTGCGGGCGAACTCGACGTTCGAGTCCTGCACGAACGCTTGCTCGGCCGCGCGCTGGGCATCGGCGAAGACGCCGTCCGCGACGAGCGCCACCTTCGCTACGCGCGCGGCATCGACGCCGCCGTGGAAGAGGTCCGCCGTGGCGCCGCGCAAATCGCATTCCTGCTGAAGCCCGTTTCCGTTCAGCAGGTGGCCGCTATCTCTTTCGCCGGCGGAGTGATGCCGCAAAAATCCACCGACTTTTACCCCAAGCTCCTTTCGGGCCTGACCATCTACAGCGTCGGCCGTTAGCAGTTAACACTCGCGCCTCCCTTCCCGTCTTCCCTCCAGATCGCCATGGAGGGGATCTACAATGCGAAACGAAAACGCGATTCGACCCGCCGGAGCCGCCGTCCTGGCGCTCGCGGCCCAATTATACGCGGGTGGTTTCTACCTGCAAGCCAACAAGCCCGATAGCGTGGAAGCGCGGAAGGCAAACGCCGTCCTGACCGTGAAAGCGGTCGGTTGCCACGATCCAGCCAAGGCCGCCGTCACAGCCACGGCCTTTGGCCTGGTGAATGGCGAGCGCCGTACCATTCCGCTCAAGATTACCGCTCTTTCCGAGCCTGGAACTTTCGCCATCGCGGAGCAGTGGCCCAGGGAGGGGCGGTGGGTGATCCAGTTGGCCGCCCGCACCGATGACGTGGTCACTACCACGCTCCTCAAGGCTGGACCCGCGGGGGTGGATTTCGGCCAGGGGAAAGCCGAAATGCGGGTGTTCACGCCCGACGAAGTGGACGCCATGCTACGGGAATAGCTGCCCGCGCAGGCTATCATGATCCAATTGGAGCCGGCTGCGATCGAAGTCTCTGGAGACGACGATTTGGTACGCGCGGCGGCGGCTGGGGACCGCCGGGCGTTCGGCGAACTCTATGTCCGCCACGCCCGTATGGTCCACGGCATTCTGCTGGCGCGCGTGCCGCCGGACCAGGCCGACGACCTGATGCAGGACGTCTTCGTGGCCGCGTTGAAGCGGCTCGGCGGCCTGCGCTCGGCGTCCGCGTTTCGCGGCTGGCTGGTTGCCATTGCGCGCAACCGCGCCGTCGACTACTTCCGCGAGGCCGGCCCTTGCGAGCCTCTCGAATCCGTGGAACGCCGGCGCGGAAGCGGTCCAAACGTCGAGGCCTTCCTCATCCTGGATCTGATTCGCAGCCTGCCCGCGGCGTACCGGGAAACCCTGATCCTGCGGCTGGTCGAGGGGCTGACCGGGCCGGAAATCGCGCGCCAGACAGGCCTCACGCCGGAGTCCGCCCGCGTGAATCTGTGCCGCGGCATGAAGATGCTTCGGCGGCTGCTGGGGGGAACGGAAAAGGAATGAGCGACGAATACCTGTGGGATCGCTCCGGGCCGCCGGACCCGGAAATCGAAAGGCTGGAGCGCCTTTTGACGCCGCTGCGCCACGCAGGTCAGTCCGGGCGTCCGGTTAGATCCAGGCGTCCGCCCTACTGGCTGGCGCTTGCGGCGGCGGTGACGCTGGCAGCCGTCGGGCTGATGCGCTTCGCTTCCCCGGCCGCGCAAACCACCGCGTGGCAGGTGGCCAACCTCGAAGGCACGGCGCGCGTCGGCGGCAGGAAGGCAACCCTCGCCATGTCTGTCCGCACGGGCCAGGCGCTGCAGACGGGCAACGCTTCCGGTCTCACTTTGGAGGCGGACCAACTCGGCCAGGTGGATCTCGGCCCGGATTCGGAGTTGAGCGCCGCCGCCAACAACCGGCTCCTGCTGCGCCGCGGAACGCTCCACGCTTATATCTGGGCGCCGCCGCGGCAGTTTGTGGTGGATACGCCCGCGGCCCGCGCCGTCGACCTGGGCTGCGAGTACACAGTCACGGTCAACGGCTCCGGCGATGGCCTGCTGCGGGTGGCCTACGGTTGGGTCGCGTTTCAATTCGAAGACCGGGAGTCGTTCATTCCAGCCGGCGCTGAGTGCGTCACGCGCCGGCGCCTGGGGCCGGGCATTCCTTACTATTCCGATGCGCCGCAAGCCTTGCGCAACGCGCTCGACCGCCTGGAACGCGGCGATGAAGCGGCCCTCGATGGCATTCTGGCCGCCGCCCGCCCGCGCGACGGCCTTACCCTCTGGCACCTGCTGACGCGCGTTCCGGCGTCCGGCCGGGGCCGCGTGTTCGACCGCTTCGCGCAACTCGAACCGCTGCCTGCAACGGTCGCGCGAGAAGCCGCCTTGAGGAAAGATGCCCAAACGCTCGATCGATGCTGGAACGCGCTGCACCTCGAAAACACCGGTTGGTGGCGCGGCTGGGAGCGGCGCTGGTAGGATGGTTCGTGTTCCCCCAACGTCCGGTTGAAGACCTGGAACAGCGCCTCGCCCACCGAAAAGTGGCTGAGCTTCTCCATCATAAGGGCCGGCTCGCGCGCGGGCACGGCGACTTTCTGCTCCGTCATGACCGCGTAGTCGGGCCGCTTCTCCGCGCCGCCCTGCAACTCCTCCGCCTTTACACCCGCGGTGTGGACAACGCGCGCTCGCCGGTTGTCCGCCGCCTGCGCGTGCAGTTCGATAATCTCCCCGCGGAGTTCAACGGCTACCGCATTCTGCACCTGTCCGACCTCCACATCGATGGGTTCGACGGCTTGGCGGAAGTCCTGGCCTCGCTCGTTTCCACCGTTCCCGTGGATCTGTGCCTGATGACTGGGGACTATCGCTATGAGGTGGAGGGATCGTGCGCCGGCGTCTATCCGCGCATCGCGACAGTCCTCGCCGGCGTTCGGGCCCGCGACGGCATCGCGGCCGTTCTTGGCAACCACGACGCGGCGGAGATCGCGGTGCAATTCGAGAAGATGGGCGTGCGCATGTTGGTTAACGAATCCGTCCAGATCGAGCGCGCCGGCGCAAGCATCTGGGTGGCCGGCATTGACGACCCGCACTATTACGGCTGCGACGATCTGCCCGCCGCCCTCCGCGATGTCCCGCCCGGCGCTTTCCGCATCTTGCTGTCCCACTCGCCCGAATTATTCGAGGAGGCGGCCGCAAGGGACGTTCGGCTTTACCTCTGCGGGCACACGCATGGCGGCCAGATCGGCCTTCCGCTGCTCGGCGCTCCGCTCCTCAACGCGCGTTGTCCGCGGGCGTACACGCGAGGGCTTTGGCGTCACGGCGCGATGCAGGGCTACACCAGCGCCGGCGCCGGATGCTCCATGCTGCCCGTGCGCTACAACTGCCCCCCCGAAATCGTGGAAATGGTACTGTGGGGCGGACCTCCTGGTCTGCCTTCTTCTGCGCTGCCTTTTTCTTCTTGATCCCAAGCCGCCATGTAGAATGTGGTATAGCCGCGCGCAACCGCGATTGCCGCGAGAGGATGGTTCCATGAAGCGCAAGGTGTTTCTTCAGGCAGCATTGTTGTTGACCGTGGGCTTGCCCGCGGCGTTCCCGCAGGGATCGCTCAACCAACCCCCGCCTGGCTTCACCGCCCTATTTAACGGCAAGGATCTCTCCGGCTGGCGCGGACGGCAACCGGACTACGATCCTCGCGCCGAAGCCGCGCTCTCCAAGGACGACCTCGCCGCCAAACAGGCCCAGTGGAACGCCGCCCGCGATCTGCACTGGAAGGTCGACGCCGCCAAAGGCGAGTTGGTCTCCGACGGCCAAAGCCCGCACCTTGTCACAGTCAAGGACTACGGCGATTTCGAGCTATACGTCGATTGGCTCATGGTCAACCGCAATGGCGACTCCGGCATCTACCTGCGCGGCTACCCGCAGGTGCAGATATGGGACCCGGAGAATCCGCGCGAAGTGGCAAACGGCGCGCCCAAGGGATCGGGCGCCCTATGGAACGATAACGACAACAACCCCGGTAAATGGCCCCTGGTGAAGGCCGACAAGCCCGTCGGCGAGTGGAACACCTTCCGCATTAAGATGATCGGGTCGCGCGTGTGGGTCTGGTTCAACGGCCAGGCGACGGTCGATGGTCAGGTCCTCGACAATTATTTCAATCGGTCCGCCCCGATTGTCCCGTCCGGCTGCATCGGGCTGCAAACCCACGGCTCGGAAATTCGCTTCCGCAACATCTACGTTCGCGAAATTCCAGCGGCCGAAGCCAAAGCCACGCTGGACAAAATCGCACGCTAAAAGCCGTCCCCCGGCAAAACCCGGCGTTTCCCGCCGAGGAAATCCGTCTCAGCGTCCTCCGCTTCCTCCGTGCCCGACCCGCGCGAAGCGCCACAAATCCACCCTGAATTGCCGAACCTCTATATAACTCTTCTCCGCGTCTCCGCGTCTCCGCGTCAATCTTCTCTGCGCCTCGGCGGTGATTTCACTTCCTTCCCTCCAACAGCCGGTCGTAGACTTCGCGTTTTGAGAGTCCGCGCCGCCGCGCCACCTGTTTAATGGCGTCCATCCGCGGCGCGCCTCCGCGCACCAGCGCCTCCACGGCCTCTTCCACCGGAGTATCGTCCGGCGGCGGGCCCGCGGACTTGCCGATCAACAGCGTGATTTCGCCCTTCACCGACTCGCGTTGCGCCAACAGCGCGCGAATCTCCGCCGCCGTCCCCCGCAAGCATTCCTCGTGTAACTTGGTCAGCTCGCGCGCCACCACCACCGGCCTGGGACCGAGCGTTTGCTCAATGGCTTCCAGCGCCTCCAGGATTCGGTGCGGAGCTTCGTAAAAAATCAGCGTGGCCTGCTCTCCGGCCAGTGCTTCGAGCGCCTTCACCCGCTGTCCCGGCTTGTGGGGCAGGAACCCGCCGAAGTGAAAAGCGTCGGTGGGCAGGCCCGAAGCCGCCAGCGCCGCCAGGGACGCCGAGGGACCCGGAATCGCCTGCACCGGGATGCCGTTCTCAATGGCGGCCCGCACCAGCCGGTAACCGGGATCGGATACAAGCGGCATGCCCGCGTCGGACACCAGCGCCACCGTCAACCCGGCCAGCATCCGCGCCGCCAGGTCCGCGCTGCGTTCCACCTCGTTGAATTCGTGGTAACTGATGGTCGGCGTTTGAATGCCGTAGTGCTCCAGCAGCTTGCCCGTATGCCTGGTATCTTCGCAAGCAATCAGCCCCGCCTCTCTCAACACCCGCACCGCGCGGTACGTGATGTCCTCAAGATTCCCGATCGGCGTCGCAACCACATAGAGCAAGCCCGGCATTCCTTGAGTATAAATGTCCGGCGTGTACGTTATCTTCCAAAAGCCTCGGCTCAAGGCCCATTTATTGGGTGAGTATCCCAGATCCTCAATGCGTACCCGCAGTGCCGGTAGGGCCAAATGAATCAATGGCCTATGCTCCGCGCATTCTCCTTGTCATGGACCTGAGATTGCTATCGGTTTCGAATCGTCGCATAGACGCATAGCGTCGCATTGACGCAGAGAGAGGGAAGAGGATCAATGTCAATATCGCTTCGAATGGGATTGCTTGCGGGTTCTGCTGCGCTACTGCTGTGCGCTGGCGCGGCCAAGGCAGACGCCATCGACTACACCTTCACTGGGACGGCCACGGGGACGCTGAACGGTACAGCCTTCAGCGGAACCTTCACCATAACGGAGGTCGCTGACACGTCGGGGATCACCACCGGCGGCGGCGAGTATCGGAATACCCCCACTAGCGCCACCTTCACCGCGGGTGCACTGACCGCCACTTTGACCGATCCCCTGATCATCGAAAACACCGCCGCTCCCGGGTTCATTGGTTTTGCGGAGGGCGCAGCGCCCTTCCCGGACGAATCGCTGACCAACACAGCGTTCGAAACCTACAACCTGGCCACGTCCTTGGCATCAACCAGCGGAGGCCTCTCCGTAGCGGCCGCGACGTTTGCTACTTCGGCCGGCAATCTGGATTTCACCGCCATCACGGCGCTAAGCTTCGCGGCGGCGACGCCCTCAACCTCAACCGTACCCGAGCCATCCTCGCTGGCGCTCCTGGCAAGCGTCCTGCTGGCATGTGGCGTAATCTGCCGCCGCGCCTGCCGTACCTAGTTAGGTTAGTGGGGAGGACCTTCAGGCCAAGTTTCAGCTTAGCCCTCAGCATGCCACACCGACGTCCTTGCCGGCGTTCTGCCCTAAATTGTCGGCAAGGACGCCGTCATCGCGGGCGATGCGCTTGACTCCACGGCTCCGAAGTAAAACTAGCCAGCAGCCGAATCCGCATGTTACAGTGTGACAAGGTAACACCTTGGAGCACTCGCGATGGCCACGCATTCTACAACCAGCCTGAAGCTCGATAGCGCGATAAAGGAACGTGTGCGCCGGCTCGCATCGGCGCGCCGCCGGTCGCCGCATTGGGTCATGCGAGAAGCCGTCGAGCAGTATGTGGAACGCGAGGAGAAGCGCGAGCGCCTCCGGCAGGATGCGCTTGCCGCGTGGGCCGGCTATCAAACCACCGGTCTCCATCTCACGGCCAAAGAAGCCGACGCTTGGTTGGCCAAACTCGAAGCGGGCAGGCGGGCTGTTACCCCTAAATGCCACGTCTGAGGTGGTCCCCTCCGGCCCTGCGCGATGTGGCCCGTCTTCATGAGTTCCTGGCTCTCGAGAACGAGGAGGCAGCCCGGCGCGCCGTTAAGACGATCCGGCAGGGCGTGAAAGCACTCGGCAAGCGCCCGGAAATCGGCCGTCCTGTAGAGGAGTTGCTGCCTGGGTTTCGTGAGTGGGTGATTGAGTTTGGCCAGGGGGCTTACGTGGCTCTGTATCACTACGACGGGAAGCAGGTTGTGATTCTGGCGATTCGCCACGGACGAGAGGCCGGATATTGAGCTGAACGCCATCCACGAAACGGAAAGAGACGAGCCCGCAGAGCGTTCGATGAATGGTAAGTCAATTGCACCTGACTGCCATCATGCCGCGATCCGCCGTTATCGTTCTCTGCTCCTGCCTTGCTTGTGTTTTCCTGGCGGGCTGCTCCCGGAACCCCCAGCGAAAGGAGGCTGGCTTCCTGGAGACTGGCCAAAAACACCTCCAGGCGCGAGATTTCGAGCGCGCCGTCCTCGATTTCAGGAACGCCATCCAGGCCACGCCCAAGGACGCCGAGCCGCACTACCAGCTTGGTCTCACTTACTTGCAATCCGGCAACCCGCGAGCGGCGGCCGGCGAGTTTTTGAACGCGATCAAGCTCAACCCGAAGCACGTTGGGGCTCAGTTGCAGGTTGCCGAGATGATGGCGGAGAACGCGAATCCCGACGTGGTGAAACAAGGCCGGGAGAAGGCTCAGGAGGTGCTTGCCGGCTCACCCAATAATCCCGACGCCCTACGCACCCTGGCCGTGGCCGAACTGCGGCTGGAAGATCCCGCCGACGCCGAACAGCACCTCGATCAGGCTCTTGCCGCGGCCCCGCAGCACTTGAACTCCTCAGTCACGCTTGCCATGGTGAAGCTTCGCGCGAACGATGCCGCCGGCGCCGAGCAGGTGATGCTGAAAAGCGTCGCCGAGGCGCCGCGCTCGCCGGAGCACACTTTGGTCTTGGGGCGATTCTACCAAGTGGTTCATAACCCCGCCGAGGCCGAAAAGCAGTTCCGTCGCACGCTCGATCTCGATCCTAAGTACGGACCCGCGCTGGCCGCGTTGGGAAGCCTTCTTTACGCCAATGGCAAGTTGGACGAGGCGGAACGGATCTTCGAGCGCGCCTCCGCCCTGCCCGATAAGCGCTACCGGCCGCTGCACGCCATTTTTCTGCTGCAAACCGGAAAGGGCGATGCTGCCGTTCGCGAGTTTGACCAACAGTACCAGGCCGACGGGCGCGACCCCGTCGCTCGGACACGCTTGGTCTCGGCCTATTTGAAACTCGGAAGAGACGCCGATGCGGAAAAGGTCCTTGCAGAAGCGCTCAAGCGCAGCTCCAAGGACACAGACGCCCTCATGCAACGCGGCGAGCTGCGTTTGGCCCAGGGGAAGTTACAGGAAGCTCAGAGCGATCTCTCCGAAGTTATCGGAGTCCGGCCCGATTCTCCCGAGGCGCACCTCCTCCTTGCCCGGATTCATCGCGCTAACGGGGCTTCGCAAAGCCAGATCCACGAGTTGACCGAAGCGCTCCGGCTCAATCCCAAGCTGCTGACCGCGCGGCTTGAGCTGGCGCATGCATTGACGTTGTCCCATTCGCCGGGAGCCGCCCTGCAAGCGGTCGATCAGGCGCCGCCTCAGGACCGGCGAAGCGTCGCGCTCATTCTTGAAAGAAACATTGCGCTCGACGGACTCGGCGACTACGCGCAATTGCGAAAAGGCATCGACCAGGGACTTGCCATTGTGCGCGATCCCAGGCTTCTGTGGCAGGACGGGCTGCTCAAGCTGAAACAGAAGGATTATCAGGGCGCGCAGGCGTCCCTCGAAGAAATGCTGAAGCAGCAGCCACAAGAGTGGTCCGCGGTGGAAACCTTGGCCGAGATCTACCTCGCGGAAAAAAAGAAAACCGAAGCCACCGCGGTGGTGCGGGAGTATGTTTCCCGCGCTCCAGGTTCCGCCGGCGGCCAGGAGCTTCTTGCCACTTGGCTATGGCGCGCCGGCGATCTCCCGGGCGCCGAAGCGGCTTTTCAGGTCTTGAAGCGGATCGATGCGAATTCCGCCGCGGCCGATCTCGGTCTGGCCGAAGTCCAGATGACGGAGGGAAAACTCGATTCCGCCCGCAACCTGCTAACCGGATTCCTGAACCGCAAGGCCCGCAACGTTCCCGCCCTGCTGTTATTGGGTAAGGTTGAGGAGATGGCGGGCCATCCCAAAGAGGCCGGCGTTTATTACAGCGAAGTCCTCCGGGAAGACGCCAATAATGTGGCCGCGTTGAATAATTTGGCCTACATACTCGCCGATACCCAGACCGATCCCGACAAAGCCCTGGCCCTCGCACAAAAAGCCAAAGAATTGTCCCCGGATAACCCGGCCATCAATGACACCATTGGCTGGGCTTACTATAACAAGGGGTTCTTCCCGGCCGCTCTGGATTACTTGCTCAAGGCGGATACTCCGCGCCGGAAATGCCACCTGGCGATGACTTACATTCGGCTCGGAGACCGGCAGCAGGCCGCCTCCATCCTCCAGGCGGCGCTAAAGGAAGATCCATCCTCACCCGAAGCGCATCGAGCGATGCAACTCATGGCGCAAGCGCGCTGAAACGGCGCCGGCCCGCGAAGCAGAGTAAGTGCGTTTTCATCCGGCAGAAGGTTTGCTAGGGTGAATTCCCATACACTCTCATCTAATCCAAATGCCATTCGTAACTAATGCAATACCTTGGCCTCAAAAACATCACCCGCCAACCGCGTTTTGGCGCCAAAGCCTTTAGAAACATAACAGTCGAGTACGGTATTCGGCGTGCCTTCGGGCCTACCGCCTGTCTTTGAATACAGGCGTACAGGAGGATTAAACGTGCTGGGTAAAACACTTCGCATGGTGGGCCTTTGGGCCCTGCCGCTGATAGTGTTATTCTCTCTGACGGCATCGGCCGATTCACTTGCCGCCGGATACATCTCGTATGACGTAACGGTCCCCGGTAGCTCCGCTGAATTCGACATATTCAACGGGACCGGGGCAAATTCGTCGGGGGATGCGACATTTCCAATTACAACCGCCGTAAGCCTTTCGAGCCTCAGCTTGACGATCGACTTTAGCGATGGCTCGAGTACGGTAGAAGGCGCATCTTACTTCACGCTGGCCCCGGATGGCTTGTCTTTCGATGGCACGCCTATCGGGATTGGCGGCGCCAGCCCGCAACCGACCGAAGCCATTCTGACGGGCGTGTTCAGCCCCACGACGGTCACGATGTTCGACGGAACGGTGGAGACGATTACTGCCGCCTTCAGCGCAACCGTTCTGCCGTCAAGCCCGCCTGACTTAGGGGATGGCGATCTCGCGGTAATCTATGCGACGACTTCGACAACAACATCCACGGTTCCTGAGCCCGGCTCGCTGGTTCTACTGGGTACCATTCTCGCGATCATGTTCTCGCTAGGGGCCTGGCGGAGGTTGGGCGCGCAAGACGTTTTGCGAAAGCTTCCCGGATTGATGCGCGCCGCCGCGCTGCCCGTCGCCCTGGCGATGGTGTGCTGCCTGCTGATTCCCGCGGCCCGCGCCGCGGCAACGGTCAAACAGGGTACGGTCACCTCCCCATCCTCGGGGACAGCGGGAAATAATGTCAATGTCACCGTCAGCACAGGCTGGCCGGCCGGCGACACCAAGCCAGCCGATGTCACCGTGACATGGGCGTCCAGTTGCGGCGGGGCAGTCTCCGCCACCAACAGCGCCAACACTCTTACCAAGATCCTGCCCGGCTCCGAGCGCGTGGATGTAACCATTCCGGCCTCGCTCGCCACCGGCAACTACTTTGTCCAGGTTGCCGATTCCGTAGGCGGCGACACGGATTTCACCGCCTCAAACTGTTCGGAGATACAAGTCACCGGCTCCAGCAGAACGCTCGAAGCCTGCGTGCCGGCCAGCTCGCTCGGAGTGGTCGCTCCATTGGTCGGACCGGCCCCGGTAAAAGCCTACATCCCGAATGGGTCGTGGTGCTGCAGCTATAGCACGGGCTTTGAAGTCGTGCAAGTGGAGGCCGGCGGCGGTCCCGCTGTACCGCCAGTCTCGATCGTCACTCCAGACGATATCAACTCCTGCGCAGGCAACCCCGCTACCGGAGAAGCCGTATGCGTTTCCAACGGCGCGAGCGTCTATCATGTCAGCGCATCGAACGCGGTCACTGCCTTGACCAGCGGGACAACCGGTCTTTCCGGTTTCTCCGGTGGCACGTGCGAAAACTGCGGCATAGCGATCAACTCGAACACCAATCAGGCCGTGATTACAGAAGGAAACCTCACCGCGCCAAGCGGCTCTGCGATGCAGGTGCTCAATCTGTCCAACAATACGTTTGGCGCGGCATTCCCCATGTTCCACGAAGTTTCCGAAAACGTCGTGGTCGATGTCCCCGACAGCCTGATTCTGTCAGCGGACGAGGATAACCAGTTTGAGGTCGTGGGATTCGACGCCGGCGGGAATCTGACCACCGAATACTCGATGAGCTTCGCCGGCTCGACAGGCGAACCTGACTCGACTGCGGTGGATTGCTCGACCCGAATGGCGATCGCGCCGCTCGAATTCTCGTACCCGAATGCGTTTTTCCTCACCGATCTGTCGCAAGCCAAGTATACCCCGGGAGCGCCGGGATCGTGGTCTGCGCCTTATTCGCTGATACAGCTTGATCCCGCTGTAGATGACGCAGCCGGCCCTTGCGGAAGCGCGGTAGCCCCCGGATCGAACCACTTGGCGGTGATCACCGGCGAGTTCGGCGGCAGCGAATTCCAGATCCTCAAGCTCCCTGCTGCTGGCGGCACTGGCGGCGCGGCGCCCACTCTCCCGGACTATGCGGACGTGGCTTGTGTCCCCGGCTTTTCCGCTGGTTACGATCCGCACACCGTAACCGCTTACGTCAGCCCCAACGACGGTAAGTCGTACGCTCTGTTTGCTAACTGGGATACAAATCCCCCAAGTCTGCTCAAGGCGGATATGGCGGGAATCCTGGCCCTGCCTCGCGGGGCTAACGGCCACACGGTCATTGGAGACTCAGGCTGCCTGGATCCGGCCGGGCCGGTCGGCAGCACCGTGCTTCAAAGCATATCGAGCTCAAGTCCAGAATAGTTCGCGCCTCTTTTTCCATCGGCCGCGACTCGATCCCGTGGGGAACGAGTCGTGGCCATTTCTTTTGGCGGCCATCAACCGCGGCAACAATTGCGCGCGGTGAAGATGCCGTCGTGAATCGTACTTCCACTCGGGCGGCCTCGATCTATCCGCACCAATCGCGTGCTTCAGTTCGACTGCCGGGCAAGGGGCGGGCATGCCCCATTGCTGTACAATTCCCCAACGTCGCAAAGGCGCAGCCGCCAGCATCGTCCGCTCAACGTAGCCGGGGCTAGCGCCTGATAGCGCCTCGTTTGCCGGACCGGTCCCGCGGCCGGCATGGATTATTTCGTCGTCTTCGGCGCCGATGCCAGTGCCTGATCGATGAGCTTCACAAACGTCTCCACTGGTTGAGCGCCGTTGAGGAAGGCCCCGTTCACGAAAAATCCGGGTGTGCCGGAAACGCCGCTGCTCATTCCGAGTTCCAGATCCCGCACCACGTCCCGTTTGAACTTGCCGCCGCTCAGGCAGGCATCGAATTGCTTATCGTCCAGCTGCAGCGTGCGCGCATCTTCAATCAGGTCGTCGTGGCCCTGCTTGTCCGTGTTGGCAAACAGCAGATCGTGATACTCCCAATACTTACTTTGCTCTCCGGCGCAACGGGAAGCTTCGGCCGCCAACTCCGCCTTGGGGTGTAACTGAGTGAGTGGATAATCCCGAAATCCCAACTTGACTTGTCCAGGGTATTTCTCCAAAAGCTCTTTGATTGTAGATTCAGCTTTGCGGCAGAAAGGACAACTGAAATCGGAGAACTCCACAATGGTAACCGCCGCCTTGGGATCTCCGCGGAGCCGCGCCGGATCGACGGGAACGTCGATCTTGGGCGGGGCGATCAGGAGGACCGCTGACCCATCGTTCAAAGCCTGCTGCATGAGTTCCTGGGCGTAAACCGAGCGCGCCTTCAGGATCGCCTGGGTTTTCAAGTCCTGCCGAATCCTGTCCTTGACCTCATCCAGCGGCTGATGGTACTGGTCCTGGCGCTCTTTATAGTAGGCGGTCACTTCATCGCCGGATGGGTCCGTAACCTTGGCATCCACTTCCGACTTCAGCAGGTCCTCTTTACTGACTCCCTTCTTCTTGGCCTCAGCCTCGATCAATCTCTGATTCAGGACGGTTTGCAGCGCCTTACGCTTCACTCCCCAAACCTGCTGCATCATCCTTTGCAGTTGCATCTGGTCGTTAACCGGGAGTTGGTCGTCGAAAATGGGCTGACCGTCGAAGATGGCCAAAGGCGCCGGGGTTTGCGGCGACTTCTGGTCTTGGGCGGCGGCGAAGGGGGAGAGAATCGCGCAGGCAACACACCCCAGTAACGCGGTTCGAAGGGATTTCTCAGAGATCGGGAACGTCATATCGAGCGATGCAGCAACTTGAGTGCCAGGGAAAACGGTCCTATGTGGGAATCGGTCCTGGTTTTGTTCGGCCGGGCCGCGACTGTTTTCTGAAAAGTGGGAATGAGGCATAAGGCTTGGGCATACATACTCCAAGGCTTCCTCCGTTGTGACAACCGAGGTCGGCTTTGGGTATGGTTCGAGACGTGCAAGTGAGCCAATGATCCCGATGGAGACTGCCACTGCAACTGCCGTTCCCGCGATGACCGCTGGTTGGGAGAACGGCAACACCTTCCTCAGGTGGGCTACGTTCGGTGTAATCGCCGGATTGGTGGTCGCGCTTTTCGCCGGGGTGCTTCTGGACCTGGCCTCGGAATGGTGGACTCAGCCGGAAGCTTCCTACGGTATGCTGGTCCCGCCGGCCGCTTTGTACATCGCCTGGCTGCGACGGAGCACCACGTTCGCGTTCCCCGCGAAGCCCGCTCTTCGAGGCCTGTGGCTGGTGGCTTTTGGATGTCTTGTTTTTCTGGTGGGGAGGTTAGCGGGAGAGTTCTTCCTGGCGCGGATCTCTTTCGTGCTGTTGCT
The DNA here is from genome assembly GCA_964457555.1 of uncultured Solibacteraceae bacterium. GTDB lineage: Bacteria > Acidobacteriota > Terriglobia > Bryobacterales > Bryobacteraceae > BOG-224. The sequence continues at coordinate 311,190 of CAYWHA010000002.1, forward strand.
GGCGGGCCTGGCGTGGACCTTCTGGGGCAGCCGTCGCCTCAGAACATTGGCCTTTCCTGTTGTGCTGCTCGCAACCATGGTCCCGCTTCCCGCCCTGGTTTACAGCGCGGCCGCGGCGCCGCTGCAGCTTCTGGCGTCACGCATCGCGACAGAGCTGGCGCAGGCGCTGGGCGTCTCGATTTTCCGGGACGGAAATATCATCCACCTGGCTAGCGCCTCGCTGGGCGTGGAGGAGGCTTGCAGCGGCCTGCATTCTTTGCCGGCATTAGTGGTGGGATCGCTGCTCCTCGGATTCCTGGCTAACGCGACAGTGACGGGGAGGGTTCTGCTGTTGGTGGTTTCGATTCCTCTGGCGATTGCCGTCAATGTGTTGAGAGTCACCGGCACCGCGGTGCTGGCGGACTACCGGCCGGAGTTCGCGATGGGTTTTTACCATGCCTTCTCCGGATGGCTGGTCTTCGTTTTTGGCTTCGGCGCTCTTTGGGCGATCGGACAGCTGCTCTTCAAGTGGACCCGGAAAACCAGATGAGGACTCGATCGCGCTCGAACATTCCCTGGCATGTAGCCGGCGCACTGGCGTTGCTCGCGGCCACGCTGTCGGCTTCCAGACTGACTGCGTACCGCCGGTCGGAGGCTCTGACGCAACCGCTCGACAGCATCGGGCGTGAAATCCAGGGATTCAAGGGCACGGAGAACCCTCCTCTCGACGACCGGGTTCTGGGGCAACTGAAGTGTTCCAGTTACCTCTCGCGCACGTATGCCAAGAACGGCGTTCAGGCGGAGCTATTCATCGCCTACTACGCGCAACAACGCGCCGGCGAGAGCATGCACTCTCCCAAACACTGCCTTCCCGGCGCCGGTTGGGAAATCTGGGATTACGGCACGACGGACATCCAGGCAGGCGGCCGCAGCTTCGAGGTGAACAAGTACTCCATCGAGAATGCCGGCGATCGAAGGCTGGTGCTCTACTGGTATCAATCCAAGGGACGGGTTTTCGCCAGCGAATACTGGGGCAAACTACTGCTGGTCCGCGACGCGCTCATGCAAAACAGCACGGCGGGATCGATCGTCCGGATTATCGTACCCGACCAGCCGGGAGCACTGGATTCGGCGCGCGCCCTGGCTTCCGCCTTGATCCCGCAGGTGCGGCGCTCCTTTGGCGAATAGGACCGTTACCTCAGCGCACTGTAATTCACCAGCTCGATCCCGTTGCGCTCCACCGCTTCCCGCGCTTCGCGCGAGACCAGGGCTTCGAGTTCGTGCTCCCGGCTTTCCTTCAAGCGCGTGCGCGCGCGGCGCAGGGCTTCGCCACAGCGGCCGGGATGGCACATCAACTCCGTGCTGCCTTCCGGAAGCGCGCCCAACAGGTCCACCAGCTCGGCCGTGCGGAAGCGTCCCGTGATCTGGAAGCCCGCGAAGTGGCCGGTGGTCTTGCAGCCGCGTCTCGCGAGTACGCCCTGGAAACGCGGGCGCAGCAGGCCCAGCGCGCGGCTGGTCAGGCGCTTCAATGGCGGAACGGGCAGCGCGTTGAGAGGGAAATCGAACGGGCGGCGCACCCAGAGGATGCCGAATTCCTGGCCGATCCGCGCGACGGCGTCGAGAACCGGCGGCGCAAGGTGCGTGTGCTTATGGGTGTCGAGATGCGTGGGGCGCACGCCGGCGTCCACGATGCGGCGGACCTGGGCGCGCAGTTCGTCGAACACGCGGATCTGACGGCGGGCCATGGCCACGAGCAGCTTCGCGACGGTCGGCGGCAGCGGTTGGCCGGTCAGCGTCGAACGTCCTCCCACCAGGACCAGGTGCGCGCCGATGTCGAGAGTGGGAGTCTCGCGCGCCAGCCGCACGGCGTCGTCGAACGCCTCGCCGTTGGCCATTAGCGTGGCTGCCGTGAGAATGCCGCGGCGATGCGCTTCCACGATCCCCTGGTTCACGTCGGGCGTGAAGCCGAAATCGTCGGCGTTGATGACCAGTTGTTTTGAGGAGATCAAAATATCGTCAGCCGGATGGTCAGGAACTTCTTGGGATTCGCGCGTATGTCCTTGGCGAGGCCCTGAAACTCCTGCGTCGCGCCGTTGAGCGAATCGAATAGCGCCTGGTTCACCATCAACTGGCCCACGGTGCCCTGGCCGGAGTTCATCTTGTCGATGGTGGCGTTCAGCTTGGCGGCCAGATCGTCGAGCTTCTGGTAAAGCTGGTCGTCCTTCACCAGCTTCCCGGCCGTTCCCTTGCCGGCGTTGACGTCGGCGACCAGCCCGTGAATCTCGTCGATGGTCTGTTTGGCCTCGTCGTAAAGCGCCGGATCTTTGAGCAGCTTGCCCGCCGTGCCCTGACCGGCCTGCAAGTCGGCCAGCATGGCGTCGATGCGTTTGATGGGCGCGCGGATTTCGTCATACAACGACGGGTCATAGATCAGCTTGCCGAGAGTGCCGGTGCCGCCGCGCACGTCCGCGAGCAATTTCTGGCCTTCGCCGGCGATCTCGTTGAGCCGATCGTAGAGTTCCTCGTCCTTGACGAACTTGCCGAGATTGCCGTGGCCTTGTTCCACCCCCTGCAACAGCGTGTCCAGGCGGCCCACGATGGACTGGAGAGCTCCCATCAGGTTGGCGGTCTGAGCCATCAATTCGGGAATGTCCTTGGACTGGATGTCCGCGGGCACTTCGGATCCCGGCTGCACGTGATTCGGGCTGTGGCCCTTGGTGATGTTGATGAACTTATCCCCCAGCAAATTCGAAGCGGCGATTCCCGCCAACGAATCCACCGGGATATCGGGAAGGAATATCCGCTTCACGGTCATGTCGAACTCGACCGCGCGCAGGGGGTCGCGCGAGCCGGTCAGCTGCACCTTATCCAGGTACCCGATGGGGATGCCGTTCAGACGCACTGGCGCGCCTTCGCCCAAACCGGAAGCATCGTCACGGTAGGTTCGCAGCGTGACGTTGCGCGTGAAAAGGCCCTTCGAGCTGGTGAGGAGGAAGACCAGAACAAACAGGATGATAAACCCGCCGCCGGCTAAGAGTCCGACCTTCAACTGCGACCATTCGATTTTGCGCCGGTCCGCCATGTTTAGCCCCGTTGCTTCACGAATCTGGAAATGTAAGGGTCCTTGGAGGCTTCGAGCAGATCCTGACCGCCTTCAAAGATCAGCCGGCCTTCCTGAAGGACCATGAATGTCGTACTTAAATCCTGTCCGCCGTGGCGTGAGAACTCCAGGCGCCCTTGCTCCGAATTGTACCGGAAATTCGCCATGATGTTGCCGTCCTGATAGCGGTAGGTCACCATCAGGGTGGTAGTTTTGGCCGTATCCCTCTCTTTGACGAGCAGCGCCATGATGGTGTGGGCGGTGATGGGGTCGAGACCGGCGGTGGGCGAATCGTAGAGGATCAGCGGCGGCGCGGTGACCACGGCGCGCGCGATGGCGGCGCGCCGGCGCATGCCGCCCGAAAGCTCGGATGGGAATTTTTCGAGCGTGCCGCCCAACTCGACGAACTCGAGCGCCTCCGCGACGCGCCGATGGACCTCAGGTTTAGGGCACTTCATGGCCTTCTGGTTCAGCAGCGGGTAGGCCACGTTCTCCTCGATGGTCAAGGAATCGAAAAGCGCGCTCTCCTGGAAGAGCATGCCGATGCGGGCGCGGATATCGAAGAGATCCTTCTCGCGCATGGCGGTCAGTTCCTGTCCGAAGGCGTAGATCTTTCCGGAATCCGGTTTCACCAGGCCGAGGGCGGCTTTGAGCAGCACGGTTTTCCCGCTGCCCGCGGCGCCGAGAATGGCGCGCGATTCCCCCTGAAACGCCTGGAACGAGACGTTGGAAAGCGCGGGTACGCCGTCGAACGATACGGTGACGTCTTCGAAGCGCAGGACCGGAACGCCGGATGGATTCGGCATCAGCTTGCGCCCCAGACGAAGACTTTGGTGATCATCAGGTCCAGAACAAAAATCAGCACGGTGGCAGCCACCATGGCCTGGGTGGTGGCGCGGCCCACTCCCTGCGTGCCGCCCGAGGCGCGCAGTCCATAGAAGCATCCGATCAGCGCAATGACGACGGCGAATACCAGCGGCTTGGTCAAGCCTTGCGTAACGTCGTTCCACTCCAGCGCGCGCCAGGCGGTGGACCAGAATTGACGGGACGATAGGTTCAGGTATACCACCGCAATCAGCCAGCCGCCCACCATCCCCACGAAATCCGCGATGATCGTCAGCAGGGGAAGCATGAAGGACGTGGCGATCAGTCTGGGCGTCACCAGCTTCTGTACGGGGTCCGTGCCCAGCGCGCGCATGGCATCGATTTGCTCGGTCACCTTCATGGAGCCGAGCTCGCTGGCGATACCCGACGCGTTGCGCCCCGCCACCATGACGGCGGTGAGCACCGGTCCCAATTCGCGCACCAGGGTGATGGAGACGATGGTGCCGGTCTGATTGACCTGCCCGTAACTCGCCAGCGCGCGGGACATTTGCAGGGCCATGACGGCGCCGCTGAAGAAACCGATCATCGCTGTAATCGGGAGGCTGCCCACGCCGATGGCGTCCATTTGAAGGGCGACGTCGTCGCCGTAGTGAGGGGAGCGAAAAATATTCCGGAAAGCGGCGCTCGTGAGAAGGAAGAACTCCTGAACCGCGAAAACCGGCGCTTTCAGCAAGTCGAGCAATGGGGTCGGTCCTGACTTCGATGCTACCATACAACCAGGAAACTCAGACCTATGAAAGGACTTACGGACATTGCGGGGATTCGCGTGGGTCACATTTCGGACTTCGCGGGAATCACCGGCTGCACCGCCATCCTGTGCGAGGAAGGGGCGGTAGGCGGGGTGGATATCCGCGGTTCGGCGACCGGGACGGAGGAAATCGCCACGCTCGATCCGGGGCATGTGGCGCCCCAGGTCCACGGCATCGTGCTGGCGGGGGGAAGCGCGTTCGGCCTGGAGGCGGCTTCGGGGGTCAGGCGCTACCTGGAACACCGCGGCTTCGGATATGCGACGGGAGCGGCCAAGGTTCCGATTGTTCCGGCGGCGATTTTGTATGATTTGGGAATCGGCAAGGCCAACGTGCGGCCCACGGCGGCGATGGGCGAGGCAGCGGCGGCGGCCGCCACGGACGATGCGGTAAAGGAAGGATGCGTAGGCGCGGGAACCGGGGCAACGGTGGGCAAGATGTTCGGTATGGGAAGGGCGATGAAGTCGGGCGTCGGTTCGTACACGGTGGAGCTTGCCGGGGGCGTGCTGGTGACGGCGCTGGTGGCGGTGAACGCTCTGGGCGACGTACGGGACCCGGCAACGGGGAAGATTGTCGCCGGAGCGCGGAAGACCGCGGCCGGCCGCGAATTCGCCGATAGCAACGAACAGATGATGCGGGGCGCGGGACCGGGAGGCGCGGGGCGCGGCAATACCACGCTGGTGGTGGCCGCTACCAACGTGCGGCTCACCAAGGTGCAGGCCAAGAAACTGGCGGAGTTCGCGAGCCTGGGCGTGGCGCGCGCCATTTACCCGGTCAACACCATGTTCGACGGCGACACCACGTTCGCGCTTTCGATGGGGACTAAGACGGCAGACATCAACACGCTGGGGGTAGCGGCGGCCGAGGCGGTGGCGCAAGCCGTCCTGCGGGCGGTGAAGTTCGCCAAGACGCTGGGTGGCGTGCCGGGGCTGGGGTAAGAGGGGGCCGGGGGCGGATTGGGTTCGTTTGGGGCGACTGGGGGAGACGGGAATGCGGGCAGGAAGACCGCCGGCAAAGACCGGCGGCGGTACGGGTGCGATTGGGTTCGTTTGGTGCATTTGCGCCGGACGGTAGAAGAGAGGCCAGGAGGTCCGCCCCACTTCGGATTGGGTTCGTTTGGCGTTTGTTGAAAACACGGGGGAAGAGGGCGAATGGGTTCGTTTGGTGCGGCGTGCCGCGGCGTATCTGTGGGCAACAGGGCTGCCGAAGATTGGGTTCGTTTGGTGCTTTTGGACCGGACGACGGAAGAAGACAGGCAAGAAGGCAGACGGGCCCACGGAAGACGTGGGCACCCCTGCCCGCCCCACTTCGGATTGGGTTCGTTTGGTGTTTGTTGAAACCACAGGGGAAGAGGGCGGATGGGTTCGTTTGGCGCAGAGCCGTGTGGCGCGCCGGGGGCCAAGAAGACCGCCGGCAAGGACCGGCGGCGGTACGGGTGATTTCCGCGGTGCGCGATTGGGGAGTGGCACAGGCCTCATATACCAGTTCCAGGTTACACCATGAAAGTACGGGAACTTGGGATAACTGGTTTGTTATCAGCGAAAAGTATGTTGTGACTGGGAGCTTAGCGGCGGGTCAAAACGGCTTCAACCGGACTTTTTCGGACCGGGATCCAGTCTGCATAACCCCTAATGGAGAGGGCGTCGAAGGGGAAGGGGTCTTCGGCCAGTTTCTCTGTGGTGCTGACGGCTTCAACCTAACGACTTCTTCGAACTGGTGCAACTGCCGACGTGCGCCGGGCAGGATTACTGCGCGCGCTCTTCTTCGCCCCAGCGGGCGATGAGTTCTAGCCAGACGCGCTTTGATCCTCTTCGTCATCCTCGGGATCGAGAGCGTCAAAGAGATCGGCCTGAGGCCTCGGGGGAACGTAGTCGCGCCCCAGGTTGTGCGTGAGCGGTCCATGGGGCCTGCCATCGGGCCAGGAACTGACCTGCCGTCTGGCGGCATTCTGGGCGAGCCAGTCGCACCGGTTGTTGTCTTCGTGCGAGGCGTGACCCTTGGTCCAGATCCAGTGCGTCTTATGCATCCCAACCAACTCGTCGAGCTCGATCCAGAGATCGGCGTTACGGACAGGGTGGCTCTTCTTCCACCAGTGGCGGAGCTTCCATCGTTCCACCCACAGCGTGATTCCCTGCCTGACGTACTCGGAGTCCGTGGTGATTTCCACTTCGCACGGCTCCTTGAAGGCGAGCAGGCCCTGAATGGCCGCCATCAGCTCCATTCGATTGTTGGTTGTGTGCGGATCGTACCCGAAGATCTCTTTCTTTGCGGCGCCAAATCGCAGGATACAAGCCCAGCCCCCAGGACCGGGATTGCCCAGGCACGATCCGTCGGTGATCAGAGAGGCCTCCTTCATCGCTACTTGGACAGACAAAAGCGCCTTGGGGATACTACTTCGCCGGTTTATATGCCACGGCGTCGATCTCGACTTTGATGCCGGGGACGGCGAATTGGCAGGCTATGGTGGAGCGGGCGGGCTTGGCTTGGCCGAAGAACTCGGCGTAGACTTCGTTCATGCCGGCGAAATCCTGGCCGTCGGCAAGGTAGACGCCGCACCTTACCACGTCCGCCAGGGTGGCGCCGCAGCCTTCGAGGATGCTCTTCACGTTGTTCAACGTCTGGCGCGTCTCGACACGGATGTCGCCGGAGACGAGCTTGCCGGTGGCGGGGTCGACGGGGACCTGGCCGGAAACGAAGATGAAATCGCCGGCGCGGACGGCCGGGGAATAGGGGCCGCGGGGGGCGGGAACCCCGGGCGGCGAGAGGCGTTCGATCATTGTGTCACTGTCCTTCCGCTTCCAGGAAGCGCTCGGCTTCCATGGCAGCCATGCAACCGGCGCCGGAGGCTGTGATGGCCTGGCGGTAGGTGCGGTCCTGCACGTCGCCGGCATGGAAGACGCCGGGGATGTTGGTGCGGGCGCCGCCGTGGGAGACGATGTAGCCGTCGGCGTCGGTTTCGATCTGGCCCTTGAAGACGGCGGTGTTGGGGATGTGGCCGATGGCGACGAAGAAGCCATCGACGGGCTGGTCCCAGACTTCGCCGGTCTTCACGTTGCGCAGGCGAGCGGCGGTGACCAGGCCCTGCGCCGCGTCGTGGACGTCCTCGACAACCGTGTTCAGGAGGAACTTGATTTTGGGGTTGTGGCGGGCGCGGTCGAGCATGATTTTGGAGGCGCGAAACTCGTCGCGGCGATGCACCAGGGTGACTTCGCGGCCGAAGCGGGTAAGGAAATTGGCCTCTTCCATGGCGGAATCGCCGCCGCCGACCACCATGATGTTCTTGTTGCGGTAGAAGAAGCCGTCGCAGGTGGCGCAGGAACTCACGCCATGGCCGATCAACTTCTGCTCGGAAGGCAGGTCCAGCCAGCGCGCGGAGGCCCCGGAGGCGACGATGACGGTGCGGGCCTCGACCCACTCACCCTCGATGTTGAGGCGGAACGGGCGCGCGGAAAAGTCGGCGTCCAGAACGGCTCCGTGGGCGTACTCGGCGCCGAAGTTTTGCGCCTGCTTGTTCATGTTCGCGACCAGATCCGGGCCGTTGATGCCTTCGGGAAAGCCGGGGAAGTTCTCGACCAGGGTGGTGAGCGAGAGCTGGCCGCCGGCGTGATGGCCGCCGACGACAAGCGGCTTGAGGTTGGCGCGGGCGGTATAGATGGCGGCCGTGTTGCCGGCGCAGCCGGAACCGATGATGACGACGTTTCGCATTGGCAAAACTCAATTTACCACGGGCGGCGCGGTCAACTGATCAAGCGGGCCAGACCGAAGGCGGCGGCGGACGCCAGGCCACCGATGACGACGGTTTGCAGACCGCCGCGCAGGGGCGCGATGCCGGTCAGCTTGCCTTTGACGTAGCCGAAGACGAAGAGCGCAATGAGGGTGACCGCGGCGGAAAACGAAAGGCCTGTGAAGATATTGGCCGAGAGCATATAGGGGGTGAGGGGCACCATGCCGCCGGCGATGTACGACAGGGCGATGGTGATGGCGCTGTTGCGGGCGCGGGCCGGGTCGGGTTCGTCGAAGCCAAGTTCGAAGCGCATCATGAAATCCACCCAGCGCTTCTGGTCGGCGCTGATGGCGGTCACCACAGGCGTAATGGCCTCTTCGGCCATGCCATAGCCGCGGAAGACGTCGGCGACTTCTTCCCGTTCCTTGTCGGGAAGGCGCTCGGTTTCGTAGATCTCGCGGCGGCGCTCGGATTCGTAATGGTCGCGGTCGGTGCGGGCCGCGAGGTATCCGCCGAGACCCATGGCGATGGAGCCGGCGGCAATTTCCGCGAGGCCGGCAATCACCACGACGTGGACCTTGGTGAGGGCTCCGGTAAGGCCCGCGGCAAGGGCGAAGGGGACGGTGAGCCCGTCGGACATTCCGATCACGACGTCGCGGACGGTTTCGGAAGCCTGGAAGTGAGTTTCGACGTGGGGCGAAGCGGGCATAGATTCAAGATATCGCACGCCCGCCACTAAGCAGTATAGCCGCAGCCCAATTATGGGGCGGTCGAAGAAGGCAGGCCCGAAGAAGGCAGGCCAGGAGGCCCGCCCCACTGTTTCAGGCGGCGGCTTCGGCCAGGGCCTTGGCTAGGAGATCCTCGACGCGCAGGCGCGCGGCCCAGGAGTGGGTGTAAGCCAGGTCAAGGGTTGGACTGGTGGACAGGATTCCCTGGATGTCGTACCACTGGCGCTCGGAAACTTCGCCGCCCTCGCGATACCAGCGAAGCTTGGCCAGGAGGATGTCTTCGGCGGTCGCGACGGGGTACTGGGTGGAGTCGCCGAGATAGGCGAGAGGGGCGTGCGTCGCACGCTCCAACTGGGAGAGATGAAAGTCGTCGGTGGCGGGGAAGATGTCCACCTTGTTCGCGAACGGAATATGAATGACGTTGAAGGCGCGGCGGGCGGCGATGGCATCGCGCATCTGGTCCGGGTCGGCGTACCACTCAGGGCCAAGCTCGCGCGCGAGTCTCTCGGTCTGCGGCGCCACTATGATGGCGACGACATCGATGTCCATAGTCGCGCGCGCCACACCGCGGACGGAGGCGGCGACCGACCCGCCGACCAGGTAGGGTATTCCGAGGCGGTCAAGGGCCGCTGCGAGCGATCTAAGCGTTTCGGCTAATGGGTCCATCGTTGGGAAGTGCGTCGCCGTAAGCCTTGCGGAACAACTCCGGGCCGAGCGTCATCCTGGCGTAGCGCAAGAGAATCTCATGCTCGTCAGCGCGAGGATACCGTTCCCGCAGACCAGCCTCCGCGAGACGGCGCATCGAGGTGGACCACTCCAACGTCCGTTGGAGTTTCACTTCCGGCGGCATCCGCCGCTGGAGGTCGATAAAGACTTTCCAGGCTTCGGGCGAGGTATCGCGCGGGCGCATGCTCACTCTTGCAGTTTACATGATGGCGGTGGGCGGCGCGGGTTCGTCGGGACGGCCGGCATTGGCAAGGGGCAGGCGAATCATCAGGACCGCCAGGGCGATCAGCACGAGAATGGATAGCCAGGCCGAACCCGACCACGTGGCATCCGGCAAAATAGCGTGACCTTTGCTTTTTTCCGCCGCGCGGAAACCGGCGACCACCAGTCCGCAGAGGGCTTCTCCGGCGATGAGGCCGGCGGCGGTGAGGATGCCGGCGTTTTCGATGCGGGCCTTCTGCGCCGCGTTGAAATCGCCTTTGTCGCGATACTTGTCCGTGAGCCAGCGGAAGATGCCGCCGACGAAAATGGCGAACGTGGTTTCAAGCGGCAGATACATTCCGACGGAAAAGAGCATGGGGCTTTTCACCTCGACCAGGATCAGGCCGAAGCCCATGAAAATGCCGACCACCACGAGCGGCCACGCCATGTTACCGCCCACAATGCCCTGCGCGAGGGAGGCCATGAGCCCCGCCTGCGGGGCCGGGAGTTGGGGCGAACCGAAGGTGTAGGCGCGGTGCAGCCACATCAACGGGAAGAACAACGCCAGGCTGGATGCGGCGATGCCTAGCAGGTCGCCCATCTGCATTTTGGCGGGTGTGCCGCCGAGAATATGCCCGGCCTTGAGGTCCTGCAGCATCTCGCCCGCTACGGCGGAGGAGACGCAGACCACGGCCGCCACGCCGAGAACGGCCGCGATGCCGGCGTTGCCGTGGATGCCCATGGAAATCATGAGCAGCGCGGCGATCACGAGCGTGCAGAGGGTGAGGCCGGAAACGGGGTTGTTGGAGGAGCCGATCATGCCCACCAGGTTTCCCGAGACGGCCGCGAAGAAGAAGCCGAGCACAAGCATGACCACGGCCGCCACCAGGGCTGCGCCGATGACGCCGGTAAAGTAGTAGTACAGCGCAATCATGCAGACGAAAACCGCTGCCAGTCCGGCGAAGACCGTCTTACTGCTCAGATCGCGCTGGGTGCGGGTGGTGGCCGCATGAGCGGCGGCGGACTTCTTGAGATCCGCCACGGCGCGTTTCATGCCGATGCCGAGGCTCTTGCGCATGCGAAAGAGGGTGAAGGACGCGCCCACCATCATGCCGCCGACGGCGATGGGCCGCACAATGTTGTACCAGGTGGAACCGGCGACGGCGGCCCAGCCGCTCTCCCCGCTGACGTAGGGCGCCAGTTGGGGTCCGAGGAAGAACGTCAGAAGCGGCACGAGCAGTCCCCACGCGAAGACGCCGCCGGCGAAGTTCAGGGCGCCCAGGCGCGGCCCGATGATGTAACCGACGCCCAGGTAGGCGGGGCTGATGGCCGGGGCGGAGAAGGTGGTCATGGCGCCGGCCGGTAGCGATGGGGTTCCCGGCATGCGCGTGAGCTTGACGGCGCTCCGTCCGAGGTCACCGACGCGCACCAGGAAATCTTTGCTGGCGGCGAAGACGTTAATGGAACCGAGGAAGAACGTTGCGGCTCCGATGCCCATGTTGGCGAACAGGATCTGGGCGGCTTTGGCGCCCTGCTGGCCGGCCTTGTGGATCTCGGCCGCGGCCACGGACTCAGGGAAGGGAAGGTCGGGATCTTCCACCATCACGCGCCGCAGGAGGGTGACGAACAGGATGCCGAGCGTGCCGCCCACGGCCATCAGGGCTACGGATTTCCAGTAGCCATTGGCCATATCGAAGGCGGGCCACACGCCCGAAAGCACGAACGCCGGGATGGTGAACACGGCGCCGGCCGCCACGGACTCGCCGATGGAGCCGATGGTTCGGGCGATATTCTCTTCGAGAAGCGAGCCGTTCATCAGCCGCAGGATGGCCATGCCGATGACCGCGGCGGGATAGGTGGCAGCGATGGTCATGCCCGCGCGCAAACCCAGGTAGAGGTTGGCGGCGCCGAGCACTACAGTCATCGCCAGGCCAAGCAGGACCGCGCGCAGGGTGAACTCCCGCATGGCGGTCTTGTCGGGGACATACGACTGGAACTTTGGCTTTTCGGATGCAGGCGGCGTCATGATAATTTCGCCCTCACTTTGTCGCTGAGCGCCTTGCCGTCCACGGTCTTCCCGGCGAGCTTAGCCTGAACGGCTTTCATCACGAGGCCCATTTGCTTGGCGGCGACGGCGCCGGTCTCGGCCAGGGCTTCGGCGATGGCGGAATCCATATCCGCTTCGGTGGCGGCGGCCGGCAGATAGGTTTCGATGAGCGTGCGCTCGGCCTCCTCTTTCTCCGCCTGCTCGATGCGGCCGGCCTTGCGAAAGGCGTCGGCGGCTTCGGTGCGCTGCTTGACGAGCATTTTCAGCACCTGCATTTCGGCCGCTTCGTCGAGCGGCTTGGGCGAATCCACCTTCTGCTTCATGAGCGCGGCCTTCATCATGCGCAGGGCGCTGAGGCGCGCCTCGGCGCGGCTCTTCATGGCCGCGGTCATGTCCTGCTGCAGCTTATCGATGAGAGACATGTTGTCTGTTATTCTAATAGATCTTAAAGGGAGAGAGTCCTATTATGTACATCCGCAAGCAACGTTTGCTCACGCCCGGCCCGACGCCGCTTTACCCGCCGGCCCTGCACGCCATGATGGCCGCGGATATCCACCATCGGACGGAGGAGTTTCGGAAGGTATATCGCTCGTGTCTGGCCGATCTCAAGGAAACCATGGGAACCGCGCACGACGTATTGATGTTCGCGGCTTCCGGCACGGGGGCCATGGACGCCTCGGTATCCAATTTGTTCTCGCGCGGCGACAAGGCGGTGGTGTGCTGCGCCGGGAAATTCGGCGAACGGTGGGTGGAGATCGCCAAGGCGTATGGCCTGGAAGCCAATGTGCTGACGGCCCCGTATGGCGAGGTAGTGACTCCGGAGCGCGTGGCAGCGGCCCTGGCCGCCGAACCGGCCACCAAGGGCGTATTCGTGCAGGCTTCGGAAACATCGACGGGCGCGATGCACGATGTACGCGCCATGGCGCAGGCGGTGGCGAAGACCGGCGCGATCTTCGTGGTAGACGCCATCACGGGGCTGGGCACGATGCCGCTCGATATCGACGGATGGGGCATCGATGTGGCGATTGGCGGATCGCAGAAGGCGTTCATGATTCCGCCGGGCCTGGCGTTCATGTCGGTGAGCCCGAAGGCGTGGAAGATGGGGGAGACCTCGAATTTGCCGCACTACTACTTCAACCTGAAGAAGGAGAAGAAGAGCGGCGACGCGGGCGAATCGAGCTGGACTCCGGCCACCGCGATGATCCTGGCGCTGGCGGAGGCTTTGAAATACGTCAAGCAGATCGGCATGGCGAATCTGATCGCCAACGCGCAACTGCTGGCGCAGGCGACGCGGGCGGCCGTAACGGCGCTGGGATTGCAGCTATTCGCGCCGGGGTCGCCGGGATCGTCGGTGACGGCGGTAAAGGCGCCGCAGGGCATGGATTCCGGCGTGATCGTGAAGGAATTCCGCAACCGTTTCGGCGCGATCA
>CAYWHA010000003.1:0-234436 GCA_964457555.1 uncultured Solibacteraceae bacterium
TTCGCTCTGTTAAGTACTTTGCGATAATTCTATCTCCGACAGGCTCTCAGGCTGACAGGTTTTGCCGACGTGCCGACGGGTCTTGCCTTGGGCCACGTTCAGCCCATAGTAAGGCTTGAAACCCGGCAGGGGCAATTAGCGAACGCATAGCGGCCAATAGTAGTACTGTGCTGTGAGGGGGTCGGATCGCCGCAGGCGCAGGTTGAAGTTGAAGCCCCAAGCTGCCAACCGACCGTCCATGGTGCTGCTCCACGCGCCGAGGCCGTTGAGCGTTACGTTCTTCTGGAGATCGTGCGTGAATGCCGTCTGGAGTTCCTCAATCGACGCCAGGCGCCAACCGCTGGCGCCTCCGGCCTTGAGGGCCGTGCAGTGGTCCGTCGCCTGCTGCCAGGGCATCGGGTCTGCTGATTGGTTCGCTCCTCCGGCCCACACCAGTCCGGTTGCCGGGTCCCTCCAAATCGAGGGATCCGACTGTGTCTGTTGCGACTGAGATGGAGAATCCTGCCGAGGATTCGGCATTTTGGCTGCGGCTGACAAGGGAAGAACCGCGGTTACTCCCGAGCCATAAGTGGTGGGAGCCGGACCGCGGCCAAAGGACAGCACGCCCCCTAGCATCTTGCAACTGTAATCGCCAAACGAGGTCTTCCAACACCATCCCGGTGAGCTATCGATAGGGCTGACCTGGCAGCTCTTGCCGGCCGGTGCAAACTGCGGGCTGACAATGTTGCAGAAATATGACGTGTAGCTCCCGCGCAGTGGGATTACCATGGCATTCAGATCGATTCCTTCCAGTCCGGCGTCGGTGTTGCTGACGAATCTTCTGGGTGTGCCTTCCTCGATCTTCACGTCCTGAATCAACGTCAGACCCCTGGGTGCAAGGCCATCCATGGAGCATTGAATGAGGGCAGATGCTTGCGCGACAGATGGCGGCCCCTTGACGCTGGCGCACTTGCGGGGCGCGCGAGCCTGATACTCCGCGAGAATTGTCGGCGGCCCGGAGAGTGCGCTGCCGGACGCTCCGGATTGGCCTTTGGCGAGGTTGAAAACGCCGAGTGAGAACAGCGTGCAGGCGGAAACGATAACTGCGAGACTTCGGCCGCTGGTCGAACGATTCATACGGAACGCTCCTTGGAGATAGCTTTGATTCGAGATCGCATTTCCTCAATAGCACGCTTTTTACCAGAGCACGCGCACGAGTCTGGCGTCAGGGAAGTTCCGTCACTTTATCCGCGCGTCCGCATCGACGGTTGTAGAAGTTCCGTCGTAAAACGTGATGCCGAATAGGTCCGCCCGTGCTTTCGTAGCGGGCAGCAACCCACCGAGCAGCACCAGCAGGAAAATCGAGTGAATCTTCATTTTTCCTCCGGTGACCATGGAGTATGACATCTCATGAAACGTCCAGTCGCAAGGATAAAAAAGAAGATAAAAAAGAGGATAAAAAAGAGATAAAAAAGAGAAAAAAGAGATGCGCAACATCCGTAGGTTCCGACTGCGAGGGCTCAAGCGGGTCGCCGCAGAATGGAAACTGATCTGTGCAACGCATAACTTCCTGAAGTTATTCCGCCATCGAATGGGTTCTCCTGGAAATGACCCGCTCGCAGTTACAGGGTGATCTCAAGAAGACTGCACCCGAGAGGCCAGCGGTGTTTTCATCCACAAAGTTCGGGGGCAAACTCTGTGCGGCGCGCCTGCCCGGCCACCTCGCAGCAGTTTCACTCCGACAGGCTCCTGAACTGAGCGACTTGCGTGAAAACAGGACGTAGTTGACGAAACACGGGGTTCAATCCCTTCGACATTCCGAGCGGCAAAGTGGACAGATGGATCCCGCGCCCGCCGGAGACCGCGGCCAGTAGAAGCGCGCAAACAGACCGGCGGGCTTTAACCCCGGCTGCCCGGCCGGTCCGCCCAGTCTCACGCTTTGACTAACTGCTTCCTGAGGTCCGCCGCCGGGACCGCCACGGTGGGCTGGAATCGATTGCCCGTCATGTAGTCCAGCAGCGATTTTCGCAGCGCCCTGGCGCCCGGCCGCTCGCCGTTCAGGTCGATGCTGCACACTGCCAGGCGGCCGGCGCCCACCTTGCATTCATACAGCAGGCCCAGTTTGTAATTGCGGTTCCAATCGTCGATCGCCTGTACCACGGGATCGAGTTCCCGTGGCAGCGCGTCCAGGTTCAGGGCATGGACGCCCGCGAACAGATCGGTCCACTGAAAATCGCATGGGGCCTCGGTGGGGAAACCAGCCAGGGCCGGGTGCTTCGCGTCGCACCAGGTCCCCAGCATCCACGCCCCGTTGGGGTTCATCAGGCGGTTCCAGAAAATGGGGGTTGTCGAAATTGGCGGGTTGGTGGCGTCCAGGTCCTGCGCCTTCGGCTGGAACAGGACCTTGCCGCCGGCGGCCAGACGAGCCTCCGCTTCCGTCCATGCGCTGGTAATAAGGATGTCGGCCGGCTCAGTCCCGCTGGCGGCGGCCGGGTAAAGCCAAAACCTCCAATCGTTTTCGATATGCTTCCCGCGCAGTCCGGCCACCAGCTTGTATTGATGCGGCGCGGGTAGCTTTGAGAGGTCCACGGTCACGTTGCCCAGCGGGATATTCTTGCCGATTGGAATGCCGCGGGCGGGCCACTCGCCTTTCGCCACCACCGCGCCCGCCGCGTTCTCAATCCGCCACTCGGGCGTGGCTTCCGTCAGCGGCGCCGCCCCGAAGTGCGCCAGTTCCACATCGGCGTTCAGCGATTCGGCCGTCGTGAACACGCGCTGGCGGAGCCGCGCCAGCGGAACAGTGGGGCCGCAGAACCGGCTGAATTCCTCGGCCGTGGCGTAGCCTTTGCTTTCCCAGAAGGTATCGAGCACGCCGATCAACGCTGTGCCCTGCCCCAGATAGTCGTGCAGGTCGAGCAACTCCACGCCGCTGAAGCTCGGCGTGCGCAGGTTGGCCTCGATTTCCTCCTTGTAGCACAGCAGTTGGAATCGCCCGGAGGCGTGCGCCAGTTCTTTGTTCTTCTTCAGCAATCCGTGCGCGGCGGCCGAGTCGCGGAAGATCTCGTAATTTCCGGGCCGCAGGTAGCCCTTGAACTTCGCGATCACGCTGAAGTCCGGATAGGCGCAATATTGCCCAATCTCGTGGCCGAGCGCGGGCACTTCCACGCCCGCCAGCATCCGCTCATAGTCATTGCCGAACCATCCGCGCGCGCCGCGAGCCGGCGTGATGATGAAGTCCGACGCGTACGGCTGCCCTGGACTCGGCCGCACGGGCCGGCCCGTGCCGTCGGTCCACAACCGCCGCGGATCCGCCGCCCGCCACTTCGTTTCCCATCCCGGCAGTTGAGCGATATAGCTTCCGGCGGGCTCGTTGGTGGCGGCAATCAGCAGGAACGAGGGATGGTTGCCGAAGGCCTTGATCATACGGGCGGTTTCGTCATCCAGCACCGCGAGCATCTTTCCCTCGGCGTCGAAGGAGTTCCACATGCCGCATTCGGGCTGTAGGTAGAACCCCATTTCGTCGGCCGCGCTGAAGGCCGCGTCGGGCGGGCACCAGGAATGGAAGCGCATGCCGTTCAATCCCCAGGCCTTGCACACGCCGATGATGCGCTTCCACGTCGCCACGTCCGTAGCGGGGAAGCCGGTGAGCGGAAAGTCGCCGCCGAAGTGGGTGGCGCGGAGATCGATTACCCGGCGGTTGAGCAGCATGTGGACACCCTCGCGACGGATCTCGCGCAGGCCGAAAATCAGATTCCGGGTATCGTCCGCCTCGCCGCCCGTCAGCTTCAACGTCAGATGTTCGAGCGCCGGCGTGAACTCGCTCCAGTACCTGGCCTCGGCCCCCAGCGGCGCCTCCAGCTCGGCTTTGCCGCCGGAGGCGTCCCAGCTCACGGCCGCGCGCACTGATCCCGCGCTCACTTCACCAGTACCGGCTTTGCCCGTGGAATTGCCGATTTCGATCCGGATGCGCGCCGTCCGCTTCACGATGTCCGGGTAGACCTGTGCGTCCTCGATCCACACGGGGCTAGTCACGGCGAGTTCGATCTTCCCCACGACGCCGTTCCACGTGGCGCCGAGGGCGTCGGAAACGCTGTGTCCGTCAGGCCGATAAGGCAGGATCATGCGGTTATCGATGCGGATGCTCAATCGGCGCTTCCCGGCCGCAAGCTTGCCAAGGTCATAGATGTGCGGCGCCACCAGCGTGCGGCACGACCCGATTTGCTTCCCATCGACGAAGACCGTGGTTTCCCAACGGGTGCGCTCGAGTGTGAGCAGGATGCGCTTGCCCGACCACGCCTCGGGGATTTCCACCTCGCGCTGGTACCACGCGACCCCCAGGTAGTGCTTCGGGGGCTGCGATAAGTAGGGCATTTCCACGTGGCCGGGTTTGGTGTAGGCCTGATACTGGGGCAGTTTGTCCCACCGCATATCGCGCGGCAGGGCCGCGACCCAGGGCGTATCGACGCTGATATCGTCGCCGTACCCTTGCGCTTGCAGGATGCCCGGCAGGGAAATGCGGTCTTTCATCGGCCGTGAAAACCACTGCTCTTTCACGCCCGCGTCGGCGCGGTCCAGGGCGAACTCCCAACTGCCGGCGAGGGAGAGTACGTCAGACGCCTGCTCGGGTTCCGGCGTCTGGGCGGAAGCCGCCGTAGACAGGGCCGAAAGGCCCAACAATTCAAGGAAGGATCGTCGTTGCATGGTCTTCGCCTATGGTAACCCTCGTGGGTGGGACGGACCTCCTGGTCTGTCTTCTTGGGCATTTTGCCCAAAATCAAAAGTGACGCCATTTAGAATCAGCGCGTTACGGGCCGGGTTTGGGCGTTTTGCCCAAATCGCATCCAAAGCGAGCGTCTTTCAGGCTTCAGGCGAACAGTTTCTGCGCCCGCATCATGCGGTCCACCACGTGGACGCCGTTGGGGCATTGCACCTGGCAAGTTGCGCAGTCGCCACATCGAATGGCGCGCGCCTCTGCCGACAGCCCCTGGAATCGCTCCCGGCCCAGCGCGAACTGCCCGTAGAAATCGGCGTAGGACAGGAACCGGATGGTCTCCGGAATCGGCGCGCCCTTCGGGCACTGGCCATTGCACTGGTGGCACATGCGGCAGTAAAGCGGCCGGATGTCCTCATCGATCCCCGCCAGCAGCGTCTCGTCCGCGCCGGTGAAAGGCTCCGACATGGCCCGGATATTCATTTCCAGTTGCTCCATGTCGGTCATGCTGGGAACGGTCGTAGCAAATCGCCCGTCGCGCAGTACAAACTTCAGCGCCGCCAGTGGCCCATTCGGCTTCTTCGCGCGGGCCGCGGGCGCCATCACCTTCATCGCCACCAGGCCTATGCCCGCGTCGGTCAGCCGCTTGTACGCCGGGTCGTTCCTGGCGCCCGTCGCGAAGCTGTAGGTGCTCAGCAGGACCTCAAACTTCCCCACTTCCATCACGCGGTCCACAATGGCGTTGGGGTTGTGCGTGCTGATGCCGATATGGCGGATCTTCCCTTGCTTCTTGGCGTTCTCCCAAACCGTCACCAACTCGTCGGGAATGGCCGCGGCGCTATCCCGCGAGTGCAT
The DNA here is from genome assembly GCA_964457555.1 of uncultured Solibacteraceae bacterium. Classification (GTDB taxonomy): domain Bacteria; phylum Acidobacteriota; class Terriglobia; order Bryobacterales; family Bryobacteraceae; genus BOG-224. The sequence continues at coordinate 5,546 of CAYWHA010000003.1, forward strand.
GTACCAGATGTCCAGGCGATCCGTGCCCAACTCCTTTAGGCTGGTTTCGAGCTCTGCCGTCGCATCCGCAGCCGTCTTCGCCTCGGACTTGCTCGAGAGCACGATCTTGTCGCGCGATCCCTTAAGGGCCCCTCCCACCATGCGCTCGTTGTTCCCGTTCTGGTAGCCGCGCGCGGTGTCGAAATAGGTGATGCCCAGGTCCACCGCACGGGCAACCACGCTGGCATCGGACGTGATCATGCACCCATATCCCACCGTCGAGACCTTGAGCCCCGTCTGTCCCAGCGTCCGGAAGCGGACCGCCGCGGCGGGCGGAGCTGCGGGTTTGGCTGACTGAGCGGCAGACGCCTGCGGCGCCGGAGCGCTTGCCATGCCGGCGACGGGAAGGCTCAGCCCTGCCGCCAGGAAGTTTCTACGCGAGGAATCGGTTTTCATCGTCGCTCTCCGAAGCCGGAATTTAGGAATATCGGCTCTTGTTCAGTATAAGGCTTTCGGTCGTAGAATTGTGCATATATGGTCCCTCACAAGAGTCCAACACCCGCGCGCACTGGCGCGTCGGTCATCGCCGGGTTACTGGTCGTAAGCGCTCTGCTACCGGCGCAAACCAACGTCGTGAACCTATGGCCCAACGGCGCTCCGGGCTCCGAGAACTGGACTCAGAAGGAGGCCGGGTATACGACGGGCAATCCCCCGCTTAAAGCCGTCCGCAACGTGGTCACTCCCAGCATGACCGTCTATCTCCCCACGGCCGAGACCTCGACGGGAACTTCCGTGGTCATCGCGCCGGGGGGCGCGTTCCGCATGTTGTCCTGGGACTCCGAAGGCACTCTGGTAGCCGATTGGCTCCAGCGGCACGGCGTGGCCGCCTTCGTTCTCAAGTACCGCCTCACCGACAGCGGTACCGACAAGGAATTCGCCCAGTCTCAGACTCGGGCCACAGCGGGCCGCGGCGCCACTGGCGCGGCAACGCCAGGACGCGGAGATCCCGCAGCCAATGCGGGACGCGGCGCCGGTGCTCCCGCGCCGCAGTCGCAGATTCGCGCCATGGCCGCCGCCGACGGACTGCGCGCCATTGAGATGGTGCGCCAACACGCCGCCGAGTGGCGCCTGGACCCCGCCAAGGTCGGCATTGTGGGCTTTTCCGCGGGCGGCTATGTCGCCGTCCAGGCTGCCCTGGATCACACGGCCGCCAATCGCCCGGCCTTTGTCGGCGCCATCTACGCGTGCTGCGAGAACCCCGCCGAGGTGAAGGTCCCCGACGACGCCCCGCCCACGTTCTTCCTGCACGCCTACAACGATCCGGTATCCGCGTCCAGCCCCGCCCTGTTCCTGGCCTGGAAAGCCGCCAACAAGCCTGCCGAGCTGCACACCTACGCCGCCGGCGGCCATGGTTTTGGCATGCCCAATCACGACCAACCCACCGACAATTGGATCGAACGCTTCGGCGACTGGCTCCGCTACCAGAAGCTCATGAAGTAAGTTCTCCGGGGGTATACTGAATGGGGTTCGATAGTCCGAAATGCAAGAGAGGCCGCACCATGAACACTGATAAGAGTCTCTGGATCGGGGGGCTTGCCGCGGCTCTCCTGTCCGCATCCGCAGTGATTGCCCAACCGGCGCCGCCGCCACAGGCTCAACAGGCACAGGCCGCCGGCCGCGGGGCGCAGGCGCCTCGCATCGTTTCGCCGGAGATCCATCCGGACAAGACGGTCACATTCCGGCTCTCCGCGCCCAAAGCCCAAGAGGTCACGTTGAACGGAAGCTGGGACGGCGCTACCAATCTCCCGATGACAAAGGGCGCCGACGGTGTCTGGTCGACGACCATCGGGCCGATGGGCGACCAGTTGTGGGGCTACTGGTACATGGTTGACGGCGTCAAAGCTCTCGACCCGGGCAATGGGGAAACCCAGCGGGACGGCGTCCGGTATGACAATCTGCTGATGATCTCCGGCCCGGCTGACGAGCTGTGGGATTTTAAGGACGTCCCGCACGGGACGGTGGAGCAGATCTGGTACCCCTCGCCCACGCTGAAAGAGGCGCGCCGCCGCATGTACGTCTACTTGCCGCCCGACTACCAGACCAGCAAGGTGAAATATCCCGTGTTATACCTTCTGCACGGCGGCGGCGGTGACGAAGACGCATGGACCGTGATGGGCCGCGCCCCCATCATTATGGATAACCTGATTGCACAGGGCAAGGCCAAGCCGATGATCGTGGTGATGCCTAACGGCAACGCCACGCAGACCGTTTCGCAAGGCTTCGGGTTCGGTCCGACGCCGGCTCGACAGCAGGTGCAGGCGCCGGCGCCGCCACCGGTTCAGGCGGCTCAGGGCGGGCTCGGCATGGGACGCGGCCTTGCGGCTCCGGCCCCGGCAGGCGCCGCTGGGGGACGGGCAGGCGGCGGACGCGGGGTGCAGGCATACGCGGGTTCCTACCCGGAAAGCCTGGTGAAGGACGTGATACCGTTCGTCGAGAAGACGTATCGCGCGATCCCCAACAAGGAAAACCGCGCCATCGCCGGTCTTTCGATGGGAGCCATGCACACCGTCTCCGCAACCAACAACAATCCGGGCGTTTTCGCCTACATCGGCGTATTCAGCGGCGGTGGACAGGTGGGAGACCCAACTTTCGAAAGTCAGCTCCAGGCTCTCAAGAAGGGAGGCGTGAAATACTACTGGCTTGGCGCCGGAACCACCGATATGGCCCGCGCCGGCACCGTGGCCCTCTCCGATGAGGTAAAGAAGCTGGGCTTCAATACGTCATATAAGGAAATCCCGGGTTCGCACTATTGGTTCCTGTGGCGCAACTTCCTCGGCGACTTTGCGACGGTTCTGTTCCGGTAGGATGCCCCATTTGGCTGCCGAATTTGGGCGTCTTGCCCAAAATCGAAAAGGCCCGAGTTTAGAATCAGCAAGTTGCAATTCGAGTTTGGGCATTTGCCCAAATCGATGCGCCAAGAGGGCGATTTTCGGCAGCCCGATGCCCCGGCCCAAGCCTCGCTTCGACCGCATGTTAACTTGGTTTGACAGGGGGCTTCGTGAAATCTCTCATCAGCAGACGCGCAATGATCGTTTCGAGTGCGGCGATTCCCGTTGCGCTCGATACCCGGCCGGCCAGGGCGGGACTGGCTCCGCCGCCGTACACGTTGTCGATCAACATCGAGATCATGTTTCCGCGAACCATGCCGAAGGCGCAGCGGGTCGAGATGGTCGCGGCGCATGGCTTCAAGGCTTACAGCTTTTGGTCCGCCACCGAGCAGGAACAGGACGCGATGCTCGCGGTGCAGCAGCGGACCGGCCTGAAGTGCGCCAGCATCAGCGGCACGGGCGCGGCGGGCAGTTCCACGGGGCTTACCAAACCCGGTCAGGAGCAGGTCTACCTGGACGAAATTGCCAAATTCGCCAAAATAGCCGCGAAGTTCGGCGGAGCGCAGCCCATCATCTTCGTCGGCCGCACACAGCCGGATGTCCCTTCGGAGACCCAACATTCGCAGCTTGTCAGCGGGCTCAAGAAGGCCGGCGACATCGCCAAAGAACAAGGCGTGACGCTGGTGATCGAGCCGCTGAGTACCGGAACCGGGCAGGTCCGCATGGCGCTCGACACCGCGGCGGCGGTATTTCCCGTGGTCAACGAAGTGGCGCATCCAAATGTGAAAGTCTGCTTCGATATGTACCATCTCCAGTTGATGGAGGGAAATATCACCGCCCACCTCCGGCAGGGCATTGCGAAGGGTTGGATCGGCCTGGTGCAGATCGGCGAGGTTCCGGGCCGCCTGGAACCGGGGACGGGCGAGGTGGACTACGCGTATATGCTCAGGGTCTTGCGCGAGTCGGGCTACAGCGGCTACCTGGATACGGAAATGGGTACCAGCACCACCCCCGAAGCGGCCATGGAGCTGACCAGAAAAATGTCGATCGAGAACTGACATGGACCGGCGGCTGTTCGGGTTGGCCTGCGCGGCGCTGGTGGCGATGGCGGCCCGCGCGGCCACCGTTACTCTCGATTCGCCGCGCGATTACCAGGTCTTCCAACGGTCCTCCATGGAGGAGGGCGCGATATTGGTACGCGGCGCGGCCGACCGGGCTTGCGATGCCGCCGAAGCGCGCATCAACGGGCGGGCCTGGCAGCCGATTCCGGTGGTGGCGCCTTGCGCGTTCGATGGGCGGATCGAGGCGCCGGCCGGGGGCTGGTACGGCGTCGAAGTCCGCATCCTGTCGGGCGGCGAGCGAACGGGCGGCGCCGGCGTGGAACATACCGGTATCGGCGAGGTCTTCGTAATCTCCGGGCAGTCCAACTCGACCAATTACGGCGAAGAGGCCCAGCGGATTCGGACGGGAATGGTGGCGACGTTCGATGGCGCGGCGTGGCGGCTGGCGGACGATCCGCAGCCGGGCGTGCAGGATAGCAGCAAGCAGGGGAGCTTCATTCCGGCCTTCGGCGATGCCATGTACGAGCATTACCACGCGCCGGTCGGGGTCGCCAGCGTGGGTTCCGGCGGAACCAGCGTCCGGCAGTGGCTGCCCAAAGGCGACCGGTTCCATTCGCCGCCCACCAGCGCAAAGTTCGTGGAGGAGGCTGGCGATGGCGAGTGGGAATCCACGGGCAGGCTCTTCGACGGGATGCTGGAGCGGATCCGGCAGTTGGGGCCGCACGGCTTCCGCGCGGTGCTCTGGCACCAGGGCGAATCCGACGCACATCAGGGACCGGGGCACGAAATCGCGCCGGCGGAGTACCGGCAAATGATGGAGCGGCTGATTCGCGAGATGCGCTCGCGGGCAGGTTGGGATTTTCCGTGGCTGGTGGCGCAGGTGAGCTACCACACTCCCGACGATCCCGGCGCGCCTGAGCTTCGAGCCGCGCAGGCGGCGCTGTGGAAGGATGGTCTCGCTCTGGAGGGTCCCGATACCGATGCGCTTACCGGAAGCAACCGGCAGAATCACGGAACCGGGGTCCACATGAGCGCACAAGGCCTGCAAGCGCACGGAAAGCTGTGGGCTGAAAAAGTGGAAGCCTGGTTGGACGGCCTTCGATAATACTCGTGGCCCCGGACCCGATATTAGTGGATAGCAGTGCGAATGCAGCGGATTACCGCGGTACAACAAACGAAAATCGACACTACTACGACAGTACGCTCGCTGAAATTGGTAGCTTGCACGTAGCTCAGGTCCACCATCCTCGAACAGAGTTCGTGAATCCCGTGCCCTATTTCATAGTTTCCGATACTGATATTAAGCCCGCCGGTCAGAAATGTTTGTATGCTCACAAACCGATTCTCCCGTAAGACGCGCCGCCGCGGTAGTACTCCCGCTGCTACGGGACGCTCAGTACCTCCAGCCGAATTCCAGGAAAAGGAGCCGGCAGGGACGAGAACCACTGGGTTCAGGGATGTTACCACGCACCTGTGAGCGCCCCACGTTGTGCTATACTTCTGGTTTATGACAGCCACCGTCGCACGGCATCATCATACCCATGCGAACATGCGACGGGCCGTGTCCTGATTTCAAGCAATACTTAATCGGAAAGGACGCCCGCCGCGGTAAAGGCGGGCTTTTTTTTGCTCACGCGATGACTTTGGACTTTCAAAAGGCCGATGGGTTGGCGCCCGCGGTCGTGCAAGACTACGCCACCGGGCGGGTGCTGATGCTCGGTTACATGAACGAAGAAGCTTTCCGCAAGACTGTGGAAACCGGTTTCGTCACGTTCTACAGCCGCTCGCGGCGGAAGCTCTGGCTCAAGGGCGAAACCTCCGGCCACCGGCTGGTGGTGAAGGAGATTTCGACCGATTGCGACGCGGACGCCGTGCTGGTCAAGGTGGAAGCGCTGGGTCCCGGCGTGTGCCACGAAGGCTACGTGAGCTGCTTCTTCCGGCGCCTGGAAGATGGCGAGTGGAAGGTGGCCGAAGCCCCGGCGTACGACCCCTCGGCTGTTTACGGGAGCAAGAAATGAAGCTGAAGCTGGGCATTCCGAAGGGCAGCCTGGAGAACGCCACCATCGACCTGTTCCGGCGCGCCGGATACGTTATCACGGTCGGCACGCGCTCGTATTTCCCCGGCATCGACGATCCGGAAATCGAGTGCATGCTGATCCGCGCGCAGGAAATGGCGCGCTACGTGGAGGACGGCGTGCTTGACGCGGGACTCACCGGCCGCGACTGGGTGGAGGAGAACGAGGCCGATGTGGTGGCCGTGGCCGACTTGATTTACGCCAAGCAGAGCTTCGGCAAGGTGCGCTGGGTACTGGCCGTGCCGGAGGCATCGAACTTTCACTCGGTAAAGGACCTGCAAGGCAAGATTGTCGCCACGGAACTGGTGGGCGCGACGAAGCGCTACCTGGCGCGGCACGGCGTGACGGCCAGGGTGGAGTTTAGTTGGGGCGCGACGGAGGTGAAGCCGCCGGTGCTGGCGGACGCCATCGTGGAAGTCACCGAAACGGGATCGTCGCTGCGCGCCAACAAGCTCAAGATCATCGACACGGTGCTCGAATCGAACACGCAGTTGATCGCCAACAAGGCGGCCTGGGCGGATGCGGCGAAGCGGCGCAAGCTCGAGGACATGAAAATGCTGCTCGAAGGCGCCATCAATGCGCTGGGCAAGGTGGGGCTGATGCTCAACGTTCACAAGGACAACCTGGCCGGCGTGCTCGGCGTGCTGCCGGCGCTGAAGCGGCCCACCATCTCGCACTTGAGCGACGAGGAATGGCTGGCGGTAAACACGATTCTGGACGAGTGCACGGTCCGCGATATCATTCCGAAGCTGAAGCAGGCGGGCGGCGAGGGAATTGTGGAATACCCGCTGAACAAGATCGTACTGTGATCCGGATTATCGAAAGCAAGGACGCCGGGCGCCTGCTGACGCGCAAGGCGGCGCGCATGGCGGAAGCGGAAGCGGTGGTTGCGCCGATACTGGCGGCCGTGCGGAAGCGCGGCGACGCGGCGCTGATGGAATACGCGCGGAAGTTCGACGGGCTGGCGCGCAAGAGCGTGCGCGTGCCGGAAAGGGAACTACTGGCGGCGCGGCAGCGGTTGTCGCCGGAGTTTGTACGCGCGGCGGCGACGGCGGCGGATGGAGTGCGCGCGTTTGCCGAGAGGCAGATGCCCGCGGAGTGGATGCGCGCGATGAAGCCCGGCTTGCGGCTGGGGCAAATCGTGCGGCCGCTCGATCGCGTGGCGGCGTACATTCCGTCCGGCCGTTATCCGCTGGTCTCGACCATCGTCATGACCGTGGTTCCGGCGCGGGTGGCCGGCGTGCGCAATATCTGTGTGGCATCGCCGCGGCCCGTGACGGAAGTGTTCGGCACGGCGGCCCTGTTGGGCGTGGCCGACGTCTTCGAGATGGGCGGGGCGCAGGCCATCGCGGCGTTTGCATTCGGCACGCGCACGGTTCCCAAGGCGGACCGCATCGTGGGGCCGGGAAACATTTATGTGGCGGCGGCTAAGAAACTGCTGGCCGGCGAGGTGGGAATCGACTTTGTGGCGGGACCCACGGAGATCCTGATCGTTGCCCAGGAGGGCGACCCGCGCCGACTGGCGGCGGACATGCTGGCGCAGGCCGAACACGACGTGGACGCCTCGGCCGTGCTGCTGACCGGGTCGAAGCGGCTGGCGGCGGCGGTGGCGCGCGAAATCGAACGGCAGTTGGACGGTTTGCCTACAGCGGCGGTGGCCGGGAGAGCGATTGCCAGTAATTCGGCGATCGTTGTGACGAAGTCGCTCGATGAAGCCGTAGACCTGGCGAACCGGTTCGCGCCGGAGCATCTGAGCATTCCCGATGAGAGCCTGCTGGGGCGAATCCAGAATGCGGGCAGCGTTTTCATTGGGCCGTTCAGCCCGGAAGCGGCGGGAGATTACGCCTCCGGACCGAACCATGTACTGCCCACCGGCGGCGCCGCCCGGCAGCGCGGCGGATTATCGGTGGCCGATTTCGTGAAGGCGATCTCGGTGCAGCAGTTGAACCAGGCAGCCTTAAAGCGTCTGGCTCCGGCGATTACCACGCTGGCGCGCGCCGAAGGATTGGAAGCGCACGCGCGTTCGGTGGAAGTACGGCTGGATGAGGCGCCGGTTGGCAGGCGGAAGCGCTTGCCCCACCTGCACAAGGAGCATTCATGAAGCTTCCCAAAGGCGGCATCAAGCCTCGGCCGGCGGTGCTCTCGATGGCGCCGTATTCGCCTCCCACCGGCGACCGGTTCGATAAGCTCCGCCTGGATTTCAACGAGAATACCGTGGGCTGCTCGCCGCGCGTGGTCGCGGCGCTCAAGGAACGGACGGCCGCCGGGCGTCTGTCCACCTACCCCGATTACGCGGAGGCGAAAGAAACCGTCGCACGCTATTTCAATGTCGCCCCCGAACAGTTCACGTTCACCAACGGCACCGACGAGGCCATTCAGATCTTCATCAACACGTACGTGGACGACGGGCAGGAAGTGCTGACGCTCAAGCCCTCCTACGCCATGTACCGTTTCTACAGCCAGGTGGCGGGCGCGAAGATACGGGAAGTGGAATACCCGCAGCCCGGGGTGGAATTCCCGCTGCAACAGGTTCTGGAGGCGATCGGGCCGGCCACGCGCGCGGTGCTACTGGCCAACCCCAACAATCCCACCGGCACGGGCATCTCGCTGATGGCGATTGAACGCATCCTGCGGCGCGCGCGAAGAGCGGTGGTGCTGGTGGATGAGGCTTACTACGAGTTTTCGGGCGTCACCGCTTTAGGAGAGATTGGACGCGTGCCCAATCTGTTCGTCTGTCGGACGTTTTCAAAGGTCTTCGGCATGGCGGCGATGCGGCTGGGCTGTATCTTCTCCCATGAGGCCAACATCGCGTTTCTGCGCAAGGCGCAATCGCCCTACAGCGTGAATGCGCTGGCCGTGGCGGCGGCGCAGGCCGCGGTGGCGGACGGGGAATTCGTTCGCAATTACGTGGCGGAGGTGCTGGCCGCGCGCGAGGTGCTTTGCCTGGGCCTGGAGCGGCTCGGCATTCCGTATATACCCAGCTCGGCGAATTTCGTGCTGGCGCAATTTGGCAAGCGCGCCATCGAGGTGCGGGACGCGCTGCGGGGACGGGCCATCCTGGTGCGCGACCGCAGCTACGAAATTCCGGGAGCGGTGCGCATCACGGTGGGAACGCGCAAACAGACCCGCGATCTGATGGCCGCCCTGGGAGAGATCTGGCGCCGATGAAGCCGCTGCTGATTTTCGACATGGACGGAGTGCTGGTGGACGTCACCGAATCGTACCGCGAGACCATCGCGCGGACGGTGGCGCGCTTCACCGGCGTCGAAATGCCGCGCTCGCGGATTCAAGATTACAAGAATCAGGGCGGCTTCAACGACGATTGGGAACTCACCCACCACATCATCCGGGAGGCGGGTGTGGATGCGCCGTTCGAAGGCGTGAAGGAGTGCTTTCAGCGGGTTTTTCTGGGCAACGGGGGCGATGGGTTGATACTGCGGGAGCGGTGGATGGCGCGGCCCGGGGCGCTGGAGAAACTGAGCGAGCGCTTCCGCCTGGCGATTTTCACGGGCCGTCCGCGCGAAGAGGCCGATATCACGCTGAACCGTTTCGCGAGCGGCCTGGCGTTCGACCCCGTGGTGGGCATGTACGACGTGGAGAAGCGCAAGCCGCACCCGGAGGGATTGCTCAAGATTCTCAGCGGCGACGGAGCCGGCCCGGCATACTACATCGGCGACAGCGTGGACGACGCGCGGTGCGCGCGCGCGGCGGGGGTTCCGTTCATCGGCATCGCCGCGCCTTCAAACCCGGCGTATCTGGACCTGGTATTTCTGTTCCAGGAAGAAAAGGCTTACGCCATCGTCGACGATATTAATTATTTGGAGGAGGTATTCGCGTGATGCGGCGGGCGGCCATTCGGCGGGATACCAAGGAGACGAAGATTACCGGCGTGCTGACCATCGAGGGGCACGGCGCGTACGAGATCGCCACCGGCATACGCTTCCTCGACCACATGCTGGAATTGTTCGTGAGGCACGGCGGCTTCGACTTGAAACTGCTGGCCGCCGGCGATCTGGACGTGGATCAGCACCACACGGTGGAAGACGTCGGCATCGTGCTGGGCCAGTTGTTCAAGAAGGCGCTGGGAGACCGCAAGGGGATCAACCGCGCGGGTTATTTTGTCCTGCCGATGGACGAAACCATGGCCGTGGTGGCGTTGGACCTGGGCGGGCGTCCGGCGCTGGTCTACAAAGACCTGGTGAAGGTGCGGCTGGTGGGCGACCTGCAAGCCGAGCTGCTGGAGGATTTCTTCGGCGGCTTCGTGAACCACGCGGGGGCTAATCTGCACGCCAAGGTTTTCTACGGGCGGTCGAGCCACCACAAGATCGAAGCGATTTTCAAGTGTTTCGCGCGGGCCATGAAGTACGCCTGCTCGAAGGACCCGAGCCTGAGGGACCAACTGCCGTCCACCAAGGGACTGCTATGATTGCGATCCTCGACTACGGCGCGGGCAATCTGCGGTCGGTTCAGAATACGCTGTCGGAACTGGGGTGCGAGTACGAACTGGCGCGGGATGCGGCGGGATTGCGCAAGGCGGACAAGATTATCCTGCCGGGCGTGGGTCATTTCGGGCAGATGATGCGGGCGCTCGACGCGCTCGACGTGCGGCAGGCGTTGACGGAGCGGATCGGCGCGGGCGTGCCGTTCCTGGGGATCTGCCTGGGCTTGCAAGCGCTATTCGAGACCAGCGAGGAAGCGCCGGAAGTCCGCGGACTGGGGATCTTCGAAGGACCGGTGAAGCGGTTTCCCATGGGCGCGCGGGTGCCCCACATGGGTTGGAACAGTCTGGAATTGCGGCGCGAATCGAAGCTGCTGGGCAAGCCGGAGACGCCGCTTTACGTGTATTTCGCGCATAGCTATTACGTCCCAGAAAACAGCCGTACGGCGGCGGCCTGCACCTACGAAACGCCGTACACGGCGGTGCTAGAAGCGGGCAACGTGTTCGGCGTGCAGTTTCATCCGGAAAAATCAGGACCCGTGGGGCTGCGGATCGTGCGGAGTTTCTTGGAGATCTGAGGAGAAGAGTTATGGCCACAGATGAACACAGATGAACACAGATAAGAAACAAAATCCTTATGTTTCTTTGGTTCTTCTTATCTGTGTTCATCTGTGTTTATCTGTGGCCTGAATGCTTTTTATGCTGGCCAAACGAATTATTCCTTGTTTGGATGTGACGGGCGGGCGCGTGGTCAAGGGCGTCCATTTCGTTAATCTGCGCGATGCGGGGGACCCCGTGGATCTCGCCGAACGCTACAACCGCGATGGCGCGGACGAGTTGGTGTTCCTCGATATCACGGCCTCCAGCGACGCGCGCGAAATCATGGCCGACGTGGTTGCCCGCACGGCGCGCAAGGTGTTCATCCCGCTGGCGGTGGGCGGCGGCATCCGGTCGGTGGCGGACGCTCGGCGCATTCTGATGTCGGGCGCCGATAAGGTCTCGGTCAACACGGCGGCGGTGCGGCGGCCGGAGCTGATCACGGAGTTGAGCAACGAATTCGGCGCGCAGGCGGTGGTGCTGGCCATCGATGCGCGGCGGCACGGTCCCGGGGGCTGGCACGTTTTCACGCGGGGTGGGCGCGACGATGAGGGCACGGATGCGGTGGCCTGGGCGGCGCGCGGCGAGGAACTGGGCGCGGGCGAAATCCTGCTGACGTCCATGGACACCGACGGCGTGCAGGACGGCTTCGATTGCGCGCTCACGCGGGCGGTCTCGCGGGCCACGCACATTCCGGTGATTGCGAGCGGCGGCGCGGGCAGCCCCGAGCACTTCGTGCGCGTGCTGACGGACGGCTGCGCGGACGCGGCGCTGGCGGCCTCGATTTTCCATTATGGGACTTACACGGTCAACCGGTTGAAAGAGGAACTGGCCGCGCGCGGCATCCCTATGAGGCTGGCATGATTATTCCTTGCATCGATCTGATGGACGGCAAGGTGGTCCAGTTAGTGCAGGGCCGCGAGAAGGCGCTGGAAGGCGATTCGCCGGAAGAGATGCTGCGCAAGTTCGCCGCGTTCCCGGAGATCCAGGTGATCGATCTCGATGCCGCCATGGGGCGCGGCTCGAACGACGACCTGGTCCGCATGATGGCTTCGAAGGCGGCGGCGCGCGTGGGCGGTGGCGTGCGCACGGTGGCGCGGGCCGAGGCCCTGGCGGCGCAAGGCGCGCGCAAGGTGATCGTAGGAACCTCGGCTTTTGGTCCCGGCGGGCCGGACGAGGCATTCCTGAACTCTCTACGCGAGGCCATCGGGCGGGACCGTATTCTGATCGCGCTCGATTCCAAGGGTGGGCGGATTGTGGTGAAGGGCTGGCGCGAATCCACGGGTCTCAGCGCCGAGGAAGTCCTGCCCGCGCTCGAACCTTACTGCTCGGGCTTTCTATGCACCTATGTGGACAAGGAAGGGATGATGCAAGGCACCGACCTCGATTGGTTCCGGCGGTTGCGCTCGGCGACTTCGTTGGAGCTGACCGCGGCGGGCGGCATCACCACATTGGATGAAGTGCGCGCGCTGCTGGCCATGAACGTCCATGCGGCGCTGGGAATGGCCATCTACACGGGCAGGCTTAGGCTAGAGGAATTGGCGGAGTTGTAGCGGTGGGGAGCAACCGCTCTCTTACGTTCGCGGCTCAGCAAATTCAGGCACTTCGAACCGAGCCGGGAACGTAACGTAGGAGAGCGGTTGCCTGGATGCACACCGCTAGACGATGTGTCGCTGGGTCCTGGCCAGCAACTGCCTGGCGCGGCGGAGGACCCGGTCTTCGGCTTCTTCGCGGGTCGCTCCGCTGGCGCGGGCCAGCCCGGCGCCGGGCGAAACGTTATCGGCTTTGGAATGCCACTCCGCGCCGGTGCGGTAGCTGGCGACGTTCACCATCCAGCCGCCCACCTCCACCTTGCGCTCCTGAAACTCCTCCGCGCGCACGGCTAGGCCCCGGCCGCGCCCGCGGCTGCGCCACGCTCGACGGGCACGCCCACCAGATTGCCCCATTCGGTCCAGGAGCCGTCGTAGTTAGCCACGTTGTCGAAGCCGAGCAGATACTTGAGCGCGAACCAGGTATGGCTGGACCGCTCCCCGATGCGGCAATAGGCGATCACCGGCTTGGCGCCGTCGATGCCTTCCGCGCCGTAAAGCTGGCGCAGTGCATCGGCCGATTTAAATGTGCCATCGTCATTGCAGGCCTTGCCCCACGGGATGTTGCGCGCCCCGGGCAAATGGCCGCCGCGCTGGCAGGTTTCCGGAAGCCCCGGAGGCGCCAGGATCTCGCCCGTGAATTCCTGCGGGCTGCGCACGTCCACCAGCGACGCGGAACGGCGGCTGGATGCTTCCCGCACCTGGGGCAGGAACGCCCGCAGCGAAAGGTCCGCGTCCTTCGCCCGGTAGTTTTTACGCGGAACGCGCGGGACTTCGGTGGAAAGCTCGCGCCCTTCGGCAAGCCACTTCTTACGGCCGCCGTTCATCAGGCGGACGTCGCGATGGTGGTAGATCTTGGCCTGCCACAGCGCCCATGCGGCGAACCAATTGTTGTTGTCGCCGTAAATCACGAGCGTGGAATCGTTGCCCACGCCGGAGGCGGACATCAATTCCTCGAACTGCTCCTTGGACAGGATGTCACGGCGCAGGGTGTCGCACAGTTGCGTGTTCCAGGCCCAGGCGAGCGCGCCGGGCACGTGCCCCTCGTCATAGGCTTTGGTATCGACGTCGACTTCCACTACCCGGACGTTCGGATCGGCGGCGTGCTGCGCGACCCAGTCGGTGCTGGCAAGCGCTTCGGGATGCGCGTAGTCCATAATTCTCCTCCTTGGCTGATTTAGCTCCGAGCAATATGGGGCAATTATATCGAAACTCCGGCGCCGCGGAGTGGCCGTATCATGAAGTTATGATTCCACGCATCTTGTGCGCTCTTTTCTCCGCCGGACTGGCGATGGCGCAGTCCGCCGCGGCCCAGGACCCCAGCGCCGCCGCGCGAAAAGCACTGGACTTGTTTCTCGGGCAGAAGTACGCGGATATGCGGCAGATGTTCACACCGGAAATGGCCGCGAATCCGAGTCTGGCGGAAGACAAACTGAAGGGGCTTGGAGACCAGATCGCGTCCCTGGGGGCCGGCAAGATCGGCGATGCGGCGCTACATCCGGCGGGAAACAATAGGATCGTAGTCATTCCCGTTGTGTTTCCCAAGGCGACTATCGCGTTCCAGTTCACCATGAATCCTAGCGGGCAGCTCGCCGGCTTTTTCATGGCGCGGACGGCCGCGGCGCCCGAGGCGCCGTGGGTCCGTCCCGCGTACAGCAAGCCTGATTCGTTTCGTGAGCGCGACGTAACCGTTGGGGACGATCAATGGAAGCTGCCCGGGACGCTGACCGTGCCGGTGGGCAACGGGCCATTTCCGGCGATCGTTCTGGTGCATGGCTCCGGTCCGAACGACCGCGACGAAACCCTGGGGCCGAACAAGCTGTTTAAGGACCTGGCCGAAGGCCTGGCTTCGCGCGGCGTCGTGGTTCTTCGCTATGAGAAACGGACCAGGCAATACCAGGTGAAAATGGCCGCATTGCAGAACATGACGGTGATGGATGAGACCGTTGACGACGCCGTCAGAGCCGCCGCCGTGCTGCGCGCACAGCCGGAAGTGGACGCCAAGCGCATTTTCCTGCTGGGCCACAGCATGGGCGGCAACCTGGCGCCCAGGATTGCCGAGGAGGATGGCAAGCTTGCGGGAGTGGTGATCCTGGCCGGCAACGTGACTCCAATGTGGGATGCCATCGTCGAGCAAAGCCAATACCTGGGCGGCACGGACTCCGAATTGAAACTGTTGCGCGGCCAGGCGGCCAAAGTGAAAGGCCTGGAAACGGGCGACGAAGACGGGCCGCCGGTGAGCGTAGGTCCGGTAACCGCCCCGCCTTCCTACTGGCTCGACCTGAAGGCTTACGATGTCGCCGCGGCGGCCAAGAGACTGACTGTCCCCATGCTGATTCTGCAAGGCGAGCGCGACTACCAGGTCACTATGAAGGACTTCGCGCTTTGGAAATCCGCGGTGGCCAGCCGGAAGAATGTCACGCTGCGCAGTTACCCGGCCCTGAACCATATGTTCATTGCCGGGGAAGGCAAGATTGCGCCGGAGGAGTACACGAAGCCAGGCCATGTCGCGCCGGAAGTAATCGACGATATCGCGAAGTTTCTAGGGAAATAGCGCTAACGCGTGGTGGTACGCTTGGGGGATGCCTGAGTATGAAATCGAAGGACCGCGGCGGAGATCCTCCACCGCGGTCTGGGTCACAATCGGCGCCATTCTGTTGGTCTTGCTGGGTGGCGCGCGATTCGTGGCTTCTTACGTTATTGAGATTGCATGGTGGCAAGAACTCGGCCAGTTCCGCACCTGGTTGAGCATGCTTTTCTATAACGTGGCGCCGCTGACTGCCGCTACGTTGTTGGCCTTCGCGGTCCTTTTTATCGCGCACGCGCGCGCCCTCAGATTTGCGGGGACCAGGCTCAGCGAGCACCGTTTCTACGCGCGCATCACCGCGCTGGCGCTACTGCTGGTGGCATACCTGGTTTCCGCCGCGTCCATCGACGCGTGGACGGTGGTGCGCTTCGCCGGTTCGCGCGGTCTTCCGGCCGCAACCTCCGCGTGGCGCGATGCCATCTTCGACAAGCCACTCTCGTTTTATCTGTTCGACCTGCCGTTTTACGGGATGGTGCGTGGATACGCGCTAGGGCTGGTGATCCTCTGCATCATTCTGTATTGGGTGGCCGCGCGCGCCTGGCAACTGCGGTACTCAATGCCGAACTTGCAGGATATGCGCCAGATCAGCCCGAGTCTCTTCCGGCTGGAAGGCGGCCTGGAATCCCGCTTTCTGCGCGTCTCCGCGGTGGTGCTCCTTCTGTCTCTGGCGGTGCGCTTCTACCTGGGGCGCTACGAAATGGTCTACAACGAGCACGGCTCGTTCCTGGTGGGCATCGACTATGTGGACCTAAACATCGGCCTGCCGCTTCAGTGGCTGGTCATTCTGGCGTGTTTCGCGGCATCCATTCTGGTGTGGATGCGCCGCTGGCTGCTGGCCGCTTGCATGGCCCTGGCGCTGCTGGTGGATCTCGCCCTTCCTTCCGCCGTTTCCGCGCTCTACGTGCGCCCCAACGAGATTTCGCTGCAAAAGCCCTTCATCCAAACGCACATCCACGCCACGCGCAGCGCATTCGGCATCGAACAGCGGGTCCAGGAGGTGGAGTTTCAGGCCCAGCCGGATGCGCCGATCGATACCACGCAGCACAAAGCCCTGCTCGATAACGTACGCCTGTGGGAGTGGCGTCCGTTCCATGACACGATTACCCAGCGGCAGGCGTTGCGCACTTACTATACGTTTCACGATAGCGATGTGGACCGCTACACCATAGACGGCCAGTACAAACAGGTGTTGCTGGCGCCGCGCGAACTCGACATCAGCCAGCTTCCCGACGCGCGGGCCAACTGGATCAACCCGGCTTTCATCTACACGCATGGCTATGGGCTGGTGCTCTCGGAAGTCAGCAAGATGACCTCGGACGGGCTGCCCGTGCTGACTATCTATGACGCTCCTCCGGTAATCAAGACTGACAGCCTGAAGCTCACTCGCCCGGAAATCTATTACGGCGAGGTGACTCACGAACCGGTCTTCGTACATACCGCGCAGGAGGAGTTCAACTATCCTTCGGGAGAAGAGAACAAACACTCGCGCTACGAAGGCAAGGGCGGATTTCCCATCTCCTCCTTTCCGATGCGGATGGCCGCGTCGATCAGCGAAGGCGAGCCGAATATTCTGCTGACTGACTATCTCACGCCGAACAGCCGGATGATGATTCACCGGAAGGTGCTGGACCGCGTGCAACAGTTAGCGGGATTCCTGCAGTGGGATGCGGACCCTTACATGGTGATTACCGCTGACGGGCGGCTGGTGTGGATCATCGACGGGTATACCACCTCCGACGCGCATCCCTATTCCCGCGCCGTGGACGTGGCCGATATGGGGAGCGTGAATTACATCCGCAACGCCGTGAAGGCTACCGTGGACGCCTACGACGGAGAGACGCGCATGTATATCTTCGCGCCGGATGACCCGATTATCGGGGCTTACCAGCATCTTTTCCCAGACTTGTTCCGCCCGGCCTCGGAAATGCCGGCGGACCTGCGGGCCCATGCGCGCTATCCCGAGACGATGTTTCGCATCCAGTCCGAAATCTACCGGACCTACCACATGCTCGACCCGCAGGCCTTCTATAACAAGGAAGACGTGTGGGACCTGGCGCTGAACGCTTCCGGGCAGGAGAGCGGATCGACACCGGTGACTCCGACCTATGTCATGGCGACGGTACCGGGCGAGAACAAGCCTGAGTTTCTCCTGTTGATTCCCTTCACGCCTCGCAACAAGAACAACTTGATCGGCTTGATGGCGGCGCGCTGCGACGGCGCGCATCTGGGTGAACTGGTGGTGCTGCAACTTTCCAAGCAGCAGTTGATTCCAGGCCCGATGAACGTTTCCGCGTCCATTAACCAGGATCAGACCATCTCGAAGGATCTGACGCTGTGGAACCAGCAGGGATCGCACGTCTTGCGTGGGCAGATTCTAGTGCTGCCGGTCGGCAATACGATGCTCTACGTGGACCCGGTTTACATACAGGCCACGGAGGGCAGCATGCCGCAACTGAAGAAGATCGTGCTGATGGTGGGCAGCCGCCTGATCTACGCGGATTCTTACGATGAAGCGTTGGCCCAGCTTTCGGGCGGAGCGCAGCAATTGATCCAACAGGCCTCCGCGCCGGCGCCAGCGGCCGCGGCGAAGCCCGGAGCCCCAGCGCCGGCCGTCGATCCCCGCATCGAACGCGTTCGCGAGCACTTGAAGCGCTACAAGGACCTATCCGCGCAAGGCCACTGGGCCGAAGCCGGTAAGGAATTGGAAGCCATCGAGGCGGAGGTGAAGTAGCCCAGTGGGGCGGGCCTCCTGGCCTGCCTTCTTGTCTTGTTTGTCTTGGCCTCTTCCTTAGCGCCCGGAAGGCTGGCGGACCCACAAAAACGTGGGTGCCCCGGCCCGCTCTACTGCATTTGCGCCGCCGGACGCAAGGTGCTAAAAGAAGTTACGCAACCGGGCGTCTGCAAACCGGATCGTACGACATTCGAAAGAGGTAAGAGATGCGTGTACGCTTCGGATCGGTCCCCGCGCTTGTGTTTGGCGCCGTCTTTGCGCTTGCCGCGGTGAAAACCGCAAACGCCAGCGCCATCTATAGCTATAACGGCGATCCAATGGTTTACTCGTATGGGCTATCAAGCCCGTTAGATGGCGCCGCACTCGCAATTTCCTTTACCCTCCCCGCGGTCCTTCCGCCCGATTTCGGCAACCGGTTTGGTCCGCTGAGCTTCGAGATCAGCGTCGCTACGGATACGTTTTCGTATACGCTTACGGATCAGACCCCGAACCTCGAACAGACGACTTTTTTCATCGAAACCGACGGCGCTGACCACATCACCGACTTCGCCGTTGAGGTAACTGGCCCGATCGACAGCGGTCAAGATGTCCTGACGCTCTTGACAGAACCTATGGGCGACGACTGGGCGACGTGCCCCACAAGTACCTATTTGGCCCAGGGCTGGTGTCCCAACAGTGCCCCAGATGCGACCGGTGGCATGGCGATCTACACGAATAACCAGCCCAGCTGGACGGTTACGGATTTGGATCCCTCATCCACCCCCGAGGCCTCCACCTCCGCGCTGTCTATTGCGGGCGGACTGATCCTGCTCGCCGCCGCGGGCCTGAAGTCGCGATCCGGTCGACATTGGGGGCTACGGCGGCAAGTACGCTGAAATTCACCGCGGTGGTTACCGGATGCGAACCGGTGTGACCAGGCCCTCCGCCTGGGCCAACCGGGATTGCCGGCGATCGAACGTGTAGAATGCCGGCGCTCCCAGTTCGAGAGCCATGGCGACATGCAGGATGTCGAGGGTCCGCGCTCCAAGCTTGGCGGTGTGTCTGCGAGAGAGGGTGTGCGCCGTTTCATAAACCGTGGCGGGCATTTCGACGGTCCGGAACACACCCTGTTCGATGTGCGACACGAGTTTCATCAGCGCCGCTCCTGCCTGCGGTCCGGCGATTTCCCGGCGGAATACGCGCAGTTCGATCGCGTTGGTCAGCTCCAACTCGATAAACGCAGTCCAAGGAAACGGGGCTTCAATAGCTGACAGGTACTTCACAGCGGCCGCCGAATTAGCGTCCGCGCCATAGAGCGAGGCCAGGAAGCTCGTTTCCAGGTAGGAATTCAATAGCCTTCGTCCCGTTCCTTCCGGATCAACCCGGCCCCGGTAACCTTGAGCACTTTGTTGCCATAAATGTCTTTCAGCATCGCCGCATAGTCCGGCAATTGGGGAGCTGCCGCTGGCGGCTCCGGCACAAGCCGGGCAATCACGCGGCCGCGTTTCGTGATCTGCATCTCCAGGCCTTCCTGAAGCGCGTGTTCGATTACGGGGAAGCGATAGCGGAGGTCGCGCACTGTTGCTCGCCGCATGTGATTTATTCTAGCATCACATGCAGAGGGCGATCCGGCCAGCCGCCCTACCCCGCCGGTGGAGAAACGCGTCGCACCGGCCGGGGCCGTTTCCGGGCCGGAGTAGTCGCGTGCGCCGCCGGAGGCAGCGGCGGCACGCCGGCCAATGCCGCCAGGAGACTGTTGGCTTCGCGATACAAATTGACATGCGAGCCTCCTCTGCCGTCGGTGACAGCGAAGAAGATGCCGGTCTGGCGCGCGGGGATCAGGGCGATGTAGGTGGTAAAGCCGGCCCCGCCTCCGGTTTTCTCCATCACCATGGACGGGCTGGCCGGATCTCCCAGTTGAATCCATCCCAAGCCAATGCCGCTCGCGTTGCCCGCATGGTTGAGGCCCTCGACCGATTTGAGCTGCGCCGGCTTGAGGTAGACGGCAAGCGCCGAGGCGGGCTGAGCGGGAGACCCGGGAATATGAAGCTGGTATTGAAGGAGGCGAGTCATGTCCGCGGGGGTCGAATAGACGCCTCCACTGGCGCCCGACGCCTGCGTATCGACGCATGGGCCTTCATCCCGCGTTCCGCACAGGAGGCGAGAACACTGCTCCTGGCTGGGCGTGAGCGTGGTATCGCGTAAGCCGAGCGGCTGGGAGATGCGTTCACGGAGAAGCTGCGCATAGGTCTTGCCGGCGGCGGACGCAAGGGCATCGCCAAGCAAATCGAAGCCGACATTCGAGTACAAAGCGGCGGCGCCGGAAGCCGTCAGCGGTCTCTGCTTTGCCAGCCAGGACCAACGAAAAGCCTGGTCCGGGAAAGTGAAATGCGGCGTATGCGCGGGATAGGCGCCGACTTCGCGCGGCAGTCCGCTGGTGTGCGTGGCCAGGTCGAGGAGCGTGATGCGGCGCGCGCCGGCGCCATCCGGGACCACGATTCCCGGCGGCGCAAAGCGCTGCAGCGGGTCGGTGAGCGCGACCCTGCCTTCGGAGACCAGTTCCACCAGCAGGTCGCTGGCGAGGATCTTGGATAGGGAGCAGAGGCGAATCAGAGAGTTGGCGTCCGGCCGGCGTCCGCTCCCCGGGAATGTTTCGCCATAGCTCAGCGTCGCCGTTTCGCCGCCGCGCACTACCACCAGGACCATGCCGGTCACGGCGGAACGCTCGAAAAGAGCCGCGCCGCGGAGATCGGCATCCGCCAGGGACAGGGCTGGCTGCGCGTCGATCGCCGCTACGAAAGCGAAAAGGGCCACGCCAAGGAGAAAGAGTTTCGCGGCGGCTTGTGTCACGCCTTCTAGCGTCGCATAAATCCACTGGCTGATTTGCGCCGCCGCGCGCTCTGACATACCCTGGAGCTTATGTCTTCTACAGGTGCCGGCCGATGAATCCGAACCCCTTGCTGGGGGTTTTCTTTCATTGGTTGGGAGGGCTCGCATCGGGCAGTTTTTATGTCCCGTATCGCGGGGTGAAGCGATGGGCTTGGGAAACCTACTGGCTGGCGGGCGGCTTCTTCAGTTGGATCATCGCGCCGTGGATTCTCGCGTCCTTCATGACGAAGGATCTGCTTCAGGTGCTGCGCGAGGCTCCGCCCAGTTGTTTGTTCTGGACGTGCGCGTTTGGCGTGCTGTGGGGGTTGGGCGGGCTTACGTTCGGCCTCACGATGCGCTACCTGGGGATGTCGCTCGGCATGGTGGTGGTGCTGGGATATACGGCCGCGTTCGGCACGCTGCTGCCACCCATCTTCCGCGGCGAGTTCGCGTCGCTGGTTCTGCGGACACACTCCGGGCACATCATTCTGCTGGGCGTCGGCGTCTGCCTGGCCGGGATTGCGGTGGCCGGAGGCGCGGGGATCTCCAAGGAGCGGGAGATGTCCGAGGAGAAGAAGCGCGCGGTCATCAAGGAGTTCGCGTTGAAGCGCGGGGTGCTGGTGGCCACCTTCTCGGGGATCATGAGCGCCTGCTTCGCCTACGGCCTGGCCGCGGGCGACCCCATCAAGAAGCTTACGCTCCAGCATGGAACCAGCACGTTGTGGCAGGGTCTTCCGGTGCTGGTGGTGCTGTTGGCGGGCGGATTCGCCACCAACTTCATCTGGTGCGTTTACCTAAACTTCCGCAACCGCACGGGCCGTGAGTACTTCCACGCCACGGCGAAGGGACCCGAGGCGCCGGCTCCCATGCTGGCTAATTATCTGTTCTGCGCTCTGGCTGGAACCACATGGTACTTTCAGTTCTTCTTCTATACCATGGGGGAGACCCAGATGGGCCGCTACAAATTCTCCAGTTGGACGCTGCACATGGCCAGCATCATGATCTTCAGCACCTTATGGGGAATTGCGCTCAAGGAATGGTCGGGCGCCGGGCTGCGCACGAAATCGCTGGTGGCGCTAACGTTGCTCACGCTGATCGGCTCGACCGTGATTGTGGGGTACGGCAACTATTTGGGATTGTCGGAGGTTCCGGCGCAGGTCCAGGCTCTCCGGTAGGGGTCGGGCACGCCCGACCCTGATAGAATGAAGGTTATCCACCCCCAGGAGGAACACCCTAAATTGGACTCTGCATTCCTGGCCTTGGAAGACGGCACGCTCTTCGAAGGCAAGAGCTTTGGCGCGCCCGCCGAACGGTCCGGAGAAGTGGTATTCAATACCGCGCTCACCGGGTACCAGGAAGTTTTTACGGACCCGTCCTATTCCGGCCAGATCGTGATCCTCACGAACCCGCAGATCGGAAATTACGGGACCAATGAGGACGATAACGAATCCGCCCGGCCGTACATTGAGGGCCTGGCGGTGCGCGAATTTTCTTCCATCGCCAGCAACTGGCGGTCGGATGCGGAAGCCAACTCGTTTCTGGGCCGGCACGGCATTCCGATCATCTCCGGTCTGGATACGCGCACGCTGGTCCGCCACCTGCGTTCTCGCGGGGTAATGAGGGGAGTGCTGTCGTCGGTGGAAAGCGATGGGCCTACCCTGGTCGAGAGGGCCCGAAACATCCCGCGGATGGAGGGTCTCGATCTGGCCAGCCGCGTATCCACTCCCGAGCGTTACGTGTGGACCAAGGCGGTGGATGCCTGCTCACCCTCGGAACCCGTCGGCACGCCGCCGGCCGCGCGGTTCCATGTGGTGGCGTACGATTTCGGCATCAAGCTCAACATCCTGCGCCGCCTCTGCCAGGTGGGCTGCCGCGTGACAGTGGTCCCGGCGCTCACTTCCGCCGAGGACGTGCTGTCGCTCCAGCCCGACGGCGTGTTCCTCTCAAACGGCCCCGGCGACCCCGAGCCGCTGCGCACGCAGGTGGGCAATATTCGAAAACTGATCGGCAAGGTACCCATTTTCGGCATCTGCCTGGGCCACCAGTTGCTCGGCCTGGCGGTGGGCGGCAAGACGTACAAGCTGAAATTCGGCCACCGCGGGGCCAACCACCCCGTGCGCAACGAGATCACCCGCCGCGTGGAAATCACCTCCCACAACCACGGTTTTGCGGTCGATCCGGATTCCCTGAACCTCAACGATGTGGAAATCACCCACGTCAACCTGAACGACCAGACGCTCGAGGGCTTCCGGCACCGCAGCCATCCGGTCTTCTGCGTGCAATACCACCCCGAGGCGGCGCCCGGGCCGCACGATTCGCACTACCTTTTCGACGATTTTGTGAAACTCATGAGCGGGAAAGCATAGCGGATGCCCAGACGCAACGATCTTCACCGCATCCTGATCGTCGGGTCCGGCCCGATTGTCATCGGCCAGGCCTGCGAGTTCGACTACTCCGGGACCCAGGCGGCCAAGGCCCTGCGCGCCGATGGCTACGAAGTGATCCTGGTCAATTCGAACCCGGCCACCATCATGACCGATCCGGACCTGGCCGACAAGACCTATGTCGAGCCGTTGACGGTTCCGTATCTCGAGGAAATCATCCGGCGCGAGCGGCCGGACGCGCTGCTCTCCACCGTCGGCGGCCAGACGGGGTTGAATCTGGCGGTGGAACTGGCCGAAGCCGGCGTGCTGGAAGCCTACGGCGTGGAACTGATCGGCGCGCGGATCGACGCCATCAAGAAAGCCGAAGACCGCTTGCTGTTCAAGGACGCGATGCGGAAAATCGGCTTGCAGACGCCGCAATCGCAGCTTGTCAACAGCATCGCCGCCGGCCTGGGCTTCGCGGAGCGCATCGGGTACCCCGTCATCCTGCGCCCCAGTTTCACGCTAGGCGGAACGGGCGGAGGCATCGCGTACAACCAGGAAGAACTGGAGGAGATCCTGGAACGCGGCATTGCGCTTTCGCCGGTGCATGAAGTGCTCATCGAAGAGAGCGTCCTGGGTTGGAAGGAATTCGAGCTGGAGGTGATGCGCGACCTGGCGGACAACTGCATCATCGTCTGCTCCATCGAGAATTTCGACGCCATGGGAGTGCACACCGGAGATTCCATCACGGTGGCGCCGGCGCAGACCCTCACCGACCGCGAATACCAGATGATGCGCGACGGAGCCATCCGCTGTTTGCGCGAAATCGGCGTGGATACGGGCGGATCCAACGTGCAGTTCGCGATCAACCCGCTGGACGGGCGCATGGTGATCATCGAGATGAACCCGCGCGTGTCCCGCAGTTCGGCGCTGGCGTCCAAAGCCACCGGCTTCCCGATCGCGAAGATCGCCGCCAAGCTGGCGGTGGGATACCGGTTGGACGAGATCCGCAACGACATCACGCGCAAGACGCCGGCCTGCTTCGAGCCCACCATCGATTACGTGGTGGCCAAGATCCCCAAGTGGGCGTTCGAAAAATTCCCCGGCGCCAATTCCACGCTGGGCACTCAAATGAAGTCCGTGGGCGAAGTGATGGCCATTGGCCGCACCTTCAAGGAAGCCCTGTGGAAGGGAATGCGGTCGCTCGAAACCGGGAAGGCTTTCGGGTCGGAGAAACTCGACAAGGCCCTGGTGACGCAGAGGCTGACCACCCCCACGCCCGACCGCCTCAACTACATTCGTTACGCCATGGCCAACGGCTACGGGGTGGCGGAGATCCACGAACTGACCTCCATCGATCCGTGGTTCCTGGAGCAGCTCAAGGAAGTGGTGGATTTCGAAGGGGAGCTGGTGAAGGCGCCGCAGGAAACGGAGACGTTCCGCCGTGCCAAGCGCTACGGCATCTCCGACGTGCAACTGGCTAAGACCTGGGGAGCGGATGAGATGGCCGTGCGCCAGCGCCGCAAAGCCCTGGGCGTAAGCGCCGTGTTCAGCCGCGTGGACACCTGCGCCGCGGAGTTCGAGAGCTTCACGCCCTATCTCTACTCCTGTTACGAAAGCTCCTGCGAGGCCGCTCCCGGCGCGGGCAAGAAGGTCATGATCCTGGGCAGCGGGCCCAACCGCATCGGGCAGGGAATCGAGTTCGATTACTGCTGCTGCCACGCCTCTTTCGCGCTGCAGGAATTGGGCGTGGAATCGATCATGGTGAACTGCAATCCCGAAACGGTCTCCACCGATTACGACACCAGCGACCGGCTGTACTTCGAGCCGCTCACGCTCGAACATGTGCTTAACATTTGCGACACGGAGAAGCCCGACGGCGTGATCGTGCAGTTCGGAGGGCAAACGCCGCTCAATCTGGCGTTGCCGCTCAAGCGCCAGGGCATCCCGATCATCGGCACCGACCCTTCCAACATCGACCTGGCAGAAGACCGTAAGCTATTCGGGAAGCTGCTCGAGGAATTGAACATTCCCTGCCCTGAGAATGGAACGGCCACCAACGTGGAAGAGGCCTGCGCGGTGGCGCTGCGCATCGGATACCCGGTGCTGGTGCGGCCAAGCTACGTTCTGGGCGGGCGCGCCATGGTCATCGCGTACGACGAGGACATGATCCGGCAGTATATGCGCGAGGCCGTGACATTCTCGCAGGACCGGCCGGTGCTGATCGACCGCTTCCTGGAAGACGCCACCGAAGTGGATGTGGACGCGCTGGCCGATGCGGCGGGCGGCGTGCTGATCGCAGGGATCATGGAGCATATCGAGGAGGCGGGCGTGCATTCCGGCGACAGTTCCTGCGTGCTGCCGCCGCAATCGCTGGCTGCCGCGAACGTCCTCACCATTGAAGATTACACCGTGCGGCTGGCGCGCGCGCTGAACGTCATCGGCCTGATGAACGTGCAGTACGCCATTCAGAACGGCGTGGTGTATGTGCTCGAAGTGAACCCGCGCGCCTCGCGGACCGTGCCTTATGTGAGCAAGGCGACCGGCGTGCCGCTGCCGAAGATCGCGGTGGGGCTGATGTGGGGCCGGAAGCTGGCGGACTACGCGTATCTGACCGGCGGGCGGACATCGGGGACCTTGCCGGCGCCGCAGATTTTTGTCAAGTCGCCGGTATTCCCTTTCAACAAGTTTCACGGGGTGGACCCGGCGCTCGGCCCGGAAATGCGCTCCACCGGCGAGGTGATGGGCGTGGGGATCAACTTCGGGGAGGCTTTTCTGAAGGCGCAAATCAGCGCCGGCGCCCCGCTGCCCGACCAGGGCACCGTGTTTCTGAGCGTCAACGACCGTCATAAGCTGGAGGCAGTGGAGATTGCCCGGCGTTTCGCGGGGCTGGGCTTCAGCCTGGTGGCCACGCGAGGCACCGCGGCCACGCTGCGCAACGCCGGCTTGCAGTGCCGGGTGGTGTTCAAGGTGAACGAAGGCCGTCCGAACGTGGTGGATCTGCTCAAAGGCGGCTCGATTCAACTGGCGATCTATACCACTACCGGCGCGCCCGCCTTCCTGGACGAAAAATCGATCCGCCGCAGCGCCGTAACCTATCGCGTCCCCTGCATTACGACGATGAGCGGAGCGCGCGCCGCCGCCGACGCCGTAGCCGCCCGCCGGCGCGACCCGATCCGGGTGTGGAGCTTGCAGGAAATCCACGCAGTGGGGCGGGCCGGGGTATCCACGAACGGCGTGGGGCCGCCTGCCTTCTTGCCTGGACCCAACCTGGACTTGGCCTAACACGCTGCTGAAAAACGCTCTCTTCAGACGCGATTTGGGCAAAATGCCCAAATCCGATTCGTAACGCGCTGGTTCTAAATGGCGGGAAATGGATTCTTGGGCAAAATGCCCAAAACTCGACCGGAAGGTCCGCCCCAGAAAAACCCGGCGGGAGCTTAGCTCAGCCGCCGGGCCACGTCGATCGGATTTGACCCTGTACTAGTAACTTCCTGGTCCCCTTCGCTTCGGGGCGGTACAGATCCATTCCAATGTATCACCGATTCGCTGCCGGCGCAAAAGCGGTGTAGATTGTGTTTATGCAGAACAGCCGCAATTCGTCCGTCTGGAAGAGCCTGGCCGCCGCCTTCGGGGATGGATTGGCCTTTGGGGTGGGGATGAAATTGTCGCAGAACGCGGCGAAGCCTCTGCCGCCCAATTCTCAGCCCGAGCTTCCCCCGGCGCCGCTCTTTGACCGCAAAGTCCTCTTAGCCGTGGTCAACGCCGTCGAAGAGCGCCTCAAGGAACATGCCGGACAGGTGGAACGCGAGATCGCGGCCGTCCGCCATGACTTGGATGAGGCGCTGGTTGGGATGCGCGCCGAACTGGCGGCCAGGGATGGCGAAATCGTCCAGCTGCGGAGGCAGATCGGCGAAAACGGCTCGGCGTCGCGGGATCTGCTGAGGACCGTCGGACAGGCCTGCCGGGACGCCGCCGACCGAGTAGCGCCCGCGGAGCCGGCCGGCGAGCCCGCCAGCGCCGTCAATATCGCCGCCGCGACGGACTGAGAATCGCGTAACGATTGGCCCGGCCCCGCGGCGGTCTACAATAAGAGAATGTCCGATACGTTAAGAATCGCCGGGCGCGAGTTTGCCTCGCGCCTGATCGTGGGGACGGGTAAATACCGCACCTTTCAGGAGATGCAGCGCTGCCATGCGGCCGCCGGCGCGGAAATGGTCACGGTAGCCGTTCGGCGCGTGAACCTCAGCGACCGTTCCAAGGAATCCCTGCTCGATTACATCGACCGTACCAAGATATTCATCCTTCCCAATACGGCCGCCTGCTACACAGCCGACGACGCCATCCGCACCGCCATGCTGGCGCGCGAGGCGGGGCTTTCGAACTGGATCAAGCTGGAAGTGATCGGCGATGAGAAAACCCTGTTTCCGGACAACGCCGGCCTGCTCGAAGCCACCCGCGTGCTGGTGAAGGAAGGCTTCGTGGTGCTGCCCTACACCAATGACGACGTGGTGAACGCGCGCAAGCTGATCGACGCCGGAGCGGCCGCCGTGATGCCGCTGGCAGCGCCCATCGGCTCCGGCATGGGCGTGCAAAACCCCGCCAACCTGCGGATTTTCCGGGAGATGATCACCAGCGTTCCGGTGATTGTGGATGCCGGCGTGGGCACGGCTTCGGATGCGGCCGTCGCCATGGAACTGGGCGCCGACGGCGTGCTGATGAATACCGCCATCGCCGCCGCCGAGGATCCTGAGAAGATGGCCAAGGCCATGCGGCTGGCGGTGGAGGCAGGGCGTTTGGCCTACGAAGCCGGGCGCATGCCGATGAAGCTCTATGCCACGGCCAGCAGTCCGCTTACGGGAGTGGTGGGCAGGTAAACGGACCGGCGCCACGAGCTTCTCAACTCGATTTCGGCTCCTTCGACTCCATGCGTCTTAGCGCTTGAGCCATTTCTTCCACTCCCTTGGCAATCCGGGTGAGCGCCGAAATCACTAGCCAAACGACCCAAAGAGCTAAGCCAAGATAGATCAGACTGAAGACGATAGGCAAAATGTTGAAGGGCATAACGCGCCCAGCCTAACACCGTGCGCCGCGGCTGCGGCAGGTTTTTGCGCGGCACAGGCAGGCCTTCACGCCGCTCCCGCCCCTACACCCAGTCCGGAAACGGATTCGTGCGCCCCTGACGGGAGGCGGCGATCAGTTCCGGCAAACGCTTACGCCGTTCGAACAGGCGCTCCAGCAATTCCTGGAGAGCGTCTTCCTCGCCTTCGATCCAGGCGGCTGGGATGCGCTTCCAGGCCTGGTCGATGACTTCTTCCGGGAAGTGGATCGCCTGGTCGAGCCAGGGCTGGAAATCGTCGAGCGACTTCACGCCCTCGTAGACCAGCCGGCGCGCATAGAGGCCTTGGAGGGGCGAATCGGGGAAATCCCAGTGCGGGCCGTTGAAGGCGAAGCCGTGGTCGATCATGCGGGCCACGAAACCGGGACGTTCCGCGCCCCGATCCCGCCGCACCATGGCGCGGTAGAAGACGCACTGGCGGCCGTCCACATTGCCGGCCCACTTATCGAATACCAGGATGCCCCGGAAATCGTCCCGGTTGACCACTTGCGCCAGGAGCGCATCGGGCAGGAAGTCGTAGACCGCCGTGACGCCGGGGTCGCCGGGATAGCGGGAGCCGAAGTGCCAGCCGGGGTCCACCGCGATGCGCGCCGTCCCGAGCGTCAGGTGGATCTCCGGGTTGGCGGCCAGGAAGGCGGGAGTGACGTGAATCAGAGCGGTCGGCGGGGCGGAAACCTGGAGATACTCCAAGAGCGCCGAAGAGAGCAATTCATTCACCAGGACGCGGCGGTGCTGAGGGTTGTTGCGGAACTTGACGACGTACCAATGGCTGTCGTCCGCCTCCAGCAAATGGGCTTGGGCGCCGCCTCGCATTTTTCGTACATGCCGGATGGCCGTTAGCGGCATCGGAAGGGAGATGCAGTAACCTGGAGTTGTACCACAAGGAGGAAAGGATCGCAGATGGCGGAAGCAGAACCCACTCCCAATGCCGAAAATACGGCGGCCGACCGCGCGGCGCGCGGCAAAGACGAAGTCTCGCTGGAATTGATGAAGTTCATCGCGGTGACCACCGGCTACGCGAGATCCGCGCAATCCGGCGCCGGATTCTCGGGAAAAAACGCTGCCCGCTCGCCCGAGGAGCAAGCCGAGGCGCTCCTCGATCTCTTCGAGCGCTGCCGGCAAGTGGTGAAGAAGGAAAGTTAGACACTACCCAGGTTCGGCCTGCGCGTAATAGCCCAGGGGCCGCGCGTGAGGAGGAGGAATCCTCCAACTCGACCCCTGGACCGAGGATTCCCTAGCGCCTCTTCCTCACGGCCGCCTTCTTGGCGGGCGCCTTTTTAGCCGCGGCCTTCTTCACCGGGGCTTTCTTCGCCGTGGCTTTCTTCGCCGGAGCCTTTTTCGCCGCAACCTTCTTGGCTGGGGTCTTCTTGGCCGCGACCTTCTTGGCGGGAGCCTTCTTCGCCGCAGACTTCTTGACCGCTGCCTTCTTGACCGGAGCCTTCTTCACCGCAACTTTCTTCGCCGGCGCCTTCTTGGCCGGTGGGGGCGCGGCCTTCTTGACCGCGACCGGCGGCGGCGCGGGCGCCTTCTTAGCGGCCACAGCCTTCTTGACAGGCTTTTTCGGCGGAGCCGCGGGCGGGGGCGCGCTTTCCGGGCTGGCGGCCGCGGGGACCGCTGCCGGTTCGGTCAACGGGGTAACCGTGGCCAGCACCATGATCTCTTCTTCTTCGTCTTCGTCCTCTTCGTCCTCGGGATCGTCAAGGGCGGAAGTCTCTGTGTGCTCTCCGTCCTCATAGTCCGGGAAGTCTTCCATCTCTTCGTCCTCTTTGGGAGCGAACTTTGGGCTATCAAACATTAAGCAAGCCTCCTGTATTCAGGGCACAATCACAGATAGGATACCCCTTTTTACGAAGAGACAATAGGGAAATGATTTTTTTGCCGGAAGAATTCTCGCGTGAGCGCGATTACGAAGCCGCGCGAGCCACGGCTACCGTTTGTTTGTGTCCGCGCCTGGCGGCCACGGGAGTCTTGGATCTCTTCGAAGCAGGCTTCTTGGCCGAGGCTTGCGCGGTAGTCTTCCCGGCGGACGCTCGCGACGCTGTGCGCCGGACTGGAGCGACGGGGTGCGGGACGGCGGGGATCAGCAACCGGTCGCCTTCCGCGGCTTCGGCAGTGTGGAGACCGTTCGCCGCCACGATGCCGCCGACCGCAATTCCATAGAGCTTGCCGATGGACGCCAGCGTCTCGCCAGGGAGCACGCTGTGGATGCGCCAGGCGTCGCGATGCTCGCTGGGAACCAGTTGCAAGGCCACGCTGAGCTGGCTGCCGGCGCCCTTAGGCACATGCAGGGAGTAGCCTGCCGGCGCGACGCTCTTCAAAATGGCAGGGTTAAGCGATGCCAGTTCCGAAACCGGCGCGTCGGTAATATCGGAAATCAAGGCCAGGCTGGTGGGCGCCGATATCTCCACCGTGTCGTACTCCAGGGGAGGATCGAACTGGACATCCCCCAAGCCGTACTCCGCCGCATTCTTGTCCATGATGGTCATGGCCAGGATGATGGGCACGTAGTTGGTGGTTTCGAGCGGCAGCACTCCCAGACGCCGCAACTCCCAAAAATCCGCGTACCCGGTGCGCGCGACAGCTTTCTCGACAGCAACGGGTCCGCAGTTATAGGCTGCCATGGCCAGATACCAGTCGCCGAACTCCTGGTACAGATCGCGCAAGTGGTGGGCCGCCGCGCGGGTGGCCTTCTCCGGGTCCAGGCGGTCGTCTTCGTAGGCGGTGCGCGCCAGACCGTACTGCTGCCCGCGTTCCGCCACGAACTGCCACATGCCGACAGCCGCTTTACTGGAGACCGCGCGGGGGATGAAGCCGGATTCCGCCTGCGCCATGCGGATCAACTCCTGAGGCAACCCCTCCTCGTCCAGGATGCGCTGGATCATCGCCCGATAACGGCCGGAACGCTCCAGGCCGAAGACCATGCTCTTGTGTCCGCGATTGCTGAAGTACTGAATATATCCCAGGACGGCGTCGTTCACCGCCAGCGGCAATTGGGAGATGGTGGCCGCCACCTGAGCCCCCACCCGGTCCTTCAACTTGGGATCCACGGGGAAGGTCATTTCCAGGATGTCTTCGAGGGGGGCCTTCTCAAACCGCTCCTGTTCGGCAACGGCGGCGGCGCCCATGCCCGCCAGATCGAAGCGGTGGACGGCGTCCACCATAGTGTCCAGAAGACTCTGGTAGACCGTGCGGCCGTCCGGGTTGGTTCCGGACGCATCCATCATCAGATCGACGGCAGCGTCGAACTCTCTACGGGCGTTCGGAACGTCCTTCAACTGGTAGTATCGCTGGCCACTTTGGAAGCGCTGGTCTGCCTGCCGGACCATGGCGTCCGCCCGCAGCTTGCGCGGTGAAATGTCCGGGTTGGCCGGAAGCAGGGCCGAGATGTCGTCCAGAAACGCATTGGGCGGCGACACCGGCGGAGGTTCTGGAGTGTTCAGAACCATGGCGGCGTGCGGCGCCGGCGGCAGGAAAGCGCTCTGAAACCTGGCTTGCTGGGGCGCCACGCCGCAACCGGCCACAACTAAGGCCGCGGCAAGCCCGATAAAGAAAACGGCTTTCGTCCGAACGTCCATTCCACCTCAAACCAGGGAAAGACAAACCAATCCCTTGGCGCTGTCGCGGAATCAACACATTACAATACGTTCACTTTGTAACGCAACTGCAAAAAAACGGCCCGGAGCGGGAAATTTTTACTCTTCCTCTTCCTCTTCGCCCGTTTTCGCGGCCTTCGCAGCGGCGATAATCTTGTCCGCCTGCAATTGAGGTACAAAATCGTAGTGGTCGAACTCCATGGTAAAGGAGGCACGACCCTGCGTCATGGCCGTCAGGTCACTCTGATAGTTTAACATTTCGGCCATGGGGACCTGGGCGCGGATAAACTGGCTGCTGCCTTTGGTTTCCATGCCGGAGATGCGCCCGCGGCGGCCGTTGAGGTCGCCCATCAGATCGCCCGCGTATTCCACCGGCGCCTGGATTTCCACGTTCATGACCGGCTCAAGCAGGGCCGGCTTGGCCTCCTGCATAGCCGCCTTGAACGCCTTGCGGGCGGCCAGCTTAAACGCCAGTTCGGAAGAATCCACGTCGTGGTAGGAGCCGTCGTAGACGGTGCACTTGAAATCCACCATCGGATACCCGGCCAGATAGCCTTTCTCGGCCGCATCCACGATGCCCTTTTCCACGGCGGGGATGAAGTTCTTGGGAATCGAGCCGCCAAAAATCTCATTGGCGAATTCGAACTTGGCGCCGCGCGGAAGTGGCTCCATCTTGATCCAGCAGTCGCCGAACTGGCCGTGGCCGCCGGTCTGCTTCTTGTGGCGGCCCTGGACGTCGGCCAAGCCGCGAATGGTCTCCCGGTAAGGGATCTTAGGGGCCTTGAGGGTGACCTCCACGCCGTAGCGCTTCTTAAGCCGGCTGACCACGATCTCCACGTGCTGCTGACCGGCGCCGGCCAGTAAGAACTCGCGCGTCTGCGGATCGCGGTAGAAGCGGAGAGACTGATCTTCCTCCAGAATCCGGTGTACTGCGTTGCCCATGCGATCCTCGTCATTCCGGGAACTCGCCTGGATCGCGAAAGCGATGGAGGGTTCGGGCAACTTCACCGGCGGGTAGGCCACGTTGGCGCCCTTGTCGGCCATGGTGTCGCCCGTGAGCGTTTCCTTCAACTTGGCGACCGCGCCGATGTCGCCCGCGCGCACTTCCGTGACCGGTTGCAGCGTCTTGCCCTGGGGGCTGGCGATGTGCGCCAGGCGCTCGGACGCGCCGCGCGTGATGTTCTGCAGGTTGGCGTCGTTCTTCACCACCCCGGTGACCACCTTGAAGTAGGTGATCCGGCCGGCGAACGGGTCCGCCGTGGTCTTGAACACGAACAGCGACGGCGGCTCGTTTTCGTTGAACTTGCGGGTAGCCTCCTGGCCGTTGACTGTGGCGGGCACGCCTGCCCGATCGGCGGGCGACGGCAAATTCTCCACAATGAAGTCCAGGATCGGGCCGGTTCCGACGTTGTGCAGGGCGGAGGCGCACATCACCGGGAAAATCCGCATATCCCGGACGCCTTGCTTAACACCCTCGATGATCTGCTCGGCAGAAAGGGATCCCTTTTCGAAGAACTCTTCCATCAGGTGGTCGTTGGCTTCGGCCACCATTTCGACCAGCGCTTCATGGGCCGTCTGCGCGGCATCCGCCAGGTCGTCGGGTATCTCCCCTTCCACGCCCTTGCCGTCGCCATCGGCGGTAAAGGTACACGCTTTCATACGGATAAGGTCAACCACGCCCTTGAAGTCGCGCTCGGAACCGATGGGAATCTGGATCGGGACGGCAGTCCGCCCGAAGTTCTCCTGAATGCTCTCCAGCGCGCGGCCGAAATCGGCGCGTTCCCGGTCGAGCTTATTGACAACGATGACGCGGGGCAGCTTGTAGTCGTCCCCGAAACTCCAGACCTTTTCGGTCTGAACCTCCACCCCGCCGACGGCATCCACCAATACCAAAGCGGCATCGGCGGCAGACAGGGCGGCGCGCGTATCGTTAATGAAGATGTTGTAGCCGGGAGTGTCGAGGATGTTGATCTTGGCCTTTTTCCACTCCGCCACCGCAATGGCCGTGGAGATGGTGATCCGGCGCTGGATTTCGTCGTCGTCGAAATCCGTGATCGTGTTGCCTTCATCCACCCGGAGCAGGCGGTTGGTGGCGCCGGCGGTGAACAGCAACCCCGCGGTGAGCGTGGTTTTCCCGGAATCGCCGTGGCCCACTACACCGACGTTCCGAATGTCCCTACCTTCGTAGACTTTCAAGAGATTATCCCCCTGGCCGCAGCTCGTCTTGGAATAAAACGGAATGGTAACACGGGGTTCATGCGGCGGTCACGGAGTGGCGCCGCCATTGAATCCCTCCAGGTAAGGCGATATAATCCTGGCACTATGTCGAACTATCGTTTTTCCAGGCGGTATTTCTTCTACGGCAGCCTCCTGGCCGGAGCCGTGCCGGCGGGCGGGTTCGGCGCTACGCCTTCTCTCTCTAAATTGGGCTACCGGTCGCCCAACGAGAAGCTCAACGTGGCCGGGATCGGCGCCGGGAACCAGGCGCTCGGCGACCTGCGCAGCGTCGCGCAGACCGAGAACATCGTGGCCCTTGCGGACGTGGACGACCGCCGCGCCACGGACGGATGGGCGGCCTGGCCGAAGGCCAACCGGTATCGCGATTTTCGCAAGATGCTCGATAAGGAGGGCGCGAGCGTCGACGCCTGCGTAATCGCCATCCCGGACCACAATCACGCCTATGCGGGGCTGTGGTGCATGGAGCGCGGAAAACACGTCTACATCGAGAAGCCGCTGACTCACACGCCCTGGGAGGCGCGCGTGATGACGCGTGCGGCCGCCAAATACGGCGTTGCCACCCAGATGGGGAACCAGGGACACTCCTCGGAGGCGGCGCGGGTGGCGTGCGAGATCGTCTGGTCGGGCGAGATCGGCGATGTCACCGAGATCCACGCCTGGAACGGGTACCCCGGCTGGCCACAGGGCATGACGACCATCCCGGCCACAGAGCCGGTCCCCGCAACCATCGATTGGGATCTCTGGCTGGGTACGGCGGCCTCGCGCCCCTATACCTCCGGTGGATATGACGAGCTGGTGCGCGCCGGGACGGCCGGCAATTTGACCACGGCCTATGCCGGCGGCTTCTATCAGCCATTCAACTGGCGGGGCTTCTTCGACTTCGGCTCCGGGCTGCTGGGCGACTGGGGCATACACATCTTCGGGCCGGCCAACCAGGCGCTGAAGCTAGGCAATCCCATCAGCGTGGAGTGCATCAAACAGGAAGGCAAGAGCGCGTTCACGTACCCGCAGCGGTGCGTCATCAAGTATGAGTTCGGCGCGCGGCAGAACATGCCTCCGGTCACGTTGTATTGGTATGACTCTTCGCCCGGCAATCCGTACTTTCCGCCAGGCATGGATATCGCCGCCAACCGCGTGGACGCCACCATCGGACCGGCAGTCGGCGGCGCAGCCGCCCCGGGTGGACGGGGCGCGGCCGGAGGACGTGGCGCTGCTCCCGGCGCTCCGGCGGCATTAGGCGGGGCGGCCGCGGCAGGACGCGGCGCCGGAGCAGGCAGGGGCGCCGCGCAGCAACCCCATGGCTGGCCAGGCGGAGACGCCTACATGCCAGGCCGAACGGGAAACGCGGGCACGCCGCCGCCCAGCTCCGGCGACAACCAGATTCTGGTT
Source organism: uncultured Solibacteraceae bacterium (assembly GCA_964457555.1). Classification (GTDB taxonomy): domain Bacteria; phylum Acidobacteriota; class Terriglobia; order Bryobacterales; family Bryobacteraceae; genus BOG-224. The sequence goes on from CAYWHA010000003.1 coordinate 41,043, forward strand.
GGGACCAAGGGCTATCTGGCCACGCGCGGCCACGGCGACGGAGTCAGGCTGCTCCCCAATTCCCGATGGGCGGATTACAAGCTTCCGCCGCAATCGCTGACCCGCTCCCCCGGTCACCAGCGCGATTGGGTCCGCGCCTGCAAAGGCGGCGAACCGGCCTGCTCCAACTTCAGCTTTGCCGGCCCGTTCACCGAATGGGTGGTGCTCGGCGCCATCTCCGTGCATTTCGAAGGCAAGCTGCTTTGGGACCCTGCGAAATTGGAATTCTCCAACAATAAGGAAGCCAATAAGTACGTCAAGCCGATGCTTCGCAAGGGCTGGGAAATCAAAGAGGTCTAGGGCCGGGGCAGTACGAGACGAGCAATGATCGGAATGATCAGACGGGGTTTGTCATTGGCCACGGTCGCATTTGCATTGGCTGCCCAGACGCCAGCCGGTAAGCAGGGGCCAGTGCAGTTCGATGCGGCTGTCATAAAGCTCGATCAAACGGGGCCGGGGCTGAGGGGTTTGCAAGGAGGTCCTGGGACGGGTTCGCCCGGCCGCGTGACATGGGGGAAGGCGAGGCTCAGGGATCTGGTAGCGAAGGCGTTTGGCGTAAACCCTGAAAACGTGTCCGGCCCGGGCTGGATGTCCGGCCCGAGCTTTATTGGAGGCGGTGGCGCGCAGTTGTACCTGTTCCTGGCGACTATGCCCCCCGAAACGAGTGAACACGATTTCGAGGCTATGCTCCAAAACTTCCTGATCGCGCAGTTCCAAATCAGACTCCACCACGAGCCCAGGAATTTTCCGGCCTATGACCTCGTGGCGATGCCGGGAGGGGCAAAGCTGAAGGAAGCCGCGAACCCGGACGGCCCCGACATCACATTTTCGGGGGAGCCGAAGTTCGACTCCGATGGTTTCCCCGTGTTACCTCCGGGTCACGGATCTCTGTTTGCGATCAACGACGGCAATCACGGCCGGTATCAGAGCTTCACGATGTCCGAATTCGCCGAAAGCATCGGCGGCTTTGTCACTCCGCAGGGCGGCACGAGGCACTACGTGCGGGACAAGACTGGGCTGACAGGCAAGTACGATTTCACGTTGGCGTTCGACCAGGGCGGAAGCGACACTTCGGTGGGCCCGGGAGTGCTGGCCGAGGGCGGCCGACCACCCGAACCTGAAGCCGCAGGTCTGCCGAATTTCTCCAAGGCGATCGAGAAGCAACTTGGGTTGAAACTCGTGAAGGCCCCCGATATTCCCATGGACACCCTAGTTATCGATCACGCGGAGAGAACGCCCCTGGGGAACTGACGGTGGTCGCACACAAAACCAATGCCGGCCTTTCTACGGCGACGACCGCGAGGACCGTGTCCTCTTGCCAGTAGCGGATAATGGTGGGGAGGATTAACTCCATGACCGTCGCCACCGGCGTTGAGTTGCCGGAAGCCCCTATCGCCGAGATATGCCGACGCTACCAGGTCAAAGAGTTATGCGTGTTCGGTTCGGCGGTACGAGGCGAAATGCGGCCGGACAGCGATGTCGACCTTCTGGTGGATTTTCTCCCCGGCGCACGCCCTGGGCTGTTGGGGGTTGCGGCTATGATGCGTGAACTCTCGGCCCTACTCGGCCGCCGGGTCGATCTGGCTGTCAAACCCGCACTGAAGCCGCTCATCCGGCCTGGCGTGCTAGCCGAGGCCCGGCTGATCTATGCGGCGTGACGATCAGCGCCTCAACGATATCCTGGAGGCGCTGGACTGGATTGCGAAGGCGGTCTCCGGACGGACGGAAGCTGACTTTCTGGCCGACGAGACACTTTGCTACGCCGTGGCCCAAAAACTGACCATCATTGGCGAGGCAGTCGCGCGCCTCAGCCCAGAAGTCAAGGCGCGACATGACTCGGCGCCATGGGCTGACATCGTCGGACTGCGGAACATCCTGGTTCACGAATACTTCGGCGTTCATTGGCCCTTTGTCTGGCAGACGGCAGTCGATCACGCGCCGGTCTTGCGCCGACAGATCGCGGGGATTCTTGGCGCAGAGCGTCCCGAGTAGGCAGCCGGCCTCGTAGGCGCCACTCGAGCGCTACGCGAACCGATCCGTGCGGACGATTCCGGCGCCTTCCTTGATTACCACCAGCCGATCGGCCGGCACATCGGGGATCTTCTCTACGTTGCCGTTCGGCCAGCGAATCTCCAGGCTTGCGGTCTTTTCCGCGCCCAGGCCGAAGTGCAGACGGCGATCGTTGGCGGAAAAGTACGAAGACTGCGCCATCACGGACTGCGCCTGCTTCCTATCGCCGTAGGTGACCACCACCTGCGCGCCGATAGCGGAACGGTTGGAAGCCACGCCGGTCAGAAGCGTCTTGAGCCAGTGGTTGCCCGGCTTCATATCGTTGCGCAGCAGCGACGGCGGCTCGTTCATGTTCATGACGAGGATGTCCACGTCGCCGTCGTTATCGAAATCGCCGAAAGCCACTCCGCGGCTGCAGTGCGCCTCGGCGACGCCCGGCCCGGCCTCATCCAGTAACTCCTCGAACCGCGCCCCGTCCAGGTTGCGGTATACGACTCGCGGCGTCTTCAGCGGATAATCGGCGAATCTCCGTTCCACTTCGGGATAGACCATCCCCGTCGCGAAAAAGAGGTCGGGCAGGCCGTCGTTATCGAGGTCCACCATTCCGGCGCCCCAGCCGACGAACCGGGTTTCCACCCGTAGGCCGGCGCGCAGCGTCGCGTCCGTGAAGCTGCCCTTGCCGTTGCCGCGGTAGAGGGCCGGCGTGTCATCGCGGAAATGGGTCTTGAATATGTCCAGGTTCCCATCGGCGTTGAAATCTCCGACGGCAATTCCCATCCCCGCCTGTTCCTGCCCATCCTCGCTCAACGAGACCCCGGCGTCCAGTCCCCGCTCGGTGAACGTGCCGTCGTGGTTGTTACGAAACAGCAGGCTGGGCGTGGTATCGCACGCGACGTAGATATCCTGCCAACCGTCGCCATCGAAATCGGCGGCCACGGCCGTCAGGCAGTAGCCCGGCTTGACGCTCGCAATGCCGGACTTCTCGCTCACGTCCGTGAACGTTCCGTCGCCGTTGTTGTGGTACAGCCGGCACGGATCCTGTGGGAGTCCCGCCGGTCCGCAGTACACAGGAACACCACGGTAACTGCATCCCGGGTCCTTGCCGCGCATCGGCACTTTGTCCTGGTCGAAAACGTTGTAATGCGAAACGAAAAGGTCCAGCCGGCCGTCGCGATCGTAATCCACCCAGGTGCAACCGGTGCTATAGCGCGATCCCGTGTGGATTAGCCCGGCCTTTTCGGTGACATCGGAAAACGTGCCATCGCCGTTATTGTGGAACAGAATGTTCTGGCCCCAGCAGGCGATGAAAATGTCGTCGTAACCGTCGTTATCGTAATCGCCGACGGTAATTCCGGTAGCCCACACGCTGCGTCCCAGCCCGGATTTGGCGGTGACGTCGGAAAACGTGCCGTTGCGGTTGTTCTTATGCAGCCGGATGATGGCGCCATCGGGCGTAGCCTGCAGGCGGCGGCCGGTCGGGACCAGGATGTCCATCCAGCCATCGTCGTCGTAGTCGATGAAAGCCACGCCGCATCCCATGGATTCGACGATGTAGTCGTTATGGTCTTCCGGGCCGTAAATCACCGGCGCGGTGAGACCGGCAGCCTGGGCCACATTCACGAAATGCGCGTTGAAGGGCAGCCCCGACGGCTTGCCGCGCGGAGCCGCTTTGATGCCGCGCGACGCCATACCGCCATACTGCTGCGCGCGGCCCGAAGGCCCGAGCGCAACTGCGCCCAAAGGAAGCGACAACAGTTGTCTGCGCGTCATAAACCCCAGGATAACGCGCGGAAAAGGCGGAAAAGGGGACGGAGGCATTTTAGCCCCGGATCGATTTCGGGATAGCCGCCCAAGTTGCAATCCCTCCTGGAGACAGAGTGGGTTGCGAGGGCTGTGTCATGGGTTCGACTGAGGTAAAAGTCCTGTAAATGACGGCAGGAGTACAATGCAGAAAGGTTGACGCCATCGCGACGGCCATCTTACGCCTTGGTGGGGCGGGCCTCCTGGCCGGCCTGTCCTGGCCTGCCTTCTTGTCTTGCTTGTCTGTCCTCTTCCCCGCCACACAGCATCGTAGAATGAAGTTACCCCATGCGCTCAACTGCGAAGTCTCTTGCCCGGCTCCTGATCCCTGCTTTGCTGCTGTCGGCGGCCGCTCATCTCGAAGGCCAACCCGCGCCGGCGAGCGAAATCCAACAGGCGCTGTTGAAGCTGAACGAACTGGGCACGGTGCTGACTATAGCCGCCCATCCCGATGACGAGCGCAGCGAGCTGCTGGCGTATTTCTCTCAGGGACGCCACATGCGCGCGGCGTATCTGTCGATGACCCGCGGGGAAGGCGGCCAGAACGTGCTCGGTCCGGAGCAGGGCGCGGCGCTGGGGTTGATTCGCACGCAGGAGTTGCTCGACGCGCGCCGCATCGATGGCGCCGACCAGTTCTTCACGCGCGCCATCGATTTCGGCTTCTCGAAGACGGCGGCCGAGACCATCGCCAAGTGGGGCCATGACGCGGTCCTTTCCGACACCGTTTGGGTGATTCGGCGCTACCGCCCGGACGTGATTATCCTTGGTTTCAGCGGCACCCCAGCCGACGGCCACGGCCAGCACCAGGCGTCCGCGCTGCTCGGCAAGGAAGCCTACGAAGTGGCTGGAGATCCGGCCCGGTTCCCCGAACAGTTGCGCTACGTGCAGCCATGGAAAGCCGCGAAACTGGTGCGCGCCGGAGGGTTCTTCGGAGGGCGCGGAGCGCCCGCTGCGACGGGCGGGCCCGCAACCACCCCGCCCGCACCGCCGCCCATTGCGCCCATCGCCGAGATCGATACCAGCGGCTACGATTCGCTCCTCGGATATTCCTACGCCCAACTCGCCACCATCAGCCGCAGCCAGCACCGCAGCCAGGGCTTGGGCGCCATGGGAGTCGGCGGCGGCATGGGCGGCGGAGGGCGCGGGCCCGCTGCGGACGCTGCATCCACGCCTACGCCGGACATCTTCAACGGCATCGAGCATAGTTGGAAGCGCTTCCCCGGCGGCGCCGCCATCGACGCAATCCTCTCCGAAGCGATTCGCGAGTTCGATTGGCAGCATCCCGATCGAACCATTCCGCTTCTTGCCAAAGCGCGCCCGCTGATTGCCGCCATTTCCGACCCACTCGCGAAAATCAAGCTCGCCGACCTCGATGAGACCATCGCCCGGTGCGCGGGCATCTGGGCCGACGCCCAGACCAGAGAAGGCAACGTCACCCCCGGGTCGCACGCCGCCATTGCCATGACCGTCGTCACCCGCGAGCCCGTGGCGACCAGCGTCCAATCCGTCGTTGCGGAGAACGTCTGGCCGGGCAAGCCCTGGACGCCTTCCGGCGCCGCTGCCAGCCAGCGAATTCCCGACTACGCTCTGGAGGTGCCCGCCTCCGAGGCGTACTCCCAGCCCTACTGGCTGGTGAAGCCTCCCGACGCCGGCGCTTATACCGTGGAGAACCAGTTACTGATTGGCCTGCCCGAATCGCCCGTGGAACGGATGCGCATCCGTCTCACGGTCGCCGGGACACCTATCGAGTTGCTACGGCCAGTGCTGTACCGCTACAACGACCGGCTGGAGGGCGAGAAGGTGCGCCCGCTGACCGTAGTCCCGCCAGTCGCGGTGAACCTGCCGCTTTCGCCGGACGATATCGCCAATCAGGTCCTGCTCTTCCCGGCCGCGGCCGCGCGCAGCCTGCGCGTCACGGTGAAGGCCCAGGTGGCCAACGCCGAGGGCAGCCTGCGCCTGGACGTGCCCGCCGGCTGGAACGCCGAACCCCGCTCGCAGCCCTTTCGCCTGGCCGCCGTGGACGACCAACAGGAGCTTGCCTTCCAAATCACGCCGCCCGCCGGCGAGGGCACGGCGGCGTTGCACGCCATCGCCACCGTGGCGGGCAAGGAGGTCGCCGTCGGCATGGCCTCCATTTCGTACGGGCATATCCCCCAGCAGATCCTCTTTCCGCCCTCCGACGCGCAGTTGGTTCGTTCGGACATCCGCGTCACCGCGCGGCGCGTAGGCTACATCATGGGCGCTGGCGACGAGGAACCCGACGCCTTGCGCCAGCTTGGCTTGGAGGTCACTCCATTGGACGAAGAGGACTTGCGCGCGGGAGACCTTTCTAAGTTCGACGCCATTGTGGCCGGCGTGCGCGCCTACAACGTCCGCGCGGACCTGCGCGCCTACCAGTCTCGCCTTCTCGACTACGTCAACAACGGCGGAACGTACGTGGTCCAGAACGTGCGCGAGAACGTTCCGAACATCGGGCCGTATCCCTTCACCATCTCCACCGGCAACACCGCCCGGGTCACGGTGGAGGATTCGCCGGTCACCTTCACCCATCCCGATAGCCCCCTCCTGCAGAAGCCCAACAAGATCGGCCCGCGCGATTTCGAGGGCTGGGTGCAGGAGCGCGGTACGTACTTTCTCACGCAGTGGGACCCGCGCTATGAAACCGTGCTTTCCACCAACGATCCCGGCGAGAAGCCCCTCGAAGGCGGCGAAATCTGGACCCGCTACGGCAAGGGCGTCTTCATCTACACGGCCTACGTCTGGTTCCGCGAACTCCCCGCCGGCGTCCCCGGCGCCTACCGCCTCTTCGCCAACATGCTCAGCGCGAAGTGAAGGGCCTGGGGCCCCGGCGCCTTTGACCGCGCGCCTCAACCGTAGAGCGGCGGCTCACCGGGCGGGCGGGTTTTCCAGCGGCGATGAATCCAGAGCCACTGGCCGGGATCGGCGCGAATGACCTCCTCCAGGCGGGCCTGCAGCGTTTGGGTATCGCGCGCCGCGTCGCCCGAGATTTCCACCGGCGGGTAGAACCGGAGCACGTAGCGGCGCTCGTCTTCACACCATAGGGCGAAGCCCGGAATCACGGCCGCCCCGCTGTGCGCCGCAATCTTCGCCAGCCCCGTGCTGGCGCAGGCGGGAAAGCCGAAAAAATCGACGAACACGCCGGAATCGGCGGACGCGTTCTGATCGATGAGGATGCCCACCGCCTCATTCCCGGCCAGCGCCTTGAGAATCGCGCGCGCGAAGTCTTTCTTGAGGATGGGGCGATTGCCGGAAAGCGCGCGGCGGCGCTCCACCAGCCGGTCGATCAGCGGATTGTCGAGCGGCCGCACGACCACGCCCATAGGGGCGCGGTACAGCGCATGGGCGAAGGCGCTCAGCTCCCAGTTGCCCAGATGGGCGGTGGCGAATAGCACGCCCCGGCCGCGCCGAAAAGCCTCTTCGACGTACTCGGAACCCTCGCAGCGAATGGAGCGCGCCAGATTTTCGCGGTGGAGGGAGGGAAATCGGGCGAAAGCGACCATCACGCGTGCGATGGAGCGGAAAACGCCGTCGGCGATCTCGCGGCGCCCGGCCGCGTCGAGTTGCGGCATGGCCAGCGAGAGATTGCGCTCCGCCACGGCGCGCAAGCGGGGCAGAGCAAGATCGAGCAGGCGGACATAACCGCGAGCGAGCCGGTTGGCCACCGGCAGCGGCGTCCATTCGAGCGATTTCACCACGCACAGCGCAGCCGCGTACTCAACCACGTTGCGGACCGCGGAGCGCTGGCGCATGCAACCGCATTGTAGCGTGGGGCCGATGCCGGCCGCCGCCCCGCTAACCGGCTTTGTTCGTCGCGGACTTGCGGTGGAAGCCCAACAGCCCGCCGAGGCCCCAAATCCCCAGAAAGCCGATCGCAAAACCGAAGAGGAAGGTACCGGGAACCGTATTCAGCAAAGGCGTTCCGGGAGCAAACCCTATGGCGAGGGCTGCGATCACCGCCAGAACGTGCCAGGGCCACGCCAGCGGACGAAAATGGTAGAGGAAATAAATCGGAAGCGAAACCCCTAACAGAAAAACCAGGGCGGCCAGGAGCGTTTCCAGCATAGGCAATGCCTCCGAAAGTATTGTAGGCCAAATTCAGGGAGTTGGGAACCTGAATATCCTGCCGCGTGGAGATGCCGGGCTACAGCCTTGCGCGGCGAGAAGCCTGAGAAGCCGTTTCACGGCCCAATGTCTTTGGGAACGTGTACCCTGGTCGTATATGATCAGTGATGCGATCGAGGCGCTCAAGGAAGAACTGGAAAAGGCGGACGGCGGTCGCCTGATCCCGGCGACTAAAGAGGATCTGGAAGAAGCAAGGCAGCTTGGCTTTCCTAACGTGCTTCTCGATTTCTACCGGGAGAATGCACCCGACGCAGCCGATGGGCGAGTCGAGTTGTGGAGGAGTCGGCCCGCTTCGGGTCAGCGGATTTGGTCCGTCCAAAAGGCCATCACAGAGAATCGGGACTACGTGCCGGGCACCGAACTCTTCCCCTTGGGGTATGTGGTGTTCGCGAGCAACATGTTTGGTGATGCGTACTGCATCGATACGGTCCACGTCGGCCAGTCGGGCGATTTGCCTATCGTGCTGTTTCCGCACGACGAGTTTGCCGAGGGTGCATCGCTGGAAGATGCCGAACGATATCGTCTGCAAGTGGCGGCCAATCTGGAGGAGTTCTTGCGGCTTTTTGCCCGCAGGACGCTTGTTGAGACGCCGAAATACGCCTGACTTCCGACAGCGATACCGCTCTCCTGGCGGCTGGTTCCGACAGGTGCCCTGGTGAGGTTTGTTTCCCTCAGCCATGGCCGCGCCGCCGGGGTGGGTACGTGCCGGACGACGTTGGATTGAAGCGGTTTTCGGGATCTCTTACGGTGCGCCACCCGTCCCAATTGCACCGCCGCGTCGCCATCGAAGCGCGGCGAAGAGGCAAGAGCCTGAACTCGTACGTCATCGCCAGGCTGAGCAACTTGGCTTGTGACGATTTCGGCGCTGAGGACCCGTCATCGTGAACTGACGCCTCGCATTTCGCCCGCGCTCAGCCGGTCGGCCTATTCGATCCAGCCGCCGCCAAGAACCAGCTCGCCGTCGTAGAATACCGCGGCCTGACCGGGGGTCACGGCGCGCTGCGGCTCTTCGAAGACCACTTCCACGCGGGCGGGATCTCCGGTGGGGCGCAGCAGGGCGGGCGCGGCGGCGTGCTTGTTGCGGATCTTCACCTGCGCGGGCGCGGGCGCATCCAGGCCGGCGATGGAAACCCAGTTCACAGCGTGGGCGTGGAAGCGCGGGCATAACAGATCGTCATTGCCGCCCACCGTGACGCGCTGCGTCAGCGGGTCGGTCGAGATCACGTAGAGCGGCTCGCCGGTGGCCACGCCCAGGCCGCGGCGCTGGCCGATGGTAAAGTGGTGGACTCCCTGATGCTCACCCAAGGTCCGGCCTCCGGCGGTAACGATTTCGCCGCGCGTGGCGCCGGCGGCCATGCCGCTCTCCTTGATGTAGGCGTCCAGAAATGCGGCGTAGTCGCCGTTGGGCACGAAACAGATCTCCTGGCTATCGCCCTTGGCGGCCACGGAGAGGTTCATGGAACGCGCCAACTCGCGCACTTCGGTCTTGGCAAGCGAGCCTAGCGGGAACATGGCGCGCGCTAATTGGGGCTGCGTCAGGCCGAAAAGGAAGTAGGTCTGGTCCTTGGAATGGTCGACACCGCGCAGGAGTTGCCAGCGGTCCGATGCCGCGTGGAAGCGGATGCGCGCGTAATGGCCGGTGGCGATCCGCCGGGCGCCTACCGAATCGGCCATCTCCAGGAACCGGTCGAACTTGATGTAGTTGTTGCAGAGCGTACACGGGATAGGCGTGCGCCCCGCCAGGTAATCCTCCACGAACGGCTTGATCACATGCTCTTCGAACTCGCGCTCGAAATTGACCACGTAGTAAGGGATGCCGATTTGTTCGGCCACGCGGCGGGCGTCGTAAACGTCATCGAGCGAGCAGCAGCGCCCGGTGGCGCCTTCCACCGAAAGGCCGGGCAGGCGGCGCTGGTTCCAAAGCTGCATGGTGAGGCCCACCACCGGGCGGCCCTCGCGCACCAGCATGGCGGCGACGGTGGAGCTATCCACGCCTCCGCTCATGGCGACGGCAATGGGAGGCTCAGGCATGACCGGCGATGCTCCTCAAACGCGCGACGGCGCGGGCGACCGCCTCCACCAGCGCGTCCACCTGCTCTTCGGTGTTGGAGCGCCCGAGCGAGAAGCGCATGCTGGCGCGGGCCCTTTGCGCGGACAGGCCCATCGCCAGGAGCACGTGCGAAGGCGCGATGGCGCCGCTCGAACAGGCGGCCCCGGTAGAGACGGCGAAGCCGGCGAGGTCGAGTGCGATGACCAGGGCTTCGCCATCGATCCCGTCGAAGTGCAGGTTGGCCGTATTGGGTGTACGGCGCAAGCGCGAGCCGTTCACGCCGGCCTGCGGAATGCGCTCCAGCAGCGCGTTTTCCAGGCGGTCGCGCAGGGTGGCCAGCCGTTCGGATTCGGCGGAGAGAGTCCGTGCGGCGAGTTCGGCAGCGGCGCCGAAAGCCGCAATGCCAGGCACGTTTTCGGTGCCGGGCCGCCGGTCGCGCTCATGATGCCCGCCATAGGCGATGGGGGCGAGCGCGGTCCCCTTGCGGACGTACAACGCGCCCACGCCCTTCGGGGCATAGAGCTTGTGGGCGCTCATGCTGTAGAGGTCCACGCCGAGCGCCTCCATGTCCACCGGAATCTTGCCGAGCGCCTGAACGCCGTCCACGTGCAGAGTGACGCCGGAGGCGTGGGCGATCCGCGCGATTTCAGCGATGGGCTGAATGGTCCCGGTTTCGTTGTTGGCGTGCATGATGGAGATCAGCACGGTCTCGGGACGCAGGGAGCGCCGCACGTCTTCCGGGTCCAACAGGCAATCGGCGCCGGCGCGCAGGCGGGTTACCTCGACCCCCTCGCGTTCCAGTTGCTCGCAGGGACCAAGCACCGCGGGGTGCTCGATGGCGCTGACGATGGCGTGCCTGGCCGACGCCGGCGCCGCCCGGACCACGCCCAGCACCGCCATGTTGTCGGCTTCGGTGCCGCCGCTCGTGAAAACCAGGCGCCCGGGCTGGCAGCCAATCAGGGACGCAAGCTGGCGGCGGGCGGCTTCCATGCGCTGTTTGGCGGATTGCCCGAAATAGTGGATGCTCGAAGCGTTGCCGTACACCTCGCCAAGGCACGATGCCAGGGTCTCCCACACCTCTGGCGCGACGGGCGTACTGGCATTGTGGTCGAAATAAAAAGGCATGTAAACAGCTTTCCGCGGTCGGCGTTCTAGCTTCGGGAGTTGGACATCCTGCCTATACTTAATCTTAGCAATGCGGAAACCGATCCTTACTTTGACCACGGATTTCGGCCTGTCTGACCACTACGTGGGGACCATGAAAGGCGTCATTCTGAGCATCTGCCCGCAGGCGCAGATTGTGGACATCAGCCACGACGTGAAGCCGTTCGAAATCGGCGAGGGCGCCTATGCCATCGCGCAGGCGTACCGCTACTTTCCCCGGAAAACCGTGCATGTGGTGGTGGTGGACCCGGGCGTGGGAACGTCGCGCCGGCCGATTCTGATGGAAGCCGCCGGGCAGTGCTTCGTGGCGCCCGACAACGGCGCGCTGGCGGCCGTCTATGGGAGCGAGCCGCACAAAATCCGGCTGATTTCGAACGAGAAGTACTTTCTGAAACCGGTAAGCCGGACCTTTCACGGACGCGACGTTTTCGCGCCGGTGGCCGCGCACCTGGCGTTGGGCGTTGCCCCTTCGCGGATGGGCAGGATTGTCAAGGACTACCTGCGTCCGGTCTTCGAGAAGCCGCAGCGCACCGGCAAGCGGACGTGGACCGGCCGCATCCTCAGGATCGACCGCTTCGGCAACGTGGTGACGAACTTCCACACGAGCGAGTTCCCGGACCTGGAGCAGCGGAACTTCACGCTGACGCTGGGCCCGTGCGCGGTGGGGGTGATGGCGCGCAACTACGCGGAGTGCGGGCCGGGCGAATTATTCGCGATCGAAGGCAGCGCGGGTTACGTCGAGGTTTCCGAAGGCCAGGGGTCGGCTGCGAAACGGATCGGGTGCGAATCGGGCGCGGCGGTGGAATTGACCGTCTGGTGATTCAACCGTCAATCCTTCGTAAGTCCCAACCAGTTCCGGACGCCCGCCATCACGGCTTCCATTTGGTTTCTGGTGAGCGATCCCATCTTGCGGATCGCCGAGGGATAGTCCCAGTGGCGACCTGATAACGAACCGTACCTCATCACAGACAGATCCCCACGGGATGCGGGGTTTCGGTTTGGTTGTGGCCAACCAGCGCCTTGGCATGTAGTGGCTGTTCGAAGTCCCCCGCCCCCCGGCCCCTGGCACCCGGTCAGGGTTCGATCACGATCTGGACCGGGTTGCTTTCCTGGCCGTCGGCGGTGATATAGAGCTGGGCGCCGCCGAAGTTGGCGATCGGCGGCAATTGCACTTCAACCAGGTAAAAACCGACGTAGCCCGTCGCAAGTTCGGCGCGCGTGACGGGCACGGAAACGCCGTCGAGGAAAGCCCTGACCGGCGCCGTCACGGCATGCGGGACGCCCTGCAAAGGGGTAGGCACACCGGCGGGCCAGTCCGGCTGAACCCTGCCCAGGCCCGTGGCAAAGATCTGGACACGGCCGCCGGAGCGAGCGGGGTTGCGGCCATCGAGCGGCAAGCCGCTATCGGCGTCATAGAGCATGGCCGCCCCGTCCGGCGCCACAAAGATCGCGGGTGAGACCGGCTGCACCTGCAAATCCACCCTTACCAGGCCGGTGCTGGTATCGAGCGCCAGCGATACCGCCGGCCCCGACGCGCCATAGGGTACTTGAATCTGCGATTCGGCTTCGGAGGGCACGCCCAGCACCGGATAATCCAGGTCGCCGGCTCGAGCCGTGTTGACATGAGCCCCCACCACGCTAAGCAGCGATCCGGGGGCTGCCGGGCGCGTGCTGAAATCGAAAGCGTTCACCACCCGGAGACTGCGCCTGCGGTGCGGAGCGGCGGTGGCATACACGCCATAGCCATCGATGGCGGCGTACAATTGCACCGCGGATGGGTCCAGCCGCACGTCCCAGGCCGCGGCCGGCGGCAAGGCGTCCGAGAGGGGCGTCCAGTGCTGAGGCGAACCGGCGGTGAGGAGGTCGAGTTGCGTCCAGAAGACGCCCGCCGAGGTGGCCACGTAAACCGCGCCGGCGGAGACATCGGCGGTCACGGCATGCGCGGGAGCGTTCGGAAGGTCCGCATCCACGGGGTCCCAGATGTCGCCGCCGTTGAAGGTCCGCAGGACATGCGCGCCGCCGCCGCCCAACGCTGCAAGTGCGACCCGCGGTTCGGCCGCATCCACGTAAATCCGTTCCACCGGACCAAGCGCGCCGGTAGGCAGCCTTCCGGGTTGAAGGGTGAGGCCGCCGTCGTTCGAAAACCACAGGCGCCCGTCGTTCGATCCGGCGTAGACCGTTTCTCCGGCGGCCGCGGCGGCCGTAATGGGAACGCTCAACGCCGCCGACAACCATTGCTTCCGGGCCTCTTCGCTTTCGAGTCCGACGCCCTGCGCGGGTACCCAAAGCGCGCCGCCAGGCGGCAATTCGAGCGGCGTGGGCCAGTTCTCAACCTGGATGCGCGTACCCGCCAGTCCAGAGGGCGTGGATAAAATACGCCGCACGGGCAGGTTCGGCAGAGACTCGTTCAAGCCGGCCCAGGTAATCCCGCCGTCCATGGAGCGCCACACGCCGAAATCATTGGCGACCGCCAACTGGTTGGGGTCCACCGGCGAAACGGCCACGCTATGCTGGCCCGCGCCGATCACGGACCGCGACCGGTAAGCCGTCAAATTGTTCCAGGAACGCCCGCTATCCTCGGAACGATAAAGGTTGGCGCCCAGGGCGAATATCGCGCCACCCAAAGCGGCAGTTACGCCGGCATCCGGCTCGGGGAGGCGCACGGCGCTGGCCGGAACGGACGCGGGAGGCGCGGAGCCGGCGGGCGCCGGAAACCATGTTTCAAAATCCGCGGTCCAGAAAACGCCGGAGCGGGTGCGCGCGTAAAGCGCGGCGCCCTGCGGGGAAAACCAGACCTGCTCTACCGGCCCGGTGGCTGGTGACGCGAGCGTCAGCTCGGCCGATGGGGGGCCCACTTTACGCCAGTCAGGTTGAGGCTGAGCCTGCGCCAATCCCCCTGTCAGGGCCAGGGCGAATACGGCCAACCGTAAACGGAATGTGGCGTCTTGACACACAGTTGAGTTCTATTTTACCCTGTTTTCAAGTCGCTCATCGTCTGCAAAGGCGCTGAATCTCAAGGGCTTGTTACCGTTTGTTAATCTCGGCCCATTGGATGCGGAGCATGTTTGGTGCTAGACTTGAAGCGCTTGGCGTTGTGGGTGTTTTCGTACACTTGCGTTTAGGCCCCTGCTGTATGCCCAGGTTCTTTGCGCTCTCGCGGACCGCGCGGATGCTGCTTACGGCGGCAGTAGGCGCGGTGTGCCTCGCCCAGCAGGCGATACCGGACCACGGCGCCAGAGTCATCGTGCAGTACGGCCAACTCTCGGCCCTTACCGGTAACGGCCTGATGGCGTTATCTGTGGGCGGTTCCCTCAAACCTCAGCAGATCGTCGTTACCGGAGCGGACAGCTACGGGCAGTTTCAGGTGGCCGATGGCAGCACTTTCGAGGTTTTCGCGAACTCGAAGGTGATGTTCCGGGAACATGCGGGCAATCTGCAGGAAATTCTCAACGTCTTGATCGGCCACGTCAAGGTCTACATCCAGCACCTCAACGGTCTGCCGAATTACAACCAGGTAACCAGCCCCACCGCAGTCATCTCGGTTCGCGGCACGGTTTTCGAAGTAGTGGTCGAAGATGAAGATGGCACCACCTTCGTCAGCGTGGACGAGGGCGTGGTTGGCGTGCGGAATCTGACGGCGCCCGGCGAAACGGTCAACCTGCAGCGCGGCGATTCCATCCGCGTCATCCGCAATCAGCCGTTGCAACCCAGGGCCATCGACAAAGGCGCGATTTTCCGTGGCGTTTTGCGGGCCATGGAGGAAGCTACGTATCAAGTGATGGGGCAGCCCGGCGGCGTCGGTCGTCTGCCCGGCGGCGGCTCGGTTCCCACTCCCACCGGCAACGGCGACAAGGGCAAAGGTGGCTCCGGATCGCCGCCGAGCGCGCCCGGGGCTCCTCAAAACTAGTCCGGCTAAGTCCTGCCCCGAAGCCGATCCATGTCACGGCGATTGCGTTTCGAGGGCTTCCCCGCGTGAAACGCCTCGAAATGCGGCATGGCTTTGCGCTCTTCCGCCATCTTCAGCCGTAACTCCCGGCTCTGCTCCGTCTCGCGGTAGAGCGTCTGCGCTACCGCCGCCGGGCCGCGCATTTCGCTCACCCCCAAGACCTCTACCTGAAAGTCGCCGCTGGCGCTCTTCACCTGCAACAGATCGCCGGCGTGCACCTCGCGCGCAGGCTTGGCTGGTTGTCCCTTGCACTCGATCCTGCCGAGTTCACACGCCCGCGCCGCCATCGAGCGCGTCTTGAAGAATCGGGCGGCCCAGAGCCACTTGTCCATTCTCACGCTCACTTGTTCATTTTCCCAGTGTTCCGGCGGCCAACAAGCGGGAATGGCAGGCGGCGCCGGAATATAATAACTTTGAACGGGATCGCGCCCAGAGCGGCTCCCGGACGTATCGCGTGAGCCAAAGCGTGTGGCGGCCGGCGGCCCGCTCCGCCGTGTAATGAATCGCATTCCGGGGCGCGGTTTGGCCCGCGGGTTGCTCCCCTGAAAAGGCCAGGGCGGGAATCGGCATGGACCGTCGAATGGTGGGCTTATTCGGCATCGTGGCGTTGGGATGCGCGGTGGTTGCACGGCAGGCGCCCGCAACGCAATCCCGTCCGCCGATTCTCGATTACATCAAACGTGCCTGGGCAACCTTCAGGCGATCCAACCAGGACCTGGCGAGCGCCGCAGTGGATTCCAAGCAGCCCCCTCCCGCCGACGGCCGCTGGCCAGTATACATCTCCCGGACCGAAGACGCCGCCCGTGTGACGCAGTCCCTGCGTGCAGCCATGAAGACGGCCGATTTCGACAAGATCGAAATTCGAACGCTGCCCGCCGCTGGACAGCCGATATCCGACCACGGCCTGCTGTACCTCCCGCGGCCTTACGTGGTCCCCGGTAGCCGATTCAACGAAATGTACGGCTGGGACAGCTTCTTTATCGCGATGGGCCTGATTCGCGACGGCGACGTGGATCTCGCCCGCGACATGGCCGACAACCTCCTGTATGAGATCCGGCAGTACGGGATGGTCTTGAACGCGAACCGCACGTACTACCTGACGCGGTCGCAACCGCCGCTCCTCACGGAGACGCTGTTGCGCGTCTACGAGAGTACTCATGACCGGAAATGGCTGGAAGATGCGATACCGGTTATCGAGGAATACTACCGGTACTGGACGCGCGAGCCGCATCTGACTCCGGAGACCGGCCTGTCGCGATATTACGATCTGGGCGACGGTCCGGCGCCCGAGGTGGTGGCGGCGGAGAGAACGCACGGCAAGGACGAATACGACTTGATCCGCGAATACTTCCGCACGCACCGGATTACCGATTACGACGCCAGCCGGTTTTACGACGCCGCCCACGACAGGCTGACCGCGCACTTCTACAAGGGAGACCGTTCCATGCGCGAGTCCGGGTTCGACCCTTCTAACCGCTTCGGCCCGTTCAGCGCCGACATTGTTCACTACAACCCCGTATGCCTCAATACGCTGCTCTACCTGATGGAGACGCAGACGGCGGAAACTTTGGAGATCGCCGGGCGCGGCGGCGATGCGGAAGCCTGGCGCGAGCGGGCGCGGCAGCGGGCCTCGCGTATCAACCAGTACCTCTGGGATCCGGATCGGGGAATGTACTTCGACTACAATTTCGAACTCCGGCAAGTAAGGCGGTACCCGTTTCTGACCACGTTCTATCCGCTTTGGGCGGGAATCGCCACCCAGGAGCAGGCGATGCGGGTGGTTCGCAATCTTCGTCTGTTCGAACGGCCCGGAGGCCTCGAGACCAGCACCGTCACGAGCGGCGACCAATGGGACGCGCCCTTCGGATGGGCGCCGCTGCAATGGATCGCGGTACAGGCTTTGCGGCGCTACGGATACGGGGCCGAAGCCGACGGGATTTCCGAGCGCTTTCTCTCCCTGGTGCTGCAGGAGTATGGGAAACAGGGCGACATTATGGAGAAGTACGATGTGGTGCACCGCCGCTCCGATGTGGCCCGCAGACTGGTTTATGGGTACCACTCGAACGAAGCGGGTTTCGGTTGGACCAACGCAGTCTTCACGGCTCTTTTCGACGAATTGCCTGCGGCCGCACGCCAGCAATTGGGGCCGTAGGCCGGGCCGGGGCACCCACTGCCCGTGTGGGTCCGCCTGCCTTCTTCTCTTGTCGTCGCCCGGGGTACATGATTGAGAGCGGGGAACCCCGTGCGGCCGGTGGCCAACAAAATGCACCTTTGAGATCCTGCAAGGAAGGAATTGTGGAACCCGACTCCCCCGACCGTCTGGGCGCGAACTATCTTGGCAATGGACGGTGCGAGTTCGTGGTATGGGTCCCTTACGCGGGGGATGGCGGCGTGGCGCTGCAGTGCGATGGCCGCGGCGCCGCACCCATGCTCCGTGAGGCCGGCGGCTACTACCGTTTGCTCCTCACGGACGTTGCGCCGGGAACTCGCTACCGCTACTTGTTTAGGGACCGGATCCGCGCGGATCCGGCTTCCCGGTTTCAACCCGAAGGAGTGCACGGCCCTTCCGCGGTTGTCGATCCGGCGTTTCCATGGACCGATGACGGCTGGGTCAATCCGTCCCTGGCGCAATACCTCTTCTATGAATTGCACATCGGCGCCTTTTCGGCCGCGGGGACGCTGGAATCCGCCATCCCGCGCCTACCCTACCTCAAAGATGTGGGAGTGACGGCAATCGAGTTGATGCCCGTGGCGCAGTTCCCCGGCAACCGGAATTGGGGCTATGACGGGGTGTTTCCGTTTGCGGTTCAGAACTCGTACGGCGGGCCCCGTGCGCTAAAACAATTCATCGACGCGGCGCATCGCGCGGGCCTGGCAGTGACTTTGGACGTCGTCTATAACCATCTGGGGCCGGAAGGAAACTACCTGCGCGACTTTGGACCCTACTTTACCGGCCAGTACAAGACCCCTTGGGGAGACGCGCTCAACTTCGACGGCCCGGATAGCGACGAGGTACGCCGGTTCTTCATCGAGGACGCGCAGTACTGGGTCTCCGAATTCCATGTTGACGCGCTTAGGCTGGACGCGATCCATGCGATCCTCGATTACTCTGCCCGGCCATTCGTGCAGGAATTGGCAATCGCCGTCAAGGAACGGTCCGAATCGCTCGGCCGGCGGACCTATGTGCTTGCCGAAAGCGACCTGAACGACGTGCGAGTCATCCGGCCCAAGGAATACGGTGGGTTGGCTTGCGATGCGGTATGGAACGACAATCTCCACCACGCGCTGCACGCTCTCCTGACCGGAGAACGTAACGGCTATTACCAGGATTTCGGAACCATCGGTCAGCTTGGCGCCGCTTACTCGGAGGGATTCGTGTATTCCGGACAGTACTCGGCATTTCGGCGGCGGCGTTATGGCAACTCATCTCGAAACACGCCCGGCGAACGGTTCGTCGTGTGCGCCCAGAATCACGACCAGATTGGCAACCGGGCGCGGGGCGAGCGTTTGAGCGTACTCCTCGATTTCGAATCGCTCAAACTGGCGGCCGGCGCCGTGCTGCTCTCGCCCTGCCTGCCGTTACTCTTCATGGGCGAAGAATTCGGAGAGACCGCGCCATTCCAGTATTTCACCAGTCATAGCGATCCGGCCCTTATCGAGGCAGTCAGGCGCGGCCGAAAAGAAGAGTTCTCGGCTTTTGCGGCAGAGGGAGAACCGCCGGACCCACAGGACGAGGACGCCTTTCTGGCTTCCCGCCTGACGCCTGAGGAGTCTCTGACGCCGTCTCAACGGCTCTTGCGAAACTTTTACCGGGAGCTGATCCGTCTGCGGAAGGAAACTCCAGCGCTGGCGGACCTTGCGATGGACCGGTGTCAGGCGATTCCCGTGAGCGAGCACACGTTATTAGTCAAACGCCGGCGCGGCCAGGACGAAACGCTCCTGCTGCTCCACTTTTCCACCAGTTCAACCGATGTCACGATCCCCCTGCCGGAGGGACGGTGGGTAAAGGCTCTGCACTCCGCCGACTCATGCTGGAAAGGCGCCGGCGACGTGCCCGCGGTGCTGACGGCTTCCTCCGAAGAGTGTCGCATCGCGCTCGGTCCGCGGTCTTTTGTCCTCTACCTGAAGTCCTGACTAACTCTACTGCCCAACACGGCGCCCGTACGTTTCCTCACGGGCTCCGTTGTGAGTCGGAATCAGTGGCTTGAAACGTGCTCCCTTTCGGCTGTAGGATCGACTCTACCGCGTCACATGGGTTACGTTTGCATCCACGGCCACTTTTACCAGCCGCCCCGTGAGAATCCCTGGCTGGAAGCGGTGGAGTTACAGGATTCTTCATACCCCTACCATGACTGGAACGAGCGTATCACGGCCGAATGCTACGCGCGGAACGGCGCATCGCGCATTCTGAATCCGGATGGCCGCGTGGCCAAGGTGGTGAATAACTATGGCCGAATCAGCTTCGATTTCGGCCCTACGCTGATGTCCTGGCTGGAGACAGGGTCTCCGGAGACTTATCGCGCCGTCCTGGAAGGCGATAAGGAGAGTACCGAGCGCTTCTCAGGCCATGGCTCGGCCATAGCACAGGCGTACTCTCACATGATCCTGCCGCTGGCTAACGGCAGAGACAAATTTACTCAGATCCTATGGGGCATCCGCGATTTCCAACATCGGTTCGGCCGGGATCCGGAAGGCATGTGGCTGCCGGAAACAGCGGTGGACCTGGATTCGCTTGAAATCATGGCGCAGCAGGGAATCCGGTTCACCATCTTGAGTCCTACGCAAGCCGCGCGAATCCGGCGAATCAGTACACGGCAGTGGACCGACGTGAGCGGCGGCCGGATCGATCCAACCATGGCTTATCGCCTGCGGCTGCGTTCCCATCGCACGATCAATCTGTTCTTTTACGATGGACCGATATCCCATGGCATCGCATTCGAAGGCCTGCTCGACAACGGCGAAGTCCTCGCGCAGCGATTCGTGGGCGCGTTCTCCGACAAACGGACCTGGCCCGAGCTGGTACACATTGCCACGGACGGTGAATCCTATGGGCACCATCACGCTTTCGGGGAGATGGCGCTCAGCTACGCCCTGGATCAGATCGAGTCCAAAGACCTCGCCGAGATTACCAGCTATGGACACTATTTGACCGAGCACCCGCCGACTCACGACGTGGAGATCCTTGAAAACACTTCCTGGAGCTGCGCTCATGGCATTGAGCGATGGCGGTCGGATTGCGGCTGTAGTTCCGGGCGTGCGGGTTGGAATCAAGCCTGGCGGGCGCCGTTGCGGGAGGCCCTCGATGGCTTGCGCGACAAACTGGCGACCATCTTCGAGCAGGCCGCCGGCGACCTGTTAAAGGACCCATGGGAGGCTCGCAACGATTATGTGGACGTGCTCCTGGACAGGTCTGAGGGCAACGTCTGCGAGTTTCTGCGCAGTCATGCGACGCACGAGCTGAGCAAGCCCGAAGCGAGCGCCGCATTGAAACTATTGGAACTGCAACGCCACGCCATGCTCATGTACACGAGCTGCGGCTGGTTCTTCGATGACATCTCCGGCATCGAGACCGTGCAGGTGATCCAGTACGCCGGGCGCGCGATCCAATTGGCCAGGGATTTCCAGGCTGACGGCCTGGAGGCGGAGTTCATGGAAGGCTTGGCAAAGGCCAAGAGCAATTTGCCCGAGCATGGCGACGGCAGGCTGATTTATGAAAAATGGGTCAAGCCGGCGACTGTCACGCTCGACAAGGTCGCGGCTCACTACGGCATCAGCTCCCTGTTTAAGCCGCACGTCAACCCCGAGCGAGTCTACTGCTATACGATCGACGCCGAAGACTACCGCTGCTTCGAGTCGGGAAAGACCAGGCTGGCGGTGGCCCGCATCGCGGTATCGTCGGAGATTACCTGGGAGTCCGAGTGCTTCATCTTGTGCGCGTTGCATCTGGGCGATCACAACCTGAGCTGCGGCGTTCGCACGTGCGATGGAATCGATGCGTACAAGGCGACGGCGCAGAGGATCGCCGACGTGTTTTCAAGAGGAGAGATCCCCGAAACGCTTCGCGCCCTTGATCGGGAACTCGGCCCGGCCAGCTACTCCACGAAATCGTTGTTCCGCGACGATCAGCGCATGGTGCTGCGCCTGATTCTGGACACGACGCTGGCGGAGGCCGAGGCCGCGTACCGCCAGATTCACGAGAATCACGCGGCTCTCATCCAATTCCTTCGCGACCTGGGCGTGCCCTTGCCGAAACCCATGGCAACAGCGGCGGAGTTTGCGCTGAACGGCCTGCTGCGCCGGGAACTGGCGGCGGAGCCCATGGATATCGAGCGGATACGCAACCTTCTGGAACAGGCTCGCGCGGCGAAAGTGAACCTGGACGCCACCACTCTGGAGTTCACCGCCCGGACCGCCATGGAACGCCTGCTGGAGCAATTTGCAGCCAACCCGGGCGAACCGGAGCTTCTCGACCGAATCGAAAAGCTAACCGGACTGGCGCGGTCGCTGCCCTTCGAGGTGGTCTTGTGGAGGCCCCAGAATATCTGGTTCGAAATGCGCCGAACGGTTCTGGACGAGTTCGCGCAACGCGCCGCCGCCGGAGACGCCGCGGCGGCCACTTGGGTAGAGCGGTTCCGCCGCCTCGGGGAGAGCCTCATGGCGCAAGTGGACTGAGCTTTGAAAATACCGCTATCTACGTACCGGCTACAGTTCCGCCGCGGCTTCGGCTTCCGCGAAGCCCGCGAGTTGGCGCCCTACCTGAACCGCCTCGGCATCACCGACGTCTACGCTTCCCCGATCTTCCAGGCCCACTCCGACTCTGCCAGCGGATACGACATTGTCGATCCCACCAGCCTGAATGCGACGCTCGGATCCTGGGAAGAGTTCACCGCGTTCAGCCGGGAGTTGCAGCGGCTCGAAATGGGGTTGGTGTTGGACATTGTACCGAACCACATGGCGGCCCACTCTTCCAATCGCTGGTGGAAGGACGTCCTTGAGAACGGCCCCAGCTCTCCGTACGCGTACTATTTCGATATCGAGTGGGACCCGCCGTCGCGATCGCGCAGCGGAAAAATCCTATGGCCCATCCTCGGCGCTCCTTATGGTGAGGCGCTGGAACGGCAGGAGCTGGTCCTGCGGTTTTCGGAAGAAGGCTTCTCGATACAATACTTCGACCGGTTGCTGCCGGTCGATCCCGCCACCTATGGCGCGATCCTGTCCCATGTGCAGCGCGAGCCGCCCGGCAACGGCGATGGCGAACCAGGCGTGTCGGAAGCGAGCGAGATGGCGGCTGTGAGCGGTCTCGTTCAGGCGCTGCCGGCGAGCACCGCTACGGAGCCTGAAGAGGCCGGGGATCGGTATCGCGACACCCAGGAATTGAAGCGCCTGCTGTGGAAGCTCTACCTGACGCACGATGGCTTCCGCGCCGGCATGGACGAGTGCGTCCGGACCTTCAACGGCGTGGCGGAAGACCCGCGAAGTTTCGATCTGGTCGACAATCTGCTCGGGCAGCAGCCTTATGTTCTGTCCTTCTGGCGCGTTGCCCGCGAAAAGGTCAATTACCGGCGCTTTTTCGACATTAGCGGCCTGGTGGGAGTCAACGTGGAAGAGCCGGAGGTATTCGCGGCGACCCATGCCCTGGTGTTCCAACTCGTGTACGAAGGCTGGGTCACCGGGCTGCGAATCGATCACATCGACGGCCTCTATGACCCCGCGGAGTACTTGCGCCGGCTGCGGGAGAGACTGCCCGACTGTTACATCGTGGTCGAAAAGGTGCTCGAGCGCGACGAAACCCTCTGCCCGGAGTGGCCCGTTTCCGGAACCACAGGCTACGACTTCGCCGATGCGCTCGGCGGCGTCACGGTCCGTCCCGAAGGCCTCGACCGCCTCGGCAGTGCGTATCTGCGGTGCACCGGAGAACAGGGGGATCTCGCCGATGTCGTGTACCGACAAAAGAAGCGCGTCATCGAGCAGCTATTTGCCGGAGGGGCCCTCTCTCTGAGCCTGCACCTGAATCTGCTGGCCGAACAGGACCGCTATGCCAAGGATGCCAGCCCGCAGGGGTTGTACTCCGCTCTCGTGGAAGTAACCGCCTGCCTGCCGGTGTATCGCACCTATACGCGATCCTTCCAGCTTCGCGCGCAGGATCAGTTGGAGGTCGACCAGGCTTTTCAGGAAGCCAGGCGGCGTAATTCTCAAGTGAGCGAGACTGTCTGGAACTTCCTCCGGCGCGTGATGCTGCTCGATTGCCCATCTTCCCTTTCCGCCGAGCAGCGCGCCAGTTGGAAGCAATTCGTACAGCGCTGGCAGCAATTCTCCGGGCCGGTGATGGCAAAAGGGAAAGAGGATACGGCCTTCTACATCTACAACCGGCTGATCTCCATGAGCGAAGTTGGCGGGCAGGGCCAGCCCTTGCCGGTCGGCGATTTCCACCGGTTCGAAGAGACTCGGGCCAGGCTCTGGCCTCACTCGTTGAACGCGGGGACCACGCACGATACCAAACGTGGCGAGGATGTCCGCGCCAGAATCCACGTCCTGGCGGAGATTCCGGAGGCCTGGGAGCGGCGCGTGAAACGGTGGCAGCACTGGAACGCCCGGTGCAAGCGGGCGGTCAACGGAGTGTCCGTCCCAGGTCCCAACGAGGAGTACTTCATTTACCAGATGCTGGTGGGCGCCTGGCCGCTCGATCCCGGCGACACAGGCGCGTTCCAGGAACGCTTACAGAACGCTCTGGTCAAATCGTGGCGTGAGGCCAAGCTGTACACCAGTTGGGCCAGCCCCGATAAGAGTTACGAGGCCGCAGTCGCGGATTTTGTGGCGACCGTTCTGACGCCTGCCGGCGACAACCGCTTCTTGCCGGACTTTATCCGGTTTCAGCAACGCGTGGCGGCGTCGGGCGCATTCCATTCGCTCTCGCAAACGGTTCTCCGGCTGGCCAGTCCTGGCGTGCCGGATATTTACCAGGGAGCCGAATGTTGGGAATTGTCGTTGGTAGATCCGGACAACCGGCGTCCCGTGGACTTTGCGAGACTCCAGGCCACGCTGCCGGAACCGGCCAGCCGCGACGTCGCCGGCCTTTTGAAGAACTGGCGCAACGGCGCCGTCAAGCAATATGTGACTCAGCGGGTACTTGCCTGCCGGCGCGATCGTCCAGACGTGTTTCTGAACGGCGAATATGTGCCTCTCGAAGCCGGCGGAGAGAGCGCTCATCGCGTGATTGCGTTTGCGCGCCACTCCGGAATGTCCTGGAGCATCGCGGTTGCTCCCCGTTTTCCGGCGCGGCTTTCGAAGTCAATGGGCCCTCCCATCGGCAAACGCGTCTGGGCCGGTGCGGAGTTGAGCTTTCCGTCCACCGCGCCGCGGCATTGGCTAAACCTTTTCACCGGCGAAGAAATCGACGTCCAGGGTACCGGGCGCGTGGCCATG
Organism: uncultured Solibacteraceae bacterium; assembly: GCA_964457555.1. Lineage (GTDB taxonomy): Bacteria > Acidobacteriota > Terriglobia > Bryobacterales > Bryobacteraceae > BOG-224. The sequence continues at coordinate 65,618 of CAYWHA010000003.1, forward strand.
GCGGATATCCTGCGCCATTTCCCCGTCGCTCTTTTCACCGCCCTTCCGGATTGAGGCGGTGGGGCGGGCCGGGGTACCCATTGTGGGCCCGCCTGCCTTCTTCTTCCGCCGCAATCGGCAAACGGTTGAGACGCCGAACAGCCGCGAAACGTACGAGTCCGTCCGTTTCCTCGCAACCGCCATCCGCTTTCGGCGCGCGATTCGTGCGATATTAAGATATACTCATCCTAGACTCGCCGAACGCCCGCTCTGGCCCGGACCACCGGCGCCGGGGCAGCTTATATGATTGACAAGATCAGCCAACTCAGTGTTACCAGGGACCGCCTCAAATTGGGCGGAGGTCCCAAAAGCAACGACAAGCAGCACGCCGCCGGAAAATTGACCGCCAGGGAACGCTTGGACTTGCTACTGGACGACCATTCGTTCTGCGAGACGGGCATCTTCGCGAAGCACAACGGGAAGTTTTTTGGGATGGCCGAGAGGGATTTGCCGGCCGACGCCGTGGTCACCGGCCGTGGCCGCATTGGCGGCCGGCTGGTTCATCTGGCCAGCCAGGATTTCACCGTAGTCGGCGGATCCGCGGGTGAAGTGCACGCCAACAAGATCGCCGATACGATGAAATCCTCTTTGAAGACCGGTTCGCCGTTCGTCTTCATTAACGATTCCGGCGGCGCGCGCGTGCAGGAGGGCGTCGGCAGCCTCTCCGGATACGCCCGCATTTTTCACCAGAACGTGATGCTCTCCGGCGTGGTTCCCCAGATCTCGCTCATCTGCGGGCCTTGCGCCGGCGGGGCTGCTTATAGTCCGGCGCTGACCGATTTCATCATCCAGACCCGCGAAGGCCTGATTTTCATCACCGGGCCGACCGTGATCGAGCAGGTGACCGGCGAGCAGGTGACTGCCGAGGAACTGGGTGGCTCCCGCGCTCAGATGAACAAATCCGGCGTGGTGCATTTCGTCGCCGAGAACGACGTGGAAGCCCTGCGCATCTGTAAGCGCTTGCTTTCGTTCCTCCCCTCCAACAACCTGGACGATCCTCCCCACGCGGCGCCCGATACCGACGGATACTACAACCCCGCGCTCAACGTGGCCATACCCCAGGAGGCCAAGGCCGGTTACGACGTGCGCGACGTGATCACTCAGCTCCTGGATCACGCGGATTTCCTGGAGGTGCAGAGCGAATTCGCCAAGAACCTGGTGGTCGGGTTCGGACGCATCGCCGGCCGGGTGGCCGGCATCGTCGCCAACCAGCCATCCGTACTTGCCGGGGCTCTGGACATCGATGGATCGGATAAAGGCGCGGCTTTCGTGCGCTTCTGCAACGCTTTCAATATTCCCCTGGTGACGCTCGTGGACATCCCCGGTTTCCTGCCCGGCGTGGGTCAGGAATATGGCGGGATCATCCGGCATGGGGCCAAGCTGCTGTTCGCATACTCGGCCGCAACCGTCCCCAAGATCACGGTGGTTCTCCGCAAAGCGTACGGCGGCGGCTATATCGCCATGTGCTCCAAGGACTTGGGCGCAGACTGCGTGGTGGCGTGGCCCTCGGCGGAGATTGCCGTGATGGGCGCCGAAGCCGCTGTGGAAATCGTCTTCCACCGCGAACTCGCCGCGGCTGAGGACCGGGAAGCCCGCCGGGCGGAGCTCATCGCGCAATACCGGAAGACGTTTTACACGCCGTTTGCGGCCGCCGGCTGCCGGCTGGTGGACGATATTATCGAACCGGCCCGCACGCGCGGATACCTGGCCGAAGCCCTTGAGGCGCTGTCCACCAAGCGGGAGTTGCGTCCCCATAAGAAGCACGGATTAATTCCACTCTGAGGAACCAAAGACATGGCGGCCTTTGCGGCATTGGAAATCTCTCCGGAGGTGAAGCGGCGCCAGGCGGTGATTGCCGCCGCGGTGGCGGCGGTTGCCGGTAGCCGCGCGCGCATTCGCAGCATTCGCGAAGTGCAGGCTCCGTCCACGGAATGGACGCGGCGAGGGCGCGCGGACGCGCAAGGTTCCCATTGTCTGGCGGTCTCGCCGTTTGGCCGCGAGTCCGTATGGCGGAGGGATTCGTAATGCGTCTCCGCATTCGAGTGGAAGAGAGCGACTACGACGTCGACGTGGAATTCCTCGACGACGACTCTTCGCCCGGCCTTGTCCCGCCCGCCGCGAAGGTACGGATCCCCGAGTCTGTAATTCGCAAGCGCCCGGCGCAGAAACTGGCCGAGGACAGGTTCTGCAAGTCGCCCATCGCGGGACGGGTGACGGCGGTACTCGCCGCGGCGGGCAAACAGGTTTCGAAGGATGAGCATGTAGTCCTGATCGAGGCCATGAAGATGGAGATTAAGGTGGGGCCGGAGGTGGGCGGAGTGATCGAGGCGATTTTCGTCTGCCCGGGCGAAACCGTGAAGGCCGGCCAGGTTCTGTTTGAGCTGTCCTGACTGAGAGGAGGAAGATCCGATGCGAAAGATTGATTTCCGTGGACCCGATGTCCGCTATGCCAGAGATCTGGTGGAAGCCGGCTTGGACGGCGCAGCCTCCGCACTGCGGCGAACCAACGCTGCTGCCGCGCCGGCTCTGAAGGATACAGTCTGGGCCCCGGCTGCCGTCGGCGCGATCGTCGGCTTATTGGGCGCCTGCTCGGCGAGCCGCCGCAAGTCCGGATACCACCTGGCCCTCGGCGGCCTGGTCGGGACCGCGCTCGGATTCGGCTGCGCCGTCGCGTGGCAATCCAGAGGCAGGGCGGAAACTGCCGCACGCGGGGCCATCGACAAGATCGCTACCGTACGCGACGCTCGCTGGCTGGAAAAGAACCCGGTCGCCTACGCCTGAGCTGCCGAAAAAGCCCCATGAGCCGGGCGATTTTGGGCATTTGCCCAAGAATCAAGGGACGCGCCCTTTAGAATCAGCGCGACAGGGATCGCTTTTGGGCATTTTGCCCAAAAGCGCAACGACGCCCGAGCGCTGCCATTGAGCTTCTCGCCCACCCCGCAATTCGGCTTATAATCACAGCGTACGCGCGCGGCAGCCAAGTCTGGCCTGAATCCAGCCAAGGTGCCACCGAAGACCGCTGCCGCGCCGAAAAGGAGAACTACATGCGCCGCAAGCTCTCTCTTGTTGTTCTGACCATCTGCGCAGCGGCTCTGCTCCACGCGCAGGAACCGCCAACCGAGCCTTCGGCCCCGGCGGCGACGCCGGCGGCCGCGGGTGGACGCGGCGCTCCGGCTACGCCCGAGCCGCAACCCTACGATAAGGTCATCACTAAAGAGGCCAAGTCCACGAAAGGCATCTTCACGGTTCACCAGGTTAAGGACAAGTACTACTACGAAATCCCCAAGAACGAGTTCAACAAGGAATTCCTATGGGTAGCCTCCGTCGCCAAAACCACCAACGGCGTCGGATATGGCGGCGATCAGTTGAACGAGCGCGTCGTGCATTGGGAGCTGAGCGGCAACAAAGTCCACCTCCGCGACAACAATTACGCGGTGCAGGGCGATCCTAAAGCGGCCATCAGCCCGGCCGTCGCCGCTTCCAATAACAGCAGCATTATCCGAACGTTCAACGTGGCGGCATTCAACCAGAACGGCGACCCGGTGATAGAGGTCACCCCGTTCTTTACCAGCGACATCCCCGAATTCAGCGCGCGCCAGCACCTTAACGCCACCGCCCTGGACGCTTCGCGAACTGCCATCGACAGCATCTCGACCTATCCCGAGAACATCGAAGCCGAAGCCACCATGACCTTTACCCGAACTCAGCCCCCCTCCGGCGCCCCCGCTCCGGCCGCGGCGGCGGCCGGCGGAATGCGGCCCGGCAGCGCCACCATCGTGCTCCACCACAGCATGGTCAAGCTGCCACAGAAGCCCATGCAGCCGCGGCTCTTCGACCAGCGCGTGGGCTACTTCACTACCAGTTATACGGACTACTCTACGGAGAAGCAAAAGGCCGCCCGCATCACCTACATCGCCCGCTGGCGGCTCGAAAAGAAGGACCCCAGCGCGGCCCTCTCCGAACCTGTCAAGCCCATCGTTTATTACATCGATTCCGCCACGCCCGAAAAGTGGCGTCCCTGGTTGATCAAGGCCGTCGAAAGCTGGGAGCCGGCTTTCGAAGCCGCCGGCTTCAAGAACGCCATCGTCGCGAAAATGGCGCCCACCCCGGCGGAAGACCCCACTTGGAGCGCCCACGATATTCGCCACTCCGTGGTCCGCTGGCTGCCTTCCACCACCGAGAACGCCGTCGGTCCCCACATCAGTGACCCACGTACCGGCGAAATCCTCAATGCCGACGTTGAGTTCTTCCACAACGTCATGAACCTGCAACGCGACTGGTATTTCCTGCAAGTCGGCCCGCTCGATCCGCGCGCCCAGAAACTACCCCTCCCCGACGATCTCATGGGCCGCCTGCTCCAGTTCGTGCTGGCCCACGAAATCGGCCACACCCTCGGCTTCCAGCACAACATGAAGGCCAGCTCCATGTATCCCGCCGACAAGATGCACGACAAGGACTGGGTCCACAAGATGGGCGCGGCGCCCTCGATCATGGATTACGCCCGCTTCAACTACGTCGCCCAGCCCGAAGACGGCATCGACGTCGAGGACTTGGTCCCGCGCGTGGGTCCCTATGACATCTGGGCGACTCACTGGGGCTATGCTCCCATCCCGGACGCCAACACCCCCGAAGCCGAGAAACCCACCCTCGACGCCTGGTCTCGCGAACAGGATAAGACCCCTTGGTTCCGTTTCTCGACCGCCGGCGCGGCGGGGTCCGACCCCGGAGAGAACACCGAAGCCATTGGCGACGCCGACGCCATCGCATCCACCGCCTCCGGCGTCAAGAACCTGCAGCGCGTGGCGAAGATGTTGTTGCCGGCCACCACCGCCAAAACGGGCGAACCCTACGAAGATCTCTCTGAGTTGTACGGCCGCATGCTCGGCCAGTGGGTCCTGGAGATGAACCACGTCGCCGTGATCGTCGGCGGCTTCGACAGCCAGACCAAGAACGTGGGCCAGGAGGGCGTTGTTTTCACTCCCGTTCCGAAGGCCCGCCAGGAATCCGCGGTCAAGTTCCTGAATGAGAACGCTTTCGCTACGCCTACCTGGATGGTCGATGAGGAGGTCCTGCGCCGCATTGAACCCATGGGCGTGCTCAGCCGCGTACGCAACGCCCAGAACAGCGTGTTGACCAACCTTCTCAACAGCGCTCGTTTCGCCCGCCTGGTGGAACAGGAAGCCACCGGCGGCGCCGGCGCCTACGCCCCGGCCGATTTCCTGGCCGCCGTCCGCAAAGGCATCTGGAAGGAGCTGGACAGCCCGCAAGTCAAAATCGACGCCTACCGCCGCGACCTGCAGCACGCCTGGCTCGATTTGGCCAACACCAAGGTGAACGGCGCCGCCCCCAGTCTGCCCGCCGGCGCTCCGGCGGAGTTGGCGGCGGCCCTCGGCGGGGCTTCCAGCACCGATGAGAAGCCCATGTACCGCGCCGAACTTCGCTCGCTCAATGCCACCATCGTCGCCGCTCTGGCGAAGACCACGGACCGCGCCACCAGGGCCCACCTGGAAGCGGCGCGCGACCAGATCGACAAGATCCTCGATCCCAAGTTCGCTGCCGCCGCCGGCGCTGGTGGAGGCGTAGCCGTGCGCGTAGGCGCTCTCGACCTCTTTTCAGCCACTCCGGACGAGATCGGGACCTGTTGGCCGGATTACGTCGTGCGGCCGGATTGATAGGGGTTTCCGGATGACCGAAACACGCTTCCACGCGAGACGGCGGGCCAGCCGGCGTGAGTTTTTCGCGCTGGCGGGCGGAGCGGCGCTGGCCGGATGCCTGCCCAAAGCGGCGTCCGCGGCCGGTTGGGACGACGCGCGGGAGATCCTCGACCGCATCAAGCCACCCGCGTTTCCAAATCGGGAGTTCAGCGTCACCCGCTACGGCGCCACAGCCGGCCAGGCGGATTGCTCAAGCGCCATTGCGCGCGCCATCGCCGAATGCCGCCAGGCAGGCGGGGGCCTGGTGACCTTCCCCGAGGGAGTCTGGCTCACGGGGCCGATTCACCTGAAGAGCAACATCAACTTGCACGTGCCCCAGGGCGCCACGCTCAAGTTCATCCCCGACCCCAAGCTCTACCTGCCGGTCGTGCGCACGCGCTGGGAAGGGACCGAGCTGTGGAATTACTCGCCCCTGATCTACTCCGACGGCCAGGAAAACCTGGCCATAACCGGCGGCGGAACGCTGGACGGCAGCGCCGATTGCGAGCACTGGTGGCCATGGAGCGGGAGCGCCGCCTGCCGCCCAAAGCCCGGCGACCCCAACGCCAGGGCGGCGCGGAATACGCTGACCGATATGGGCGCGCGGGACGTTCCCGTCGATAAGCGCGTGTTCGGCGAGGGGTTCTACCTGCGGCCGCCGTTCCTACAGCCCTCGCGTTCGAAGAATATCCTCATCGAAGACGTGACCATCGTCAACTCGCCCATGTGGGTAATCACGCCTTTGTATTGCACGAATGTGACAATTCGCCGCGTCAAGGTGGTGGGACACGGCCCCAACACGGATGGGTGCGATCCGGATTCCTGCTCCGGCGTGCTGATCGAAGACTGCTCGTTCGATACCGGCGACGATTGCATCGCCATCAAATCAGGCCGCAACCGCGATGGGCGCCGCGTGGCGGTTCCCACCGAAAACGTAATCGTCCGGCGGTGCCAGATGAAGGACGGTCACGGCGGAATCACCATCGGCAGTGAAATGTCCGGCGGCGTGCGCAACGTCTTCGTGGAGACTTGCCGGCTGGACAGTCCCAACCTCGATCAGGCGCTGCGCTTCAAAGCCAACGCCATGCGCGGCGGGACTATCGAGAATATCTACTTCCGCGACATCGCTGTCGGCCAGGTCTCGAACGCGGTAGTCCAGATCGATTGCCTGTACGAAGAAGGAGCGGACGGACCCGAGCCGCCGGTAATCCGCAACATCGACATCCAAAACGTGTCCTGCAAGAAGAGCAGGTACGCGCTGCAATTGCGCGGACTGGCTGCCTCGCCCATCCGCGGCGTCCGTCTGGCGGACTGCGATTTCGAGAATGCCGCCGAGCCGAACGTCCTGGATAACGTGGCAAGCCTTCAGTGCGCGAACGTCAGGATCAACGGAAAGGCGTTCAATCCGGGGTAGTCCCCGCGAGATCGTTTACCATTGGACGTGAGGGCGGATTTTGAACAGAACGCGAGAGTGGTTCGAGGCGCCGTACCGGCTGGGTAACAAGGAAGTCAGCGGCAGATTCGTAGTCCCGTCCGGGATCAGGTGTACGCACGCCAGCACCATCGCCCGGTGCTTCCAGGAAGTTCCTTCCATAGGCGTCATCACGACGAAGAGCATCAGCCTGTTGCCGAGAGCCGGATACCGCGAGCCGATCTTCGCTCAGTATGCGGAAGGAAGCTACATCAATGCCGTGGGCCTCACCAATCCCGGCGCAGAAGCGTTTCGCGCGGAACTGGAAACCGTTGACATCCCCGCGGATAAGTTCGTCCTCGTCTCCATATTCGGCGCCACGGTTTCGGACTTCGTGGAAGCGGCGCGAATTCTGGAGCCGGTCGCCGACGGCTTTGAGCTGAACATGTCGTGTCCGCACGCCAAAGGCTATGGCGCTGAGATCGGAGCGGACCGGGCGCTGCTTTGCGGCATCACCCGGGCCGTGGTGTCCGCCGTCCAGGTTCCTGTGTTCGTCAAATTCTCCGCCGTTCCGGCGGATCTTGCGGGCGCCGCGGCGGCCGTGATTGCCGAAGGCGCAATTGGCATCACCCTGACAAACACCATCGGCCCCGCTCTTGTGAAACTGGGCGACGCTCCGGTGCTGCGAAATGGACTCGGCGGCCTCTCCGGCGACGGAATTCGCCCCCTCGGCGTCCGCGCCGTTATGCAAGCGCGCGCCGCTTTGGGACCGGCCCCCGTGATTATCGGCATGGGCGGCATCTCCAACCACCACCACATTCTGGAATACGCGAGCGTAGGCGCCGACCTGTTCGGCGTGGGCAGCGCCACCGCATGGCTCGACAGCCGGGAGTACGCGGAGTATTTCGCGCAGCTTTTGTGCGGCGTAACGGAGATTCCGGCGGCTGAGACCACAAGCCAAGTCTCGAATGCGAAGCCACGCATGGAATACTTCGCCACCCGCCTCGAGTCCAGGGAGGATTTCTCCGAGGATCTTTACCGCGTCTCCTTCACGGACCTTCCGGCAGACTATCCGCCCGGCTCGCTTGCCGGCAAGTTCTTCTTCATCATGTTGCCTGAAGTGGGGGAAAAGCCCTTCGCGATATTTTCCGCGGCCGAGCGCTCCGTGATCGTAAGGACGGTCGGGGTGTTCACCGAGCAACTCCGTAAATTGGAGATTGGATCGAAGCTGTTCTTGCGCGGGCCCTACGGCAAGCCCCTGCCACGGCTTCGGAACAAGACGATCGTGCTGGTAGGGGGCGGCACCGGCACGGCCTCCTTACTCGAAATCGCTCTCGATTACAAGACCGGCAACGACCTTGCTTTTGTGCTCGGCGCGCGCTCCGGGTCCGGCTTCTACGGCCTCGACGAGTTCCGCGCTCTTGGTCCGGTGCACCTGGCCACTAATGACGGGAGTATTGGCTTTCGAGGGAACGTGCATGAAGCGCTCCTGGACTTGGCCCCCTCCCTTTCCAAAGTTCCATCCGAGGATCTTGTCTTCATCAACTGCGGGCCGGGGAAGATGGTCGAGGCCTGCTTTGGCGTCGAACTCCAGTTCGCGGACACACACCAGATCTTTGGATCCATCGAGTACACGACAAGCTGTGGCGTGGGAATCTGCGGAAAATGCGCGAGCCCCTCCGGCGCCTTGACCTGCATCGATGGCCCATTTCTGAGCCTGGCGGAGTTCCAGCCGCTGAGAAACGAGGAGACGCGGGGCAGCATGGCCAATAATTGCCTCGATGGCACGAAGTCGCGATAGCTGACCGGGGCCTTCAGGACGTCGAACCCTGCTCCAACTTCCGAATGCGTTCCGCAAACGGCGGGTGAGACGAAAAGTACTCAAGCAGTCCGGCATTGTCGGCCGAAACCCCCGCCAGGCGCCGCAGAGCCCGGGCCGCGGCGCTGGGATCGAAACCCGCGGCCGCCGCGAGCCGTGCGCCTTCACCGTCCGCCTCCAGTTCCAGTTCCCTGGAATACCCTTTGCCCATCACTTGCCGGAGCATCATGCCCGCGCCCGAGAGCCGCGCCGTGACTGCATTCAGGAACGTGGCCGCAGTGAGCTGGCTCCTCGCATGGCCGCAAAGGATGTGCCCCATTTCGTGCCCGAGCAGAAAGGCAAGCTCATCCGGGTTTTGCGCGCACAGATCGACTAACGGCTCCGTGATAAAGACGAATCCGCCCGGCAGCGCATAAGCATTCGATGTGTTGGCTCGGACCAGCGTGAAGTCAAACTTGCGGCGGGGGTCCTTGACTGCCTTCGACAGTTTAGACCCAACTGCCGCCACCGCTTCCTGCTTCCCCCGCGAGGCCTTGTCCGGGAACTGGGCCGCGAACTGACGCGCGCACTCGCGTCCGTATTCGCGCTCTGCCTGAAGGGCCTCAGCCTCGGTTCCAGCGAGCCAGCTCCACATCCACTTCGCCTGACGGAAGGGCTTCCTCGACTGGCCGCCGAGCCATCCGCCCACGCGGGGCAATTGTTTGGCGCCGAAGAAGAGAAACAGTCCGACGATGACGAACAGCTCTAACAATCCCGACCTCCGTGAGGCTCCGCTTCATCGTACCGCGGCAGAAGAGGCAGCGTTTCAGATCCGCAACGGTTAAACTGGTATGGAAGCGGTAGCAGGAGGCCACATGCGGCGTCGAGTCTTCGTTGGCGGAATTTTCGCGGGGCTGGCAGCGCCACGGCCCGCGAGACCTAAATCCGGCGACATCCCCAAACGTGCTCTTGGCAGGACTGGTGAGCAACTCACGATCATCGGCGAAGGCGGCGCGCGCTTTCACCTGGTCCCTTTCGAGGAAGGCAAAGCCGTGGTGCGCCGCGCGTACGATCTCGGCATCAACTACTTCGATATGGCCCGGAGCTATTCCGACGGCCACGCCGAAGAGGTCTATGGCGCGGCGATCCCGGAATTTCGCAAAGACATCTTCCTTACCACCAAGTCCGACAAGCGAACGCGAAAAGAGGCCGAGGCGGACCTCGAGATATCCCTGAGGACAATGAAAACGGATCACGTCGATCTCTGGCAGATGCACGGCGTGAACAGGATGCAGGACGTCGAGCGGATCTTCGCCCCCGGAGGAGCCATCGAAGCGTTCGAGGCCGCCAGGAAAGCCGGGAAATGCCGCTTCATCGGATACTCCAACTGCCGCGACCCCGAAGTGCACGTCGAAATGCTGCGCCATGCCAGCCGGTTCGATACCGCACTGATGCCGCTGCACGTTGCCGACGCATGTTTCTCCGACGCGCCGAATATGAGCTTTGAGAAGACCGCGTTGCCTGCCGCAGTGGAGCGCGGCGTCGGGATCTTTGGCATCAAGGTCTTCGGAAACGCCTTCCTGCTGCGCCCGTTCAGCGTGGCCGATTGCCTGCGGTACACACTGAGCCTTCCGATCACCGCGGCGCCGCTGGGTTTCTGCACCATAGGCCAGTTGGAAGACGACGTTCGGATTGCGCAGAGCTTCAAGCCCCTCGCCGAAGATGAGAAGAAAGCGTTGTCCGCGCGCGCGGCAAGCGACAAGTTCGATACCGTGCGGGGCCCCGCGCTCGAATACTGGAAGACGCGCTGAACCGGTTCCGCTCAAATCGTCACTTTAATCGCGAATTGTACCGAGCGCGCGGGCAACTGATTCGTGATGCCGACCAAAGGCTGCCCAAACCCCGGACCCGGCGCGGTCCCATTTCCGTAGGTTCCGCTGAAGCCCACGAAGTTGGCGTGGTTCAACAGATTGAAAACCTCGATGCGCGGCTCGATGCGCAGGTGTTCGCCGACGCGGAACGGCCTCTCCACAAGCGGAGAGATATCGTACGTTGGAGTCCCGCGGCCTGCATTGCGGCCCACCACCGCTCCGTCGATCACCGGCCTGTCCGTGGTCGCGCCTGTGTCTCCACTGTTGGTTGTGCCGGTCACGATATTGTAGGGAAGACCGGTTGCGACAGTCGTAATGCCTCCGATGTGCAGGCCCCATTTGGCTACCCACACTCCACTCAGCACCAGCCGTTGGCGTTGATCGAAAATGGCGTTCGCTTTCTCGGCTTGTCCGGTGAAGTTGGCGTCATTCGGATTCTGGCTGGGGATATCCGGGTCGACGTTGTCAATCGCGTGCGACCATGTGTAACTCGCATTCACAACCAGCCTCGATCCAATGCTGCCGTGCAGGTTCATCTGAAGGGCCTGGTAAGTGGAGTAACCGTCGTTGACATCGCTCTGAATCACGCTGTAAGGCGGCTGCGGATTGGTTGGCGCCAACGGATTGCAAACCATGTCATTCTGGCTGTACCACCAGATCCAGTAGGGGCGTGTGCAGTTGGCGGCCTGCGGGGTCCGCGTCTGGCCCTGCGCCGTGCGAACGAAGGGCGCGGGCGCGTCGACATCGAGCGGGCGATTGATGCGCAGCGTGTGCGACCCGATGTAATCCGCCCGCAAGACCCAGCCGTGCGCAATCCGGCGCTCTGCTCCGAAGCTCCACTGCTCGGAGTAGGGATTGAGTAGCTGGCTGGGATAGCCGGCCAACGTCGATGTGGGAAAGAACTGGTTGAGATAAGCTGCGTCGCCGGGCCGGACGTAGAGGCTGCGCAAAGGCGCCTGAGCGCCGACTGGAAACGCGGGCAGAGGGGCGGCGGCGATGCTCGTGGGAAAGCCAATCTGGCCGGACGCCGCCGTGTAGTTGAAGACTCCCGTGGGACCCGTCAGGGCGTAGTTGGCCTCGCTGTTATCGGTGATCTGCGAGTAGTAGATGCCGAAGCCGCCGCGGATGACTGTCTTGCCGTCGCCAAGCACGTTGTATGCGAAACCCGCGCGCGGCGCAAAGCCCTTGTTGAAATCGGTAAAGGTCTGGCGTTCGTAGCGCAGCCCCAGGTTCAGCGTCAGATCCGGGCGAAGCTTGTAATCGTCCTGAGCGAATAGCGACCACAGTACATCGTCCACCGTATAATTCGCATTCCCGTAACTCTGGGTGTAGGTTTGAACGTTCGCGATGTTATCCAGATAAGCCGCGCCCTCACACACCGCGAGACTCAGCGTGCAAGTCTTATAAATGAACTGACCCAGATAGATCGGCCCGCCGAACTCCTTACTATCTCCTCCGGTGTGCGCAAAAATCGCGTCGGCCCCAAAGTTCAAGGTGTGACGGCCGTGGATGGACGTGAGAGTATCGCTGGTCTCATACTGCCGGTTCATCAGCAGCGCCGATTGCGACGTGCCGGTGGTAAATGTTCCACCCGTCGAAACCGGGACCTGATACTGGGTTCCATATTCCACCGGATTGAACTGGGTGATGGGTGACGCGAGCTGGAATTGCAAGCGCACGCTGTAGACTAGCGACGGGCTCAGGATATCGGTCTCGCCAACTTCCTCCGAGTAGGTCCGGCGGTAGAAGACGCGATCGACCGTCGGCAGGCTGTTGCCGCCTACGATGCCGTTGGGATTCGTATCGTGGAATGCGTCCGCGTCGCTGCGCAGGAAGATGCTGTTGCGGTCGTTCAACTGCCGGTCGAGTCGGAAGAAGCCGAGCCAGCCGCGGTAATGGCCGACGAAACTGCCCGGCTCAATGGGCGAGATGATCGGCGACGCGCGGTCCTCCCGGGTAAACTCTCCGGCGCCGAAGAAGTGAGTGCGCTTGTCCGTGCCCAAGGGGCCTCCCATCGACACGTCGGTCTGGCCAAGAGTATTGCTGGTCAGGTCGTTGCCGCTTGCCGCGTTGGTTGAGGTGAAGCCGGACAGCGCCGCTGCGGTAGCCGCGGGCCGCCACACCTCCAGAACCTGGCCGCGCAACTGGTTGCCGCCACTGCGGGTGACAATGCTCACCGCGCTGCCGGTGCTGCCGCCGAACTCGGCCGAAAAAGAATTCACCAGCACCGTCATCTCCTGAACGGCGGGCAGCGGTACGGTGGTGAAAATGGTCTGGCGGCCCCAACTGTCGGCGCCCGTGCTGCCATCCACTGCGAACCCAGTCTGGCGCCGCCCCGCGCCATTGGTCGTGAACAAATTCTGATTCGTGAAGATGTCGCCCTGGTTGATGGCCGGGCGGTTGGCGGAATTGAGCAGCGGGAGGTACGTAATCCGGCGGTCCAGCATCGGCGTTTCTTCCAACTGCCGCCCGGCGATCAGGTTGCCAAGCTGCGGCGCGTCAGTGCGAACTTCGTCGGCCACTCCCGTCACCGTAACGTGCGTGCTGCCGGTGGCGACATTCAGCTCAAGATCGATCTCGGCCGTGACGCCGCTCTCGAGCGTGACGCCGGTCAGGGTCGCGGGCGCGAATCCCTCTTTGGCGGTGGTGATGTTGTAGCTGGCACCCACCGGGAGAGCCTCGATGGTGAAGTCGCCTTGTACGTCGGTCTGCGCCACACGCTTCAAGGAGGTCACGGTATTGCCGACGGTAACGGCGACGCCCGGTACGGCCGCGCGGCTTCGATCGACAATACGCCCGTGGATGGCGGCGGTGTCCGGAGTTTGGCCCAGCAGGGCCGTTGCAAAAAGTCCGAAAAGGACAATTGTCCGGCGGCGCGGCGGGATCGCTTCGAGCTTCATCTCGGGCAGAATCTCCATTCTCTTCGGTGGGGCGGACCTCCTGGTCTGCCTTATTCGGGCCTACGGAGCCACCGCCGGCAAATTCGCCTGCTTAAGCTGCGCGTTCAGCGCAACCAGTCCGGTTCCCTTCAGTTCGCTCCACCGGGCGATGAGTTGCGCCACCTCGCTTCGGCGTCTGGTAATCGCCACGGTTACCTGCGTGGTGGGCGTTACGTCGGCCCCCTGCAGCAGGCTCATCAGGCTGGTAAGGTTGCCTGCCGCGCCGCTCAACGTGGGAGGCCCGGCCGGCGCAGCTCCACGGCCTCCGCCACCGCCACCGCCTCCGCGGCCGCCTCCACCTCCGCCGGCGCCTTCAATCGCCACGGCCTTCGCGTCAAACGCGGCGATGGCATCGGCCACAGCGCCTTGCGCCCGCCCGCGCACCTGTCCCAACTGCGCGCGCACGGCTCGCAGGTCCTGAAGCGTCTTCTGGCTCTTGATGACGTCGTCGTACAACGCTTTGGACAGCGTGGACTGCTGTTGCAATCCCAGCAGCGGAGTCGTCACGCGCGGGTCCATCTTGACCCGCAACGGCTGCTGGTAAGTCTTGCCGTTGGCCGTGAGCTTCACAACGTACTGGCCGGGCGCGGCCCAGATCGACGTAATCGACGCCGGGGTGTCGTGCACAATCGCTTGCATTCCATACCCGCCGCCGCGTCCACCGGTTTGCGCCAGTGGCGTGTAATGCATGTCCCAAAGGAAGCGATGCATTCCCGCCGCCGCCGAAAGCGGATGCGGAGGCCGCACCCAATATGTGGGAATCGCGAGATTCGGATCCACCTGTTCCACCGGGTCCGCGCTCGAATACTTGCGCACCGGAGCGCCGGCGCTGTCCAGAATTTCGAGCGTCACCGGCCCCGACGCCGCCGCTCCCAGGTAGTAGTCGAGAACCGCGCCATCGGGTGGATTCTTCCCGCCCGGCTCGTCGGGCGGCAGCGGCGTATCGGTATTCATGTCCCACCGCACGCGAACAGCCGTCTCCGGACGGAACAGGAAGTCGGGACCCGCGGCCGCGCCTTCCATTTGCCGCAGCGGGGTGATGTCGTCGAGAATCCAGAACCCGCGGCCGTGCGTGGCGGCGATCAGGTCGTCGTCTTTGATGGCCAGATCCCGCACCGATGACGCCGGCATGTTCAGCCGCAACGATTGCCACCGGTCGCCATCGTCGAACGAAACGTACACCTGTTGTTCGCTGCTGGCGAAAAGAAGCCCTTTCTTCTTGGGATCCTCACGCACCGCGTTCATGGGCGCGCCGTCCGGGATGCCACTGACAATTTCCGTCCAGGTCTTGCCGCCGTCGTGCGTGCGCAGGATATGTGGCCGCATGTCGTCCAGACGCAGCGTGTTGATGGCCGCATAGGCTGTCAGCGCGTCGAAATGCCCGGCGTCCAGGATCGAGACCTTCATCCAGGGACCCAGTTGCGGCGGCGTCACGTCCTTCCAGTGCAGTCCGCCATCCGCCGTCACTTGGATCAGGCCGTCGTCGGTCCCAGCCCAAATGCGGTTCACATCGAGCGGCGACGGGGCAATCGCATAAACCACGCCGCGTTGCGAAGGCTGCGCAGTAGGGCTGTCGCGGTACTTACCCACGCTGGCGGGGATCTCCCAGGTCTTGCGGGTCAGGTCCGGGCTGATCTGCTTCCAGCTCTGTCCGCCATCCGCCGTCTTCCAAATGGTGTTGGCGCCGAAGAACAGAACGTGCGGATCGGCCTGCGAGAAAACCACCGGCGCGGTACGCAGCGTTCGGAAATCGGCGGTCCGGATAGGCGTCGGGGCCACGTTCGCCACCTGGCCGGTACGGCGGTCGTAGCGCGTCAGCTTTCCGCCGAACACCAGGTTGGGGTTGAGCGGATCGGGCACGGCGTAGCCGTATTCCTCCGCCCCCACGGGATGCCATTCGCGGAAGGTAATCTCGCCGTCGTTGCCGCGGCTCGCCACGCAGGCCGAACCGCTCTCCTGCTGGCCGCCGCACACGCGATAAGGAAAGTCGTTATCCACGTTGACGTGATACATCTGCGCCGTCGGCTGGTTGTACCAGGAACTCCACGTTTCGCCGCCGTTCACGGTGATGGCGGCGCCTTGATCGGCTACGTCCAGGATGATCTCGGGGTGCTCGGGGTTGATCCAGATGCGCTGATAGTCGTCGCCGCCTGGCGCGCCCTTGATGCCCGTCCAGGTCTTCCCGCCATCGGTGGATTTCCAGGTGACGATGCTCGCCGAGTAGACAATGTCCGGATTCTTCCCATCGACAGCCGGAACCGGCAGGTCGCCGCCGCCGATGCGCGTGGCGGGGCGCGTGTCGGTGGTGGTGCGAGTCCAGTTCGCTCCGGCGTCGTTCGAGCGGTAAATCGCGGTGGCTTGGCCCGTCGCCACGTAGGCATAAATCACCCGCGGATTGGAAGGCGCAATCGCGAGATTGGCTTGCGACACGGCCGCGGGAAGGCCATACAGCAGCGGAAGCCAGTTGTTGCCGCCATCCGTGGATTTGAAAATGCCTCCGCCGTTACCGCTCCACGAGGCGTTCTCCCACGGCCCTTGCCGGGCTTCCCAAAGCGTTGCATAGACCACTTGTGGATTCGACGGGTCGATGGCTACGTCGTTGCCGCCCGTGTCCGCGTCCTTATAAAGCACCTTGTCGAAGGTGCGACCGCCGTCCGTCGAGCGGTAAATGCCGCGTTCCGTGTTCGGGCCGTACGGATGTCCAAGAACCGCGACGAAAAGCCGGTTGGGATCGCGCGGGTCCACGGCGATCTGCGGAATCTGCTGGCCGTCGCGCAGGCCCAGGTGCACCCACGTCTTGCCCGCGTCGGTGGATTTGTAAATGCCGTCGCCCACCGAGAGGTCCGGCCGTTGCAAACCCTCTCCGCTTGCCACGTAGACGATGTTCGGATCCGACGGCGCCACGGCGATCGCGCCGATTGAGCCGGTCGGCTGCTCGTCGAAGATGGGCTGCCAGGTGCGGCCGGCATCGTTGGTCTTCCAAACGCCGCCGTTGCATACGCCCATATAGAAGACGTTGGGCTGGCTGGGTACGCCGGCTACGGCCTTCGTCCGCCCGCCGCGAAACGGCCCGATGGAACGCCACTGCATTTCGGCGAAAAGCTTGGAATCGTATGAGGCGGCCAAGGCCGGCGCGGCGACGAGCGCCAGCGCTAACAGAGTCCGGTGGATGGTCATTTTACTCTCCTGCTGTTTGGCTACTTGTCATCGTCGTCGAGGGGTCTCGCGTCGGTTGCGCCAGCCGGGACGCTGCGCGGGTCGGGCTTCACGGTGACTGGCTGGGTGTAGGTCTTGCCGTCCAGCGTGAGGCGAACGGTGTAGGGGCCTGGCTGCAGGGCCGCGGCGCCGCCGCGTCCACCCCCACCCCCACCGCCCCCTCCGCCGCCCGCTCCACCGCGTCCGCCGCGCCCGCCTGCCGGCGGAGCCGCCGGCGCGGCAGCCTGTGCGCCCGCGGGTGTGCACGCGTCCCTGGCAGCCGGAGCTGCCGCCGCCCCCCGGCCGCCGCCACCGCCCCCTCCGCGCCCGGCGGGAGCGCCCAAGGCGAAGCGGTGCATTCCGGTCGCGGCCGATGGCGGCGGCGCCGGCTGCATCCAATACGCTTGTACGTTCAGCGTCTCGGTATCCACCGGACGCACGGGAGTGTCGCTGGCCGCACAGGCTCGCACGGCGCCCGAGCCGTCCACCAATTCGAGCTTCAACGGCCCGGTTGCCGCGTCACGAAGCCAGTAATACGCCACCACGCCGGCGGGCGGGTTCTGGTTCATCGGCTCCTCGTGCGGCATCGGCGTACCGTTGATGCTGCCCTGCCGGATAGCATAGGTCTCGCCGGGCTGAAACAAGTAAGCGCTTGAAGTGACAATCTCAGCGCCCCGCGCCGTAATCTGCCGCAGCGCGCTCATCTGGTCCAGCACCCAGAAGCCGCGGCCGTGCGTCGCCACCGCCAGGTCGTCTCCGTGAACCAGGACGTCGCGAACCGAGGTCACCGGCATGTTGTTCTGCAACGATTGCCACGTGGCGCCGTCGTTGAAGGACACGTAGACCCGCAGCTCCGTGGCGGCGTACAACAGCCCCTTGGCCTCGGTGTCCTCCTTGACGGAGTTCACATACGCGCCCACGGGAATGCCGGCGGCCGCGTTCTGCCATGTCTTACCGCCGTCGTGCGTACGATAGATGTAGGCCCGGTCGTCGCCGAGGCGATGGCGGTCCACCGACGCATACGCCGTCTCCGCATCGAAATGCCCGGCTTCGATCTGCGAAACCTTGCTCCACGCCGTCATCTCCGGCGGCGTGACGTTTTGCCAGGTCTTGCCGTCGTCGCGCGTCACGTGGATCAATCCATCGTCCGTTCCCACCCAGACCGTGGTGGCCTGGATTGGTGACGGTCCAATCGTATAGACCACGCCGAAACGGTCCGTCATCGGTTCATCGATGTCCTTGGCCGTAACCGGGTCCAGATTCGCGGGCACGGGCGGGTTCACCCGCGCCAGGTCCGGGCTGATCTTCTGCCAGGTGAGGCCGCGGTCGCGCGTGCGGAAGACGAACTGATTGGAATAGTACATGGCTTCATCCGCCAGCGAGAACACCTGCGGAAGCGTCCATGTCTTGCGGTTGGGATCGTTGGGATCGGCCGGCGGCAGTTGTCCGCCAAGAGGTACTGCGACGTTCAGCGCCTGATCGCAGCGCCCCGTCCCATTGCCGTAGAGGATATTGCCGTCCTTGGGATCGGGCACAACCGTGGCGCTTTCGCCCGCCAGGCAGGTTGGCTCCCAGTTGCGCATGCTGATCCCTCCCATCCGCGACCACGTCGCCACCCCCACGCCTCCACTATCCTGCTGCGCGCCGTAGAGCCAGTACGGGAAACGGTTGTCGGCGGCGATATGATAGATCTCCGCGATGGGCTGGTTGTACCACGTGCTCCACGTCTTGCCGCCATCCACGCTGACCACGGTCCCCTGGTCGCTGCTCAGAACCATGCGGTTGCCATCCTTGGGATTGATCCACATCTGGTGGTAGTCATCGCCGCCTGGAGCGCCCTTGATGGGAACCCACGTCTTGCCGGCGTCGGTGGTCATGTAAGTCGCCGTATTGATCGCGTAAGCGCGGTCCGGGTTTGTGGGATCGACAGCGATCGCTTCAAAGTACCAACCGCGGCCCCACAGGCGGTTCTCACTGTTGACCAGTTTCCAGGTGGCGCCGGCGTCGTCCGATAAGTAGACGCCGCCCTTGCCGGCCGGCGCCTCGCCGTTTGCGCCGCGCCCCGGGAAAGCCGCGCCCACGTGATCTACCACCGCCCACAGCCGCTTGGGGTTGCTTGGCGCAATCGCGATGCCGATCCGGCCCACGAAATCGTCGTTAGGCAGCCCGCCCCCCAACTGCTTCCATGTGTCGCCGCCGTCGGTGGACTTGAAAAGCCCTCCGCCCGGCAGATTGGTGGGGGCGTAAACCGACCACGGCGGGCGGCGCGTGGCCCACAGCGCAGCGTATACCACCCGCGGGTTCTTGGGATCGAGCGCCAGATCCACCGCGCCGACATCGTTGGGACGGGCGCTGTTGAACAGGACCTTCTTCCACGTGGCGCCGCCGTCCAGGGACCGGTAGACGCCGCGCTCCGGATTCGCCATATACGTGTGCCCGAGCGCCGCCACATAAACGCGATTCGGGTTGGCCGGGTCCACCACAATCCGCCCGATCTGCCGCGTGGCTTCAAGCCCGATATGCATCCACGTCTTGCCCGCGTCCGTGGACTTGTACATGCCCGTTCCGTAGGAGATCTGGCTGCGGATGTCGCTCTCACCCGTGCCCACGTAGACGATATTACGATTCGACGGCGCCACCGCGATGGCGCCGATCGAGCCGATGGGGATGCCCTCATCCGCAATCGGGTACCAGGTCCGGCCGGCGTTCTCCGTCTTCCACAGGCCGCCGCCGACCGACCCCATATAGAACGTGTCCGGCTGATCCGCGTGCCCCGCCACGGCGAACGTCCGCCCGCCCCGCATGGGACCCACGTCGCGCCATTCCAGGCCTGCCAGCAGCGCGCTGGGATAAGCGCCCGCGGGGGTCGTCTGTTGGGCAAACACTCCGAACCCCACCAGCCCGGCCGCGAATGGCAAGACCAATAATGCAAGCGTACGACGTCGAGCGAACATGGGAGACCCTCCTACAGGCAAGGCGTATTGCGAGGCCAGCCGAAGAAACACTGTAGCACCGCGGACACGCCCGGCGGAGCAAAGGAGCGCCTGCCACATCTCAACATCAAGCCGCGTTCGATTTCAGTTCCTCACGAATAATGCGCCGTAGCGCATCCTCGAAGCGGGGCGCCTTTCCGTCCAGATACTCCCGAAGCGCGGCATTGATGAGTGTCTGATACCCGGTCGATCCACCGGCTTCCTCCGCCATTCGAAGGAAGCGATCTACAATGTCCTGGTCGAGCCGGATTGTGATTCGCGCCTTACCCTCGGGCTCAGGTTCCGGCGGAAGCACTCTGCCCCGTCTTCCCTTGCTGAAATCGTATCGGTCTTTCATCGTTCTGCCTCGTACTGGGCGCGTTCGTGGGCTTCCGCGGGACGCGCGGAAATGATCCGGATGTTTTCGCCACGCCACGTGTAGACAACCACCAACGGACGGCCGATCGCCCCGATGCCGAGCGTGATGAACCGCTGCTCATCGGGGCCGGACTCGTCGTCCGTGACCGTGAGGGCGTAGGGATCGTCAAAGACAGGAATCGCCTCTGGAATTCGGACACCGTGCTTGCGGAAGTTGATCCCGGCTTTGCTATCCTCGTCCCATTCGAAACCCACGATTTTAGTGTACGCACATTATGTGCATACGTCAAGCGCGCGGACCGTGGCATTCAGCGCCCTCCCGGTCCTTATGCCAGAGCCTTCGCGTACAGCGCGAGTAGCCGGCTCCACGCCTTCTCCGCCTGCGCCTCGTTGTAGACCTGCGAATCCGGAGGGCACCAGCCATGCGCCGTGCCGGCGTACACTTCGATTTCCGCGGGCAGGTTCGCCTTGGCGAACGTCTCCTTCAGGACGCTCTTGTCATTGGGCGAGCGCGCATCGTCATTTTCCGCGATGGCGATGAGGAACTGCGCCTTGCTCGTCGCGGCTTGAAGATGCGGGCTGTTCGGGTTAGCCGTCACGAGTCCGCCGCCATGGAATGAGGCGACCGCTCCGACGCGATCGGGCGCCGCGGCCGCGGTACGGAACGCGATTGGGCCTCCCATGCAATAACCCTGCGTGCCCATCTTCCGATTGCCGGCCACCGCCGATTGCTGGCCCAGCCATCCGATGAACGCCTTCGCATCGGTCATGTGCGTCGTTTCGTTCAGGCCTTGCGCGAACTGCGTCACCTCCTGGATGGGGGTTGCGCCGCCCGCCGGCGCGGTCGGGGCTTTCTTGACGCGGTAGAAGGGATTCACCACGAGCACCGAATATCCCGATTCGGCGAGCCGTTTGCCCATCTGCCGAAACGCCGGCCGCAGCCCGAAGATGTCCGGCCACACCAGAACGCCGGGTGCCGAGCCGCTCTCCGGGTGTACGAAGTAGCAGTCCGCGGCGCCATCCGGCGTGGTCACGGTCACTTCCGCTTCAGTCACTGCAACCGCGTTCGCAGCCCGCGGCAGCAGTGTGGCCATCCCCGCTCCCAACATGAGGCCGAATTGCTTTCGCGTCACCAGACCGCGAGCCTCGTACTCTAGCCGGTCGCTTTCAAAATGATCCTGGTCGCACATATTCCCCCTCCTCCTCGCCGGCTGGTTGCTCCGTAGAACCATGGGCGCTTCGTGCTATTATACCGACTCGGTTTCGGCGTCTGTGAAAGGAACCCCATGCGGACTGTGGCGCGCCATATCGTTTCATTGCTGGTCGCATCGGCGGCGATGCTCGCTGCGGCCGGCCCGAAGTTGCTTCCCCTCGATGGCGACCTCGCCGTACACGACCCCGCAATTATCAAGGACGCGGATACCTACTACGTGTTCTGTACCGGAGGCGGCAGAGGCGGCGTCATCCCCATACGCACGTCGAAGGACCTGCGGCACTGGGACCTGGCGGGGTACGTCTTCGCCAAACTGCCTGACTGGGTCAAGACGGAGGTCCCCAAGGCCAACGGCGCGTGGGCTCCGGACATCTCTTTTTACGACGGCGAATACCATCTCTACTACGCGGTTTCGTCGTTCGGCGTGAACGAATCCGCCATCGGTCTGGCCACCACGCCGACTTTGGATGCCAAGAGTCCGAAGTACGCATGGACGGATCGGGGCATGGTGGTGCGTTCGCATACCGCGGACGACTACAACACAATCGATCCCAACCTGGTGGTGGAAAACGAGAAGAGCGTGTGGCTGAACTGGGGCAGCTTCTGGGGCGGCATCAAGATGAGACGGCTGGACCCCGCGACTGGCCTGCTCTCTTCCAAGGACACTACGCTCTACTCCCTGGCGAGCCGTCCCCGCGGAAAGCCCAAAGAGACGCCACCGCAGGATGGAGCAATCGAGGCCCCGTTCATTTTCCGGCATGGCGGTTACTGGTACCTGTTCGCGTCGTTCGATTTCTGTTGCCGGGGGGCGAAGAGTGACTACAACGTGGTGGTGGGACGCTCCCGCAAGGTTACCGGCCCTTACGTCGATAAGGCGGGCAAGCCGATGACCGAGGGTGGCGGCACGACGATTGTTCCCCCCATCTCGCCGCTATGGCACGGCGCTGGTCATGAAGCCGTTCTCCACGACGGCCAGACCGATTACCTGCTGTTTCACGCATACGATCCGAAGACCGGCCGCTCGTTTATGGAGATTTCTACCATTGCGTGGAACGGCGGCTGGCCCGAAGTCGCCTCGCAATAGCGCGAAGCAGCTTTCCGGACGCGCCGCATGAAGCTCTCCCGCCGTCTCTTCCTCGCCGGTTGGCCCGCCGTGGCTGCCGCTCGCCCGGCCGAAGCGGTGGACCGCCGCGCGCGCGTGACGCGCCATAATCCCGCACTCCGCGGCTTTGACCCCTTCTCCCCTCTTTCGGTGGGTAACGGCGAGTTTGCCTTCACGGCCGACCTCACCGGGCTGCAGACCTTCCCCCAACTCTATGAGGAGAAGCTGCCGCTCTGTACCCTGTCGCAATGGGGCTGGCATTCCTTCCCCGGACGGCCCGCCGGCGCGCTGCGCCTGACCGAGTACGACACCTACGGCCGGCCTGTGGGATACGCCACCGGCTCGGAAGGCCAGCAGGCGCTCTTCGATTGGCTGCGCGAGAATCCCCATCGCTTGCATCTTGGCCGCATCGGCTTCGCCATCGATCGGCCCGAAGACGTGAACGGCGCCGTTCAAACGCTTGACTTGTGGACGGGCGCGCTCTCGAGCGAGTTCACCTGCCGCGGCTCCCACGTCACGGTTCGCACCTGCGGCCACCCGACGCTCGACCTTGTGGCTGTGACGGTGGAAGGCGCTCTGCCGGTGATCTTCGAGTTTCCCTACGGGTCCACGGGATTGTCCGGAGCCGATTGGACCGCTGCGGGCAGGCACCAGACTCGGGAAACCTCCCATACCGCCGGCAGCCTTGATCTGGAGCGCTCCCTCGATGCGGATGGCTACGCGGTCTCCATCGCCTGGCAGACTCCCGCGGAAATCCGCCAGGAAGGTCCACACCGCGTCCTCCTGCAGCCCGAGGGCAACCGGCTGGAGTTTGTGTGCGAGTTCCACGCCGCCGGGGCCGCGCGGCCGCACTTGCCCACCGCCAGGCAGGCGCTCGAAGCCGCGCGCGAACACTGGGAGCGGTTCTGGCGGAGCGGCGCCGCGGTCGATCTCTCCGCCGCCGCCGATCCGCGCGCCCGCGAGCTCGAGCGCCGGACCGTGCTTTCCGAATACCTGACCGCCATCCAGTGCGCCGGCTCGCTGCCGCCTCAGGAAACCGGGCTCACCTGCAACAGTTGGTTCGGCAAATTCCATTTGGAAATGCACTTCTGGCACGCCGCGCATTTCGCCGAATGGGGACGCGCGCCGCTGATGGAACGTAGCCTGGCGTGGTACCGCTCGATTCTTCCTTCCGCCCGGACGCGTGCCCGCGAACAGGGCTACCAAGGCGCCCGCTGGCCCAAAATGACCGCCCCGGACGGCCGCGACAGCCCCTCGTCCGTCGGTCCGCTGCTCATCTGGCAACAACCGCACCCCATCATGATGGCCGAGCTTTGCTATCGCGCCCGGCCCACGGCGGCGACCCTTGCCCGGTACCGCGACCTGGTGATGGAATCGGCCGCGTTCATGGCGTCTTTCGCGCATCTCGATGCGGCGCACGGCGTATATCACCTGGGGCCGCCGGTGATTCCCGTGCAGGAGAATCACCCGCCGCGCGAGACCTGGGACCCCACCTTTGAATTGGAATACTGGTTCGATGCGCTCGACATCGCTCAGCGCTGGCGGCAACGTCTGAAACTGGCTCCGGAGCCGGCCTGGGAAGACATTCGCCGCCGGTTGGCGCCGCTGACGGTTGCCGACGGCGTTTACCTGGCCCACGCCAACTGCCCGCAGACCTTCACCGAGCGCAATCGCGATCATCCTTCCATGCTGGGCGCGCTCGGCTGGCTGCCCGGAAACCGCGTGGACCGCGACACAATGCGCCGCACTCTCGACAAGGTCCTCGCCGAATGGCGCTGGCCGGACGCATGGGGCTGGGACTTCGGCATGGTGGCGATGACGGCGGCCAGCCTGGGCGACCCCGAACGCGCCGTCGACGCGCTTCTCATGGATACGCCCAAGAATACGTGGCGGCCCAACGGGCACAACTGGCAGCGGGCCGGTCTCCCGGCGTATCTTCCCGGCAACGGCTCTCTGCTGCTGGCCGTCGCGCGGATGGCGCGGACGGACGCTTTTCCCAAGGCGTGGCAGGCGCGTTGGGAAGGCGGCCCGGAAGGGTAGGGCAAGCCGCGGCGGTTCAGCTCGAATCGTGCGGGGCAAAGGTAAGTAAGAATAATGGCCTCAAAATAGGATATTTGGGTATATAATTACTTTTGCTCAGGCGGAGGACTCGGAGTGCGGCTCCGTGGCCCGGCGCCAGTGCCTTGGCATAGCGGCATGAGGATATCTACTTCGGGCGGCTCGATTTCAAGCTTCGCGCTGCGCCTGGTCTTAGGGTGGATCGGAGCGTCCGGTCAACCTGCCCACGCGGTGTCCATCGCGCTCAGCCCCCTTACGTTGTCTCAACCTGCGACCGGAATTGTATGGGACGCGACGCGGTCCCGGTTCTTCGTCAGCTCGGGAACGAACGTCTTCATGATCAACCCGGAATCCGCGCAGATTGAAGACACCATAGCGGTGGGAAATCCGAGCTACCAAATCGCTGTTTCCGAGGATGGACAATACCTGTATGTCGCGCTGGGATCCGAACCATACCCCGAAAGCCTCGGACTGGTGAACCGATACCGGATTCAGAGCCATTCCCTCGATCTGCAAATACCGCTTGGCGCTTACACAGGCGGGAACATCCCTAGAGGCGTTCAAGCCATGGTGGTTCTCCCCGGTCAGCCAACTTCCATTTTGGCTGGAACGACGGATCAGCAGGTTATGGTCTTCGATGGCGCCGTCCCTCGATCTGGAATAGCAGCGCTGAGGGTGAGATCCCTATACGTGCGTCCGTCGGACGGGGCGATCTTTGGACTCGGCGACGTCGGAACGTCCGCACAGATTTTTTGGTTCAATGTGAGCAGCGATGGTGTGGCTCCAGTGCGGTCGGTACCCGTGGATCCCAACTGGGACGCCGGTACGGTCACTTGGAATGGGAACCTCGTCTCAAACACAAACACCTTCAGATCTTCCGTCTTCGATCTCGTTGCCGGAGCCACAATTGGTTATCTCAACGCACCGGTAACCGCGTCGCCCAGCGGGGCCTGTGTTTTGTCGACGGACAACTCCGGCACTTCGGCGATCATGTATCAATATGCATACGGGTACCCAAGCACGACTAGCCTGGTCCAGTATTCGCTTGCCAACTTTCAGAAGACAGCCAGCGCCGACGTAACCGGAATGCCGCCAGACTACAACTCGGTCGCCGGTCTGTGCTCAGGCGCCTGGTCTTGGGGAGCGGATGGGCTACTCATCCGCGGCAACGGAGACCAGCTATACTTCGTGCACGCCTCAGGCCTCAGCCCTGTCACTCCGGCGCCCATCCCCGCGCCGACTCAGGATGCTTCAGGAGTGATCCACCTGGCCCTTCCGGCAAACGGGCTGATATACGATTCCGGCCGCAATCTCCTTTGGGCCAGCATCCCCGGGAACGCCGGCGCGGCTGGCGACAGCGTCGTGTCGATCGACCCGGCGACAGGGAATGTGATCGATACGATTTACGCCGGCAGCGAACCCGGAGCTTTGGCTCTCTCCGCGGATGGGTCCCATATGTTCGCGGCACTGGGAGGGGAGCCCGCGATTGCCTCGGTCGATCTGTCCGCCAAGAAGAGTTCCGCGTTTTCCGTGCTGGATGCTTCCAGTCCGCTCTATTGGTCGGCTATCGGCGTGACGGCGATCGCCGGCCAAAGCAATAGCGTTGTGGCTGTCCGTTCCGCGAACGGCCCGAGCAGTAGCGTCGTTGCATACGATGCCGGGTTGCCACGGGAGAATAGTTTCGACAACGTGAACATGTATAGCCAGTATGTGCAGACAATTTTCCCGGCTGACGCGCCCAATGCATATTATGCGGCTGATACAGCGATTCATTACGGAGATGGTACTCATGACGTGTTTCGGCTGATTGTGAACTCGAGCGGGGTAGAGCTTGATGCGCAGTTGAACAATCTCCTTCTCGGGGCCCCTTCAGGCACGGGGAGCGTCCCCGGCTACAATCAACCGGTGAGCATGGCGCACGACCCCGGCCGGCTTTTCACCAGCGCCGGTCAGGTTGTCACCCCCGACACGAAACAAATCCTCGGCGTCTTCGCGCTGGCGCCGGCTTATGGGCTGCCGGTACCTTTTTCCGACCGGAACGGCGTGGTCTACGTCCAGAGCGCCGTGCCGCAGGTAACGGCCAACTTTTACGATTTGGGGACATTTCGGCCGCAGCTTAGCGTTCCGCTGGTAACCGGTCCGGACTGCGGCTGTACCAGCGATTCGCCATCGCCGGTCAATGTCGTTGCCGCAGTCCGCGCTGGAAGCAACGCGATTGCGATCACGGCCAATAATCAAATCGCGATCGCTCCGCTGCCCAGTTTTCAGCCCTGGCCCACGAACACCGGCCAATTGCAAACGGATTCGGCCGGCGTCCAGCACATGGATTTGCCAGTGAACGCGATCCGGGCGATCCCCGGAACAGGCAAGCTGGCCATGTCGACCTCCGGCGCGCTGGGCAGCATCGGGAACAGCATTGTCGTTTATAACCCGGCGTCGGGAACGATCGAGAGCGCCGCTTTCATCGGCAGTGAACCCACGCTTCTCGCGCCCTCGCCGGATGGCACGGCGGTCTATGCGTACTTGAGCGGCGAGGAGCGCATCGGGAGGCTTAACATCGCGGCGCAATCGCGCGACCTGGATTTCGCCCCCAATCCGTACGGCGCCGGCAATCAGACGTCCGCTTACGATATGGCGGTGGGCGCGGACGGAGGCTTGGCCGTCAGCTATAACCCCGGACCTATAGCCATTTTCGACAACGGCGCGCTGCGGCCGCAGGTGGACTGGAACGGCCAGGGCGAGTTCGCTGGCGGTCCGGCGACATTTGTGCTCGCGTTCAACGACGCTGGATCGCTCCTTTACGGTTTCAACAGTTTCCTTTCCACCGCCGATTTGAAGCGTTCCTCGGTGTCGCCCCAGGGACTCCAGTGGATCTCGAGCGTAGGTGGCTTGATCGGCGAGTACACCGCCGAAATCCGGCAAGCCGGGGGGCTTCTCTATGCGTCGGACGGCTGGGTGGTGGATCCGGAGCGTTCCCGGCTCGTAGGCAAATTCGTTTGGCCGAATCCGACTTTCAATCCGATCACACACGTAGTTCCGGACGTTGCCGCGGGCCGCTTGTATGCTACGGCGGAATCGGGAGATAGCCCGCAGGCGGGAATTTTCGATCTGCATACGCACGCTTTCCTGGGGTCCATCAGCCTTTCTCTGAAGATCTCGTCTTACCCCACTTTGTTGAGCCTGGTCCAATACAGCGGCGACGGGCTGGCGCTGACGACCAGCGGTGGGCAGGTTTTGCTGGTGCGCATTTCCGCCATCCCGCTCCTCCCTTCGCCGGTGGCGTCGCCGCAGCCGCCACCGCTGCCTTCGACGCCATTCGTCAACGTCAACGTCATCGACGTTGCGGCGTCGGACTTGGCTTACGACTCCACGCGGAACCTCCTTTATGCCTCCGTGCCGAACAGCGAAGCCGCCATGGGCGACAAGATTGTGGCGCTCGATCCGGCAACCGGAGCGATCAAAGCGCAGTACAACACCGATATCAATCCACGTCTGCTGGCGATTTCGGCGGACAACACCGAGCTGTTCTTCACCGTCGGGATGGTGGGCAACTACATGTTGAGCGGATTCTCTTTGGTGTCCGAATCCGCGCAGATGTTGGATTTGGCCTCCGGCAATATAGGCCCGAAGTTCGGAACACTGCCCTCATCATCGTCATCCTCCTACGCCGTTCTCAGTCTGACGGTTCCGGCTGAGCAGCCGCAATCCCTGGAGTTGCTTCAGAACCTCTGGGAGAGCGTGTTTGAACCCGACGGTACGGTGACGCTTGTAAATGGCGGCCCCGACGATATCCGGGCCTACGATAACGGGACGCAGCGGCCGAACATTCTGGGCCCTGGCTCGTTCAACTGCAATAGCATCCAGGCGGGCGCGGCCGCGAACCGGCTCTACTGCGCCTCGTCCAACAACTTCTCGCGGCTGACAGCGGACAGTACCGGCATCTCGATACTCGATTCCTTCCCGCTGCCGGCGGGTAACGGAGCTTTTAACGGGTTCGTATTCAGCAACGGCAAGGTCTACACGACTACCGGCTTGGTGATCGATCCGGAGGCGAAACAGGTGATTGCCAGCGTGGAGGCGCAAGGGCCCGTGGCGGTGGATGGCGGCCGCATTTACTGGCTCGATACGAGCGACAGCGTCTTTCCCGGTGTGGACACGGCTAGCCAGGACACGCTGGCCTTGCGGTCGTTCGACGCCACCACCTTGCAGCCTATCGACGTGCGGCTGATCAATGTCGCTGCGCTCGATGTGACGCGGCTGGTTCCGTGCGGCCAGGGCAGGCTGGCATTCCGGGCGGGCAGTCAGATTTACATCGTGAGTCCCGCGGCAGCCTCGGCGGGGGCGCCCGCGATCACTCAGGTTTCGCCGAACGACAGCGCCTCGCCCGTGGTGCAGCCGGGCGCGTGGATGTCGATCTACGGGAGCAACCTGGCGAACGGGATCGCTGTTTGGAACAACAATTTCCCCACGTCGCTGGGCGGGGTGAGCGTGACGGTGGACGGCAAGCCGGCCTACCTGGCTTACGTCAGCCCGACGCAGATCAACGCGCAGGCGCCCGACGACGCGACCGAGGGTCTGGTGACGGTCACGGTTAGCGCTCCCAACGGGACGGCGAGCGCTACGGTCCTGCTGTCTTCGTATGATCCGTCTTTCAGCCTTTTCGACGCCAAACACGTTGCCGGCATCATTCCGACGCCCGACGGCTCCGGCCACTACGGCAACGGAACATACGACATTCTTGGGCCGGCTGGCCAATTCAGCTTCACCGCGCGGCCGGTGAAGGTGGGCGAGACCCTGGAGGTGTTCGGGATGGGGTTCGGACCAACATCTAGCAACTCGCCAGCCGGCCAGCCATTTACCGGGACTGCGTTCTTGAACTACCAAATGACCCTTAAGATTGGCGGCGCTCTTGTCTCACCAACCTTCTCAGGGCTGATTGGGTCCGGTATTTATCAATTCACTTTCGTGGTTCCCACGATGGGCAGCGGCGATCAGCTAATACAGGCGATAGTAAATGGGAACGGGACCACGCCTCCAGCGTACGTAACGGTTCAGTGACGTTTCAGGGCGCGCGCCCTTACCGCTTCAAATCGCCAGAGGGAGCGATCGTCTGCGCTCGCCGGTTGCGGAGAACAGGGCATTCGCGATCGCCGGGGCGGGCAGAGTGATGGGCGATTCGCCCGCTCCCACCGCGGGGACGTCGCGGCGGTCTATTAGCTCCACGGAAATGTCCGGAACATCCTGGAAGCGCGGCACGCGGTACTGGGAAAGCCGGCGCGTCAACTGGTTGCGGCTATCGAACTGCAACTGCTCCCAGAGTGCCCCTCCAATCCCTTGAATGATCCCGCCTTGCAGTTGGTTGCGGAGGTTGTCCGGGTTGAGCACAGCCCCGAAATCGCCGACAGCAACCGCGCGGCGCAACATCAAGCCGGCGCCCTTGCCTTCCGTCTCCACGAAGAGCGCCAGACGCGCGCCTTTCTCGATGTTGCAGGCGAGTCCGTAGCCAACGCCATTACCCGCTTTCCGCTTGCCCCAGCCGAATCGCTCGCCGGCCCGCTCAAGCGCTTCCTTCAGGCGCGCGTCGCCGGTGTGGGCCAGGTGGAAATCGAGCGGATCTCGCTGGAGCGTGTGCGCCCATTCGTCGATATGAGACTCGCGGGCGAAGTTGTTCAGGGTAGCGGCCAGCGCGCGGTAGGAACCTTGGCGGAACGGCGACTCGGAACGCCAGAACTCGTTGGACATGTGGGGAAATTCGTACGGCGGGCGCAGTCCCGGCGCGCCGGCATTGTAGTTGCGGAACCGCCAGGCAACCAGCCGGCCCTCGGAATCGACGCCGCTTTCGACGTTCACCACGCCGGCCGGGCGCGCGTAGCCGACCCAGAATTCCTCCTCGCGCGTCCAGGCCAGGCGAACGGTAGCCTGGGCGGCGCGGGCAAGAATGGCGGCTTCCAACTCACACTCGCTGCGCTGCTTGCACCCAAACGCGCCGCCGGGCATCGAGACGCGAACACGTATTTTCGATTCGGGGATTCCCAGAGACCTGGCAAGTTCGGCGCGCACCAGGAACGGCGTGGACTTCCCGCAGTCGACGGTCAGGACGCCGTCCCGCCACTCCGCGACGGCCGCACGGGGCTCGAGCGGCGCGTGGCCGATGGGCGGCGCCCAATAGGATGCGGAAAGCGTGCGCCGCGCCGAGGCCAGTCCCGCTTCCACGTCTCCGGCGCGGATCAGCGGCGGGTAGCGCGTATCCTTAACTTCCACCGGCGCCACGGCCTTGGCCCGGAAGCTCTCGATAAGAGTATCGACGGGCGGCAGCGGATCCGCCTGCCAGTGCGCCTTAATCAGGCCGGCGGCTTGGACGGCGGTTTGAGGGTCGCGGGCCACAACGCCAAGCAGGTCGCCTTCATGGACAATCTGCACTCCGGCCAGCGCGCGCGCCTCGGAATCGTCAAAGCTTGTGAGCTTGGCGCGGTACGCGTCCGGGCGCACGATCCGCCCGTGAAGCATGCCTTCGATTCGCACATCCGAGCAGTAACGGAGCGCGCCCGTAACCGAGTCTGGCCCGTGGAGTGGCGGGACCGAAGTGCCCAGAACCTTCCAGCGCGCCGGATCGGTAACCGGATGGCCGGCGAAGGCAGCGGTCTCTTCGCGGATGGCAGGGACAGTTTCGGGCGTGGTGAGCGAGGCCCAGGTGCCGCCATCGTCCGGCACGAGACCGGTGTCGGCCATGATCAGGCGGATGCGTTCGACCGGGACGCCAAGTTCCTCGGATACCGCCTGCGTGAGCAGCGTGCGCGCGCCCTGGCCCATCTCGATTTTCCCGGTGAAAGCCTCGTAAAGGCCGTCTTCGGCGAGCCGCACCCGCACCGGCCGTTCCGCGCCGCGCACGGGAAGCGTGAGCAGGGCGCCGCAACCTAGCATGCGAAGGAAATCGCGGCGTTTGTACTCGACCAGGAGAGCGTCGCTTTCAGCCACGGCGAGACTCCTTCATCTTCGACGCGGCGCTAAGCACCGCATCCACAATTCGGGGATACGCGCCGCAGCGGCAGATATGCCCCTGGAGCGCCTCGCGAATCGCAGCCGCTGACGGGCTTGGGCTCTGGCCCAGCAATGCCACCGCGCCCAGGATCATACCCGGCGCGCAGAAGCCGCATTGAAACGCAGCGTGTTCCAGGAACGCCTGCTGTACGGGGTGAAGGCCCGGCGCGGAGGCGAGTCCTTCGATGGTGACGATCTTCCGGCCAGCCACGTTGGCGGCGCCGATGCCGCAAGATTTTACCGCGCGGCCGTCGATCAGCACGGTGCAGGCCCCGCATTGGCCTTCGCCGCAGCCGTACTTCGTCCCGGTGAGGCCGGCGTAATCGCGCAGCGCTTCGAGAAGCGTCACGCCGGCGGGCAGATCGAGCCGCCGGATTTGGCCGTTGATGTTCAGCTCTATTTCCATCGCACGTTCAAGATCCCAATCACTTGCTTATTGTCCGCCGCGCGGTTTCGGGGCGCAAGGAGGCCGCAAGACGCGGCATCCGTTCGACAGGTACAATATTCTCACGGACAGCGGTCTCAATTATCCGGGCCCTTAGCTCAGCGGTTAGAGCAGCGGACTCATAATCCGTTGGTCGTAGGTTCAAATCCTACAGGGCCCACCACGCAACCCATCAACGCGCCAGTTCCTTTTTCAGCGGCGGGATGGATTTCGCGAAGATCGCCTTATAGGCGGCGCAGAAGTAGTCCAGCTCGCCGAATTGGCGATGCCGGTCATACCGGTGTTTGGGACAGCCGCCATGACAGATCGATTGGTATTCGCAGACCTGGCAGGTAGGGTGCGGAACCGTCTTGTTCGCGGCGAACTGGCGCCTTCGCTGCCGCCGGGCGATCTCGGGCCATGAGTCCAGATTGACGTTGCCCAGCTTCCAATCCCGCTCCACGAAGAAATCGCACGGGTAGACGTCGCCGTTGTACTCCACCACCGCATAGCTGTCGCACGTTTCGTGCATGGTACATGTGCCCGGCCGCCGCCCGGCCAGCGCTTCGGCGATGTTCTCAAAATAGCGGATGTGCACGCGGCACCGGTCCGGCCACCACACGTCGAACGTCTCGCAGAGGAAACGGCCATACTCTTCCGGCGTGATGGTGAACGGCAAGGGCTGCCCGAGGCCATCGAACTCCGCCAGCGGAATGTATTGGATATAGTCGATGCCGAGGGAGCGGAAGAACGCGTACAGCTCCCTGGGCTGCGCTACATTGGCGCGACTCAGCACGCACAGAACGTTGAACTCGACGGCGTTCTTCTTCAGACGTTCGATGCCGTTCATCACCGCCCGCCACGTGCCGCGGCCCTGCCGGTCGAGGCGATAGCGGTCGTGCATTTCCTCCGGACCGTCCAGCGAGATCCCAACCAGCCAATGGTATTCGTTGAAAAGGCCGCACCACGCATCGTTTATCACCAGCCCGTTGGTCTGAATGGAATTGGACACTTCCTGCCCATTTCGGCCATATCGCTTTTGAAGCTCGACCAGTTTTTCGAAGAACGGCAGCCCGGCCAGGGTCGGCTCCCCGCCCTGGAAGGCGAACGTGCCGGTGGGATAGGAGTAGAAGAGGTAGGTGTCCACCAGGCGCTCCAGTGTCTCCGCGGTCATCCGGCGCGCGGGCAGCGCCTTATAGGGATCCGCGTCGCGGTCGAGGTAAAAGCAATACGAACAATCGAGGTTGCAGACGGCCGAAGCGGGCTTGATGAGGAGCGATTGGATCCTGGGGGTTGATTCCACGCTGTTTGCGACGATGGGAAATGCGCTCACCTGGGATTCCCTCTAACCGGTTGCGGGAAAGATCAATGGCCACAGATGAACACAGATAAGAATAATCAATAAAGGCGTTTGCGTTTTGTCTTATCGGTGTTCATCTGCGTTCATCTGTGGCCAGAATTCTTTTCTTCGCAGCCCCCACAAGCTCTCAACTTGAGCTTATCGCAATGGATGTACACTACGGGAGAAATGACACGACGCGAGTTTGTCGCCACTGCGGGCCTGGCAGCCGGTTCGCCACTGCTCGGGGCGCCGGCCCGGACGCCGAATCTGGTCTTCATCCTCTGCGACGACCTCGGCTTCGGCGATCTGGGAGTCTATGGCTCGAAGATCCGCACTCCGAATTTCGACCGCCTCGCGGCGGAAGGCGTTCGCTTCACCAACTTCTGCTCGGCGGACCCGGTCTGCTCGCCTTCTCGGGCGGCGCTGCTGACGGGCCGCTATCCCACGCGCGTGGGCGTTCCGCGCGTGCTTAATCCGCAGGACGCGGGCGGGCTTGACCTGGATGAGACCACGCTGGCGGATATCCTGAAAGCCCGCGGTTACAAGACAATGTGCGTTGGGAAGTGGCATCTGGGCCGCCCGCAGGCCTATCTGCCCACCAGCCGCGGGTTCGACGAGTACTTCGGCATCCCCTACAGCAACGACATGAACCCCCGCGTGCTGATGCACAACACCGAGGTGATCGAGCAGACGGCCGACCTCACCACGCTGACGGCGCGCTACACGGAGCAGGCGCGGAACTTCATCGCGAAATCCAAGGGATCGCCGTTCTTCCTCTACATGCCGCACACGTTCCCGCACATTCCGCTGGCGGCCTCGGAACGGTTCCGGGGCAAATCGTCCGAGGGACTCTACGGCGACGTGGTGGAAGAGGTGGACTGGAGCGTGGGCGAAGTGGTGCGGGCGCTGAAGGAGAACGGCCTGGAGCGGGACACGCTGGTGATGTGTTCGAGCGACAACGGGCCGTGGTACCAGGGCAGTCCAGGCAAGCTTCGCGGGCGCAAGAACACCACGTACGAGGGCGGCGTGCGCGAGCCTTTCATCGCCCGATGGAGCGGCCGGATTCCGGCGGGACGCGTATGCGAAGGCCTGGCATCCATGATGGACGTTTTCCCCACGGTCGCCAAACTGTGCGGCGCGGCGCTGCCGGCCAAGCCGCTCGATGGCATCGACATCTGGCCCCTGATCCATGGGGACCGGCAGTCGATAGAGCGCCCGCCGCTGCTCTACTTCGATAATTGGGACTTGCAGTGCGCGCGGTGGATGAATTGGAAACTGCACATCGCGCGGCACAACACGGCGGCTTACACGCCGGCGCCACCGGGCGGTCGATTGAGCTTCCTGCTGCCCAGGCCGGAGTTGTACAACCTGGCCAGCGATCCGGACGAGAGCTACGACGTTGCGCCGGAGAACCCGCAGGTGGTGGCGCAGATTGAGGCGCGCATCGCCGACACCATCAAGGATTTTCCGGAGCCGGTGCTGAAGGCCTACGCCGACGCGCAGGCCCGCAAGGCGAACCCGGACACGCCAACCGGCGCCTATCCGCAGCCACTGCCAAGGTAAGGCGGGGCGTTTCACTCATAACGCAACGCCACCATGGGATCGACCTTGGCTGCGCGGCGCGCCGGCAAATAAGAGGCCAGCAGGGCCACCAGCGCCAGCCCGGCGGCCACGGCCGCGAGCGTCGCCGGGTCGCGCGCGCCTACGCCGAATAGCAGATTGCCCATGAGCTTAGTGGTGGCGAGGGCGCCGGCGAAACCGATCGCCAAGCCACCCGCGGTCAGGACCATGCCGCCGCGCAGAACCAGCCGCAGCAGACTGCCCTCGCCGGCCCCGAGCGCTGCCCGAATTCCAATCTCATGGGTGCGCTGCGCCACGGCGTAAGAAATCACGCCGTAGATGCCGATGGCGGCCAGCAGCATGGCGACTCCCGCGAAAGTCCCCAGCAGGGTGGCCGTCAAGCGGTCCGGAGCGACGGACTCGGATTCGATCTGTTCCAGGGTCTTCACTTCGGTCAGCGCCTGGGTTTTGTCCACCTGTTGCACGGCCCGCCGCACGCTTCGCTCGATCATGAGCGGGTCCATGCCGGTGCGGACCACCAGGGAAACGCCGAATACCGGGCTTTGCTCGTTGGAAACGTACATGCCGGCGCTGCGCTGGTCGTTGAGGCCGTCGATTTTCTCGTCGGCGATCACGCCCACGATTTCCCACGCGATCTCGGGACCCAACTCGGCCTTTCCGGGGACAATCTCCTGGACCAGGATGCGCTGGCCGATGGGTTCCACCTTGGGAAACTCCTTCTTGGCCAGCGTTTCGTTGATGACGGTCACCGGCGGAGATCCTTTGGCGTCGTGTTCCGTAAGACCGCGGCCTTTGCGCAGGCGGATTCCCAGGGTGTCGAAGTAAGATGGGGTCACCATCTTGAAGAAGCACGCCTTGCGGTTGGCGCGGTCCACTACGGGCCGGCCGGCAATCTGATACGGCATGCCGTATCCCCATCCCTGGAGCGGCAGCGCCGAGGTGAAGGCAGCTTCGCGGACGCCGGGCACGGCTTTAACGCCGGAGACGATCTCGCGCAGGTAGGCGTTGAGCAGGGCCGGATCTGGGAAACGCTTCTCAGGAATCGGCACATCCGCCGCGATCGCGTTGGCGGCGTCGAACCCCGCATCCACTTGCAACAGGTTCCGGAAACTGCGAAGCAGCAGACCGGCCCCCGTGAGCAGAACGAACGCCAGGGCCACTTCCACCACCACGAGCGCACTGCGCATGCGCCGGCGGCCGCCGCTGGAGGATCCACGCCCGCCCTCCTTGATGGTGGAAGCTAGGTCAGGCCGGGCCGCCTGGATGGCGGGAACCAGGCCGAACAATACGCCAGTAAGCACCGAGATCGCCAGGCTGAACAGCAGCAGGCGTCCATCCATCGCGACACTTGCTTCGCGAGGCAAACTGTACGGAGGGATGGCTGCGCGCAAGGCCGCCATGGCCGCATAGCCAATGCCCAGTCCCAGCACGCCGCCGCAGACCGCCAATAAGACGCTCTCGGTGAGGAACTGCCGGACCAATCGCCAGCGGCCGGCGCCGAGCGAAGCCCGGACGGCTACTTCCCGCTCACGGGTGGAGGCCCGCGCCATCATGAGGTTGGCCAGGTTCACGCACCCAATCAACAGCACCATTCCGACCGCGCCCATTACAATCAGCACCGACCGCCGCAAATCCGGGCCGACAATCACGTCGGCGTACCGCTCCACCGACACGCCCCAACCTTTGTTGGAATCCGGATACTGCCTGGCAATTTGCGCGCCGATGGCGTCCATATTCGCGCGGGCCTGTTGCAGTGTGACGCCGCGTTTCAGCAGCGCGAACGACCCCATCCAGTGGAAGTTCCGGGTCATGTTCTGCGGCTCGAAGACCAAAGGACGCCAGATCTGGTTATAGGCGCGGTCGAAAGCGCCGCCCGCCGGCAGCACGCCAATCACGATGGTGGGCCGGCCGTCGAGCACGATTTTCCGGTTGAGGATTCCCGGATCGGAGCCGAACTGAGTCTCCCAAAGCTGATGGCTCAGTACGGCGACGTCCCCCTTGCCCATCTGGTCTTCGTCCGGCGCGAAGGTCCGTCCCAGGGCCGGCTTGATGCCGAAGATGTCGAAGTAGTGCGCCGAAACCCGCGCTCCCCGCAGATGCACGGGTTCGGACAGGCCGGAGAGCGTGGCGGAACCGTTGGTCTGCGCAGCCACATAATCGAAGACCGTATTCTGCTTCTGCCAATCCAGAAAGTTCAGCGTGGAGATGCCGTTGCGTCCCCCTCCCGGCGGCTTTTCGAGCACGTGCAGGATGCGGTCCGGCTCACCATAAGGCAGAGGCTTCAACAGGATGCCGTCGACAAAGCTGAAGACGGCGGCATTGCCCCCGATTCCCAGCGCGAGCGTCGCCACGGCGACGGCCGTAAACCCCGGAGTGTTCTTGAGCGCGCGAAACCCGAAGCGCAGATCCTGCAGAAGTTCGTGGGTCAAGGGCATGGAACTAAGACGAAGCAGCAGCCGGAAAGTTCCGTGACCCGGGTGGGCCGGACCTCCTGGTCTGCCTTCTTCCGGTCTTCTCAGTTGATTTCTGGGCACTGGGCAAAATGCCGGCAGGAATGCCGGCATCACCGCCTGGAAAGGCCGCGCCACGGTCAGGCGCTACGGCTGCCGTTCGTAAAAGCCGGCCGTGAAGTCGTGGAGCGAGCGGGCAGGCTTGGCGTCCGCCAGGTGTCTTAGCAGGTTCTGCCTTTCGGCGGCGCCGTGCTCCTGTCCAAGCTTGAACTTTCCTTCAAGCAGCTCAATCTCCAGATCGAAGCCGATAATGCCGTTCATCATGCTGTTCCTGTAGTTCTCCGGGAGGCTGGCGAAATCGTATCCGGCAGCTTCGCCACTCTCGAATTTGGCGACCAGCCGTGAAAGCAGCGCGTTCAGTTCCACGTGGCCTTCCACCGGCCGCAGCTTTCCGGTGGCATGGACCACGGCGAAATTCCAGGTGGGCACGGAGTTCCCCGCCCTGGCGTTCCAGGTTGGCGAGATGTACCCGTGGGGACCGCGGAAAACCGCCACGCCGGTTTGTTTGCCGTCGAAAGCGGCGCGCTGCGCGTTCTGTCGCGAGATGTGGCCGTGAATGGTTCCATAGGCGCCGGCTGCGCGGTCGAGCCAGACCGGAACATGCGTGATGCGGAGCGAGGGCGAAACCGTCACCAGCTCGACGAACGCGAATTCGTCCATGAAATCGTGGAGGAGCCGGCGGTCTTCCACCAGTTGTGGCTTGGGAATGTAAAGCGATTCGGCGCCTTCGGGCGCGCCGGTTTGCGCGTTGGCCTCAACCCCGGCCAGGGCTAGCCCGGCGATCATATGGCGGCGGTTCATAGCTGGCTCCTTGCGCGGCATCGGCATCCATATCCTTCCTATTCCTAAGCTTAACTACTGCTCCGTGGAAGGCGCTCCGGGTGGGACCGGCCGGGGCACCCGCGCTGTTTTGCGTGCCCGCCCAGCCAGGCCGCCTCGATCGCCACCCGATCCCACGGCCAGCGTGCCCGTGCTGTTTGCGGGCCCGCCCTGCCTTCTTCTTCCCGATCATCCTCGCCCGCAGCCCTGATTGCTCTTGACGGCCCGCCGCGGCGCCGCCCTAACCTTCCGGCTGCAACATGAGGCCGTTGTTGAACCGATTCGTGAAATTGGCCATGGCTACAACCAGCGTGAGTTCCACAATCTGCTCAGTGTTGAAATGTTCACGCAGGGCGTCGCGGGCAGCGGCAGCGTCGGCGGTCCTTGTGAGCTCGCGGGCATAGCGTATGGCCGCGCGCTCAGGCGCGGAGAATCCTTCGTCCCTCTCCGCCTGGATGGCTTGCATCTCTTCGGGGGAGATGCCGGCTATCTTCCCGCTGGCAACGTGATGCGCGGTGCAATACGCGCACCGGTTGGCATAGGAGCAGGTCAGGTACGCCAGCTCTTTGACGCGCCGGTCCACGGGACCGCGCCCCATAATTGCGCCATAGAGCGGGACGAAGCTCTTGAGGACTTCGGGCCGGTTTGCCATGGTGCGGAAGAAGCGGTTGACGCCGCCTTTGGCTTCGAGGCTTGCCAGGAATTCGTTGCCGGCGGGTTCCGCCATTTGGATTGGTGTGGCCATGGGAACCAGTATAGAAGCAGAACGGCCATCGGAAAAGCCACGCAGAAACTTCAGGTCGCCTTCCACAAAATCGAACCCGCGGAGTTTTTCGCGCGGCTCCCAGCTCATTTCCTGGAAGATCAGGTTGCGCGGCTCCCCTTCGAAGCGCTCCACGCGGAAGAAAATCAGCAGGATGGGCGGGCGGCCGGGATACGCGTATGGGTAGCGCTCCATCTCGACGCCGCTTGCGCCGCTCACGCCCAGCTCCTCTTCCAGTTCGCGCGCCAGAGCCTGGGCGGGAGTCTCGCCGGGCTCCACCTTGCCACCCGGAAACTCCCATTTCAGCGGATGGGCCTGGCGGGGCATGCGCCGGCAAATCAGCACCCGGCCCTCGCGCTCGATGATGGCCGCAACCACTTGAAGCATGACAATATTGGAACATACCGTGTACCCCGAACGGCTGATCGAACACTTCCGCAGCCCGCGCAACGTGGGCCAACTGGCGCCGCCGGCGGTGACCGTGCAAGCGTCCAATCCTGCCTGCGGGGACGTGCTGCGTCTCTACGCGCGATTCGAGGCGGACGTCGCGGTGGAGGTGCGCTACCAGGTGCGCGGCTGTACGGCATCCATTGCGGCCGGCTCCGCGCTTACGGAATGGATGCGGGGAAAGACGCGGGCGGAGATGGCGGCCTTCGATCCGTCGATCGTGGACCTGGCGCTGGGTGGTTTGCCGCCCGCATCGAAACATGCCGCGGCCCTCTGCGCCGACGGCGTGAAACTGCTGCTCGCGCGCCCCGGGTAATGCTCGGTGCAGCGGAAAGCAAAAGGCAAGGGTCCGGGCGCCACTCCGGAATTCAGGCGGTTGCCGAGATCCTGGAGACGCGCCGGACGGACGGACCGTAGCGGCGCGCAGCGGCGATCTGGTTAAGCCGCGATTGCGCATGGGACCGCGCGCACAAGGCCGTCACGCGGCACCACTCCACCAGTTCCCGCGCCTCCGCGAGTTTCTCCTTCGTAAGCGTCCTGTTCCGTATCTCCTGGCGAAGCTGTCGAGCGTGGTCTTCCCACAGCGCCAGG
Source organism: uncultured Solibacteraceae bacterium (assembly GCA_964457555.1). GTDB lineage: Bacteria > Acidobacteriota > Terriglobia > Bryobacterales > Bryobacteraceae > BOG-224. The sequence continues at coordinate 105,802 of CAYWHA010000003.1, forward strand.
GCCTTGCGGAACTCCCCTGAAGCGACGGCCCGGCGAATGGGTTCGGTTTGCGGATCAGTTTGTGGCATACATCTGGTCTTCCACCTGCATTGCGTTGAACATGCCGGAGATTTCCGAATACTGCTGCTGCGTGTCGGAAATCAGGGTATCGGCGTCAGCCATCTGGCTGGTCAGGCTGGTTTGCAGCGCAGTCACCTGGGCTTGCTTCGCCGTGATCTGGGTCCCGATATTCGTGATCTGCGTCTGCGTGTTCGTTTCAGCGTTCTTGAGCAGACCGGTGGTGGGATCTTCCAGGTCGGTGAGCGCGTCGGTGGCGGCTTTGAGAAAACCGCTGACGCCGGCAGCTCCCATGAACCCGGTGACCGAGGCGGGATTTTGAATATCGGCTGAAAGCAGAGTCCCCTCGACGTACTGGAGGCTCCCATCGTCCTGCAGTTGCATGCCAAGGTCGTTGAGACCGCTGATCTGTCCTTTGGCCGCGTAGGTGGAGATGGTGGCAAGGGTCTGCTGCAGCTCGGTTAGGATCGGCGTCGCCTGCAGCGCCCCGGCGGCCTGGCCCCGTTGCGCGTCCACATCCTTGACCGCCTGGTTGTAGGCGCTGACGAACGTGGACATTGCCGTGTCCAGTGCAGACGGGGATTGGGTGACGGTTACGTAGACGTCGTTTCCCGAATCGGCCGATTGCAGGGTCAGCTCCACGCCGTCGGAGACCGTGACCGTTCGGGAGGTGCTGGTCACGTCGTTTCCGGAATCGTCGACCTGGTAGGTGGCCAGGCTGCCGGGGGTGGTCCCCTGCGTCTGAAGGCTCGTGCCGGCGGCGTTCTGGATGTCCAAAGTCATCGGACCAAGCGACGCGGCCTGAAGAGAGATTCGGTCGTCGGGAGTGGTATCGGTGCCCACGTTGACCACCGTGGCGTTCACCAGGTTGCCATAACTCGCGTTGATGGCGGCGGCTACGCCGCCCGCGCTGTCGTCGGTCCCGGTAATGCTATAGCTCTTGGTTCCGGCGCTGGTTGTTATCACCAGCTTGAACGGATCGGGCGTGCCGGAAACCGTCTCCGTGGAATCCCACGAACTGGTGCTCATGCTGGTGGCGTACGCGCCGATGTCCTTGACATCGATGGCATAGACGCCCTGGGTGGCGCCGTCGCCGAGCGTGGCGGCGACCGCAGTCGAAACCGTACCGTCGGCCTTCGAAACGTCGGCGTTAAAAGACGCCCCGTTCATCGCCGTCCCAATGCCCGCCACGGCGGTTTGCAAATTGGTGAAGTCGGTATCGAGAGTGGTCAGCGCATCGGACTGGCCCGTCAGAAATGTTTGTTGATTCTGCAACTGCGTGATCGGCATGGTAGCGATCGCTACTGCGCGCGTGATCACGTCCTGCAAATCCGCTGAGTATTCGCTGGTGCCGGCGAACATGCTGCTGGTGCTCGCGGTGCTGCTGGATCCCGTCGAACCGCTCGATGTGCTCGTTCCGGTAGAACCGGTTGAGCCGGTAGAACCGCTCGAACCGGAGTAGACCGTGACAGGCGCCGTCAGCGAACTGGAAACTGTGCCCATAACACTCCGAGTGGGGCGGGCCGGGGCGCCCACAGCTGCTTGTGGGCCCGCCTGCCTTCTTCTCTTCGGGGGAAGGCAGGCCAGGAGGCCCGCCCCACATTGATTATGGCCGCGACCCTTGCGGGCCGCGGCCGGTTAGGTTGACGTTTAGCCCTGGAGGAGTTTCAGGACTGCCTGCGGCGCCGAATTGGCCTGCGCCATGGCGGCGATGTTGGCCTGCTGCAACACCTGCGCCTTGGTCAGGTTGGCCGCTTGCGCCGCCACGTCGGCGTCGCGGATTTGCGATTCCGCCGCCGAGTAGTTCGTGATCTGCGACGACGCCAAGTTGATGGCGTAGTTCAACTGGTTCTCACCGATGCCGACCGCGGCCTGCGCCGTGCCCAGCTTCGAGACCGCGTTCGTAACCGCCGTGACCGCCGCTTCCGCGTTGGTCTGGGTGTCGATGGACATGTTGGCCCCGCTGCCGTTCGACTGCGAGGAGACTTGCGTCGCCACGCCGCCATGGATCCCGTCGGCGTTGGCCGTCCCGCCGATGCCCACCGTAAAGCTGCTCAGGTTGCTGACGAAGTTGATTTCCTCCGTGCCGCCCGTGCCATTAGGCGCGGCGCCCACGTTCTGCACCACGGCCACGATCTGCTGCAAAGCCGGGTTGCCGGTGCTCGCCTGGAGCTGCTGGTTGATATAGGCTACCGCGCTGTCGATGTTGGCGCCGGCCTGATTGGTGGCCGCGTTGTTGGCCAGCGTGATGGTCTTGGTCTCCAGGATTCCGTTATTGTCCATGGCCGAGAGGGTAATGGCTTGTTTGTCGTCCCCGAACTTCATGTTCGAGAAGGTGAACGCCCCGGAATTGGAGATGCCGTTGGCCGCCAGTCCGGCCATCGAGGTTCCGGTGGAGGACGGGGCGGCTCCGGTGAAGGTGGTCCCGGCCGTTCCGAACCCGATGTTCTCCGCGGCTGCCGCGCCCCCGCCCAGGGCGTTCAGGCGGAATTGCGTGCCGTTGTTGGAGGTTATGGTGATGTAGTTGTTGCCCGCGACTCCCAAGGCCCCGGTTTGGGTCGCCGTGAGTCCCGCGGCCTGGTAAGTGGAGCTGGCCGCGAACTGGGCATTGAGGTTGTTCACAATGTCCGCAATCGAGCTGTTCTGGCCGGCGACCACGGTCGGAGCCGCCAGATTCAGGGTGGCGTTGGCGCTGTTGGCGGTGGCGTTAACGGTCACCGACGAGTTGGCGCCCTTGGTGGCGCTGGCGATGCTGAGCTCGTTGTTGTTGGTGACCGTTACCGTGGCATTCGCGCCGAATGCGCTTTGGATCTGCGAGGCGATGGATTGCAGCGTGGTCTGCTGGTCGGCCAGTCCGCTGTACGTGCCCGCGGAAAGGCCGAGGGACGTAAGGCCCGTGTTGGCGGCGGAATTGGAGCCGGCCTGAGTGAATGCGCCGGCGCCGGTCAAATGGAAATTGGTGGAGCCGGTATTGCCGCCTACCGCGCTGACGACCACGGCGGAGTCGGCGCCCGTGGTGTTCGAGACCAGGACCAGGTTGCCAGTAACCGCATCGAAACTGGCGGTCACGCCGGCGCCGGCGGCAGTGAGCCCGTTTTGGATCGCGGTCAGGAGCCCGTTCGCCGTGTTATAGGTGCCATCGGTCACCGTCACTGTCACCGCAGCGCCGCCGTCCACCGCAACCTTGAACTCGTTGTTATTGCTGGCTGCCGCCACGGTGATTGGGTTGCCGGCGATGTTGGTCGCCGTCACGCCGGAGGTGCCCGCATAGCCCGGCATGGCTTGCATCACGGAACTGAGCGCCACCGAAGAAGCGGCGCCCGTGGTGGCGGAGGTCAGGGTCAGAGCACCCGTGCCTCCACCCGCGTAACCCGCCGTCACGGAGCCGGCCAGGCTCGATCCGGCGATCGCGCTCTGGACTGCGGCGAGGAACGAGGCGGCCGTGTTGTAGGTTCCGTCGTTGATGGTCAGAGCGACCGACGCGCCGCCGTTGACCGCCACGTTGATTTCGTTATTGTGGTCGGCCGCCGCGATGATGATCGGACCGGAGAAGCCGGCTTGCGTGATCGTGGACGGGGCTGCGCCCGCCGTGGCCACCTGGTTGGTGGTCAAGGCGATGGCTTTGGTGGTCGCCACGCCGTTGTTGGTGACGGTGATATTGAGGTTTTGATTGGCCGCCGTGATATCGGCCGTGGGGCCGACGCTCGCGCTGCTGGTGGCGCTGGCCACCGCGGCATGCGCGCCCGCAGTCAGGTCGATGGGCGTGAGCGCGGTGGAAGTGGCTCCGTTGATGGAGACTTCCAACCCCGCGGCAAGTCCCGTCGTGGTCGCAGTGCCCGTCACCGCGGCGGCGTTGTAAGCGGCGCCCGAGGTAACGGTGCTATACGACGCCTGGCCTGTGTTGCCGGCCAAGAAGGAGCCGAGGCCCAGCAGGCCGGCGGTGTCGCCAGTCACCTGAACGTTAAAGCTCTGGCCGGTGGCGCTGGTGAAGCTGAGCGCCGTGCCCGGAGTCGTCGAACCGCTCATGGTTAGACCCGCGGCGGCCAGTTCCGCATTTCCGGCGAACTGGTTTTCCAGGTCCGCGATGGCTCCGCTCGTGCTCACGGCGTTGGTGGTATTGACCTTCAAAGTCACCGGGCTGGCCAATCCGCCGCCGGTCACGACCATGCTTACCGCCTGGCCCGCCTGGAAGCCGAGGCCCGTCGACGTGTTGGCGCCGGTCACCGTGGTGGCCGCGGTTGAGGCGACGGCGTTGCCCTGGGCGATCGGGCTGGCTACCGTGCCCACGTTGCTCACATTGCCCAGCAGGGCGTTGGCCATCTGGTCTCCGGCCTGCACCTGGAACGCCGTCGTGCTGGAGCTGAACGCGATTTCCTGGCCGCCGGCGGTGTCTGTGTGAACGCTGGCGGTGATGTTGGCGTTCTGAAACGCCGTAGCCGCCGCGGTGGAGCCCGTGCCGGCCGCTTGAATCGCGGAGTTGATCGCCGCGGCCAAGGTGGTGGTATCGGTTACGCCCGCCAGGTTCACCGAGACGCCGATCTTGTTGCCATCGGAGAAGCCTGCGCCCGAGATGTAGAACTGGGCGTATCCGGCGACGGCTTCCTGGTTGGCGTTTTCGCCGGTGGTATTGGCGACTATGTTCTGCACCGAGGTAGCCGAACTTGCGCCGAGATCGGTGCCCGCATTAGTGCCGCTCAGGCTGCCGCTGGTGAGATTCACCGCCTCCATGCCCTTGAGGCCGAGGCTCTGGCTATCGACGGCCGACCCCGCCAAATTGAGCGTCACGATGCCGTTACTCAGGCTCTGGCTGCCGCTGCCTTCGCCCAGGTACACATTGAGGCTCTGGGCGAATGTGCCGCCGCTGTTCAACCCAATCGACTGCGCCTGGCGGTCGATTTCCTGCAAGTCATTCTGAAATTCGGTGTTCAGGGTGGAGCGGAGGCCGGTGAACGTCCCCGAGGCGGATTGCGTCGCCAGAGTCTGGAGCCGGTCCAGAACCTGCGAGATGTTGCTCATGCCGCCATCCATGATCTGGAGCTGCGCCACGCCGTCGTTGCCATTGGCAACGCCCTGGGTCAGTTCCGAGATGCTGCTGGAGAACTGGTTGGCGACCGCCAGACCGGCCGCGTCATCGCCAGCCTCGTTGATCCGGTAGCCGGAGGTTAACTGCTGAATCGTCTTGCTCTGGAACGCGTTTGCCACGTTCAAATTCTGCTGAGCGACGAGGGAATTTACGTTGGTTTGAATTGAAATCGACACGGTGAAATCCTTTCAGTTTTTTGTTCCGGCATCTTGCCGGACACCAACCTTATCGGTTGCGCGCGAAAGAGCTTGAGAAACCGGCTGCCACCGCGCCATCAGGTTCGAGAACTCGGCCGCGTCGCCATTGGCGGCGGCCAGATTCTCATCGCGCACCAGCTTGACTTCCATGGCGATCACGGGAGTCTCTCGCGGCGCCCGTATGCCCAGCTTTACGCGCGACCGGCCGATGTGCGCGACAAAGACTTCAATGCCGTCGCCGATCAGGATGGTTTCTCCTGCGCGGCGCGACATCATGAGCACAGGGCAACCTCTTCAGTTTCTTCTTCGGTCACCGTCAGCACATGCTGGTGCGAGTAGCCCGACTCTTGCGCCACGGCCTGCACGGCTTTGAGGTTGCGCGGGTTCACCACCACGGGAGCAAGCAGGTTGGCGGTGGCGCCGGTTTCGCGGATGGAGAGCACCGCCAGACACAGGACCTCGCGCCCGATTACCGGTTGGCGCCCGGCGGGCAGGTCCACCAGGTCGCGGTCCTCGCCACTGAGCGATAGCCGGTAGCACGGGTCCACCGACAGCACGGGCAACGTGGTGAAACACAGGGCGGCATCTTCGACGCTCTGCAGGAAGACCAGCGGATTCGTGTGCTCCAGGGTCACCGCCACGAAGCGGCGGAATTCGTCAAAACCGGGGAGCCCGTGCGGAAACTCGATTACGGCGTCGTCCTCATAGCTGATCTCACCCAATAGCTTCGTCTCGAAAGCGTGCATGATGCCTCCATCCGACTATCCATCGGCAGAGGACGGGAAAACTTTAGCCCTGGAAAGCGCTGCACACGGCACCAAGACGAAGGAGCGGCTACCCCCGCCGCGCCCGCGCCCCGCAAATCAGCTTCCCGGCAATCACCACGCCGGCCGCTCCTATGGCATCTATGCCGTAACGCTGCCAGGTGGTGGGGTGCGCCATGCGGGCGACCCATGCATCCGTCAGGATCAGGTCGGCGCCCACTTTGCCAAGAATCGCCGATCCCACGTAGACCAGCGCCGGGTACCGGTCCATCAGCATGGCCAGCAGGTTGGCCGCGAAGATCACCAGTGGAATGCTGAGGCTCAGGCCGAAAACAATGAGGTAGATGTTGCCCCCGGACGCCCCCGCGATGGCCAGAACGTTATCGGTGGACATGGTGATATCCGCCACCACGATGTACCAGATAGCCTGGACCAGGCGGCCGGCCACGGCGGGCGCGGCATCGGGCTTGTCGCTTGCGTCCAGCAGCACCTTTAAGCCAATCCAGAGGATAAGCAGACCGCCCGCCATTTGTAGATATGGGACGCTTAACAGCCGCGCGGCCACCGCGGTCAGAGCTACGCGCAATACTACCGCTGCCGCCGCGCCGCAAGCGCTGGCTGCCCGCCGTTGGCGCCTGGGCAGCGAGCGCACCGCAACCGCAATCACCAGCGCGTTATCGCCCGCCAACAGCAGGTCGATCGCGATGATCGTGAGCACGCCGGCCAGAAAGTGCCAGGTGCTCATAGATTCCCGCACCGGCGGAAGTAGCTCCGCACAACCCGCACGTCCGCCAGTATCCGCGCCTTCAGCGCCTCCGCATTATCGAACTTGCGCTCCTCGCGAAGGCGGTGCAGGAACGCCACTCGAATGCGCCGCGGCGATGGTCCCCCCAGGGGTTCCAGCAGGAACGTCTCGATGGTCCGCTCGCCGCTCTCCCCGAATGTCGGGCGGTAGCCAATGTTGGTGATCGAGTTCCATTGGCGGCCGTCGTCCAAATCGCTTGTCCGGGTCGCATACACGCCACGCGCAGGAATCACCTCGGCATCCGTGGCTAGGTTCAGCGTCGGCACGGTTTGTTTCGATCCCACACCGCGCCCGCCCGTGACCGCCCCGTCAATGGCGTAAGGACGTTCCAGGAGCCGCGCCGCCAACGAAACCTGCCCGGCGCCAAGCAGTTCGCGAATCGCGCTGCTGCTCACCGTGCGCCCGCGGCAAGTGACAGGGTCCACGATTTCCGTCTGGTATCCGTATTTCCGCCCCAGTTCCTCAAGCGTGTGGAAGTCGCCCGCGTGGCGATGGCCGAAGCGGAAATTGGCGCCCACCAGCGCCGCCTTCGCTCCCAGGCGCCCCACCACAATCTCCCGCACGAATTCCTCGGGCGTCAGCCGCGCCACCCCGGGAACAAAGGGCAGAATCAAAACCTGTTCCACGCCTTCCTCACGCATCGATTCCGCGCGGCGAAGCGGCGAAGTGAGCAGCGGCGGCGTACGTTCCGGCGCCACCACGCGCGTGGGATGCGGATCGAACGTGAGGACCGAAGGCCTCCACCCGCGCTCCCTCGCCAGCGCAACCAGCCGCCGCAGGATCCTCCGATGGCCCTTGTGTACGCCGTCGAAATTGCCGATAGTCAAAGCACTCGGCCCGAAATTCGCGGGAACCTCGGCCAAGCTGCCATAGATTTTCATGGGCCAGGCACGCCTTCCACCAGCAACTCCAGGCCGTCATAGGCCAGCCGGATGTGCGCCGGGAGCAGGCTCTCCGCGCGCTGGTGGCCCAGGTCGTGCCCGATATGCGTGAAGAAGGCGCGCCGCGGAGCCAGCTTCTCCACGGTTCGGATGGACCGTTCGACGGTGGAGTGCGTGGGATGCGGCTTGTAGCGTAGCGCGTCCAGAAACAGCACGTCCAGGCCCTGCAGCATTTCCATGGAAGATTCCGGAATGTCGCTGTGGTCCGTCAAATACGCCGCCTGTCCGAAACGGAACCCGTAGATCGTCCGGCTGCCGTGCAGCACCGGTATCGGCATGAACTCCATCCCGAACAGGTCCACCGCGCCGCCGTCGAGCAACCGCGCGTCGAGCTGTGGGATGTTGGTTTCCCTTTCTTCCCGGTCGAAAATGTACGAGAAAATTCGCTCAATGCTGGCCATGGTCTCCTCCGACGCGTAGATCGGAATGCGCCCCTTCTGCCGGAAGTTGAACGGCCGCACATCGTCCAAGCCCATGATATGATCCGCGTGCGCGTGCGTAAACAGCACCGCGTCCAGGTGTTCCAATCCCGCCCGTAGCGCCTGCGTGCGGAAATCCGGAGTGGTGTCGATCAAAATGTTGCGGCCTTCGTAGACCACCAGAATCGAGGGCCGCAACCGGGCGTCGCGCGGGTCCGCGGAAGTACATACGCCGCAATGGCATCCAATGGTGGGCACCCCCACGCTGGTGCCGGACCCCAGCACGATAATCTTGACCGCAGGCGCCGCCATTCAGGCTTTCTGAGCGCCCGCCTTGGCCACTTCCTCCGTCACCTGCACAAAGCGGAACCGCAGTTCGGTAAGGGAATTCTCCAGCAGCCGCCGTTCGTCGAGTTCCAGATTGCCCTTGGTCTTATCGAGCAGCATGCCCATCAGGTCGATGGAGTGGCGCGCCATGGGGAGGTTCGGTCCCTCTTTGTCCTCTTCGCTGAAACGCATCAAGCCAAGTAGCATTTCGGCCTGGGCGCGCAAGGAGAGCACCAGGAATGCGAAGGTTGCGGGCGGCAGCGGCCCACGCATGTCCTCCTGGGCGGATTCGGCGGCGTTATCGGCGGCAGCCTCATCCGTAGTTTCGGCGGGGACTTCGGGAGCGGCTTCGTTGGTGGCTTTGTCAGTCTCTTGGTCGTTCATCAGCACCCATTTTACAACGGGTCCATGCCGAGCCCTGGCGTTTCAGCCTCAACGAACCTCATATTGCGACCAAGCCTCCACCAGGTCCTTGCCATGGATGCGGATGGTGCGGTCGTCCACCGATTCGCGTCCCGGCAGAGCCCCCGCGCCAACGGTCAGCGAATTCCGCGTCGTGTATTCGATTTGCAAGGTGACCGGTCCGTCAATGCGGTACGGCCGTATGGAGCCGATCTTGCGAGCCGCCTCTTCCGCACGTTGGCGGATCAGGTCGCGCGCGGCCGCAGCCGAAAGCGAGATGCAGGAGTAGCGGGCAAGCCCTTCCTTGACCTCCGCGGTCACCGCGTCCGGGACAATGTCATGCAGTTCCTTCACCGCGGCCCGGTCGCCGCTCAGAAAAATCACGGGGGTTCCGAAATGCCCGGCCATGGCCGCCCTTACCTCGATCTCGCCCACGGGCTTGCCGTTCAAGAGCATGTTCTGAATGCCGAGCGAGTCATAGCTGTGAGCCATAATTGCGGCGCCCGTCCCGGCCTTGCTGTGCTGGCCCACGAAGGCCACGGCCGCGTAGCCGCGATCGAGCGTCAGCAGAGGGCCGATATAGCCGATTGCCAGCTTCGCCCGCGGGTGTATCGTGGTGGCCGAAAGCGTCCGGCTGCCATCGTGGCCATCCCAGACCACCACTTCGTCCGCGCCTCCGGCGAGAAACCCATCCACCGCCGCGTTGACCTCTCCGGTCAGCAACTGCTTCAACTCGGGGTCCGTGGGTTCGGTCTGCTCCTGGCGGCAGATTCCGGCTACGCCCTCGCCATCGGTAATCACGAAGACCGATTTCCTGGGCTGACCCGCGCAGGGCAGCGCAGAAAGCATCAGGAGGACCAGCGGAATCGCGTTGCGCATGATATCCAATCATAGACCACGGTGGCTGACCGGGGCGCCCGCCGTCTCCGCGGGCCCGTCTGCCTCGGGCCGGATTGCCACCACTACTTCAGTCTCGTCGCCGCGGTACACCACCCGCAGGCCCTGCGTTCGGATGAAGTCCCGATCCTCATCCCAACACAAGACATAGATCGCACTCAGGGGACGCCCGCCTACCGGAGCTTGGATTTCTGAGATCGTGTCGTTCCCGTAAAGCAACCGATAGAAGTTCAGCGAAGGGCCGTAGCGCCAATGGGACACCACGTCCCGCACGCCGTAAGTCCGGTTGTAATATGCCAGTACGGGATAGACCTTGTCGACTTCGGAGTCCCACTTCCACTCCTTGAAATACGTTAGCCGGCAACAGAACAGAAAATAGCAGGCGAACACGGTCATGACCGTCAGAAGCCCGAGCCGGGCTGCCTTCCCCGCACGCCGGGGCATCGGAATTGCGGCTCCAAGTCCCACCAAAATCGTGACTAAGGGGACAAAAAACAGAGCGGTCCTGTCCTTTGGCAGGGGCAGGCCAAACCAGCTAAAGGCCAGCCAGTGCGCCAAGAACGTGCTGGCCAGGATTGTCAGGACCAGTGCGCCGAAGCTGCGGGCCCATTTTGAGTGCCCATCCGGCGCGGAAGGGCGAGACCAACACAGGACGGCCACGGTAAACAGCACGCATGCACCGAGCAACGGGAACAGAAACGGCTCTCCATGATTGAGCCAGCCGAGCCAGCGAGGGTGCAGGATTTGCGGGTTCAGCTCGTACAAAGATGCGCTGCTCAAGCTCTCCAGCATTTCCTTCAGTGACGCGGAGCCGTACTTCAACTCGGCTTTGGGCATATGAAGGGCCACCGGGATCGAAATAAAGCAACTGATAACCACCCCGGGCGCGATCGCGGCCGTTACCAGCCGGAAACGCTGCGCGAGTGCGTGATCGCAACGGCAGGCCCACGCCAAAATCGCGATCATCGCAGAGGCATCCGCGAAAGCGAATGAGAAATTCGCCGCGAATGAGGCAGCCAGATATCCCGAACAAAGCGCGCAGGTTTTGACAAGGGAGACCCGGCCGCCGGTCAGAAGGTTGCATTGAGCATGGGCGGCCAGCGCCAGCGCGCTCAGAAAGAAGCCAAGCGCCAACGAATACCCTCTCGCCGCCACCAGGTAATCGAACACCAGAGGATTGGCAGCCAGGCAGATGAATAGGACCCACCGTGGAGCGAGTGTCCGTGCCACCGCCTTCGAAAGATAGTACGCGGCGGTGAAGTATATGGCGGCGCCCATCAAAGCCGGCGCGCGCAACGTCAGGTGATGCAGCCCAAATACGGATGTAAAGAGACGGATCAGCAGCGAGTTGAGAACATGATTGTTGGAGAAAGGCTCCCAATGGGCGGGACGCGATGGCGCTACCCAGGCGATGTAAGTATTCGCTTCGTCGATGGTGACTGCCTGGACGTACGCCCGGGCAATTGCCCACGCCATCAGGCCGGCGGCCGTCCCCGGAACGGCCCAACCCGAGAACCCACTCTTGCGAGCGGCCGAACTGTCAGCGTTGAGGTCGGCCATCATGGCGTGTCGGCTATCCAAGTTTCGCAGGCGCCAACCTCGGCGACAGCAATTGCACCACGGCCAGCGCGGTCACATAAGCGCAGCCCCCCATAATGAACAGCGGCACGTAGCTGTGCGCGAGTTGCACGATGTACCCCGTGCCGACCTGCATCAGCGCGCTGCCTACCATGCCGATTGTGCTGCCGATTCCCACCACGCTTCCCACCGCCGATCGCGGGAACATATCCGACACCATCGTAAACACGTTGGCCGACCATCCCTGGTGCGCCGCCGTCGCCATGCCCACCAGTCCCACCACCACCCACAAGCTCTTCGCGTATGGCGCGTAGATCACGGGCACAACGCACAACGCGCACACCAGCATGGCCGTCTTTCGCGCGGCGTTCACCGTCCATCCGCGTTTGATCAGGCTGCCCGAAAGCCATCCGCCCCCAATGCTGCCCACCGTGCAAATGTTGTAGACCACCAGCGTAGGAAGCACAATCTGCTTCAGCGACAGAGCGAACGTCTCCTGGAGATACTTGGGGAACCAGAAAAGGATGAACCACCAGATCGGCTCGGTGATGAACTTGGCCATCCCAAACGCCCAGGTTTCGCGATGGGGAAACAGGCGCGCCCAGGCCACGGTTTGCTCCCGCTCCGGCGGATCGCTCTGAATGTGGGCAAGTTCCAGCGCCGAAACCTTGCGGCTCTCGGACGGCTTGGCGTATAGCGCGAGCCAGAACGCGATCCAAACAAAGCCCAACGCCCCCGTGGCGATGAAGGCCGACTGCCAGCCGAACGTGGCGGCCATCCACGGCACCGTTAGCGGCGCGATCACCGCCCCAATGTTCGCCCCCGAATTGAAGATGCCCGTCGCCAGCGCCCGCTCTTTCCTGGGAAACCATTCCGCCACGGTCTTGATGCACGCCGGAAAATTGCCGGCTTCACCCAGGCCCAGCGCCGCCCGCGCCATGCCGAACGTCAACGCCGAAACCGCGGCCGCGTGCGAGATCGCCGCCATGCTCCACAGGCCAACGGCGATGGCAAATCCTTTTCGCGTGCCCAGCCGGTCGATCAGGCGCCCCGCGAACAGCAGGCCGAGTCCGTACGCCACCAGGAACGCGAACGTAATGTATCCATACTGGATGCTGTTCCAGCCCACGCTGGTCTCCAGCGTCTTGGCCAGGATGCTGAGCACCTGCCGGTCCAGGTAGTTGGTGGTGGTGGCGAAGAACAGCAGCGCGCACACCGTCCACCGGACCCGCGTCATGCCCGGCTGAACCTGCGCGGCGCTCGATATCACTTAGCAATCCCCACGAATCTCTCGAAATTCCCGCGGAACAGCCGCACGACATCGCGGTGGATGTCTTCGCGCGTCACGGGCCGGCCATCCTCGGCGAGCAGGCGGTAGCTATTGGCCAGAATCGGCGCCATGGTACGCCGCGTGTTCCGCCACTTATAGATCACCTGCTCCAGGATGCGCGCGTCGGAATGCTGTGGAATGAAGCTGGTCCCCAGCATTTCCAGGCGCTCCCGGGTAATCTCCTCCACAATCGACGGGTTGTTCAGGAACCACCAGCAGCCGAACGGCATGAGGTTCGCGAACTTGCGTGCATAAACGGCCAACTCGTACTGGTTCTCGCGGCTGAGCAGGCTAGCCAGGAAACGATTGTCCGGGTACTCGCGGCACAGGTACTCCACGGCGCGCAGGTCGGCCATTCCGGCCGCGTCTCCCGCCAGCCGCAAGGCCGGGTTCACCAAACGCCGCACGCCGATCATCAGCGACAGCGGGATGCCGAATTCGCGGCACGCGGGCAGCACCGCCCCGCTCAGAAGCCGCGCCCGCACGGAATCTTCCGGGAACCGGAACGTGTCGTTCAAGGACACCGCCATATAAACGGGGCGCATCCTGGCGAACCATACGCCCAGAAAACGGCGCACCTCGTCCACCGAACCGCCACCCGCGCCGGCGTCCACCTTGTAGCCCTGGCCTTCCAAGACCCGCCAGTGCTCGTCCCATTTCTCCAAGATTCGGTCTAAACGCAGGACCGGGTGAAACCGTTCGTCGGGCGCCGCGCCGCGCTCCCATAAGGGAGCCTCATTCGGGTCCAGCGGATCGTTCGTCATCACCGCTTCGCTGATGCCCGCGAGCTTGAACACCCGGCTGATGTGCGCATCGAGAGGCTGGCTCGCGAAGAATTCGCGCGCCTCACTCAGGTCCGAACCTCCCGTGGGCAGCCCGAATGCCTTCAGCACCGCCACTACGCCGCGCGTCGCTTCCGATACCGGCGCATTCTCCACGAACAGCGTCCTCCAGATGGCGTCCGCCTTCGCGCGCCTGGAGAGTCCGAAATATTCCGCCGGCTTCATGCGCGAGGACCGGAACACCTCGGCTTCTAGATAATGATAGGTGATCAGGTTGTCGATTCCCCACAGGCCGTTTTCGCCCAGCGTAGGTTGGAACAGGTGGGTGTGAATGTCGATGAACGGCGTGGCCTTGAGCTCCGCTTCGACCGCGGGTAGAATCTGCTCCGGCGTCAGAATTGTGGATGGCATATTCGGCACTGTAACAGAATCAAATCGTCATCGCCAGGAACCCGCCGTCCACCCTCAGAATCGACCCCGTCACGAAGGAGGACGCCCGCGGCGAAGCCAGGTATACGGCCGCGCCCACCAGTTCCTCGCTGTCGCCGAACCGGTTCATGGGCGTGTGCGTCATGATGCTGGCCACGCGCTCGTCCGTGAGCAGCTTGCGGTTTTGCTCAGCCGGGAAAAACCCCGGTTGAATGGCGTTGACCCGTACGTTGTGCGGCGCAAGGTCCCTTGCCAGGAATTGCGTGATCTGGTTGATTCCCGCCTTCGCGATGCTGTAAGTAAACACCTTGGATAACGGCGGCCCAGCCGAGGCCGAGGAGATATTAATGATGGACCCGCCGCGGCCCGCCTCCACCATGGCCTTGCCGAAAACCTGGCACGCCAGAAACACGCTCTTCAAATCGATATCCAGAATCCGCTGCCATTCCGCCTCGCCGATTTCGAAAAACGGCGTGCCCGAGTTGATGCCGGCCGCGTTGATCAGCGTGTCGACGCGCCCGAAGCGTCCGATGGTCGCCGCCAGCGCGCTTTCCAGGTCCGCCTTGCTGGTGGCGTCGCAGCGAATTCCCATGGCCTGCCGCCCGGTCTCCGCAATCGCCTTCGCGCGCGCTTCCGCGTTCTCCAGGTTCACATCCACGATGGCGATATCCGCCCCGGCCCGCGCCAACCCCAGCGCCATCGCGCCCGCCAGCACGCCGCCTCCGCCAATCACCACGGCCGTCTGCCCGGCCAAAGAAAACATTCCATCGTCTGCCATGAATAGATGGTAACCCTCGCGGATTGACTCTGGTAAAGAATCTGCGGCCGGCGCCGCTCACTTGGCCCTCTTCAGGTCCCATGGTCTCTGCTCTACCGGCGTTCCTAGAAACTTCAACCGTGCGCCTTCGGCGCTGACGACAGTCATTTCGAACTGGGATCCGCGCGCACCCTTGAAGGCCAGAACCTCGCCCTGTAAGTGCGCATCGCTTACCTGCATCGCGTGGCCGTCGCTGGGAGGATCTACGACGCTCGCGCATTGGCCCTCCGGGCCTTGAAAGTTGCCAAGGCTAACGGTCCCTCCGATGGCGCTTCCGGCCTCCTTCAGAGTCAAAACAACGAACTCCTTGCCGTCCGCGCAGATTCCTTTCCACGTGCCGGCGAACCGCGCCAGTGAAGCGCCGTTGCTGTTCCTTTCCGGAACCGGTTGTGGCAAGGATTGAGCGAAAAGATACGCTATCGGAAAACACAGCGAGAACCAGGTTGCAAATGTTTTGGCAGTCATGCTCCTTTTGACGCCGGGCCTCGCGTCCTTGTTCCCGAAACTCCCTACTCTGGTAGATTGACTCTGGTAGACGCTCTGCTATAGTAAGAATCGACCCCTATGCCGAACCGCATCGAATTTATCCAAGGCACGCTCGATTTGCTGGTCCTGCAGGTGCTCCAGTGGGGGCCGGAGCACGGCCACGGCATCGGACAGGCGATCCGCATGCGGTCGCGGGAGGCCCTGCAAGTCGAGCATGGCTCCCTCTATCCCGCGCTGCACCGGTTGGAACAGCAGGGCTGGCTGGCGTCGGAATGGAGAGTATCGGAAGCCAACCGCCGCGCCCGCTATTACCGGCTCACGCCCAAGGGCCGGCGCCAACTGGTCGAGGAGCAGTCCCGGTGGAAACAACTGGTGCGCGCCGTGGCGCTTACCATGAAACCCGTCAAGGAGTGAACCTATGTGGCGGCGCTTCTTTCGAAAACAAGCGGGCGATGCCGATCTCGAAGAAGAACTCCAGGCTCACCTCGATATCGAAACCAGGCAGTGTATGGAGCGAGGCATGACGCGCGAACGGGCAGAACTGGAAGCCCGCCGCTTGTTCGGCAGCCGCGCGCTGGTCATGGAAGCCACCCGTGAAGTCCGCGGGCGTGGCGGCTTCGGAAACCTTTGGCAGGATATCCGCTACGCCGCCCGAGCTCTGGGACGGGGGCGCTCGTTCACGGCCGCAGCGGTGCTGTCCCTGGCGCTCGGAATCGGCGCCACCACCGCCGTTTTCAGCATCGCCGATACCGTCTTCCTGCGGCCGCTGCCCTACGCCGATTCCGGGCGGCTGGTATGGGTGGCGATCCGTTTCCCCGGCATGGGACCGGGGTTGGAGTTCGTCCCCTCGCCGGATTACGTGGAGTGGCGCCGCGACAACCGGGTATTTGAAGCTCTCGGCGCAACGGGGGCCAGCCTCGGCGTGGCGATGGTGCTGGGCGGTCCGGACCCCGCCGAGATACATGCCGCCAAAGTCTCGGCCAACTTCCTCGAGGTGTTCGCCACTGCGCCCGCATTGGGCCGCACGTTCCGGCCGGAAGAAGAACTTCCTAACGGACCTAAAGCAGTCCTGTTGACCAACCAATTCTGGCGTGACCATTTCCATGGCCGCCGCGACGTTGCCGGCTCCGTCATCACGCTCGACTCGCAGCCATACACCGTCATCGGCGTACTTCCGCAATCGTTCGTCTATCCCGCCGATGTCAGGATCGACCTGCTCACCACGCTGCCCGTTTCTCCCACCGCCAGCCACCGCGACCGCGCCATGATGACCTGGGCGGTGATCGGACGACTCAAGCCCGGCGTCACGATGGCGCAGGCGCGCGCGAATCTGGAGACGCTTCTCGCAGCCAGCAAGGCGGACGCCCCGAAATTCCTGCGTGCAGACAACAGCCTCGTGCTCCAGCCGTTCCAGGAACACCGCGCGGGTAACGTCCGCACGCTGTTGTTCGTGCTGATGGGGGCGGCTGGTTGCCTGCTGGCCATCGCCTGCGCCAACGTCGCAAATCTGTTGCTGGCCCGCTGGTCGGCGCGCTCCCATGAGCTGGCGGTGAGGGCGGCCATCGGCGCCGGGCGCGGACGCCTGGCCCGCCAGTTGTTCACGGAAGTCGCGCTGCTCATCGCCGCTGGGACCGTGTCCGGCATGGTCTTCGTGGTTGCGGCGCTTCGTGGCTTTGTCCACTTTGCCGCCCGCGAACTGCCGCGGATGAGCGAGGTCGGCGTGGATTTCCGGGTCTTCGGCATCGCCCTGCTGGTTTCGCTGGCGACGGCGTCGATTTTCGGCGGCCTTCCCGCGCTGCGCGCCGGACGCATCGATCTCCAATCCGTCTTGCAACAGGCTGCGCGCGGCAGCACAGGCGGGCGCCGGTATGTGCGGCGGGGGTTGGTGGCTTTGGAAGTGGCCCTCTCCGTGGTGCTGCTTTCGGGCGCGGCGCTGCTGTTCGAAACGCTCTGGCACATGCAGAACGACCACCTTGGTTTCCAGCCGGAGCACGTGCTCACGGTCTCCATTCCGTTGCGCGGCACGGGTTTCGACGCGCCCGCGCGCAAGGCGTTGGTATCCGATGTCCAGGCCTATCTGAACCGCATTCCCGGCGCCGAGGCAGCCGCGCTCAGCGAGTGTACGCCCCTTACCGGAGGGTCCATGTCGGGAACGTTCTCGCGATCCGACCGGCCCATGCCGGAGGCATTTCATCGCGGCGACAGCATCGCGATGTGCGGCGCCGGCGCGGATTACCTCAGAGCCGGAGGCGGGCGGCTGGTGCAGGGCCGCTTCTTCACGGAGGGCGATTTCCAGCATCCCGGCACGCTTGCGGTCCTCAATGAAGCGGCCGTCCGCGCCTACTTCCCCGGTGAAAGCCCGCTCGGCAAACAGGTCCTCGGGCAGATTGGGCAGTGGAGGACGGTGATCGGCGTCATTGCCGACACCAAAAACCAGGGGTTGAATCTCCCGGCGGCGCCACAGGCGTTGATCGACGACACGGAACTGGGAGGCGCGGGGGACCTCCGCTTCCTGGTCCGCACCCTGGCCGGCGAGGACGCTTTCGGACGCGCCCTTCGCGAGCAACTGCGCGCCGGCCATCCCGGTCTCTTCACCAAGCTTCAGACGCTGGACCAGGCGATGGGCGAGATGACCGCCAGCCCGCGCTTCAATACCGTTCTGCTCTGTGCCTTCGCCGCGGTGGCGTTCCTGATGGCCATTGTCGGCGTCTATGGCGTGCTGGCATTTTCGGTGACCGAACGCCGCGATGAGATCGGCATCCGCATGGCGTTGGGCGCAACGCCGGGCTCCGTGCTGGCGCTGGTGATGAAGGAAGGCGCGGCGCTGGCGGCGGCGGGAGTGCTGGCGGGCGTTGCCGGGGCGTTGGTCCTGACGCGCTACCTGGCCACGCTGCTCTACGGCGTCACGCCGACCGACCTCGGCGCCTACATCGCGGTGGTTGTGGGACTGGCCCTGGCGGCGCTGGCAGCGAGTTTCCTTCCCGCGCGCCGGGCGGCCGCGCTCGATCCCGCGGCCACGCTGCGTCACGAATGAGACCGTCTGGTAAACTGGCGTGTCATGATCGGTAAATTCTCGCTGGGCGTGGGCGACCGGTTCGGGCGTGAGGCCGGCGCGCAGTTGCAGGCGTGCATGATGGCCGCCGAGCGCGGCGTCGCCGTAACGCCGGTCTGGAACAAGTCGAACCGCGAGCATGGGATCGTCGGGTCTCAGCCCGAGGGCGTTCGCGTGGCAGCCGACGCCGCCGTCAGGCAAACCGGATGGCGGCAGCCGTACTATGTGGACGCGGACCACATCAAGCTCTCGACCGTGGACCGCTTCACGGACGCCTGCGACTTCTTCACCATCGACGTGGCTGAGGCTATCGGCCAGCCGGTTGCGGCCGGCGAGGTGGACGCGTTCTTGAGCGGCCATCCGGAACTGGTTGGACGGGTGAGCGTCCCCGGAATCGACCAGCCGCTCGAGATGACTCGGGAATTGGCCGCCGAAGCCGCCGGTCAGTATCTTTTCGCAGCTCAGGAGGCCGGGCGCATCTACCGCCGCATTGCGGAGCGCCGTTCCGGCCGGCCGTTCGTGACCGAGGTCTCTATGGACGAGACGGCTTCGCCCCAGACCGCGCCGCAGTTGCTGGTGATTCTGGCGGCGCTCGCCGGCGAGCGAATCCCGGCCCAGACCATCGCGCCGAGGTTCACGGGCCGCTTCAATAAGGGCGTGGATTATGTGGGGGATGTGGCTCAGTTCGAGCGGGAATTCCAGGACGATCTGGCGGTGCTGGCCTTCGCGGCGCAGCGCTACGGCTTACCCGGCGACCTGAAGCTCAGCGTGCATTCCGGCAGCGACAAGTTTTCGATTTACGGGCCCATACGGCGAGCGTTGCGGAAGTTCGGCGCCGGCGTGCACCTGAAGACGGCGGGAACCACCTGGCTGGAGGAACTGATCGGCCTCGCGGAAGGCGGCGGCGAGGGGCTTGAGATCGCCAAGGAGATCTACGAGCTGGCCTGGCTGCACCGCGAGGAATATTGCGCGCCATACGCGGAGGTGATCGATATCGACCCGGCCAAACTGCCTTCGCCGGCGCGCGTGCGGCAGTTCACGCCGGAGGAGTACACGTCCGCGTTGCGGCATGACGAGGCAAACCCGGGATACAACCCTCATTTCCGGCAGTTGCTGCATGTGGGATTCAAGGCGGCGGCGAAGATGGGCGACCGATACTTGGAGGCGCTCGACGGCGCGCGGGAAGCGGTGTCCCGGAATGTGACGGAGAATCTGTTCGAGCGGCACATTCGGCCGGTGTTTCTGGGATAGGGGTTGGCAGGCGGAAGCGCCTGCCCGCTTGGTCTGGCGATGACCCTGGGGTGCGGCAGGCGTCAGCAGAGGAGGCGCTTCAGGTCCAGGAGGTGACGGGGCTTGTAGGCCTGTTTGGACCACTGGGCGCCGGCGTCGAATTCCACGCCGGCGAAATAGCCGATTTCGCGGTACGTGCAGTAGCGCACGCGCCCGACGAAGTGGTGATTGGGGGACTCCCAACGCATCTCAGCGCCCACCGGAACGGGCATTTCCAATTGCAGGCACGCGCCGCTGGCGGAAATGTCCTCAAGCAGGGCAGTCGCGCGCCGCGATTTGCCCGTGGACCTTTCGCTCCAGCTGACTTCGACCATGTCCGCGCACATATTCCGAACTTCCGCGCGCCGCTCTATCATATTTCCCCATATCGGCGGATTCCGGCGGTTGCTTTACTGCGAGCCGTTTCTTAGCGCGGCATGAACCGCGCGGGCCAGGTCCGTGACGCCGTAT
The DNA here is from genome assembly GCA_964457555.1 of uncultured Solibacteraceae bacterium. Lineage (GTDB taxonomy): Bacteria > Acidobacteriota > Terriglobia > Bryobacterales > Bryobacteraceae > BOG-224. The sequence continues at coordinate 125,908 of CAYWHA010000003.1, forward strand.
GGCTTGTGCAGGTAACCATCGATGGAATCCCCGAATCGCTGGAACACTTCGGCCTCGGGATAGCCGCTCGAGACCACGACGGGGACATCGCGGCGGATCTCGCGAAGCTGGCGGAGGGTCTCTTCGCCGCTCATTCCCGGCATTGTCATGTCGAGAGCAACCAGGCGGATTTCGTCCGCCTCGCGGCGAAAGACCTCTACCGCTTCGCGCCCGTCCGCCGCCTGCATAACCGTGTATCCCGCCCGCTCCAGGGCGGTCCGGGCGATGCGCCGCACCACCTCTTCATCGTCCACAATCAGGATTTTACCGGTTCCCGAGAATTCCAGCGGCGGAGCTGGCTCAGCACGCGGGACTGGGGCTGCGGCGGCGGGCAACCAGACCTGGAAGCTAGCGCCTTTCCCGGGCGCGGACTCCACCTTGATGGCGCCACGGTGGCCGCGCACGATTCCGGAGACGGCCGCCAGGCCGAGTCCCCTGCCGGTGAACTTGGTGGTAAAGAACGGATCGAATATCTTAGACTGCGTTTCCGCATCCATGCCGGAGCCGTTATCGGCGACCGCGAGCGCCACGTAGGGGCCGGGTTCCAGGGTCCCTCCGACGCCAAAATCGGCCACCGTGCCTTCGTCCACGCTTTCGATGGACGTCGCGACTGCCACCCAGCCGCCCTCGGGACCGATCGCCTCCGCCGCGTTGATCGCCAGATTCATGACGATTTGCTGGATTTGCGACGCATCGGCTTCGATAATGGGCCGCTCGGCCAACGTGAGGCGGACATCGATACCCTTCGGAATAGAAGCTTCGATCAGCGAGACGATCTGGCGCACCTGTTCGGAAAGGTCCAGGGATTCGACGAAGGACCGTCCGCGGCCGGAATAGGCCAGCATCTGCCTGGTCAATTTGGCGGCCCGCTCGCTCGAAAGCTGGAGGCTCTTCACCAATTCCAGCGCCGCCGCATCGCCCGCAACATAATCCTCGAGCAAGCTGGCGCTGCCCATGATGCCCACCAGGAGGTTATTGAAATCGTGCGCGATGCCGCCCGCCAGCACGCCCAGGCTTTCCAACTTGGCGGCCTGCAGCATTTTCTCTTCGGCGCGCTTGCGGTCGTCGATATCGGTGCAGGAGCCAATGAACCCCAGGAACTCCCCGCCGGCGTCAAAGCGGGGAACGCCGCGGCCGAGCACCCAACCATATTGGCCGTCGTGCCTGCGGAGGCGGAACTCGACGGAGAACGGCTGGAGGGTTTCCAGGGCTTGGTCGTAAACTTGCCGGTGGCGCTGCCTGTCCTCCGGATGGATGCCTTCCTTCCACCCATCTCCCATCTCCTGGTCCCAGGTGCGGCCGGTGAACCGCAGCCACGGCTGGTTCAGGAACGCGCGTTTGCCGCCGGACGCGTCCGACCAGATCATGACGGGCGCCGAATCGGCCATGGTGCGGAAACGCCGCTCGCTCTGTTCCAGCGCCTGCTCGGCGCGCTTTCGTTCGGCGATGTCGCGGAACACCAGTACCACGCCTTGGAGCAATCCGTCGCGCCCGCGAATGGGTGCGCCGCTATCGTCGATGGGGACCTCCTGGCCGGTGTGCGAGACCAGAATGGTGTGATTGCCGAGACCCACCACCTGGCCTTCGCGCAAGACGCGCTGGATGGGGCTTTCGACTTCGTGACGCGTCTGCTCGTTGACGATGCGGAAAACCTGGCTGGCCGGCAGACCGCGAGCTTCGGACTCGGCGTATCCCGTCAAACGCTCGGCGACGCGGTTCATCATGCGCACGGCGCCTTGGGCGTCGGTGGTGATGACGGCATCCCCGATGCTGTAGAGCGTGGTACGCAGCAGATCGCCGGCGGCTGCCGCGGCGGCGGCCAGAGACTCCTGAGCGCGGGCAGCGCGGCTCAACAGGATGCCGCCGGCGGCCACCAATCCCGCCAGCAGGAGGGCCCCGGCCAGGGTCAGCGAGAGGTCGACTCGCGCATCGCGTTCGAGTTGATCCCAGGAACGTTGCCGCCGATCCTCCTGATCCGCCTCAAGGTCCGAGAGCGTGGCTCGAAGACGCTCCATCACCTTCTCTCCGAAATCCGTGCGGACGACTTCGAGCGCGGCGGGGAGACCTTTGGACCTTCGGAGATCGATGGTGGTCCGCAGTTCGTCGAACTTCCGATTGACAAGCATGCGGAGGGTGGCGACGCGCCCGGCTGCCGCCGGTTCGCCGCCAGTCAAGGCGGTGAGCTCGTCCAATTCGGCCGGCGCTGCCCGAACCGCGGATTCGTAGGGAGTGAGGTAATCGTCCCGGCCGGTGAGCAGAAACCCGCGTTGAGCGGTTTCCGCATCTTCGATGCGAAGCTGCAAGTACTCGCTGAGCTGCCTGGCGCGGCGAATGCCGGAGATGGTGGCGGAGGACTCCCGAAACCGTTGCCAGTCCCGATAGGAGAAGATGCAGGCCGTCAGCAGGGTCAGCAGGGACAGTCCCAGCGCCGCCAGCCCGAGCCACTTGGTGCGAACCGGGTTCATGGTCTGAGTCGCGAAACACAAGAGTAGCATGTGGACTAATGCGACCTGCTTTGAGCTTGTGTTTTCAGCGCTTGCCGCCCAAACGCGCCGGGTCGGCGAGGTATAAATTCGCAAATGCAGCCGTTGTAATGGTAGGTGTTGTCTCCGTCGGGCGGACCCCATGGGTTGCTGCTGGCGACTTGAGTCCGTTATTCCTGACGCAGAGCTTCCAAGGGCTCGATGCGGCCGGCGCGCCGCGCGGGGATATAGCAGGCGGTCAGGGCCACGGCTCCGAGCAGGGCGATTACGCCCGCCCAGGCGAAGGGGTCAATGGGACTCACGCCAAACAGGAGGCCGCGTAGGAGCCGGCTTGTGGCGGCGCTCAGGGCCAGACCGATGAGCGAGCCGGCTGCGGTGAGCACCATTCCCTCCTTCAGAACCGCCCGCAGCACGTGTCGCGAGGTGGCGCCGAGCGCCATGCGGATGCCGAACTCGCGCGTGCGGCGGGCGGCGTGGAAAGCGATGACGGCGTACAGGCCGATGCCGGCGACAATCAGCGATCCGGCCGAGAACAGGCTGAGGAGCGTGCCAATGACGAGGGCAGGCGCGGTGTACTGCTGCATGAAGGCGTCCATACTTTGCACGCTTCCAACGATGCGCTGGGTGGCGGAGGCGTCGCGGATGATGGCCGCAGCGGAGGCGGCGACAGGGGCGAACGGCCCGGCATAACGAATGTTGAAGTACTGGACCCCGCCCCGGTCGCCGCGAGTGCGCGAAAGGAACACGAAGCGGTCGCCACCCTGCTGCTGCAAGCCCGAGTAGGCGCCATTGGCGGCGACGCCGATCGCTTCGTAGGGGCGTCCGAAGATTTCGATGGAGCGGCCCACGGCGGACTGGCCGGGGAAGAGGCTCTCGGCGGCGCGGCGGGTGAGGATGGCGACGTCGCGGTCCGCATCGGACTCGATGAAGTCGCGGCCTTCGACGCGGACGCCCAAGGCGTAAAGGTAGCGCGGTCCGACCACCATGCCGGGGATGGGCGTCTGTCCGACTACGGCCTCAAGCTGGCCGAAAGGATCGGGGGGCACGGCGCTGGCGTAAGAAACGGCAGTGACGTTGTGAACGGCGGCGAGGCGTGCCCGCAGCGATTCGAGAAGCGCCCGCTGGTCCTCCGCGCCGCCGGCGCCGAGCGTGTTGAGGCGGAGGATGAGGCGGTGGTCCTTCGGGAAACCGAGGTCGGCGGCGTCGATAAGGAAGACGGAACGGCTGGCGAGTCCGGCGCCGCCAAGCAGGAGGACGCAAAAGGCGAGTTGGACCACCGCCAGGACGTTGGCCATGTTCGAACGGCCTTCGATCGCGCCAGGGCCGCCGGCCTTGAGGTAGGGGAGCAACTCCTGGCGCCAGGCGCGCAGGGACGGCGCGAGCGTGAAGGCCAGGGCGCCGAATACGGCGAGCGCCAGCGCGTAGATGGCAACCCGCCAATCGGGCGCCACGTTGGGCTCGATGCGCGCTCCCGATTCGAGAGGCGGGATAAGAGCGGGAACGTCGCGGGCGACCCACCACGCGAAAGCCCAGGCCGCGGCGGCGGCGGCGAGGGAGAGCGCCAGGCCTTCGGAGAGCAGCAGAGAAAGGATGCGGCGGCGCGAGGCGCCAAGCGATTGGCGAACGGCGAATTCGCGCTGGCGGGCGGCGGAACGGCCCAGCATCAAGTTGGCGACGTTGGCGCAGACCACCAGCAGGGTGAGCAGCCCGACGCCGGTGAGGAGGGCCATGAACATTTTGGCTTGCGCGCTTTGCCAGGGGCCAAAGGCGGTGGCGGAGTAGCGCGTGAGGACGATCCGCTGGCGGGCGAGTTCGGGATAGGCGGCTGCGACGCGCGCCGAAATGGCGTCGAATTCGGCCTGCGCCTGGGCAAGCGAAACGCCCGGCGAAAGACGGCCGATTAATTCGACGCCGCTGCGCGCCAGCGCCTGAGCCTCGCCATGGAGCCGTGCGTAGCCTAGGATGGGGACCGCGGCTTCGAAGTTAGGCGCGAAATGCGTCCCGCGGAACCCTTGGGCGGCTACGCCCACGATGGTGGCGGGCACTCCGTTGAGGAGTACCTGCCGGCCCAGGATATCGGGCGCGGACTGAAACTGGTTCTGCCAAACGTGATATGCAATCACCACGGCTAGCGCGGCGGCGCCGCGAGTTTCCTCACCGGTGAAGCTGCGGCCCTTGACGATGGGAACGCCGAGCGCGCCGAAGTAATTGGAGGTCACCGCCAGGCCGCGGAGTTCGTAGGTCCCGTTGGGGGCGGTCATGACGAAGCGCTGGAAGGCCGATGCGGCAATGGACTGGATGGTCCGGCAGTCCACCAGGAAATCCGTATAGATAGGAAAGGGGACGACGTCCGCGCCGCGGTCGCCCGGCATGGTGGCTGCGATATACACCAGGTTTTCGGCGCGGATGCCGGGCGCGGGCCGGTTGAGGATGCCGTTGATCAGGCTGTAGATGGCTGTATTGCCGCCGATGCCTACGGCCATGAGCGCGACGGCGGCGGCGCTGAAGCCGGGGGCGCGGCGGAAGATGCGGACGGACGAGCGTAGGTCGGCGAAGAATTGTCCGAACTGCGCGCGGAGAGGCTCGGGCGCAGACGGTTCGGCCGCCGGTTCCAACCCGTAGATGGGGCGCGGGCGGATAGAGATGCCGGCTTCGAGCGGCGGCGGCGCGCTGGGCGGCGCGGTGGGCGTGTTGTGCAGGTCTAGCGCTTCGATATCGGCTTGCGGGAGTTCCTCGAACTGAATCCAGTTGTAAGGGGAGTTCGCGAAGTTGCTCCAGTGGCGCACGGACCATGCGGCGGCGAACGCCAGGAAGCCGGAAAAGACGGCGAAGCGCCAGGGGTATGGCATGGTGAAATACTCGATCTGCACGCAAAAGCTGGCGACCAGAATCAGCGTGCCGCCGTAGAGCGCGAGCCTTACATGCATGTTGGACTTACCGGGGAGATACGAGCAGGCGAAGGGAATTTTGCGGAACTGGTAGAGCGAAACGTGCACGAAGAGGATGGCGGCGAGGGAGAGCACAAGCATGTGCAGCGCGGCGGGGCGTAAGGGCCAGATCAGGAAATAGGCGGCAGCGTCGGCGGTCCACACCGGCAGGACCGTGAGCGAGAACAGGGCCTTGCGGACGGCGCGGAAGTAGGCGGCGGGCGGTTGGACCGCGGTGAGCCAGAACACCCAGTTGGCGCGGAGCTCGATAGGGAGGGAGAAGATGGCGCGCGCGCCCACCACGGCGAAGCAGAGCAGCACCAGGCCGCCCATCAGCAGCGGCGCGTTGAGCTGGTTCCATTGCGTCCCCAGGTTCTGCTCCCAGGGTTCACTGACGCCGTAAAGCAGGTCGCGGCCATAGGAGAAGGCCACCGCCAGGCCGATGCCGGCGTAGGCGGCCAGGAAGAGGCGGTGCTGGCGGCTGCGCGCGATGGTGCGGGCAGTGAACAGGACGATGGCGCGGTCGAGGGGGCGGCGGAGGAGGGCGTAGACCAGGCTCGGCGCATGGCGGGGCCGGCCGGTGGGCAGAATGTCGGGCTGCTCGACGATCTTCCGGATGCTGCGGCCGTAGGAGAGAGCGAAAGAGATGGCGGCGGCGCCGCATACGAGGAACAGCGCGCGTAATGCTCGCGGGGCGAGGGGATGGGACGGGACCCGTCCGCTAAGCTGCTGCTCTAGTCCGAAGAACCACGACGAAGGCATCCACGGGACGGCGCCGGGCGGCCGGAGAAACCAGGCTGCCAGGACGGCGAAGAACGCGGCCAGCTGGAGAAAGCTGGAAACGCGCAGGAAATGGCGGTAGGGCAGAAGCTGTGCGGCGAGTCCTTGGAGAGCCAGCATCCCGCAACAGATAAATAGGCCTGCCGCAGCCATGGCCACCCAGTATCCGGCGAAGGCATGGAGCGCCGCGAGGAAGCTGTCCTGGGGAAGGCCGACAAACGGAAACCAGAAACCGGTGAAGATGTTGAGAGCAGCCACGGCCACGCCGAGCGCGGTGGCGAGCGCTGCGGCCTTGGCAAGAAACACGGTCCGATTGCGAACCGGCAGGAGGCCGAGGATGAGGCAATCGCGGCGGTCGGGCAGCACGGTGTTCCAGGCCAGGACGGAGAACAAGCCCGCGACCGCCATGGTGGTAGCCACCAGAAACTCCATGTCGGCGCGGATGGCGATGCGGGCGTGCGCATCCGAACCGTTGATGTATTTCGTGCCGAAGACCAATACAAAGGTCGAGCTGAAGGCGGCCAGCATGGCGGCCAACTGGACCAGCAGCTTTTGAATGTCGCCATGGGAAGAGAGCACGTCGAGATCGACGATGCGGCGGAGGAAGTCCCGGTAGAGGATGCGGAACTGGCGGCGCTCTTCGGGCATTACGCCTCCATACATTCGAGAAACTGCCGGGTGAGGCCGGCGGTGTCCTGTTCAATGGCGAGCTGGGCGAAGATGCCTTCCAGGTTGGGCAGCGACATCAGCGCGCGCAGGTTGTCGATGGAGTCGTTGGCAACCACGCGGCCCTTGTGCAGGATGACGACGTGGGAGGAGACTCGCTCGACGGTTTCAAGTTCATGCGAGCTGAAGACGACGGTCTTGCCGCGGGCGGCGAGTTCGCGGATGATCTCGCGCAGCACGAGCGCGGAGCTGACATCGAGGCCGGAGAAAGGCTCATCGAGCAGGACGAGAGCGGGATTGTGAAGCAGCGCTGCGGCGAGCAGCACCTTCTGGCGCATGCCCTTGGAATACGACGAAATGAGGACCCAGCGATCTTCGTGGAGCGAGAGCACGCGGAGGAAGCCATCGATTTTGTCGGCCAACGCGCGCGCAGTCATTCCGCGCAACTGGCCGACCATCTCCAGGTATTCGGCGCCGGTGAGATGCGGATAAAGGAGCGGCTCTTCGGGGACATAGCCGACGCGCCCGCGGTAAGCCATGGGATCGCGATCGATGCGCTCGCCATCGAAGAAGATCTGGCCGTCGGTGGGTTGCAAGAGGCCGGTGATCATCTTCAGCGTGGTGGATTTGCCCGAGCCGTTCGGCCCAAGATAGCCCGTCACCTCACCGCGGCGGGCGACGAAGCTGACGTCCTGGACGGCAACGGTGGCGGGGAAGCGTTTGGTGACGTTGCGCAGTTCGAGCATTCAGGCTCCGATGCGGCGCGCCAGATTGCGCCACCAGAAAACCAGGAAAATTACGGCGGCGAGAAGGCCGACGGCCATGAAAGCGATGAGGCGCATCAGCGCAGCGAGGCCAATGCCGCCCTCCACGGAGGGGTACGCCAACTGCGCGCGGAGGTGCCCAATGCGCAGCATCACGGCGCTGGCGACCGTCATCTGGAACAAGGCGCAGGCGAGGGCCGCGAGAACCTTCCAGTAACCGGAGCGCAGGAACCATTGACGGCCCAGGGAGACGGCTCCGTCCAGGAACAGAGGCGCGACGCCGCCGGTTTGCGCGGTTTCGTCGTAAATCCAAAGCATCTCGCCGGCGAACTCGCGCCGGAAGACCGCGGGATGCAGCCACAGGAGGCTGCGATACAGGGTGCGGGTCATGAGGCGCTCCTCGGTTGGGCTCGTAGGTGAACGCGCGCCTCGTGAACGACGGTTTCGAGACGGGCGATTTCGGCCGTGAGAACGCCGCGGCCGGCGGATGTGAGGCGGTAGTAGCGCCGGCGAGGGTCCCCGCCAGGACTGCTGTGAGGGACTTGCTCAACCAGCCCGTGCGCCATCAACTTCGAAAGATTGTCGTAAAGGGTACCGGGGCCAAGCTTGTACTGGCCTTCGGACTGGCGGGCCACCTCCTGCATGATGGCGTAACCGTGACGGTCCTCGGCGGCGAGAGACAGCAGGATATGGAGGGTGGCGGGGGAGAGGGGAAGAAAAGAGCTGAAATCCTCTGGCATAGGTCGGATTCAGTTATATCAGAATCCGAGCGATGCGTCAAGACCCGATTCGTCTTGCTGCTTCGGGTCGATTCCACGTCTGGACGGCGCGTGGGGCAGCGGCCCTACCCTAGAGGATTGCCGCAAGGAGTCGGCGGATGTGCTGGAGGACTGGCTCCTCTTCCGATTGACGCGGCAGATGCCTATTCCGGCGATTCAGGGAATCGAGTTGACGGTCCGCGAGGTCGCCTGATGCCCCGGTTGGGGCCGGTCAGACGAACAGATTTGATTCGCCATCTGCACGCTCGGGTTTTCCGGTCCTTACGCTGGCGCGAAACACCAGATAATGGCGTGGGGCGGACCTCCTGGTCTGCCTTCTTCGCCTTCGCTGGCGCCCAAGGAGTTGTTCGTAGTGGACAGGGGCTTTTGCGATTTGGTACACTCTTCTTGTCCCTTTCAGAAGCGCTCAGTGGGAGGTTCGTCTGCTGTTCCTGGACGGGCCGCTTGCACCAATGAGGAAATATGGCACGCCAACCAGGTAAACATTATCAATCCGCGCGGAAGCAGGTCGAGGCCAAGGAATATCAGCTTGAAGAGGCCGTTCCGCTCCTCCAGAAAATCAAGTACGCCAAGTTCGACGAAACCGTGGAAGTGCATTTGCGCCTCGGGGTCGATCCCAAACACGCCGACCAGATGGTCCGTGGGACCGTTGTCATGCCGAACGGACTTGGTAAATCCAAAAAAGTGCTGGTGATCGCCAGCGGCGATAAGCAGCGAGAGGCGTCCGAAGCGGGCGCCGATCTAGTGGGCGGCGACGACATGGTGAACAAGATCCAGTCGGAGAACTGGACGGATTTCGACGCCGTGATCGCCACGCCGGATATGATGCGGTCGGTGGGCAAGCTGGGAAAGATCCTCGGACCGCGCGGGCTGATGCCGAACCCCAAGACGGGGACGGTGACGATGGACGTTGCCAAGGCGATCAAGGAAATCAAAGCCGGCAAGGTGGAATTCCGCGTCGATAAGACGGGGATCATTCACGCGCCGGTGGGCAAAGTGAGCTTCACCGCCGTCAAACTGGTGGAAAACGCCGCCAGCCTGATCACCGCGGTAATCAAGGCGAAGCCGGCCGTGGCGAAGGGCAAGTACGTCAGGAGCGCGACGATCTGCTCGACGATGGGCCCGGGCGTGGCGATCGACACGGCGCCCTTCAGCGTAAAAGCGGCGGCGGTCTAGACGCCAACAGGTGTTTCCATGAAAAAGAAGGAAGACAAGAAGAAAGAGATTGACGCCCTGCGCAGCGATCTGGAGCGGTCGAAGAACCTGTTCGTGACCGGCTACGAGAAGCTGAAGGTCAGTCAGGACTTCGAGCTGCGCAAGGTGATTCGGGGCGTGGGCGCGCAGTACCGCGTGGTGAAGAACAACCTGGCGGAATTGGCTTCGGAAGGAACGCCCGCCGGACAGGTTCTTAAAGACCTGAAGGGGATGACTTCGGTGGCCTACACCGCAAAGGATCCGGTGGCGCTGGCGAAGGCGCTGACCACCTACGCGAAGGCCAACCCGTCCTTCACCTTCAAGGCGGGTATTGTGGAAGGCCGGGTGATCGACATCAAGGCGATCGGCGAACTGGCCAACATGCCCTCGAAAGAGGAGATCTTTGCGAAGCTGCTCTACATGATCAACGCGCCGGCGCAGCGGCTCGCGACGGCGATCAATGCCGTGGGGCGCAATATGGCGGCGGTAATCGATCAGGGCGTAAAAGAGAACAAGTTTGAGGACAGAGGAGTTTAGATATGGCGGACATCAACGCAATTGCGGATCAGATTCAAGGTTTGACGCTGCTGGAGGCTTCACAGCTAGTGAAGCTGCTTGAGGAAAAGCTAGGGGTCTCGGCGGCCGCGGCAGCTCCGGTAGCGGCGGCGGGCGGGGGACCGGCGGCGGCTCCGGTAGTGGAAGAGAAGACCGAGTTCACGGTCATTCTGACGGGCGTCGGCCCCAATAAGATCAATGTTATCAAGGCCGTTCGCGAAGTCACAAGCCTGGGGCTGAAGGAAGCCAAGGACCTGGTGGACGGCGCTCCCAAGCCGGTCAAAGAAGGCATCGGCAAGGACGAAGCCGAGGCCCTGAAGAAGAAATTCACCGACGTTGGCGCAACCGTCGAGGTGAAGTAGCGGCTCCGCTCAGCGGGGCGGGTCGAAGGCCGGCCCCGCGGGGGAGGAGTGTTTTTTTGCGGTTTGACGTGGGCGGTCGAATCCTGTTAGGATGTTTCGTTGGGTGCTCGATTCGGCCGGATTCGAACCCAATTGGTGACTGTGATTCGTAAGTCTTGGCATTTCAATTGCAGTGGGATCGGAACTGCAGAGAGGGAATCTCTGCGCGTTCGCATTGGTGCATTGATTTGCCTGGGCGCACACCCTTCCACTTCCACGAAACCCATCTTTTTTGTCGCCGGCAACGCTCCAAACCCAGTACGATTCCCGCACCCGCTTAACTTTTCGCTGACGCTTCGGGATGCATCGCCTCCCGCAGCGCCGGTTTTGTACTCTTAGCGCGTTTCTTTGCCGTGGCTGTTCGGCCGTCAGGAGCTTTTAAGACATGGATAATCAACGTAACGGCGCCGCCCCCGAACGAGTGGATTTCTCCAAAATCAAGACTTCGATACCGATTCCGAACCTGATTGAGGTTCAGAAGACTTCGTACGAGCGTTTTTTGCAGATGGATCTTCTGCCCAACGAGCGGCAGGACATCGGTTTGCAAACGGTGTTCAACTCGGTGTTTCCGATTACGGACTTCCGGGGCGTGAGCGATCTGGAGTTCGTGGACTATTCCATCGGCAACTGGGAATGCAAGTGCGGCAACCTCAAAGGGCTGCACCACCTGCGGTCCACGTGCCGGAATTGCGGCGCGACCATCCGCACGAATCCATTCCTGGCGGGCGACATCCTCTGCCATCATTGCGGGGCATTCAACAAGAACGTGGTGACGTTCTGCAACAAGTGCGGCGATCCGGTGGGGCTGCAACTGAAGTACGACATGCTGGAGTGCCAGGAGCGCGGCATGACGTATGCGGCGCCGCTCAAGGTCACCATCCGGTTGACGGTGTATTCGAAGGATCCGGAGACCGGAAAGAAGAGCGTCCGCGACATCAAGGAACAGGAAGTCTTCTTCGGCGAAATTCCGCTGATGACGGAGAACGGAACGTTCATCATCAACGGCACGGAGCGCGTGATCGTATCGCAATTGCACCGGTCGCCGGGCGTGTTCTTCGAGCGGGTGCAGGCGCAGGGCTACTACCTGGGGAAGATCATTCCGTACCGGGGAAGCTGGGTGGAGTTCGAATACGACACCAAGAACATCCTTTACGTACGCATCGACCGCAAACGGAAATTCTTCGGCTCGGTGTTCCTCAGGGCGCTCGGGTTGAAGACCGACGAGCAAATTCTGCGGGCGTTTTACCGCGTCAGCAAGATCGCCATTCAGGATAAGAAGCTGAAGTGGAACGTGGATGAGGGTCTGCGCGGATTGAAGCTCTCGCGGGCGATCTCCGGCAAGGGTGGGGAAGCGATTGTCGCGCAGGGCAAGAAGATCACGGAGTCGCTCTACAAAGAAATCCTGAAGGCGAAGATCCAGCAGGTAGACATCGACGTGGTGGATCTGGAAGGCGCCTTTGTGGTGGCCGACGTGGTGGACATGTCGACCGGCGAAGTGCTGATCGACGCGAATAGCGAACTGACGGCGACCGCGCTCTCCAGGATCATCGAATCGGGCATCGAGGAATTCGAAGTCTTCTTCCCGGAGCGCGACGACGTGGGGACGGTGATTTCCTCGACCATCAAAAAGGACCCGGTGAAAGCGCAGAACGAGGCGCTGATCGAGATTTACCGCAAGCTGCGTCCAGGCGATCCGCCGACGCTCGACACGGCCACGCAACTGTTCCAGGGCATGTTCTTCGACCCGCGCAAGTACGATTTTTCGCGCGTGGGCCGCATGAAGTTCAATATCAAGCTGCACGACCGCGCCGACGCCACGCCGCTCGACAAGCGCACGCTCGATTCGGACGATTTCAAGGCCACCATCCTCTACCTGTTGAAGCTGCGCAAGGGCATTGGCGGGGTGGACGATATCGACCACCTGGGCAACCGGCGCGTGCGCGCGGTCGGCGAACTGCTCGAAAACCAGTTCCGCATCGGCCTGGTGCGCATGGAGCGCGCCATCAAGGAAAAGATGTCGGTGTACCAGGAAATGTCCACGGCCATGCCGCACGACCTGGTAAACGCCAAGCCGGTGATGGCGGCGATCCGCGAGTTTTTCGGATCGAGCCAGCTTTCGCAGTTCATGGACCAGACCAACCCGCTCTCTGAGATCACCCACAAGCGGCGTCTTTCGGCGCTCGGTCCAGGCGGCTTGAGCCGGGAGCGCGCGGGATTCGAAGTGCGCGACGTACACCCGACGCACTACGGGCGCATCTGCCCCATCGAGACGCCGGAAGGTCCGAATATCGGGCTGATTTCGTCGCTCTCCTGCTTCGCGCGGATCAATGACTACGGGTTTATCGAAAGCCCCTACCGCAAGGTGGTAAAGGGCGCGGTGGTGGACGAAATCAAGATCCTGAACCCCGGCGACGCGGATTTCAAGGTCGGGGACGTGGTGCGGCGGCAGGAAGTGGAGGACGCCAACCGGAAACTGGGCGCCAAGAAGCAGCCGGCCGAGTATGAGGCCCATTGCGAGTACCTCTCGGCATGGGAAGAAGATAAATGGACGGTGGCGCAGGCCAACGTGGAGCTCGATGAGAAGGGACGCATTGTTCCGGATCTTTCGAACGCGCGGCAGGCCGGCAACTTCGTGCTGAAGTCGCGCGATGAGATCGATTACATCGACGTTAGCCCCAAGCAGTTGGTCTCGGTGGCGGCGAGTTTGATTCCGTTCCTTGAGAACGACGACGCCAACCGCGCGTTGATGGGGTCGAACATGCAGCGTCAGGCCGTGCCGCTGCTGCGCGCCGACGCCCCCTACGTGGGCACCGGCATGGAGGCGGTGACGGCGCGGGATTCGGGCGCGGTGGTGCTGAGCAAGCGCTCCGGGGTGGTGGACTCGGTCGATTCCGAGCGCATCATCGTGCGCGTGGAAGGGGCCGCTCAGGAAGGCCAGCTTTCGCGCGAGGTGGGCGCGGATATCTACCAGCTCACCAAATTCAAGCGCTCGAACCAGAACACCTGCATCAACCAGAAGCCCATTGTGCAGGCCGGGCAGCGGGTGAAAAAGGGGACCGTGCTGGCGGACGGCCCTTGCACGGACCTGGGCGAATTGGCCCTCGGCCGCAACGTGCTGGTGGCTTTCATGCCCTGGCGCGGGTACAACTTCGAAGACGCCATCCTGGTCAGCGAGAAGCTGGTCAAGGAAGATTACTACACCTCGATCCATATCGAGGAGTTTGAGATTGAAGCGCGGGATACCAAGCTGGGGCCCGAGGAAATCACGCGGGACATTCCGAACATCGCGGATTCCTTCCTGCGCAACCTGGACGACAGCGGGATTATACGGATCGGCGCCACGGTGAAGCCGGGCGACATTCTGGTGGGCAAGGTCACGCCGAAGGGCGAAACCCAGCTCACTCCCGAGGAAAAGCTACTGCGCGCCATCTTCGGCGAAAAGGCCGGCGATGTGAAGGACGCCTCGCTCTACTGCCCGCCGGGCATTGAGGGCACGATTGTCGATTGCAAGATTTTCTCGCGCAAGGGGCAAGAGAAGGACGAGCGGTCGAGGAACATCGAGGAAACCCAGATCCAGCGCTTGCAGCGCAACCTGCTGGACGAAATCCGCATTTTGACCGACGAGCGCTCCAAGCGTCTGGCCGTACTGCTGGAAGGCAAGAAACTGCTGGCCGACCTGCACGACGAGAAGACCAACAAGCGCCTGCTCTCGAAGGACGCGGAGCTGACGCGCGACCTGATCGAGAAGATGAAATCGCGCGACCTGAAGCGCATGCGCATTCCGGCGAAGGACCCGCGGCTAAACGAGCAAATCGACGAAATCGAAGAGATGACGTCGCGGCAGATCGCGGTGCTCGAGAAGATCACCGACGAGAAGATCGGCAAGCTGAGGAAGGGCGACGAACTGCCGCCGGGCGTGATCAAGCTGGTAAAGGTCTATATCGCCATGAAGCGCAAGCTTTCGGTAGGCGACAAAATGGCCGGCCGCCATGGGAACAAGGGCGTCATCGCGCGCATTCTTCCGGACGAGGACATGCCGTACCTGCCGGATGGAACGCCGGTGGAAATTGTGCTCAACCCCCTGGGCGTGCCTTCCCGCATGAACGTCGGACAGATTCTGGAAACGCACCTGGGATGGGCCGCCAAGGCGCTGGGCCTGCATTACGCGACCCCGGTGTTCGACGGCGCAACGGAACGGGAAATCAAGAAAGCGCTGACCGACGCCAAGCTGCCGACTTCCGGCAAGACCACGCTCTACGACGGCATGACGGGGACGGCCTTCGAGCAGCCGGTAACGGTGGGCTACATCTACATGTTGAAGCTCTCGCACCTGGTGGACGACAAGATTCACGCGCGGTCCATCGGGCCGTACTCCCTGATCACGCAGCAGCCGCTCGGCGGCAAGGCGCAGTTCGGCGGCCAGCGCTTCGGCGAAATGGAAGTTTGGGCGCTCGAAGCCTACGGCGCGGCTTACATTCTGCAGGAGCTGCTGACGGCCAAGTCCGACGACGTGTACGGACGCGCCAAAATCTACGAGGCCATCGTCAAGGGCGAGGCCGCCATCGAGCCGGGCGTTCCGGAATCGTTCAACGTTCTCATCCGCGAGCTGCAATCGCTGTGTCTCGATGTGGAATTGATGAAGAAGCCGCAGGAACTGCCGGAGCTGGCAATCGCGGCGGACTAACATGATCGACGCGGAGACGCGGAGACGCCGAGGAGCGACAGGGAACCCACTTCCCGGTTTTTTCTCAGCGTCTCAGCGTCTCCGCGTCAAGAGTTTTTGGGGAAACTGGAGGCCACTTTGAGATCTTCACCTTACGATCGGGCGAACATGATTGCGGATTTCGATTCGATCCGCATTTCGCTGGCTTCTCCGGAAAAGATCCGGAGCTGGTCCCACGGCGAAGTCACCAAGCCGGAGACCATCAATTACCGGACCTTCAAGCCGGAGCGCGACGGGCTGTTCTGCGCGCGCATCTTCGGGCCGACCCAGGATTGGGAATGCTTGTGCGGCAAGTACAAGCGCATGAAGCATCGCGGAGTGATCTGCGATAAGTGCGGGGTGGAAGTCACGCTGGCGCGGGTCCGCCGCGAACGGCTGGGCCATATCGAACTGGCCAGCCCGTGTTCGCACGTGTGGTTCTTCAAGGGCCTGCCGAGCCGCATCGGCCACCTGCTGGACATCACGCTGCGCGAACTGGAGCGGGTACTGTACTTCGAAGCCTACGTGGTGGTGGAACCGGGCGAGATCGCGGACCTTCGGCGGTGCGAGGTAATCACCGACGAGCGCAAACGGCAGCTCGACCAGGAAGCTCCGGGCAAGTTCGTCGCCATGATGGGCGCCGAGGGCATCAAGGAGCTGCTGAAGAAGATCGATGTCGAGTCTCTCGGCGAAGAAATTCGCGAGAAGATGAAGACCGAGGCGTCGCAGCAGAAGAAGCTGAAGTTCGCCAAACGGCTGCGCGTGGTGGAATCGTTCCGCAAGTCCGGCAACAAGCCCGAGTGGATGATTCTGGACGTGATCCCGGTGATTCCGCCGGAACTGCGCCCGCTGGTGCCGCTCGATGGCGGCCGGTTCGCCACCTCGGATCTGAACGACCTGTACCGCCGTGTGATCAACCGCAACAACCGGCTGAAGAAGCTCATCGAGCTGCATGCGCCGGACGTGATCGTACGCAACGAAAAGCGCATGTTGCAGGAAGCCGTGGACGCGCTGTTCGACAACGGCCGCCGCGGACGCGTGCTGCGCGGCGCCAACAACCGGCCCCTGAAATCGCTCTCCGACACGCTCAAGGGCAAGCAGGGCCGCTTCCGCCAGAACCTGCTGGGCAAGCGCGTGGATTATTCCGGCCGTTCGGTCATCGTGGTGGGCCCGGAGCTGCGCCTGAACCAGTGCGGCCTTCCCAAGAAGATGGCGCTCGAGCTGTTCAAGCCGTTCATCTACCATCGCCTGGAGCAGCGCGGCCACTGCACCACCATCAAACAGGCCAAGGAATTGGTGGAGCAGCAGGACCCGGTGGTGTGGGACATCCTGGAAGAGGTCATTAAGGACCACCCCATTCTGCTGAACCGCGCTCCCACGCTGCACCGTCTGGGCATACAGGCTTTCGAGCCGGTGCTGGTGGAAGGCAAGGCCATCAAGATCCACCCGCTGGTATGCACGGCGTTCAACGCGGATTTCGACGGCGACCAGATGGCGGTGCACATTCCGCTATCGCCCGAGGCCCAGATTGAAGCTTCGACGCTGATGCTTTCGTCGAACAACATCCTTTCGCCTGCGCACGGCAGCCCGATCACCGTTCCCACTCAGGACATGGTTCTGGGGTGCTATTACCTGACCAAGGCGCGTCCTGGCGCGAAGGGCGAGGGGCGTACGTTTGCCTCCACGGACGACGTACTGATCGCGCTCGAAATGGGCGAAGTGGAAACGCTCTCTCCCATCAAGCTGCGTTACACCGGCCGCGTCATCGATCTGGTGCACGCTTTCGACAACCAGAACATCCTGCACACGGAACCGATCGAGTTCATCAAGCAGTACATGGAAACCACCGTCGGCCGGGTGATCCTGAACGATCACCTGCCGCAGGATATGCCCTTTATCAACGGCCTGCTCAAGAAGAAGGGCCTGGCCCAACTGGTGCAGTACTGCTACCTGAAGTTCGGCCTGCACGTCACGGTGCAGATGCTCGATGAAGTCAAGGCGCTGGGGTTCCTGTACGCCACCCGCGCGGGCATTTCGATCGGCATCGACGACATGGTAGTGCCGGGCGAAAAGGCCGGCCTGGTGCGCGACGCGGAGAAGGAAGTGGTGGTGGTGGAGAGCCAGTATCAGGACGGCGCCATTACCCACGGCGAGCGGTACAACAAGATCATCGAAATCTGGTCCAAGGTGACCGAAAAGGTTTCCGATGAAATGATGTCGGCCATGGAAGAGGACGACCGCACGGGGCGCTACCTCAACCCGATTTACATCATGGCGGATTCCGGCGCGCGCGGGTCCAAACAGCAGATCCGGCAGCTCTCCGGCATGCGCGGACTGATGGCCAAGCCCTCGGGCGAAATCATCGAGACCCCCATCACGGCCAACTTCCGCGAAGGGCTGAACGTGCTGCAGTACTTCATCTCGACGCACGGCGCCCGCAAGGGATTGGCCGACACCGCCCTGAAGACGGCCGATTCCGGGTACCTGACGCGCCGTCTGGTAGACGTGGCGCAGGACGTGATCGTCAGCGAGAACGATTGCGGCACCGGCGAAGGCATTTACGTCGAGCCGATCATCGAATCGGGCGAAATCATCGAGCCGCTGCGCGACCGCATCGTGGGACGCGTGGCTCTGGAAGACCAGAAGGACTACGAAGGCAACCTGATTGTGGCGGTGAACCACGAGATCACCGAAGACCTCGCGGCGGCGATTCAGGCGGCCGGCATCGAGCGCGTCAAGATCCGCTCCGTGCTGACTTGCGAATCGAAGCGCGGCGTCTGCGTGGCGTGCTACGGCCGCAATCTGGCGACCGGCCGGATGGTGGAGCGCGGCGAAGCCGTGGGCGTGATCGCGGCGCAATCCATCGGCGAGCCGGGAACGCAGTTGACCATGCGCACGTTCCACATCGGCGGAACGGCCAGCCGGATCAACGAGCAATCCAAGCAGGACGCCAAGTCCGGCGGTTTTGCCCGGTACATCGGGATTCAGACGGTGCGCAGCAAGGCGGGCGAGTTGATCGCCATGAACCGCAGCGGCATTATCTCCGTGGTGGACGACAAGGGCCGCGAAAAGGAACGCTACCAGGCGGTCTACGGCGCCAGGGTGCTGGTGGAAGACGGCGCTCCGGTGAAGGGCAACCAGGTGCTGCTAGAATGGGACCCCTACACGTTCTCCATCCTCACCGAAGTCAGCGGCGTAGTGCATTTCAAGGACCTCATCGACGGTCTCACGCTGCAAGAGCAAGTGGATGAAGTCACCGGCATGTCGCAGCTCGTGGTGATGGACTCGCTCGAAGAGAAGCGGCAGCCGCAGGTGATCGTGCGGCCGGAAGGCGCCGCGGGGTCGCGTTCGGAAGCCAAAAAGTACCTCATGCCGACGCACGCGCACCTTATGGTTCGCGACGGAGAAGAGGTCCACGCCGGCGACGTGATCGCCAAGATTCCGCGTGAAACCACCAAGACCAAGGACATCACGGGCGGCCTGCCGCGCGTGGTGGAGTTGTTCGAAGCGCGCAAGCCGCGTGAGACGGCCATCATCGCGGAGATCAACGGCGTGGTGAAATACGGCGAAGTCGCCAAGGGCCAGCGCAAGATCTACGTGATAGGCGACGACGGCGAACAGCGCGAGTACTCACTGCCGCGCGGCGTACACATCAACGTCCAGGAGGGCGAGCGGGTGAAGGCCGGCGAACCGCTCATGGACGGTCCGCGCGACCCGCACGACATTCTGGCCGTGCTCGGCGAAAAGGAGCTGCAGAAGTACCTGGTGAACGAAATCCAGGAAGTCTACCGTCTGCAGGGCGTCAACATCAATGACAAGCACCTGGAAACCATTTCGCGCCAGATGATGCGTTGGGTGAAGGTGGAGGACATCGGCGACACGGAATTCCTGCCGGAAGAGATTGTCGATAAATTCAAGTTCCGGTCGGAAAACCTGAAGGTGAGCGAGGCGGGCGGGCGTCCGGCTCAAGGCAAGGCCATGCTGCTGGGCATCACGAAAGCTTCTCTTTCGACCGATTCGTTCATCTCGGCGGCCTCCTTCCAGGAGACCACGCGCGTGCTCACCGAAGCCGCCATCAACGGCAAGGTGGACTACCTGCGAGGCCTGAAGGAAAACGTGATTATGGGCCGGCTGGTTCCGGCCGGCACCGGCATGGAGTATTACCGCCGCGTGAAGATCGCGGGCGAAGACGTGGTGGAGGAGCCTGCAGCCGAGGCGCCTCTCGACGTCATCCCCGGTTACGACGAAGAAACCCGGCTGCAATACGCCGGGGGCTTGCCCGAGGACACCGCCGCCGAGGATCCGCTAGCGGAGTAAGCGGCGGGGCTATTTCCGGCTGCCCACGGGGTCCTGCCGGGCTTGGTTTTTTCAGCCGCCGGCGCGGAAGGCTTCGATGCCATCCGCGCCGGCGGTTTTATTTTGCGATCCCGTGGCGCCCGGCAACTCACATCAGCGTCAACGGGTCCACGTCGATCGCCAGCGCCGTCGCGGACCATTTGCGGTCGAGGGCGAACCGGCGAACCTGCTGCATGGCTTCGTTCAGCGCCTTGCGGCTGGCGGCTTTCACCAGGAACTGGTAACGGTATTCGTTCTTGAGCCGCGGCACCGGGGCCTCCGCGGGACCCAGTATGCGTAACTTCTCCGGCGGCGGAGTGAGTAACATCCCCAGGTCCGCGGCCATCCGCATGGCGAGTTCCTTCTTTTCGCTGCGGACCAGGATGTTAGCCATGGCGCTGAACGGCGGGTAGGCCATCAGGCGGCGGAAGTTCAGCTCTTTCTCATAGAAGGCCTGGTAATCCTGCGCGGCGGCCATGCGGACGGCGTAGTGGTCCGGATTGACGGTCTGTATGAGCACGATGCCCGGCACGCTGCCCCGCCCGGCGCGCCCCGCCACCTGCGTCAACAATTGGAAGGTGCGCTCGGCGGCGCGGAAATCCGGCATGCCCAGGCCCACGTCGGCCGATACCACTCCCACCAGCGTCACGTTCGGAATGTCGTGGCCCTTGGCGATCATCTGCGTGCCCACCAGGATGTCGTAGGAGCCTTCGCGGAAACCTTGCAGGATAGTCTCGTAATGGCGCTTGCCGGTGACGGTGTCGCGGTCCAGGCGCGCGATGCGGGCGGCGGGAAACGCGCGATGCAATTCGTCCTCGACGCGCTCCGAACCGAGACCCAGGAAATAGATATGTTCGCTCGCGCACTTGGGGCACACGCTCGGGACCTTTTCCGCATAGCCGCAGTAGTGGCACAGCAGACGGCGGTCGCGCTTGTGGAAAGTCAGCGTGAGCGAGCAATTCATGCACTCGACGCGCTCGCCGCAGGAGCGGCATGCCACGAAACTGGAGAACCCCCGCCGGTTCAGCAGCACGATGGTCTGTTCACCGTTCTTCAGCCGCGCCTCGATGGCGTCCAGCAGTTTGCGTGAGAAGGTCTCCTGCTTGCGCGTCTCGAGAAACTCCTGCCGCATGTCGATCAGTTCCACGGTGGGCATGGGCCGTTCCTCGATGCGGCCCGGCAGTTCGAGCAGCGCATACTTGCCGCGTTCCACGTTATAGCGGCTTTCCAGACTGGGCGTGGCGGAGCCGAGCACGACGCACGCCCCGGCGGCCTGCGCGCGCACCACGGCCAAGTCGCGTCCGTTGTAGCGCGGCGTCTCTTCCTGCTTGTAGCTGCCGTCGTGCTCTTCATCGACAACGATCAGGCCCAGCCGCTGCACCGGCGCGAACACGCCCGAACGCGTGCCCACCACCACCGGCGCGGCGCCCGAACGGATGCGCCGCCATTGCTCGGAGCGCTCCCGATCGGTAAACGCGCTGTGCAGAATGGCCACGCGGTCGCCGAAACGCGAGAAGAACTGGCCCGCCATGGCCGGCGTGAGCGCGATTTCAGGGACCAGCAGGAGAGCGCCGCGGCCTTCCGCCAGGGTCGCCTCGATGGCGTTGAGATACACCTCGGTCTTGCCCGATCCGGTGACGCCGTGCAAGAGGAACGCGCGAAACTTGCGCGACCCGATGGCCTGGTGGATCTCGCTGTACGCGGCCTCCTGCCCGGAATTCATCGTGTGCCGTACGCGCAGCGGCCCGCTCGCAACGCCGGCCACCTCCGGCTTTAGCGAGACCACGCCTTTGCGCGCCAACGACCGCGCCGCCGCGCTGGCGTCCTTCACGGAATCTTCGAGGTCCTTCAGATTGTGCGATCCGGGATGCAGTTCGAGGAAGGCGCGCAGCTCGCGTTCGGGCTTCTTGAAGGCGCCGCCCGCGCTCGGACCGGCGGGCAGCAGTTCCACGCGGAGCGATGCGGATGGGGAGCGCAGCGGATCGCGATCGACGGCGGTGTGCTCGGCGACGATGAAGCCGCGGCGTTCGAGCGAACGAATCTGTTTATCGGCCAGCGGGAGCGCCTTGGCGAGATAAGCGGCCGAGAGCGGCCTTCTTTCGAGCATCGCCAGGATGCGCGCCGTGGGATCGTCGGGCGCCGCGTCGAGCCGCAATTGGCGCGCGGCGTCGCGGCCGGCGTCGGTAAGCGACCACACTTTTCCGTGCCGGATATCCGCCGCCAATGGCAGCATGGACCGCAGGACTTCGCCGAGAGGGGCGCAATAATAGCCGGCGATCCACTTGCCCAGCGCCATCAATTCGGCGTCCAGTACCGGTTCGGAATCGATCAGGCGGAGCGCCTCGCGGGCCTGCATGGAAGGCGGATCGCCGTGGAGCCGCAGGATGACGCCGGTCAGTTTTCGCGGGCCGAATGGAACTAAAATGCGGCACCCGGGCCGTGCGCGATGGCGGAGGGTTTCCGGGAGGAGGTACGTAAACGGCTGGTCGAGCGGCGTGGGAATGCTGACGTCGCAGTACGCGTAGGAAGCCTCCGGCATGGAGCTTTCAGGATAGCGAAGAACGCGCGGGTACTTTCGCATCCGAGCGTATAATATAAGGCCTCATGGTGCGAATCGTTTTTGCGGTCATTGGGATTTCGCTGACTGGGGCAGCGTTTTTCGGCATCGCGGCTGCAGATGGCGCCGAAGCAGCAAGAGACGTCGAGTTCGAGGTTTTGTCCATGCGCCCCATGCCCGCGGCCCTTGAGCGCGGGGCGCCATCGATGGGGAATGTGACTCCCGCGCCGAATGGTTTTGTTTCCACACTGTCGGTCTGGCAGATGCTCCAGCTTGCCTATGTTTCCGAGAGCACGGCGAACTGGTCGGGCGGCGGCGGCGAAGTGCGCAACTGCCCCAACTGGAGCGGCGAGTTCTACTACATAGACGCGCGCGTTTCAAGAGCCGATTACGACGCCTGGCAACACCAAAGCGGGCGGCATGAACTGCTCCGCTCCGCCATGCGGGCCGCGCTCAAAGACCGTTGCAAACTGGCCATCCATGCCCAACCGTCCGTAGGGAAGATCTTTGAACTGTCGGTGGGGAAGGGTGGGCCACGGTTGAAGGCCGCGGCTCCAGGCGCTGCGCCTCCCAACGCCAGGAAGTTGGCGAGTGGCGGCGTCTGGGTTCAGGATATGGCCGGCGACATACAGATAAAGCGCTTCTATGGGGCCACAATGGAAGACCTCATATGGTTTCTGAACATTCTTACCAGCGGCGTTCCGATCCGTGACAAGACCAACCTCAAGGGCCGCTACGATTTCACGCTGCAGGGCGCCTGGCGGCGTGAGGACGGCGTATATAGTTACCCCGTGGGTAATCTCGGGCTGGCGATTAAACCGGGCACGGAGAGCCGGCCGGCATTCGTCATCGACCACATCGAAAAACCCAGCGCCAATTGAGCCGCATCGAACTAGTTCTCGGTGGGGACCTTTTCCATGTGGTCGATCACGATCACGTCGGCCTGGCCTTTTCGGGATTCCATTTTGAGGCCAAGCTGCAGTGGAACGGCCTCAGGCAGAGTCGGCTCGCCGCTCGCACTGGCGGCGGCTTCGTCGGCCTCCCAGGATAAGGTGAAATCGTATTCGCCCGTCAGTCCCGTTACGTCCCGAACGGGCTGATGCAATTGCGCCTCCAGCCAGACGCCGAACTTTTCCATGGTTTCGTTGGCGGCGCGCATGCGTCCGCGGCTGCCCATGATGGCCATGGCGCCCGGCGGAAGAATCGGGTAGCCGTCGCTGCCAAGGGTCATCCTGGCAGCGGCCGGGGCCGCGGAGGGATCGGCAGGCGGCGGAACCTTCGGCGAGGGCGTAAGCTTCGGACCGCCCTTCGCCAGTACGAGATCTTAGACCGGCATTTCCTTCATTTCGTGGTGAATCGCCAGTTTGAAGCGTTTGGCCAGCAAATCCTGCAGCATTTGACGGAATTGTTCCCTGGTGGCGCCCGGCGGTATGGTCGCCGTGACGTCGAATCGCGCGGCGGTGGGTCCGAAGTTGCCGATCAGCCAGTCCGGACCGGTAATCTGAAAGGTCCGAATATCGTATGCCTCCAGGATGAGGCTTTCCAGAGGGTAGTTCTCGATGCTGACGCGGCCCGGATCGCCCGTTCCGGGACCGCCCTTCATCGACAGCGGATGGAACGGGCCGGGGCGGAGGGCTTGACCGAGGCCACTTCAAATTCGGGCTTCGCGGCCTGGCCGGAGAGGCAGGCCGCGAGTACGAGCGGAAGCGGAAAGCGGCGCATGGGTGGCCCCTACAGCAACCGGAAGTTGACTTCGATGGTCGCCTGCACCGTCACGGGCACGCCGTTGCGCATGCCTGGCTGGAATTGCCACTGACCGACGGCGTCGATCGCCTTTTGATCCAATCCCAGCCCCAGGCCGCGGATGACCCGCATGTTACGCGCTACGCCGTCCGGGCCAATCTCGACGTAGAGGACCACCGTGCCCTGATACTTGGCGGCGCGGGCTTCCTCCGTGTAATCCGGCTCGGTTTTTTTCTCAAGCTTGGGCGCGGTCACGCCACCGCCGACGTGAAAGGCCTCTGCAACGGAAGGAGCAGGCGCGGGAGTGCCGGCCACAACGGGCGCGACCTTACCGAGAGCCTTGCGCACGTCGTCGGCTTCCGCCTTGATGGACTTGGCTTCGTCCGGCCGGTTGTTCCGCGTCAGATACAGCGCGTACGACTCCATGATGGTGGCGGCCTGCGCGGTGTTCGGGTCCTGAACGGCCAGGGCCGCACGGTACAGCGAATCGGATTCTGCCGGCCTTCCCTGCCGGTCGCGCGCGATGGCCTCCCACATCAGGGCCGTGCCGGCTTTGGCGGGATCGGCGATCTGCGCGCGCTCGAAATAGCCGAATGCCTGGTCGTAATCGCCGTCCTTGCCTCCGCGCGGAAAAGCCAGCTCTCCCAGATCGATCAGCGCCGTCGCCGCGTCGGGCGCGCCATCGAGCACTGACAGCGCCTTCTGGTAAAACGCTTCCGCCTCGGCGGCGTTGCCGCGATCGCGTTCCAGGTCGCCGATCTTCAGCAGGCCCAATCCATAGCTTGGACTCCTTGCACCGGCGGTTTGTTCGCGAATGGCGAGAGAGGAATCGAGCAGTGTGCGGGCGTCGCCGTAATTGCGGCTAGCCTCGTCGGCTCTGGCGGCGCTTTCCAGCACTTGGTAATTCCTCTGCGCGACGGCGGCGCGAATGGTGGCATCCACATCGGACGGAAGCGGCGGCGGATTGTCTTGCGCCTGCAAAGCCGCAAGGGGAACCGCAACGGCGGCCGCGGCGAGACCGGCCATCCACGCGGAGGCGCGGCCATGGGACTTGCGGTTGCGCCGCGAATCCAGGATGGCCAACAGCCGGCCTTCAAGCTGCGAAGGCCGCGCCATGGCCACGGCAGCCCAGCCGATGGCCGGAGACGCCCGCATGGTGCGCGCGATTTCCAGCAAATGGCCGGCGTAATCCGGGGCGGCGGCGCCCGCGCTGAGCACCAGGTCGTCCGCGGCGCGTTCGCGGGATTTCAGGAATTCGCGCCACGCCATCCACGCCAGCGGATTCCACCAGTACAAACACAGCGCGGCCCTCGCCATCAGGTGCGTGGCACTGTCGCCGCGGCGCACGTGTGCCAACTCGTGCAACAGCACCAGGCGGCGGCGCTCGGCGCTCCAATCCGCGGCATCGGCCGGCATGAGAACCGCCGGATGGAACAAGCCGAAGGACGCCGGCATGCGGCCCGCGCGCGTTTCGAGCACATCCACTTCACCATCCATCCCGAGCGTCGCCAACAGCGCCGGAAGACACGGGTCGCTTAACGGCTTGGCCGTACGACGTACGCGGCGCATCGCGGCCCAGCCCGCGAGCAGTTGCGCAAATGCCGCACCCGCGCCAACGGCCCACAGCAGCATCGGCCACATACGCCAATCCGGGCGCCACGGGGCCGGCGAAACCGGCGCGTTCCGGCCCTCGGCGGACCGCGCCGCCCCCCGAGGGAACACCTCAGCCGGGGCGCCCGCCACCGCATCGGTCCGAAATACCAAGCCGGGCAGCAGCGCGCCAGGCACGTTGACGCGCATGGCCGGCATCGCCACGGAGAGCAGCGGCAGCGCCAACAGCGCGGCTGCGCATGCGGTCCACACCAGGTGAACCGCCGCGGCGGAACGTCCGCGCAAAACTCTCGCCATCAGCCATGCCGCGCCGAGCGTCGCCGCGCTTTTCAACGCCACGCCCGCACACAACGAAAACCACGCCGATTCATTCCAGCCGTGCATTTAATTGCCCTCCCTCCTGGCCTTTTCGATCATTGCCGCCATGCGATCCAATTCCTCCGTCGTGAGGCGATTGGAAGATACGTCGAGCAGCGCGGCCACCACCTGCTCCGGCGCCTCGCTGAAGAACGTGTCCAGCAGGTGTTTCACCGCCGAGCGCTTGGCCTTCTCGCGGGTCACCACCGGAACGTAAACGTACTTGAGGCCTTCGGCCCGATGTTTCACGTGCCCCTTGTCCTCCAGCACGCGCATCATGGCGCGCACCGCCGAATAGCCCGGGGCGTCTTCCATGCCTTCCATGACCTCGGAAACGGAAGCCTTGCCGCCGCGGTAGAGAATTTCCATGATCTGGCGTTCCCGCCGGCTTAATCCTGTCAGAGCCATGAATCGCGCGCCTCCTGCTGGGTTCGTAGCATCATGCTATAAAACTAGCATTCAACGGGCGGGCTGTCAAGAGGCAATTTGACTATTCGATTTCCATGGTCAGGTAGAGCAGACTGCCGTCGCGCTCCACTTGCAGCACCAGTGGGTCGGTTTCCTTAAGCCCGTCCAGCGCCTTCCGCAGGGAAGCAACGTCCGTGACGGGCGTCGTATTCACCGAATAGATCGCGTCGCCCGGTTGGAGTTCGTCGCCGGCGTATGCGGCATCGCCGCCCTTCGCGGCCACGATTACGCCGGAACTCTTGCGCAGTCCGGGCAGCAGCGCGGCTACTTTCTGGTCCAGATCGATTCCCAAAATCCCCAGCCGCTTCACCAGGTTCTTGGCCGGGTCCACCATATCGGCGAAGCGTTGCGGATCGTCCCGCCGCTCGACGGTAGTAACCTGAAAGGTCCGCTTCGCGCCATCGCGGATCACCGCGATCTCAAGCTTCGACCCCACGGCGTAACGGTACAGGCCGATCTGCATCTCGTTCGCGTCTTCCATCGTCTTTCCGTTCAGGCTGACGGCGATATCGCCGGGCTGCAACCCCGCGGTATCCGCTGGCCCGCCGGGCGCCACGTCCGAAATCAGCACGCCCCAATCCTGCGGCAGGCGCAGCCCGGCCGCCAACTGCGGCGTGATGCTCTGGGCCGCTACTCCGATCACGCTGCGATGCACGTGGCCTTCCTTGCGGATCTGCGCGTACACGCTCTCAATGATGTTGCTCGGAATCGCGAAGCCAAGTCCTTCGCTGCCGCCCGACTGCGTCAGGATGAACGTGTTGATGCCCATCACGCGGCCGTCGGCGTCCACCAGAGGGCCGCCGCTGTTGCCCGGGTTTATGGGCGCATCGGTCTGTATATACATCATCGCGTCATCGGGCTTGATCTGGCGCGCCACCGAACTGACCACGCCCATGCTGACGGAATTCTCCAGGCCGAGCGGACTGCCGAACGCCATCACGAGCTGGCCCTGCCGCAGCGTATCGGAATTGCCCAGTGTCAGTGGGGTCAGACCGGTGCGTTCCACTTTGATCACCGCCAGATCCGTTTCGCGGTCCATCCCCACCACGCGCGCTTCCACGACGTTGCTCGATGGCTCGATAACAGCTTCGGCCCCCGAGGATTCGTCCGCCATCCGCACCCGCACCGAGCGCGCGCCCACGACGACGTGCGCGTTGGTGACAATGTATCCGTCCGCCGACATCACCACGCCCGATCCGGAAGCGTGCTGGCGCGTCACGATGGCGGCGTTCGAGCCGGGATCGCGCTGGTCGTTGACCACGTAGCCGGTCGAGAAGATCTGCACCACGGCGCGGCTGACGCGGTGCGAAAGCGCTTCCATTTGCGCACTCAATTCGTGCAACGCATCGGGGCGGGCTGCGGCCGGCGTTTGAGCGAACGCCGTCGCAATCGAGACCAGAAAGCAAATTGGCAATCTTGTCACGGCAGTCATAGTGAACCTCCGGAGCGGCATCGAGCGATGGTTAACGTAAGGCTCCGTACGTATATTGCAGCGTGGCGTACGCACTTTGATAATCGTACTTCGCGTTAAGGTCGTCAATCGCCGCCGACGTCAAATTCAACTGCGCCTGCGTCAGTTCCACAATGTTGGAAAGACCGAGGCTATAACGGCCCTGCGCCAGATCCTTCGCCAGAGCCGCCTCGCGCATCAGTTCGGCCGTGACATCGCGCCGCTGATAAGCCGTCGTGGAGCTGGCCCAGGCGGTCCGCACGTCGCGCGCAATGGCCTCCGCCTCGTCACGCAGCCGCTGGTCGGCTTCGAGCGCCCGGAAGTGCGCCTCCTGCCGGCGGGCCCTGAATAGTCCTCCATTTAAAATGGGGATCTCTACATTCACGGCCACTCCTTCATACTCTGGGGGAGTCACTCGCGGCAGGTTCAACTGATCGATATAGGGAATGTAGCCGCCGACCCCCACGAAGCTGGCTGTGGGATACGACAAGTCCTTCTCTGCGTTCTCAAACCGGTAGGCGGCGTCGCGGCTCATTTGCAGACTGGCCAGCTCGGGCCGCGCGGCGATTGCTTGCGCCACCAGGTCCTCCGGATTCGCTGGCGGACTGGGTGGAAGCGGCTGCTCCTCAAGTCGATAAGTAGCCGCCTGCTGGCCGCCAATGGCGCGGGTCAGCTCGGCGGCTGTGCTCTGCACCAGATCCTGCGCCTGAAGCAGCAGCAGTTTCGCCTGTGACAGATTCACATCCGCGAAACTGACATCTAACTCCGAGCGAAGTTTGTTGTTATAAAGAGCGGTCACCTGGTCCACCAGTAACTGCCGCGCCGCCACGGTCTCCTGGCCTACCTTCACCAGCGCTTGCGCGCGCAAAGCCGCAAAGTAGGCCTGATTGACGTGCACCAGGACATCGTACTCAGTGGCCTGCGCTGTCTGCGCGGCGGCGCTGGCCTGTAGCCGCGAGGTGGCCACCAGATTGGGAGTGCGCCCGGAGTCCGTAATCAACTGGCTGAGCGTAATGCCCTGCCCGATGCGGTCGAACAGACTGGGGTCAGTCAAATACCCGGCGCCGATACGCGCCCTTGGATTCGCCTGCGAGCCGGTAACATCGCCTTCGAGCGTGGGGTAATAGGCCGCGCGGGTTTCGTCTATCTTCTGATTCATGGCCGAAACGGCATGTTGCGCGGCCAGTACCTGGGGATGGTTCTTCAACGCGAGCGCCTCGGCATCCTGCAGGTTCAGCGCGACGGGAGCTGGCTGCGCCAGAACGCAGCCGGCCGCGCCCAACATCAGTGAGATTGTCACAACGGACTTTCGCATAGTAGCTCTCCTGGACGCTTACTCTTGCACAATCGCAGCGCCGGGGCGCCGGCGGTTGCGGTAGACCAACAGATAAGCGGCGGGGACGATAAAGATAGTGAGCAACACGGAAGAAGTGAGCCCCCCGATAATCGCGCGAGCCATGGGAGTATATTGTTCGCCGCCCTCGCCGAGTTTCATAGCCATGGGGATCATCCCTATGATGGTCGCGAACGAAGTCATCAGAATCGGCCGCAGGCGCACGCGGCAGGCCGTAACTACGGCGTCGGTGACCGACATGCCCTGTTCTTCCAGCTTGTGCGCGAAATCCACGATCAGGATGCTGTTGGAATCCGCGATGCCGATCAACATGAGCACTCCCATTAGCGACATCACATTAAGGGTTGTATGGGTTAGCGGCAAGATGATGAGCACTCCCACGAATCCCATGGGAATCGCGAGCATGATCAAAAACGGATCGATGAAAGAACGAAACTGCGCGATCAGAATCAGAAACAAGAGAATGAACGAGATCCCAAAACCCATGGCGAAGCTCGTGAACGAATCGTTCATGCCTTTTACCATTCCGCGGAGGTCCACACGGATGTTGGAAGGCAGTTTCGCATCGTCGATGGTCCGCTGAATCGCGCTGGTTAGCCGGGCCAAATCCTCGCCCGATGGCGTGACATAGATATCGACCACGCGCTGAATCTGGTAGTGGTCGATTTCCGTCGGAGATTCGACGTTCTCCAGTTTCACTACGGAATCGAGAGTGGTAGGCTCCTTCAAATTCGGCGCGCGCAACGGGATTTGCTTCAGATCGACCAGATTGTGAATTGCGGCGCGTCCGTGTTCGGCGTATTGCACGGTCAGGAAGTAGTCGTTACCAGTCTTATAATCCACCCAGTAGTTGGGGGCGATCATGGTGTTCGAGTTCAATGCGGTGATGACGTTATCGACAATATCCTTTTGCGAAAGCCCCAGTTCCCCCGCGTGCACGCGGTCGACGTTCAGACGTATGGCAGGGTAATTCATGTCCTGTGGAATATAGATCTCTCCCACTCCGGGCAGTTGCCGGATGCGCCTGGCAAGGTCTTGGGCCTCGTTATAGGTGGTGTCCAGGTCACGCGTACTGACTTGGACGTCGATCGGCGCGGGCATGCCAGAATTGAGGATCGCATCCACCATGGAGCCGCTTTGAAAAAATGCGCGCACGTCCGGAAATCTGGCCGCCACTTCGTCCTTTACCCGGTTCATATAGACCAGGCTGCCGACCTTATGGCCCTCGTTCAGGGCTGCCTGAATGGTTGCGGTGTACTCCCCGGAGTTCGTCGTGTAGAGGGAGGAGAAATCGTTGACAACCCCAATGTTCGAAACGATCATCTTGAGTTCGGATGGAGGAACAACCTGCCGGATCAGATCCTCGATCTTGGCTACATACTGGTCCGTCACTTCAATCCGGCTGCCTGTGGGCACTTTTACGTTCAGCGTGAACTGCCCCGCATCGGTCTGCGGGAAGAAGGCCCGGCCAAGAAACGGGTAGATTGCCAGACTCCCAAAGAAAATGCACATCAGCAGCGTAAGCGTAAGCGCGGGGCGTTGCAAAGCCCGCCGAACCCAACGTTCATAGAAGTCCAGTACGCGATTGAACATCCGATTAAACCAGGCGTTGAAGCGGGCGCCGGCAGAGAGATCTTCGGGTGTAGCGCCGGCGTGCTCATGATGGACTCCTTTGAGAAACATGGAACAGAAGAGAGGGATCACCGTCATCGCCACCACGAACGAGGCCAGCAAGGACAGGCAAAATGCGAGGGCCAACGAGGAAAACAGAAACTTGCTGACGCCAACCAGGAGCGTGACAGGGAAGAAATCGACCACGTCCACAAGCGTAGCCGCCAACACCGCCAGGCTCACCTCCGCGCCTCCCTGTTCGGCGGCGATCGCCGGGGTCTCACCCAGTTCCAGGTGGCGATAGATGTTCTCCAGGGAGATGACGGAATTATCGATGACGCGCGAGAAAGCCAGGGCCACGCCACCCAGGATCATGGTGTTCACTGTGCTCCCCAGCATGTAGAGAACCACCAGGGTCGCCATCGCCGAAATCGGAATGGACAACAGCACCGCGAACGTGGCCCGCATGCTTCCAAGGAAGATCAGGATCATCAGGCTAGTAAGAACCAGACCCATCATGCCTTCATGGAACACCGTCTTGAGCGCTTGTTTGACGAACACCGATTGGTCGAATACGATCGCGGTTTTCAACTGCGCGGGGAGGTCGAAGAGGTGACTGGTGAGAGTGCGCACGTCGTCGACGACTTGAACCGTGTTCGTGTCCCCGCCCTGCTTCATGATGGGGATGTATGCCGACTTCTGTCCGTCGATGCGGACGATGTTGTACTGCAACTGACTGGCGTCCTGGGCCGAGCCGACATCCCCAACCGATACCCAGCGCGAGCCTACCGTCTTCAAGGGTACGTCGTCCAGGTCCTTGACGTTTTTGACCAGGCTGTTCGAGTAGACGTAGTAATCGTTCGGACCAATCTTGACGTCGCCGGCGGGGAGAATCAGGTTACTGTCGTTTACAGCGTCTACGACGTCCATTACGCTCAACTGACGGGAGAGCAGCTTGTAGGGATCGACATATACCATTGCCTGGCGGTACTTTCCGCCGAATACTCCGGGAATCTCGGCGCCCTTCACCACTGCGATCTGGTTGCGGATCTGGAACTGAGCCAGGTCGTGAAGCTGAGTTTCGTTGAGACCCTCCCCTTTGACCGTCACCAGGCAGACGGGCAGGCTTGAGGCGTCGAACTTCAACACCACCGGGGGAAGCGTGCCGGGGGGCAGGCGCTTCAAATCGGCCAGCGCCAGGTTCGATAACTGCGTCACATCCGCATCGGCGCTGGTCCCCGGCTGGAAGAACACTTTGATCATGCTGACGCCCAGCAGGGAGCGCGACTCCATGTGGTCGATGCCCGAGGCCAGCGTAAAGAAGCGCTCCAGGGGATTGGTTATGTCGGTCTCGATGTCTTCCGGGGGCATGCCGGAGTAGAATGTCGCCACGATCACCTCGGGGAGGTTGATGGGCGGAAACAGATCCTGGGGCATGCGGACGTAACTGGTAATTCCAATTACCGCCAGCGCGAGACACACGACGACGATGAAGTAAGGATTTCGAATGGCGAATCGTGGCATTAGTGCATTTACTCCGTCGTGGCAGGCTTCCCGCGATAGACGAGAACATAGGCTGCCGGCACGATAAATACGCTGAACAAAACCGAAGAAGCCAGACCGCCGATAATCGCCCGCGCGAGAGGCGCATACTGCTCGCTGCCGGTACCGAGTTTCAGCGCCATCGGAACCATTCCAATGATTGTGGCTAGCGAGGTCATCAGGATCGGACGCAGTCGGACCCGGCAAGACGTTATCACCGCGTCCTCGACCGTCATCTGCCGCTCCTCCAGACGATGCGCGAATTCGACAATCAGAATGCTGTTGGACGCCGCAATGCCAACCAGCATGAGAACGCCCATCAAGGACATGACATTCAGAGTGGTATGTGTGAGCGGCAGAGTCACCATCACGCCAATAAATCCCATGGGAATGGCGAGCATGATAAGAAACGGGTCCTTGAATGAGCGGAATTGCGCGACAAGAATGAGAAAGAGGAGGACCACTGACAGCGACAGGCCGACTGCAAAGCTGGTAAACGAATCGCGCATCGCTTTTACCATGCCGCGGAGATCCACGCGGATGTTAGCGGGCAGGTGTTGGGCCGCCAACAGACGGCTGATCTCACCGGAAACCTTACCCAAGTCCTCACCGGACGGGGTTACATATACGTCCGCGACGCGCTGAATCTGATAATGGTCGATCTCCGTGGGCGACTGAACGAAATTCACCCCGGTGACCGCCGATAGCGTCGTGACCGGCCGGGCGGCTTCGGAAGCCTGAAACTCGCGGCCATCCACCCGCGGGCGGTTGTCGCTCGCGCGGCGCCGCAGCGGGATTTGCGTCAAATCGACGAAGTTGTGAATCGCAGCCCGTCCGTTTTCGTAATATTGGACGGTCAGGAAGTAGTCGTTCCCGGTCTGGTGATCCACCCAGTAGTTCGGCGCGATCATGGTGTTCGAGTTGAGGGCGGTGATGACGTTATCCACGATCTCCTTCTGGGTCAGGCCGAGTTCGGCCGCATGAACGCGATCCAAGTCGAGCCGGATCGCCGGATAATTCATGTCCTGTGGCACGTAAATCTGGCCTATACCCGGCAGTTTGCCGATCCGCGTCGCGAGGCTCGCGGCTTCGTTGTAAGTAGTATCGAGGTCCCGGCTGCTGACCTGAACGTCGATTGGAGCGGGGGCGCCCATATTCAGAATCGCGTCGACCATCGATCCGCTGGAGACAAACGTGCGCAGGCTCGGATACCTCGCTGCGATTTCGCGGCGCATGCGGCTCATATACTCGAAGCTGCCGATGTGGTGAGACTCGTTCAAAGCCACCTGAATCGTGGCCGTGTAGGGTCCCGCATTGTTCGTATAGAGAGCGGAAAAGTCGGGCACGATGCCGATATTGGACACGACCATTTTGAAATCGGCCTTATCGACCACCTGGCGGGCCAGGTCTTCCACTTTGGCGACGTACCGTTCGGTGTCTTCAATGCGCGTGCCGGTCGGGGCCTTCAAACTAATGGTGAACTGGCCTGCGTCCGTTTGCGGAAAGAAGGCCAGCCCCAGGAAGGGAGCGATGCCGAGGCTGGCTATGAAAGTGAGACACAGACCCGCCACCGTAAGGGCCGGCCGTTTGAGCACGCTGCGGACGGACCGCTCGTAATAATCGAGCAGGCGGCTGAAGGCACGGTTGAACCTTGCGCTAAAGCCGCCGCTCGATGGTCCTCCGGCCGATGGGTGAACGCCTTTCAAGAAGCGGGAACAGAATAACGGAATCACGGTCATGGCCACGAAATAAGAGGCAAACAAAGATATGGCCACGGCTATCGCCAGTGCGGAGAACAAGAATTTGCTGACGCCGTATAGAAAGGTCACGGGAAAGAACACTACCACCGTGGTGAGGGTGGCAGCCAGCACGGCCAGACTCACTTCGGCGCCGCCGCGCTCCGCGGCCGTTTCGGGCGTAGCCCCCATTTCCAGATGCCGGTAAATGTTCTCGAGAGAGATCACCGAGTTATCGATCACGCGCGAAAAGGCCAGTGCCAGCCCGCCCAGAATCATGGTGTTGATGGTGCTTCCCATCAGGTCGAGGACAACGAACGTAGCCACCGCGGAAAGCGGAATGGAGAGAAACACGGCCACTGTGGCGCGCAGACTCGCCAGGAAGATCAATATCATGAGACTTGTGAGCGCCAGCCCGATCAAACCTTCCTCCACCAGCGTCCACATCGCTTCCTTCACAAAGACCGACTGATCGAACACTAACGCGCGTTCGAGCTGCTTTGGAACGTCGAAGAGCTTCCCAATCTTGTCGCGGATGCCGTTGACCACCTGGATCGTGTTGGTGTCGCCGCCCTGCTTCATGATGGGCAGATACACGGAGCGCTGGCCGTCCACGCGAACGATGTTGTATTGGATCTGGTTGGCGTCCTCGGCATCGCCGACATCGCCGATGGAGACCCAACTCTGGTCCTTCATCTTGATGGGGATCTGATTCAGATCCTCAACCTTCTTCACCAGGCTGTTGGAGTAGACGTAATAGTCGAACGGTCCCATTTTCACGTCGCCCGCGGGCAAAATGAGGTTGCTCTTGTTCACGGCATCGACGACATCCATAAGACTCAATTGCCGTGAGAGCAGCTTGTAAGGGTCGACGTAAACCATCGCCTGCCGGTACTTTCCCCCGAACGGGGGCGGAATCTCGGCTCCTTTTACCACCGCGATTTGATTTCGGATGCTGAACTGTCCGACGTCATGGAGCTGCGTCTCGGATAGCCCCTGGCCCTTCAACGTCACCAGACACACCGGCAGGCTCGATGCATCGAACTTCAACACTACGGGCGGCAGCGTGCCGGGCGGCAAGCGTTTCAGATCGGCCAAGGCGAGATTCGAAAGCTCGGTAACATCGGCGTCCGCGTCGGTCCCGGGCTGGAAATGCACCTTGATCATGCTGACGCCAAGCAGGGAGCGCGATTCCATGTGATCGATGCCGGAGGCCAGCGTGAAGAAGCGCTCTAGGGGATTGGTGATATCGGTTTCGATATCCTGCGGAGGCATTCCCGAGTAAAAGGTAGCCACCACGACTTCCGGCAGATTGATGGCAGGGAACAGATCGACTGGCATGTTCGCCAGACTGGTAGCCCCGAACACCATGAGGGCCAGGCACACTACGACGATGAAGTGGGGATTCCGAATGGAGAACCGTGACATGCCGCCCCCTTCCGCCTTGCCTACTGAGAATTGCCCGCCTGGTTCTGGAGGATTTGCACCTCTTGCGGCTTCACATGCAAACCGGGTTTCAGGCCGCTGCGGTCGCTGACCACGACGCGCTCCCCCGCCTGGAGCCCGCTCAGAACTTCCGCGTCGGTGGCCGTTTGCATGCCTAGCGTGATTGTCCGTTGCTGCAGGGCGCCACTTGGATCGACCAGAAAGACGGTCGCCTGATTGCCTGTCTGGCTGATCGCTTGAAGCGGCAGCGTCAAGGCGTCGTTCTTGCGGTCCAGCATCAGAGTCGCCTCGGCGTAGAGGCCCGGCATCAGGGTGTGCGAGGGGTTAGGCACATCCACCTCGGTGTGCATCGTGCGGGTATCTTCGGCGACGTCCACCGAGAAACGCGCGACTTTGCCCGTGACAACCTTGTTCAAGGAGGTGATGAGCACCTGAACAGGATCGTTGAGGCGAATGTACTTCACATAGGACTCCGGCACGGGGATCACCAGGCGGAACAAGTCGTCCTCGGAGAGCCGGACCAAAGGGAGAACTTGCGTGCTGGAGTTGGTGCCGGCCTGCACGAGGGTCCCCAGGTTGGCATATCGTTGGGTCACCACGCCGGAAAAAGGAGCGGGAATTCGCGCGTAGTCGAACAGCGCCTGGTCGTGTTGCAGTCTGGCCTTAGCCTCATCTAACTGGCTGACTGCCGTTTCATAGGCCGCCTTTCCCGCCTCCACCTGCGCCTCCAAGGCCAGATCCTTGCCTTGGGCGTCATCGAGTTCCTGTTGCGCTACCAGATTGGGTTGCTTCTTCGCTACGCTGGTGATGCGGTCGGCATACTCATGCACCGGCTGGCGTTGGGCTTCCAGTTGGTCCACTTGCTTTTGCGTGTGGTTCACGAATTGAGTGGAGCTCGCGATGGCCGCGGCGTCGCGTTGCAGATCCGCCTGCAATTCCGGGATATCGAGCACAGCCATTAACTGCCCCTTTGTGACCCGGGTCCCGTAATCGACCTTCAGTTCGGTCACGTAGCCCGACTCTTTGGCATAAACATCGACCTCCTGGTATGGAACCAGCTCGGAGGAAATGGTAAGTTGCCGCATGATCGGCTTTCGAGTGACTGGCGCGACGCCCACCGTCGTAACCGCTTCGCCGGCGCTCACAGCTTCAGAGTGGGAACATGCGCCAAGACATGCCAGCAGCGCCAGGAGAGCGGGCAAGGCAATGACGGAACGGCGCGCCAGGGCGCGGGCCGCTACGGAAGTGGCGGCATTCTCATTCGTCATACAGGCTTTTCGCCCCTTCTGTCAACACATCGGACAGGGTATCCACGGAGAAATCTTTCCTTTCGGTCAACTCGAATAGCTCTCGGTCGTCTCGCAGGACCTGCTCGGCAAGGCTTGGCAAGTCGCGCGCGGCCTCACTGGGGATCTGCAGCACGCCATGCATGTCCCCGTAGAGCAGATCTCCAGCGGCAATCTGCAAGCCTCCAATCTCCACCGGCTCGCCGAACTCCACGACGTGCGCGTAGGCGTGAGAGACCGAGACGCCGCCCGCAAACACCTGGTACCCCAGCGCTTCGATTCCAGGCAGGTCCCGCACGGCGCCGTTGGTAACGCACGCCACGCACCCCAGGGCGCGTGAAATACGCGCGTATGCCTCTCCGAACAGGGCGCCCACTCCGGGTGAATGGTCGCAGTCCTGGATCGTCACGATTCGCGGACCGGCAAGACCGGCCACATATCGCCACCAGTCAGCGTGCTCGTAATAGCAACGCCCCGTAATCGGCGTCATGGATGAGCGCATTCTAGCTGTTACGGCATATCCGATCGACGGCGGCAGTTGCGGGAAGCGGCACGTGACGGCGCCGTGGATGAAACCCTCATTCCGCGGGCGGATCTTCAAGCGCTCGATCGCGTTGGAGAGCGTGCAGGCGTCGTATTGGCGCAGCCTGTCAAGCTCCTCGGGTGAGAGCCGGCCATTTGATCTCGACATACTTTGAAAAGCGTCAGCGGGAACTGTGCGATAGCTCACATTCCTCGCGGATGCCGGGGACAGACGGCCTCTCCTTAAGCATCTTGGATAAATCCTATCACGTCAGACGTCAACGTCTGCGTGATGCGCGTAACCTCCTTTGATGAGTTTTCAAAGAAAACCTGCTGAGTAACGGCGGCGGCCTCCGAAGCATCGAACAGGTCGTCGGAGGCCGAGGCCGCCAGCAGCGTTTCGCCGGAAAACTACTCTGCTTGTCGTATTCACGGGGCGCCGGGGGATGGCTTACTATGAAGGCGAGACTGTGATGAGTCCAACGCGCATTGTGATCGCGGACGATCATGCCATCATCCGCCGGGGCTTGCGAACGTTACTGGAGCACGAGCCGGGGCTCGAAGTGATCGCCGAGGCGTGCGATGGCAGGGAAGCCATCGAAGTCGCGAAGCGGGAACGCCCTCATGTTGTGATTCTCGATATCGCCATGCCGGGCCTCAACGGCATTGAGGCGGGCAGGCGGATCTCGGAAATGCTGCCGGAGACTCGGGTCGTGATCTTGACGGTCCACGCGGACGAGGGCTATCTGCTGAGCGCGCTCAAGGCCGGAACGCGGGGATATGTACTGAAGAGCTCCGCGGAATCGGAAATCGTCGATGCCGTGCGCGCCGTGTGTCAAGGCAAGGCATTCTTTAGCCCCAAAGTGAGCCGAATTCTGGCGGACGAGTACACCCGCTACTTACAGCGTGAAGACGTAGACGATCCCTACGATCTCCTGACTAATCGGGAACGTGAGATCCTGCAACTGCTGGCGGAGGGCGCGTCCAACAAGGATATCGCCACTTCTCTTGGCCTCAGCACGACCACCGTGATCTGTCACCGCCAGCACATTTTTCAGAAGCTGAACCTTCATGGCCTGGCCGATTTGATTCTGTATGCCGTTCGAAAAGGCGTCATTTCCTCACAACGAGGCGCCGCCGCGACCCGCTGAAGGTCTCTCCGGACAAGGGCGCGCCGCCTCCCCGCAAGGCTCCGAGGCTCCGCGCGCGGACGTGCGCCGGTTGACGACGCGAAGCGTTCTGCTCCTGGGCTTTGGAGTACTACTGAGCTTGCTGCTGTTGTCCGGGTTTAGCGCCTTGCATGCTCTGTCCGAAATGCGGAGCAGCAATGAGGCCACGCTGCGGCAGTTTCTTGCGAAGAACCAACAGTTGGACGAGATCCGAACGGCGGTTTATCTCTGCGGAACCTACATCCGCGATTACCTTCTGGAGCCGGACCGGGCCAAAGCCGAACAAAGCCGGAAAGCGCTCAGCGACGCCTACTCACGGATCGAGTCCTTGCTGGCGGACAACATGCCTCTCTCCGGCGCCGGCGACCGCGAGAATTTCGAGGCTCTCAAGCGCGAGATCCAGGACTATTGGCAAACCATGGAGCCGGTACTTTCCTGGAGTCCGGATGAGAGGCAGCAGAAGGGCTACAGTTTTCTTCGCGACGAAGTCTTCCCGCGGCGTTCGTATGCCCTTAGCATCGCGGATACCATCGAGTCAGTCAACCGGCAGCAACTCATGCGCCGGGATGAGCAGCTTCTCGCCAAGTTCTCCAGCGTTCGAAACGAGTTAGTGCTGGCGCTGGTCGCGATGATGCTCTTCGGCGGGGGCCTGGCGTTTTTCAGTGGCGCGCGGCTCTTGCGTCTCGAGAGGGAAACCCTGGCGCATCTCCAGGAGGTGACCGCGGCCCGCCAGGAGCTCAAGAACCTCTCCGCCAAGCTGGTGGCCACGCAGGAAAACGAGCGCAAAAGCATTTCGCGGGACCTGCATGACGCGGTCGGCCAATCCATGTCGGCAGTTCAATTCGAACTGCACGATCTGGCGGTTGTGCTGCGCCCTTACGACCCGCAACTGCGGGAGCGGGTCGACCGGATCCGCGAGTTGGTGGAAAGTTCGCTGGCGGTGATTCGCAATATGGCGCTGCTGCTGCGCCCCTCCATGCTCGACGACCTTGGCTTGGCGGCCGCGCTCGAGTGGTTGGCGCGGGAGATCGCACGGCCCACCGGAGTTCGAATCCACGTTCGCGCCGATGGCCTGCCGGACGAACTGCCGGACGAACACAAGACGTGCGTCTTCCGGATTGCCCAGGAGGCGCTCAATAATGTCCGCAAGCACGCCAACGCGCATTCCGTCGAGATCGCCGTGCACGCCACCGATTCGTGGCTGACGATTACCGTGCAGGACGATGGACGCGGCTTCCAAAGCGGCCGGGCAGGCGGCCTTGGCCTGACCGGAATGCAGGAAAGGGTCGAAAGCCTGGGCGGCTCGATTAAGATCGCCTCCGGGCTGGGAAAGGGCACTCTGATTGAAGTGACTTTACCGCTCCCGCCGCGCCTGGCGGATTCCGCCCCCGCGCCCATCGAGGTCGATTCCCAGTCATCGGAGGCAAGGTCCGCGCTCGACCGCGTGTGACTTGCCAAGCGTGTGACTCGCTAAGTTACCCTTGGAATTCCCGCCGCCTACTAAGTCCACCGGATGGCCGCGCTTGCCAGTTGGCGTTACCTTCTAAGACAGAAGTCATGTGAGCGGGTTGCTCCAAAGCGGTTGCCCGGCGCCCGATGAATGACCGTCCGGCCTGCGGGACGTCCGCTCACGCCAGAACCAAGCGCCGGGGGCGGACCGAGTGCGCTGGCCATTCGGCCGGACCAAGGCTTCCCTTGCGCGCTGGCGAGGCTGTGAGTTTTGGAACACCTTGCGGGCCATGTTCGTGGACGAACAACGTGGCGCGGTCGTAATATCGGATCAGACACGGAGGGAGCGGCGTTATGATCGATGCCGGATGGATGCCCCGTGGGATGGGCCCGCACGCGAGAGCGGCGGTTCTCGTCACCTTCTTCCTGGTGCTTGGAGCGCCCGCGGCCGCCCCGGACGCCGTACCGGCTCCGGGCGCGCCAATGACGCCGCAGCAGCTTGACGATCTGGTGGCGCCGGTCGCCTTGTATCCCGATCCCCTATTGGGCGAAGTGCTGGCCGCCTCCACTTACCCGATGGAGATCGCCGAAGCCGAACAATGGGTAAAGGACCATTCGAGCTGGAAGCCTTCGAAGCTCATGGACAAGGCGAAGAAGGAGAATTGGGACCCCAGCATTCAGGGGCTGGTCGCATTCCCCGACGTGCTCGCCAACCTGACTCAGAATATGACCTGGACCACGCAGCTTGGCAACGCCTTTCTCGCCCAGCAGGCTGACGTGATGCAGGCGGTACAGCGCATGAGGTCCCAGGCTGTGGCGAAGGGGACGCTTCACACGACGCCGCAGGAAACCGTCACGACGGAGAACCAGGGCGGGCAGAGCGCGATCGCCATCGAACCGGCGAACCCGGATGTCTGGTACGTGCCGGCTTACAATCCCGCGTATATTTGGGGACCGCCGGTTTGGGGAGTCTACCCACCGCTCCTTTACCCCGGCATCGGTGTGGGGCTGGGATGGGGTCCCGGAATCGATCTCGGTCTCTACTTCGGCGGTTGGGGCGGCTGGGGATGGGGTGGCTGGGGATGGTCTCCCAATTGGTACGCCTGGAATATCGGCATCAATCACTCTTTCTTTAACCGCTACGGCTTCGGTCATTTCCACGGAGGAGATGCGCTGGGCGGCTCCGTGTGGATGCACGATCCGGTTCACCGCCTTGGCGTGCCATACGCCAATCGCGAGGTGGCTACCCGCTTTGCGGCCCGTGGCGGCGCCGGCGGCCCAGCCGCCAACGGGAATCGAAGAGACTTCGCGCCTGGACAGCGCGTTGGAACGCCGAACTTCGAGCAGCGCTCCTACGCCAACAGCCACAGTGTGTTCGGCGGTTACCACAGCGGCGCGATGACGCGCATGCAAAGCGACCGCGGCTTCTCCAGCATGGGTGGGATGCGCACTGGCGGAATGGGCGGCGGTGGCATGCGCGCCGGCGGCGGAGGGAGAAGGTGACGCCATGACGGGCATATTCTGCACCATTTGCGCGGCGCTGGCGTTTGCATCCGCCGCGCCGTTAGTCGCGCAAGAGCGCTTCGATTCGGCCGAGGCCGCGGCGCAAGCGGTCGTCAATGCGGCGGAGCAGCACGACTCCGCGCGGCTATCGGCCATCTTCGGTCCGGGGGCGAAGGACGTTCTGAGCTCCGGCAGCCCCACGCAGGATCGTGACGAACAGACTGAGTTCGCGCGTCTCGCGCGCGCGAAACAGCGGCTCGAAATCTCTCCCAGGAACCCGAATCGCGCGATCCTGGCGATCGGCGACGAAGACTGGCCGTTCCCGGTCCCGATTGTCCGCGCCAACGGCAAGTGGAGCTTCGACGCTTCGGAAACCCCGGCCGAGATGCGGGCGCGGCGTGTCGGCTCGGACGAGCTGGATGCCATCGAGATTTGCTACGGGTATGTGGAAGCCCAGCAAAAGTACGCCTCCGAGGACCGCGACGCGGATGGCATGCTTGAGTACGCGCCCCATATCATGGCCACGCCCGGCCGGCAGGACGGGTTGTATTGGCAGGGCGCGAGCGAGCCGCTGGTTCCTCAGGGGATGGCCCTGGCAGCGTGGGACGGCGGCAGCAAAGGGAACGCCAAGCCCTACCACGGATACTATTACCGCGTCCTCAATGGGCAAGGCCCCAATGCGCCGGGCGGAGCCCACAATTACCTGGTGAAGGACAACCTGATTGGCGGCTTCGGCCTGGTGGCGTGGCCGGCCGAATATGGAGTGTCAGGTATCCATACGTTCATCGTGAACCAGGACGGCCGGGTCTATCAGATGGACATCGCGCCAGTTCCCGGTAAGCCGCCGGTTCCAATCACGCGCTTCGACCCTGACCACTCCTGGG
The DNA here is from genome assembly GCA_964457555.1 of uncultured Solibacteraceae bacterium. GTDB lineage: Bacteria > Acidobacteriota > Terriglobia > Bryobacterales > Bryobacteraceae > BOG-224. The sequence goes on from CAYWHA010000003.1 coordinate 168,221, forward strand.
AGCCGGTGGATTAGCGCCGCGGCTGGGCAGTATGGTGTTTCGCATCGTCTTCGGGCTGGGCTTGAGTCTGGCGCTGCTCCACGGGGACGACCCTCAGCAGGAGCCCCGGATGGTGGACCTGAATGTAGTTGCGGACGATAGCCATGGGCGGCCGATCGCCGATTTGACCCGCGACGATTTTCGCGTGACCGATTCCGGGAAGCCGCAGACCGTCGCTTTCTTTCGCCACCGCGAGAGCGGTCCGGTGGAAGCTCCCAAGCTGGAACCCAACGAGTATTCCAACCGGAGCGGGGCCAACGTCCCGCGCGCCACGCTGATTCTCTTCGATCTGCTGAACGAAAAGTTCGACACGCGGGGAATCACGGCAAACGAATTGATTCACGACCTCGGATCGCTGGAGACAGCCGATTACGTGTACCTGTATCTGCTGACGCTCGATGGCCGTTTGTATGCGGTGCACGGCCTGCCCGGCGCCGGGGGCGAGCCCGACTTGCCGGGAGGCGCCCCGTGGACCAGCCGGATCAAGCCGCTCCTGGACCAGGCGCTGAAGACCGTGCTGCAGCCCCGGACCGTCGACATCGATGAGGCGATTCGCGTGCAGATGACTTTTCACGCGCTCGATGAGATCGCCGGCGAATTGTCGAGGGCGCCGGGCCGAAAGAGTCTGGTGTGGATTACGGATGGCGTGCCCATCGTGTTGGGGCCGGAAGTCTCCGATACCGGCGACTGGGTGGATTTCCAGCCGCTGGTGCGGCGCATGAGCGAAGGGTTCGACCGGTCCGAGGTATCCATCTATCCGGTGCGAACGGTGATGCTCGGCAGCCCGGACAATGTGGACGGCGCCGAGAACAACGGCATGAACAGCATCGACACGCTCAACCAGTTCGCCCAGATGACCGGCGGCCGGGCCGATACCGGCAAAGACATCGGCCGTTCGGTCCGGCAGGCCGTCGCCGACATGCGTACCAGCTACGAGATTGGATATTACCCGCAACAGGAAAACTGGGACGGCAAGTTTCACAAGCTCGCCGTCACCTGCACGCGCAAGGGAGTGCGCATCCAGACCAAGACCGGATATTACGCCTGGCGGGATGCGCCGGGGGCCAAGTCCGAGCAGGCTATCGGCTCGGCAATGGCGACGGCATTCGATGCGGCCGAAATCGGGGTGCGCGCGAAGCTCTCGCCCGATCCGAACGGCGGAAGCGCGGTGCGCCTCGACGCGCGCATCGATGCCCACGACGTCGCTCTGGTCCACGACGGCGACGGGTATGCGGCGCAACTGCGCCTGGCGCTTGTCGGTTACGTTCCCGGCGCGCAGCCGCAGCCCGGTCCCCTGATCCCGCTGGAGCTTCATCTCAACGCCGAGGACCGCGAGACGGCGCTGCGTCAGGGTATCGGATTCGTTCAGAGAGTAGCGCTTCCGGCGGAGGTCAGAACCCTCCGCTTGATTGTGTTTGACCGCGGCTCGAATGCTATCGGATCGGTGACCCTGCCCGTCCCCGCGGGCGGCGCGGGCAAGCCGAATTAGCCCTGCTCCACCGTTGCCAATGTGCCGCAGTGCAGCGCTGCGCGATTCTTTGCCGCCTCATCCGCGGTTCGGATAAGGTCAATCGCCTGGTCGATGGCCAGCGGCTTCCAGAGGATGCCGCAGGCGCCGGAAGCATAGGCGTCCGAATCCGAGAGAAAAGGCCGGTCCACGGGATCGGCCACCACCAACGCGGCCACGTGCGGGTGCACCTCGGAAGCCATTCGAAGCGCGTCGCGCCAGGAACCGTCCAGAAACGTCATGTCCGAGAGAAGCACGGTGCTGGGGGTCACGGTCAGAAGGAAATCGGCCTGATCCAGGGTGTCCGCGCGGTCCATTCGGATACGGGAGTAGTACAGCACGGTGGCTAGGAAGGAGAAGTCGGAAGGGAAACACGTCAGGAACACACAGTGAATTCTATGGTCTTCCGGCCGGGAATCGCCGTATTCGGGCGGGAAATTGAGCTGTTTGGGCATACCGGCGTGCTTTCAAAACAAGAGTAAGGCCGGTAGAGGTCCAACTGCCATACTCCAGACGGGTTAGCCGTACGGAATAACGTCAGTAGGTTTTTTTGGGGGGCGCAACAGCAAGTTACCGCTCGGCTTGCGCGCCGGGGCGCTCAAGCGGCGTCTCCAATCCAGTCGACCGGCGGCTCTACAGGATTCTTTCAGGTTCTCGCTGACACAGCGCTTCAAGCCTGCTGAGACAGGTGGACCTATACCGTTCTTCTACGCGGCGGTCGGCGCGGCGGGCAGACAGAAGGTATCCGGCTCCAATTATCAGAGCTAAGGTTAAGAAAATCATTATGTACGTTATAACACGGATTTTCTTCCAGTCTCCCGCAAGTTTGGCGAATTCTTGCGGGTGGCCACCTACCCCCTTTGCGCAACGATGGTGATCTGCTTGTCGCGGGCCTGGCGGACTACTTGCTGCACGACGCTCTCTTGCAAGCGCTTGAAAAGAGGGCGAGGGCCGGGGCGGCCCATGAATATCTGGGTGATGCGCTGGCTGCGCGCGAAGCCGGCGATGGCGGCGGCGATATCGGGACCCTCCACGACGTGGGTGTCGATGCGAAGGTTGCGGGCAAAGTTCATGTGCCGCTCGACGGCCTCCCGCTCGCGCGCGTCGGGTCCGGAAACGTGGACGGCGATGCAATCGGCCTGGAGGTAATCGGCGAGGCGCTTTCCGCGCCGAATCAGAATGGCGGAAGAGGGGCTGCCGGTGAGGCAGATGAGAATGCGTTCATGGCGTCCGGAATGCAGGCGGGCTTTGGCGGGCCGCAGTTTGTCTTCGGCTTCATGCGCCGCATGACGCATGGCGATTTCGCGCAGCGCGGTGAGGTTGGTCTCGGTGAAGAAGTTATCCATGGCGCGGCGCGCCCGTTCCGGGGCGTAAACCACGCCGCGCTCGATGCGGTTGCGGAGGGCCGTGGGGGTGAGGTCCACGAAGACCACTTCCTCGGCCTCGTCCACCACCCAATCGGGCACGGTTTCCCGCACGCGCACGCCGGTGACGCGCCAGACCTGGTCGTTGAGGCTTTCGAGGTGCTGGACATTCATGGTGGTGAGGACGTCGATGCCGGCGTCGAGCAGGGCGCGCACGTCCTGCCAGCGCTTGTCGCGGCCGAGGCCGGGCACGTTGGTATGGGCGAATTCGTCGACCATGGCGACGGCGGGTTTGCGGCGCAGGACGGCCTCGGTATCCATTTCCTGGAATTGCGCACCGCCGTAGGTAACCGTTTTGCGGGGGATGACTTCCATGCCTTCGGTCTTGGCGATGGTGTCCTTGCGGCCGTGCGGCTCGAAGTAAGCAATGACGATGTCCACGCCCTGGGCGCGGATCTCCTGGGCCTCCTCGAGCATACGGTAAGTCTTGCCGACCCCGGCGGCATATCCGAGGTAGATCTTGAGCCGGCCTTTGTGCGGGGGGATCATTCGGTCTCCGCCTGCGGGAAGAGGCGGAGGTCGAAATCCGTGGCGTGTTCGATCAGCCTGTCGATGGGTGAATGCCACCACCAGCGTGGCTGGTCGCGCTGGGTATGGCCCAGAAAGACCTGCGTGACGTGCTGGTCGCGGGCAAACGCCAGGATGGCTTCCACCAGATCCCGGCCTTGCAGGCAATGGACTTCGGCTTCGAGCTCGCGGGCCAGCGCGAGGTTGGCTTCGAGCTTGAGACGGTCCTCGGGGCTGAGGTCCTGCTGTTCGAAATAGGCGGCGATCAGAGCCCCATGGAAGCGCCGCGCGTTGCGCTTGCCGCTGTGGAGCATGGAAGAGGCATTGCTGCGCGGCGTCAGGCAGACCAGGATGCGCTCCTGCACTCCCCAGGTAGCGGCGATGCCGTGGGCGCTCAGGTATCCCTGAAGCTGACGGTCCACCACATTGGCGGCCAGCACGAGGGCAAGCTCGCGCAACTCGCCGAGTTGGCGGGCATCGGGAAGACCGGGGTGGCCCGCGCCGCGGCCGAGCAGCGCCTCGGGAGGGGCGTCCACCACTTCGATATCGTCGGCCTCGTTGAGGAAGGCTTCGGGGACGCTGTAGGTGGCGCGCTTGCCGGTGACGCGGGCCACGTCGTCCTGGCGTTCCCGGATGTGCTGGACGTTGACGGCGGTGATGACGCCGATGCCGCTGCCGAGCAGGTCTTCGACGTCCTGCCAGCGCTGGGGATTGCGGCTGCCGGGGGGATTGTCGTTGGCCAGGCCGTCGATCAGGCAAATCTCGGGGTGGCGGCGGAAGATGCCGGGGATATCGAGGACCTGGAACTCGCGGCCGGCGTAGCGTTCCGGGAGCGTGGGGATGATCTCAAGCTGCGAAACGATGGCCTGAATATCGGGGGTGACTTCGCCCTGGACGGAGGCGACGACCACGTCTTCGCCGCGCTCCTTGCGGCGGCGGCCCTCATCGAACATGCGGAAGGACTTGCCGACTCGGGGAGCGTAACCTAGAAAGACCTTGAGGCGGCCGCGACGCTCCCGGCGTTCTTCAGCCTGGACGCGGCGCAGCAGTTCCTCGGGGTCGGGCCTGCGGGTGAGTTCTGCCACTCACCTATTTTCGCAGGGGAATGGCTTGATCGAGCGAAAGATTCAGCTTTAAAACATTTACGCGCGGCTCGCCGAGGATTCCGAACTGGCGGCCTTCGGTGTTCTCGGCGACCAACTGGCGGATTCGGTCCTGGCTGACGGAGCGCGCGGCGGCCACGCGGGCCACCTGGACGTCCGCGGTGGCGGGGCTAATGTCGGGGTCGAGCCCGCTGCCGGAGGCGGTTACCATGTCGGCGGGCGCGGGGCCGGTGAAGCCGGGGTTGTCGGCGCGGGCGGCCTTGAGGTCGGCGTTCACGCGATCCACAAGCTTCTGGTTGGTGGGACCGTAATTCGATCCGCCGGAGGCCAGGCCGTCGTAGCCGTTGCCGGCGGCGGAGGGGCGGCCATGGAAGTATTCGGGCTTGGTGAACTGCTGGCCGATCAGCTCAGAGCCGACGGTCTTGCCGTTGGCCTGGATGAGGCTGCCTTCGGCCTGATGGCGAAACATCACCTTGGCGAGGCCGGTGACCAGAAGCGGGTACAGAATGCCGGTGAGAAGGGCAAGTACCAGAGTGGCTTTGATGGCGATGATGAGTTGTTTCATAAGCGCTCCAAATCAAGAAGGCAGACCAGGAGGTCCGCCCCACTTTACGCCAAATGCAGAATGCCCAGGAGACGGTCGATCAGCCAGATTCCGGGGAACGGGGCGATCACGCCGCCTACGCCATAGACCAGCAGATTGCGGCGCAGCAGGGCGGCGGCGCTCATGGGCCGGTACTTGACGCCGCGCAGGGCCAGCGGAATCAACGCGACGATAATCAGGGCATTGAAGATCACGGCCGCGAGTACGGCGCTCTCCTTGGTGTGCAACCCCATGATGTTGAGCGTTTTCATGGCCGGGTAGATGCCCATGAACATGGCCGGGAGAATGGCGAAATACTTGGCGACATCGTTGGCGATGGAAAACGTGGTCAGGGATCCGCGCGTCATCAGCAATTGCTTGCCGATGGCAACCACTTCGATGAGCTTGGTGGGATTGCTGTCGAGATCCACCATGTTGCCGGCCTCTTTGGCGGCCATGGTGCCGGTGTTCATGGCGAGGCCGACATCGGCCTGGGCCAGGGCGGGAGCGTCGTTGGTTCCGTCGCCGGTCATGGCCACGAGCCTGCCGCCGGCCTGTTCCTTCTTGATGAGGTCCATCTTGTCTTTGGGGGTGGCCTGGGCCAGGAAGTCGTCGGTACCGGCTTCGGCGGCAATGGCGGCGGCGGTGAGGGGGTTATCGCCGGTGATCATGACGGTGCGGATTCCCATGGCGCGCAGTTGTTGGAAGCGCTCGCGCATACCGCCCTTGACCACGTCCTTCAAATGCACCACGCCGAGGGCGCGGTTGCCGTCGGCCACCACCAGCGGAGTGCCACCGGAGCGCGAAATGCGGTCGGTAACATCCATAAGTTCGGTGGGGACTGCCCCGCCCTGGTCGTGAACGAACTCCATGACCGAATCGGTGGCGCCCTTGCGGATGCGGCGGCCGTCGAGGTCCACGCCGCTCATGCGGGTCTGGGCGGTGAACGGGATGAAGCGGGCTTCGTGTTCGGCCACCTCGCGGCCGCGGATGTTGTACTTCTGCTTGGCGAGAACGACGATGGAGCGGCCTTCGGGGGTTTCGTCGGCTAAGCTCGAAAGCTGCGCGGCGTCGGCCAACTCTTCCTCGCTGACGTCGCCGACCGGAATGAACTCGACGGCCTGGCGGTTGCCGAGGGTGATGGTGCCGGTCTTATCGAGGAGCAGGGTGTTGACGTCGCCGGCCGCTTCCACAGCCTTGCCGCTCATGGCAAGCACGTTGTGCTGCATGACGCGGTCCATGCCGGCGATGCCGATGGCGGAGAGCAGCCCGCCGATGGTGGTGGGGATGAGGCACACCAGGAGCGAGATGAGAACCGTGACGGTGGGCGCGCTGCCCGTGCCGCTGGCCGCGACGCTATAGAGGGCGAAGGGCTGGAGCGTAACCACGGCCAGCAGGAAAACGATGGTCAGCCCGGCGATCACAATGTTCAAGGCGATTTCGTTGGGCGTCTTCTGGCGCTCGGCGCCTTCCACCAGGGCGATCATGCGGTCGAGGAAGGTCTCGCCGGGGTTGGAAGTGATCTTGATCTTGACCCAATCGGAGAGCACCTTGGTGCCGCCGGTGACGGCGCTGCGATCACCGCCGGACTCGCGGATTACGGGAGCGCTTTCACCGGTGATGGCGGATTCATCCACGCTGGCGATGCCCTCGACGACGTCGCCATCTCCGGGGATGGTTTCGCCGGCCTTCACCAGGACGGTGTCGCCGCTGCGCAAGGCGGTGGCGGGAACGGACTCTTCAGTCGATCCACGCAGGCGGCGGGCGGTGGTTTCGGTCTTGGTCTTGCGGAGGGTATCGGCCTGGGCCTTGCCGCGGCCTTCGGCCATGGCCTCCGCGAAGTTGGCGAACAGGACGGTGAACCACAGCCACAAGGTGATCTGGAAAGTGAACCCGATGCCGGCGGCGCCGGTGGCTAAATCGCGGACGGCCAGGATGGTGGTCATGGTTGCCCCGACCTCCACCACGAACATGACCGGGTTCTTCATCATGATGCGCGGGTTCAGCTTGATGAGCGAATCGCGGATGGCGCGCTTGACGATGGGAGGGTCGAACAGCGGGCGGGCCCGCACGCCCTTCCTGGGAATGATTGAGGTGACATCTTCCGGCGCAGTGGACGGAGTAGGCGTAACGGTTGCCATCATAAAGTTAGCTCCAAAGCTTACCCTGCATCATCAGGAAGTGTTCCACGACAGGCCCGAGCGAGAGCGCCGGGAAGAACGTGAGGGCGCCGACGATCAGCACCACGCCGACCAGGAGAGCCACGAAGAGCGGCCCGTGGGTGGGAAACGTTCCGGCCGAGACCGGGACAAGTTTCTTCTGGGCCAGGCTGCCGGCAGCGGCCAGCAGGGGAATCAACATCAGGAATCGGCCGGAGAGCATGGCCAGTCCGATGGTGGTGTTGAAGAACGGGGTATTGGCGTTGATGCCGGCGAAGGCGCTGCCGTTGTTGCCCACGCCGCTGGTGTAGGCGTAGATGATCTCCGAAAGGCCGTGGGGACCGTTGTTGTTCAGGTTGGCGGTGGCGGGGCCGGGCGGGTTGATCCAGCTATCCTTGGCGAAGTGGGCCACCGAGCCGTAGGCGGCGAAGCTCAGGATGGTAAAGGCCAGCACCAGGACGGCCAGCATCATCATCTTGACTTCTTTCTGCTCGATTTTTTTGCCAAGGTATTCGGGGGTGCGGCCGACCATGAGGCCGGCGATAAAGACGGCGAGAACGGCGAACAGCAACATGCCGTAGAGGCCCGAGCCGACGCCTCCGAAAATCACCTCGCCAAGTTCGATATTGACCATGGGAACGAGGCCGCCGAGGGGCGTCAGGCTGTCGTGCATGTTGTTCACGGCGCCGCAACTGGCGTCGGTGGTGATTACGGTGAAGAGCGAGGAGTTGACGATGCCGAAGCGGACCTCCTTGCCTTCCATGTTGCCGCCGGGCTGGGTAGCGGTAGCCTGGGTCTCGATGCCTTGTTTGGCAAGGATGGGATTTCCGGCCTGCTCGGAGGGATAGACGACAAACACGCCCAGAAGGAAGAGGATGGCCATGGCCGCGAAGATGGCCCATCCCTGGCGCGTGTCCTTCACCATTTTGCCGAAGGTGTAGGTGAGGCCGGCGGGAATGACGAAGATCATCAGCATCTGAATGAAGTTCGAGAAGGGGGTGGGATTCTCAAAAGGATGCGCCGAGTTGGCGTTGGTGAAGCCGCCGCCATTGGTGCCAATCATCTTGATGGCTTCCTGCGAGGCCACGGGGCCTTGCGGAATGGTCTGGACGGCGCCTTCGACGGTGGTGGCCTTGGTGTAGGAATCGAAGTTCTGGATGGCGCCTTGCGAGCAGAGCAAGAGGGCGCCGACGATGGAAAGCGGCAGCAGAACGTAAAGGGTGGCGCGCGTGAAATCCACCCAGAAATTGCCCAGCGTGTTCACGGAATGGCGCGCGAAGCCGCGGACCACTGCAATAGCCACCGCTATGCCGGTCGCCGCGGACCAGAAGTTGTGGGTGGCCAGCGCGAGCATTTGGGAGAGGTAGCTCATGGTGGTCTCGGGCACGTAGGACTGCCAGTTGGTATTCGTGCCGAAGCTGGCGGCTGTGTTGAAGGCCAGGTCCGTGCCTACGTTGCCGAGGCCCTGCGGGTTGAGCGGAAACCATTGCTGCAGGCGGAGCAGCAGGTAGGTGAAGACAATACTGACGGCGCTCAGGACGAGCACGCCGCCGGCATATTGAGTCCAACGCTGCTCGTGGTTTTCGTCGATGCCGCAGAGCTTGTAGATGGCGGTTTCGAGGGGCCGCAGAGGACGGTGCATCCAGGTGCGCTCGCCGGCGAAGACCTTCGCCATGAAAGCGCCCATGGGTTTCGTCAGCATAATGAGAATCGCGACGTAGAGGGCGATCTGAAGAAGTCCGTTCCCAGTCATACGATTCCTTTCAGAAGCGTTCGGGCTTCAAGAGGGCGTAGAAGAGGTAGACGCCCAATCCGATGGCAACCAGCAGGGACAGTATATAATCCATGTGCGTTTCTCCAGGCCGCGCTCACAGGCGATCGCATCCTTTGACGAATGCCCAGGCAACGGCGAAAAACAGTATGGCGATCGATACGAACACGATATCCAGCATTTATCCGCCTATTCTACGTGCATCAGGACGACCTGGCGGCCGTCGCGAGCGAGCGCGCGGGCCAGTTTTTCCTCGCGAGTCCGCCAGAGCCGCTTGCGCGAGCCGACCAGTATGGTAGCCGAGCGGCCAAACGCGTGCCGGAAGCCCTCTTCCTGGCTGCGCGCCATGATGACTTCGGCGGTAACGGGCAGATCGCAGCGTCCGGCCAGCTCGACGAGCCGCTCGACGAGGAACGCGTGGGTCGAAGAGGGGCATCCGAACTCCAAAGGATACGGGGCGGCGTGAACCGCGACCAGCGATATCCGCGCGTTCAGCCCCAAGGCAAGCGCCAAGGCCCGCTCCAGGACGGCGCCGGCTAAGGACTGCTCCGTATAGGGTACCGCAAGCTCGATTTCGGCGCCAGCGCCATGGCCGGCGAGGGAACCGGGATCGATTCGGAGTTGGCCGAGGCTGTTCATGACCGTTACCAGTTTCAGGGTACGGGCGCAGCCATAAGGAAGTCGTAAAGAAAGGGTCAGGAATGGATCAAGAGGGCGTTAGGTGAGGCCTCCGGGAAGGGCTCCCGGGGCTGCGGGAGTGGCAGGCGGAAGCGCCTGCCCCACTTGCACTGGCTGGCCAGGCACTTGCGCTGGCTGGTCAGGCTGGGTTTCGGAGGTTTCAGGAACGAAGCCAATTCCGATGATAGGTTGTTGATTCGATTCGGTTTCGACGGGAGCTTCCGGGGGCTGGGCGGCGGCGGCTTCGGCCTTTTCCAGGTTTTGAAGCTCCTTGAGGGCGCGGAGGTAGTTGCGCTGGATGGAATTGATGCGGCGCTGGAGGCGGTCGTAAACCATATCGCCGAAGTCGATGACGCGACCCTCGCGGTTGGGCGTATCGAGAAACGTTCGTTCCTCTTTGTATTTCCAGAAGGAGGCTTCGCCGCGCCGGATGCGGCGGAGCATCCACTCGCAATTGACGAGGGTGTCGACCAACATGCGGCGCTCAGGGGTGTCCGTAGGCCAGCGTTCCCGGTATTCGGCGATGAGGGCCTCGAGTTTGGCCGGATCTTCGCCGGGGATGACTTCGGCTTCGGCGTCAATGCCGGATTTCAGGGCATTGAAACGGGAGGCGGCTTTGCCCTCCGGGGTGCGCGGGCCGGTTGATTTACGAGCGTTCTGACGATTCGCGTCGATTTGTTCGATGGTTGCCATACGTCCTACCTGGCTTGACGGTAGCAGGCGGGTAGCGCGATGCCGGAGGAAGGGGGGAGTAAGTGGTTTAGTTTCAGCCGAAGGATTTTTTCAATTCGCTGTGACTGACATGTGCCATGCTGGAAGCGGATGCGAGATCCGGAGACTATCGAGACGGAGCTGATGGAGATCAGCTCGATTGTGGACGACGCGGTGAAGTGGGAGCGCGTGGTCGCATGGTGCGCCATGCACCCCGACGAAGTGCCCTTCGCGCTGCATCAGTTGATGCGGCGGCGGGACAAGCCGGGGGAGTAAGCGATTCACAGAAGAAGGCAGACCAGGAGGTCCGCCCCACCTAGTTGGCGGTGGGGACTTTGTCGACGCTATCGACGACGATTACGTCCAGAGGGACGTCGGCGACCTTGTCGAGGCGGAGGCCTAGCTGCTTCTGGATGGCGGTGAAGATGTTGGACGTGCCGCCGGGATCGCTGGCGGCGGGCACCGATGAGGGGTCGGAATTGGCGCGGGACGGCAACCTGGCGAACGCGTTTGCCAGGGCTGCGTCGTAATACTCCAGGATGAAGGTGTACGTTCCGGTGAGGCCGGTCTTATCGACCACGCGCGGCTGGAGATAGCCATCCACTGCGCTCTTGCCCTGTGAGACGCCGACTGTGGACCCCATGGTCGATACGAACTGCGCCATGGTCTGCTCCTGGTACTTGGTCCGCATCTGGCCGGCCAGCACATTGCCCCCGGTGAACGTTCGCGAACCCGGAACGGCGGGAAAACCATCCGCGCCTTTGGGAGCGCTCATGACTGCCCGCATATCCGCTTGCCGATCGGCAGGTGTGGTGGGATCGGCTTCCGGAGTTGGGGTGACTTCCTTGAACTTCGGACCGCCTTTATCCACCACTAGTTCATAGCCGGGGAACTTGCGGGTTTCGTGGTGGAAGACCAGGTGGAACCGCTCGACGAGGAGGTTCTGGAGCATCTGCTGGAACTGCTCCTTGGTAGTATTGGGGGGAATGACGGCATCGACAGTGTAATTATTCGAGGCAAAATCCCGGAGCCATGCCGGTCCCGCAATTTGGTCCGAACTCACGTCAAAAGCTCTGGTCAGGAGGTTGAGCAGCTTGACGCGCGGGGCGTGGAACCGTCCCGGGTCATTCGTGCCGGGGCCTCCGGTGACGAGGTAGGGTGGCTTGACATCGGGGCCGGTCAGTTTCACCGACGCGGCGTCGAAGGTTGGTCCGTCGGAGATCGCAAGACCGGGCGCGAAAACTGCCAGGGTAAAAAGGCCTGAAAGGCGCATTCGCACCTCCTGCGGGTTATCATACTCCGGATCGCGGATAATGGGGTGAGGTGTAGATGCGCGATCGATCAGGGATGGGAGCGGCTGCAGCGGCCCTTTTGATGCTGGTTGGGTCAGCCGTCGCACAGAGCGACGCCATCCAGGGAGTGGTGAAGGACACCTCGGGGTCGGTTGTGGCGGGCGCGATTGTCACGTTGGACACGGCCTCCGCGGCCCAGCGCACGACTGTTTCGGACGATGCGGGCGCGTTCCACTTTTCCCCGGTGGAGCCGGCAAATTACACAATCACGATCACGGCGCGTGGATTCGCGGTTTGGACGGCGCCGTACGTGGCGGCTGGGTCGGGCGAAAGCCAGGCGCCGGTTAACGCGGTGCTGCGGGTGGCGCCGGAAACTTCCACGGTGGAGGTGACGCCGCCGATCAAGGAGGTGGCGGAGGAGCAACTGAAAACCGAGGAGAAGCAGCGCGTGCTGGGGGTATTTCCGCACTACCTGGTGACGTACGACCCGAACCCGGCGCCGCTCGACGCCAGGCAGAAGTTTCAGCTTGGGTGGAAGACCATCGTGGATCCGGTGACGTTTTTGACCACGGGGATCGCGGCGGGAATCCAGCAGGCGCGGAACGATTACCCGGAGTTCGGGCAGGGCGTGGAAGGGTACGCGACGCGTTACGGGGCGCTCTACGCGAACCATGTCAGCGGGGCGATCATTCACCATGTGGTATTGCAGGCGGTCTTTCACCAGGACCCCCGCTACTATTTCAAGACCACGGGGAGTTTCGGTTCGCGGCTGGTGTATGCCATTGCGACGGCATTCGTGTGCAAGGGGGATGACGGGCACTGGCAGCCGGACTATTCCGATGTGATCGGCGGCGTGGCCTCCAGCCAGGTATCGAGGCTGTACTATCCCTACACGTCGCGGCCGTATCTGCGGCTTTGGCATGACGCGCTGTTGGGATTCGGCGGCCGGGCGGAAAACCACTTGTTGGAGCAGTTCATCCTGCCCCATATCACGACTCATGCGCGAAGGGGCGCGGCGGCGCCTCAGCCGATTCTGCGGGAAGGGACGGCAGTGTCGCTGGTTTCGGTGGAAGACTTGAGCGCGAAGAAGTCGGGCGACGCGGGACCGATCGACTTCATGCTGGCCAGCGATTTACAGGTGGGCGGGGTGACGATAGCGGCGGTGGGCGCGGCAGCGTCGGGGCAGGTGACATTCGCGGGCGGGACGGGCGGGGATGGCGCGGAGATGCGCGTGGGACTCGATAAGGTGCGCCTGAAGGTGGGCAACGCGGAGATTCCGCTGCGAAGCAACCAGGTACGCGGGGCGAGCGGGGCGCTGCAGTATCACAGACTGGAAGGGTCTGGGCGGATTGCGATTGAGTTGTATGTAGCGCAGGATTATATGCCGATGGCGGTGCGGCGGTGAAAAAGGCACGGATGCAAGCAGTTCGACTGCTGGGCAGCGGTCCGGGGGTCGGGCGTGCCCGACCCCTACTGCGGATGCGCAATTACTGATGAGGCTCTGTTTAGTTGCCGTTGCCTTGGATCAGGTCGGCGGTTACGGCGGTCAGGGAGCCGAAGAGGCCGTTGGTTTGACCGTTCGGCCCCGCGGCGAAGAACAGGGTTGTTTCGGGACCGGCATTGCCGCCATTGCCGAAACCGATTCCCCAGAGGCCGTCAATGGCGATGGGGGCGCCGGCGGGGTTCAGCAACTGTCCCATATACTGGCCCGATTCCGGATTGAAGGCGAGGATCTGGCCGCTGCCTAGTTGTCCGACCAGCAGGTCGTGGCTGAAGGTCCCGAACTCGGAGGGCGCCATGGCGAATCCCCAGGGGGCGTTCAGCTCGTCGACGTGTTGAAACCAGGCGATGAGTTGTCCGGTGGGCGTGAAGGCGCCGATCAGCCCCAATCCGGCCCCGACGGCGTTTTGATGGGTGGTGGGGTCCGGCTTGGCATAGGCCACAAACAGGGTTCCGCCGATGTTCTGAATGTTGAAGGGCGACATGCCGGGCGGATTCGGGCCAAAGCTGAGATTGCCGAACAGAAATGACAACAGCCAGAAAGCTGGCTGCGGCTTGCTCACGAGGTTAAAGCTGGCGTCGAAGACATCGATCTTGCCGCCGGCGAAATCGGCCGCGTAGAGCTGCGGATTGCCGTTGACCGTGGCCATGGCAAGGCCCGTATAAACCGCGTTGGGGGTGGTCGCCATGACCGTGGCCGCCGTGCCGCCGTTCCAGCCGGAAATTGCGCCATTCAGGGAACAGAACAGGAATTTCGCGGGCGAGCCTCCGGTGATGACGAAGCCGGCGGTCCCATTGAAAACGGTCCCGGTGGGCCCGCCGGCCACCTTGACGACCAGGGAGTTGGGAGTCCCACTGGAATTGTAAAGCGTGGCCACGCTGGTTCCGTTGTCCGAGACCCACCAGGGACTGCTTGCGGAGCGGGAGATGCCCCACCCATTCACCAGATTCGCATCGGTATTGGCAGCCGCACCGGTCTGGTTGGAAACCAGATTCGTTTGGGTGTAGTTCTGGGCCGAGGCGGAACCGGCGAATGCGAGCCAGGCTGCGGCGGCGAGCAAACGGCGGTCGAAGCGCGTTAGATGCGGAGATTGCACGTAGGTAACCCTCCTTCGGCTTAGGCATACGCACGCGCGGACTGGCGCGTTTCGGGACGATGTAAACAGGATGTAAACATTCTGTTGTGTCGGTAAGGTTACGCACGTGGAAAGATCGGCCGGAACGCCGTGCAGAGTGGGGCAGGTTGAGAACAGTTGTCAACTTGCGGCCAGGTTGCCGATCGGCCTCGCGCTCGACCAGGGAAACTCCTCCGGCGCCGCAGCCAGGCCAGCCACAACTGGATTCATCTCGATGTACCGTGCGATCCGCTCAAACTCCTTCCCATCGCGAACCAGCCGGTCATAGCTTTCGTCCTGCCAGAATGGCCGCCCTGCTACTCCTAGGAGTCGATTCCCTTCCAGCCCGGTGAAGCGCTTAAGCGATTGCATGACCTTGGGAACCGGCGTCCGCGGAGTGATCAACACGTGCACGTGATTTTTGCATCACGACATAATTGTGGAGCTGGTAGTGGGCGAATTCTCGCTCGTGATATTGCAGCGCTTCCACGACCATTCGCGCGACTTCCGGCTGGCGCAAGTGAAAGGGACCGGCGCGGACGCCGTCGAGCAGGCGATCCATAACCACAAAAGCCCGACCGTGGGTTGTGGCCTCTGGGAAGGCGCGGCCCTGGGGGAGACTGCCATGCAGGCGCCAAGTGAGGAAAATGGGCTGGCCGGAGGGATAGAGGTGAGGCAAACGGCGCGAATGGAAAGTCGCCATAGAGTAGGAGCGCGCCTTGGAGACTTGGATTCTCAGGAAAAAGTAAGGGCCGGTTGACAACCTGCCCCACGGATCTCGGCGCGTGGCGCCGGTGTGAGACACTATCGTTTCCAATGGGTCATCCGATTCAGGTTGAGGGGCTACGGAAGAATTACGGCGCAGTCGCGGCGGTGAGGGGCATCGATTTCGAGGTGCGGGCGGGCGAAGTATTTGGGCTGCTCGGACCGAATGGCGCCGGGAAGACTACGACGGTGGAGATCCTGGAAGGGCTGCGAGCGCGGTCCGGCGGGCGCGTGAGCGTGCTGGGGTGCGACCCGGAGATCCAGACGCGCGCGTTGAAGGACCGCATCGGGGTCTGCCTGCAAGCCACGCGCCTGCAGGATAAGCTCAAAGTCCGGGAGGCCATGGAGCTATTCGCGGCGTTGTACACGCGCACCGTGGATAGCGCGCAACTGCTGAAGCGGCTGCAGCTTTGGGAGAAACGCGAGGCGCAGTACGCGACGCTCTCCGGCGGACAGAAACAGCGGCTGGCGCTGGCGCTGGCGCTGCTGAACGATCCGCAGACGCTGTTTCTGGACGAGCCCTCGACGGGCCTCGATCCACAGGCGCGCCTGGAGATCCGCGATCTGGTGACGGACCTGCGACGCGAGCAGCGCACCATCCTGCTTACTACGCACTATATCGAGGAGGCGGAGAAGCTTTGCGACCGCGTGGCGATTGTGGACGAAGGGCTGATTATCGCGATGGGCACGCCGCGGGAGATTCAGGACCGGGCGGCGGGCGAATCGACCATCGAGATTGAATGCGCGGCGCCGCTCGATGGGGCCGCGCTGCCGGCGTGGCGCGATGCGGACAAGGTGACGCTCGACGAGGGGCGCACGCGGGTTTCGGTGGTTTCGCGGCGGCCGGCGCGCTCCATGGTGGACATGATGAAGTGGCTCGATGAAAAGGGCATCGAGTTGGCGGATATACGCATCCGGCGGCCGTCGCTTGAGGACGCGTTCATCGAACTCACCGGAAAGAGCCTGCGCGAATGAGAGCCTACCTCGCCTTGTTCAAGAGCAACATGCTGCTGACCCTGCGCGACCGCGCGGCGCTGTTCTTCAACTACGCCTTTCCGCTGATATTCTTTTTCGCTTTCGGCGGGCTGGCCGGCAGAGCGTCGGGGAACGGGATTTCGTTCATCGTGGGTATGGTGCTCACGATGGGGATCCTGGGCAATGGGCTTTGGGGCGCGGGGATGCGGTCGGTACAGGATCGCGAGATGGGCATTTTGCGGCGCTTCAAGGTGACGCCGATCTCGCCGGTTCCGATACTGATGGCGTCCATGGCGGCGGGGTGGCTGCTGTATCTGCCGATTGTCGTGTTGCTGATCGCGGTGGCGCATATCGGCTACGGCATGCCCGTGCCGCGGCAGTGGTTCTCGCTGCTGCTGATGGTCTCGCTGGGGGTGTGCTCCATGCGCGCCATCGGCCTGATTCTGGCGGCGGTGACCAACACCATGCAGGAGGCGATGATCCTGACGCAACTGTTCTACGTGCCGATGCTGATCCTGAGCGGGGCCACGATTCCGGCGGCGATACTTCCCAAATGGGTGCAGACGGTCGCGGAATTCATGCCGGCTTCGTATATGGTCACGGGCTTCCAGGGAATCTTTTTCCGGAATCAATCGATCCTGGACAACGGCGCGGCGGCGGCGGCGCTGCTGACAACGATGGCGCTGGGGACGTTCATCGCGGCCAAGCTTTTCCGCTGGGAAAAGGAAGAGAAGATCGCGCCCCGCAACAAGCTGTGGGTACTGGCGGTGCTGGCGCCGTTCCTCATCATGGGCAGCTACCGCGCCTATACCAGGGAACACCTGGGCCAGAATGAGGGATTTTACCGCGACCTGCAGCGGGCCGGCTCGTTCCTGATACGGGACGCGCGCATCTTCACGGGCGATGGAAAGACCATCGAGAACGGCTCGGTGCTGGTGCGGGATGGGAAGATCGCGGAGGTCTATGAAGGTGCGGCGCCCGATCCGGAGACGCTCAAGGCGCAAGTGGTGGAGGGGGCCGGCAAGACGCTGCTGCCGGGGCTGATCGACGTTCACGTACACCTGACGCCGCTTGGAGGAATCTCGCCGGATAGCGGGGATTACCAACCCTCGAAATCCATGCCGCGGGCGGCGGCAGCCCTGCTCTACAGCGGCGTGACGGCGGCGCGCAGCGCGGGAGACCCGTTGGAGAGCGTGCTGAAACTGCGCTCGGAGATTGCGAGCGGGGCCAAATTGGGGGCCCAGCTTTTCGTGTGCGGTCCCCTGTTCACGGCCGACCCGGCGCGGGGCACGGAGTTTCTGGAGATTGTGCCTGGGAAGGTTGGAATCGGCCTGCTGCCGCAGTTGGTCCGGTCGCCCAAGACGCCCGAGGATGCCCGCCGGGAGGTGCGCGGCTTGAAAAAGGACGGCGTGGACGCGGTGGCGGCCATGCTGGAAGATGGCTGGGGCGTGGGCGCGGTTTCCGACCGGCTGGACCTGCTGCTGGCTCGTTCGGTGGCCGAAGAGGCTCGCGCGCAGCATTTGCCGGTGGCGATCCACACGGGAAGCGCGCTGGACGTGGCCGACGCGCTCGAAATCGGCGCAACGTCCATTGAGGGCGGCTCCTGGCGCGACGCGCTGCCCGACACGCTGCTCGACCGGATGGCGAAACAGGACGTGTATTACGACCCGATGCTCTCCGTGACGGAGGCCTACGGGCGCTATTACGGAGGAAAAGCGGACGGGCTGAGCAATTCCCTGGTGGAGCAGGCGGTGGCGCACGGAGTGCTGGCGGCCACGCGGAGCCTGGTGGAATCCGGAAAATCCACCGATGCAACGAGGGCGGTGCAGTTCGAGCAGGCGCTGGAGCAGGCCCGGTCGAACCTGCTCAGCGCGTGGGCCGCCGGCATCCCGCTGGCAATGGGCACGGACGCGGGTTATCCGCTGGTATTCCACGGACCCTCGCTGCACCGTGAGTTACAGCTCTGGGTGCAGGCGGGCATTCCGGCGGCGGTGGCGCTTCAAGCGGCTACCGGGAATGCGGCCAAGCTGCTCGGCGCAGGCGACCGGATCGGCGGCATCCGCAAGGGTCTGGACGCGGATTTCCTGCTGGTGGACGGCAACCCGCTGGAGGACATTACGGCCACCGAGCGGATCTCGCTGGTGGTTTTCAAAGGGGAACGGCTGGCGCGGGCGGCGCTGTTCGACCAGAAATAAGGGACCGCTCTTTTACTTACGTTCGCGGCTCGGTTCGAACGTAAGCGCCGGCGACCGCTCGGGCGTAGCTGCGAAGTTATTCAGGGAATCTGCCGATAAGATCACCGACGGGGGCGTAAGCACGTGATCTCGATTGGACAATCCGTTACGGACCTGGAGCGGTCGGACCGGTTAAGGCAGACGACCCTCGACTGCTACGTGGCAGCGATCCAGGACGCAGCGCATTACGCGATCGAACTGGAAGAGGCGACGACGGGGGATTACCGCCGGTATCTGGAGACGCTGGCGGCCGAAGTGTCAGGCGCGAATCCGGCCAATCTGAGCGGGAGCCGCGGCACATTTCGCGGGCTGCTTCGGGATTATCGGGACAAAGCCGCCAAGTTTATCGGCGATCTGCGGGAAGAACTGACCGGCGGCGCGCGCGCGCTGGAAGAGATTCTGCGGAGCCTGTCGCAGAGCGACGGCGACCATGAAGTACGGCTGCGCACCTCAATTGAGCGGCTGCGCGAGATTTCCAACTCGCCGGCCGGCGCCGAAGTGCGCGAGGCGGTGCTCGAGACGTCGGATTCCATCGGACGGAGCGTGGAGGAGATGCGGAAGGCGCACGATCTCTCCATCGCGCAGTTCCAGATGGAGATTCACATGCTGCATAAGCGGATTGACGGGCTGGAGATGGCGGCGATGATCGACAGCCTGAGCAAGCTGTTCACGCGCGGGGAGATGGAAGAGCGGATCCGCACGGCCGCGGCGGAATGTTATGCGCTGCTGTTAATTCGCGCGGCCGGGGTGCGCGCGGCGGAGGTGCGTTTCGGCGCGGCGGTGTCAGGCGAACTTGCGGCGGCTTTCGGCAAGCGGCTGCGGAACTGCCTGCCCCCCGATGCCACATTGGGGCGCTGGGGCCCGGAAGAGTTTGTCGCTAAGGTTGGCATAGCGAAGCGCGAGGCGTTCACGGCCTCGAAATGGGTCACGGAAAACCTCTCGGGGGCCTACTCCTGCCTTTTGGAAGGAAAGACCGTGCGGCCGTCGCTTCAAGTCAGCGTGGCGGTGGTGGACCGGGACGCCGGCGAACCGCCGCAACGCACCTGCGCGCGCATCGCGGAGTTCTTCAGGAAAAAGTGACGGTGGGGCAGCCGTGACCGAGCCGCGAACGTGACCGAGCCGGGCCCAGGGGGCGCCCCGTAACGGAGCGGTTGCCGCGCGTCGTTACGCGAAGAGTTCCTGCGCGCGGAGCATTTGCTGCGCCACCGAAACTCCGTGGGGGCACTGGACCGTGCAACTTGGGCAGTCGCCGCAGCGGACGGCCCGATGCTCGGCAGACATGCGCTGGAAGTGCTCGCGGCCTAGAGGGAACTGGCCGTAGCCGTCGGCGTACATGACGAAGCGGACCATGTCGCCCACCGGCAGACCCTTGGGGCACTGCCCGTTGCACTCGCCGCACATGCGGCAGAAGTACGGAGTGACTTCCTGCAGCCGGGCGCTCAGGATCTTCTGGTCGGTATCCGAGAATGTCTGCCCCATGGCGGAGAAGTTCTGTTCCAGTTGGTCGATGTCGGTCATGCTCGGAACGGTGGTGGCGATGGCCGGGTTGTTGATGACCCACTTGAGCGCGGCGGGTCCGAACGTGGGCGGCCGCGTGGCGCCGCGTCCGGCCCTTGCCATCACCTTCATGGCCACCAATGCCACGCCGGCCTGGTTCAGCTTTTCAAGGGCGGGTCCCCAGGTGGCGGCGGAGGCGAAGCTGTATTGCGCCTGGACCACTTCCAGCTTGGTTTCGAGGATGCGGTCGACCATCACCGGCAGTTGATGCGTGCTCATTCCGATGAACCGCACCTTGCCCTGCTGCTTGGCCTTGTGCTGCGCCTCGACCAGCTCGTCGGTGATCTGCCCGGGGTTGTCCTTCATGTGGAGCAGCCAGACGTCCAGGTGGTCGGTGTTGAGCTCCTTCAGGCTGGTATCGAGTTCGGCGAGGATGCCCGTTCCGGTGGTAGCGTCGCATTTGCTGGAAAGAAAGATATCTTTCCGCTTGGCGCCCAGCGCGGACGCCACCATGCGCTCGTTCTGCCCGTTCTGATAGCTGCGGCACGTATCGAAGTAGTTGATGCCCATGTCGGCGGCCCGCGTGATGACCGTCGGGTCTGTGGTGATCATGCAGCCATAGCCGACCGTGGTGACCTTCATGCCCGTCTTGGCCATGGTGCGGTAAGCGAGCTTACCCTGCGCGGCGGCCGCCTGCTGGGGAGCCGGAGCGGGCGGGGCGGGAGTGGGCGTTGCCAGACCTGCGACAGGCAAAGCCAGGCCGGCAGCCAGGAAGTTGCGGCGAGAGGTATCGGACGTCATTTGCGCCTCCTAATTTCGATGAACGGACCTGAAACACAAAGAATAGCATTACCGGATGCAATATGTCCGGGCCGTCTGGGATTGCGTTACAGTGGCAACATGCATCGCCGTTCGTTCTTGAAAACTGTTCCGGGAGCGGTTGGGGCCGCGGCGATGGCCGCGCAGCAGCCCGCGGCCGCCGATACGCCCATCAAGCTCGGGTTCGATACCTACTCGCTGCGCGCCTTCAATTGGAAGGCTCCCCAGCTTCTGACGTACGCGGCCGGTCTCAAGCTGGACACCATCCAGTGCTCCAGCCTGGGCGACTATGAAAACCTGGAACCGGCGTACCTGCAACAGGTGAAAGACCAGGCGGACCGGCTGCACATCCAGATCGATGGCGGGACCGGCTGTATCTGCCCTTTGAGCCATGCGTTCGCGAAGAACGGGCCGCCGGCGCGAGACCGCGTGCTTCAAGGGCTGCGCGTGGCGAAGGCGGTGGGCGCCCACGCGATGCGCTGCTACCTGGGCGGCAGCCCCGACCGAATCGGGGAGCCTGGCATTGAGGCGTGCATGGAGAGCACCGTTCAGGTGTTCCGTTCGGTGCGGTCGGAAGCGCTCGATCTGGGCGTGAAGATCGCCATCGAGAACCACGACGGCGACATGCAGGCGCGCGAAGCGAAGACGGTGATCGAAGAATCCGGCAAGGATTTCGTGGGGGCGACCCTCGATACCGGCAATCCCTTATGGGTGGTGGAGGACCCGCTGCTGACGCTCGAAGTGCTGGCGCCTTACACGATCACGACGCACATCCGGGATTCGGTGTTGTTCGAGCATCCACGCGGGGCGGCGGGGCAATGGGTGGCGCTGGGCGATGGGCAGATCGACTTCGTCCGCTTCGCCGGGCAGTTCCGCAAGCTTTGCCCGCAGTCATCGATGCAGATGGAAGTCATCACGGGCCGTCCGCCGCGCGTGATTCCTTACTTGGAAGACGATTTCTGGAAGGCGTTTCCCAAGGCGCTGGCCGCCGATTTCGCGCGCTTCATGGCGCTGGCCAAGGCGGGGCGTCCCTACATGGGGGCGATGGTCATAGAAGATGTGGCAGGACCGCGCGCGGCGATTATGACTGAGGCCCTCAAGGAACAACAGCGCATCGACCTGGAGCGGAGCCTCGAATACGCCAAAAAGAAGCTGAATGTGGGGGTGAACTGGCGGGGGTGACGCGGGGCGGCCCTGCGCGGCGAGCTTTTCGGCGGCTAGTCTGTCGTCGTCCGATCTGTCCCTGCGCGGCTACTTTTCGTCGTCCACGGCGATCTTCAGGGCGCGGAGGAAGCGGTGGTCCTGGGAAGTCAGTTTGATCTTCCCGGTGGTTTCGAACACAGTCTTAGGCGGCGCTTCGGCCACCTCGGCATCTTCCGCCTCTTCTTCGTCGGCGTTCTCGTCCCTGCGGTTGAAGCCGATGGTCGCTTCCAGCACCAGGAAGACGTCATAGCCGGCCTTCTTGATTTCGCCGATCGCTTCCGCGATCCGTTCGGATTCGGAGAGGGAATCGTTGATCGCGTTTCCCAGTTCCTGCATGAGGCGCTTCAAGGGTTCTTCCACAACTCCTCCCTAACTGGTGGATGCGCCGGAAAGCTCCGGCGTTCCGCGCATGGGACCACTACCCGTTTCGATTGTAGTGGAGGTAACTCCGATTCACAATCGACAATGGTTATATCGGCAATTCCCCGGCCGGACGCCATAGCCGGCGCGCAACGGGGCGCAGTCTGCTAGGATGAAGGCGTGCGGCAACGCCAGGCAATCCGCGTCGGCAGACAGTTCTTTCACCATATCATACCTGCCATCGTGAAGCCCGCCCATGCGCTTTGGAATGAGGTGATCGGCTTCATTTTCTTGTGTTTAGGGGCGACCTTCGGATTCTATGCGGTGCGCTACGCCTTGCGCGGCGACACGTTGCGCCTGACCGTCGCGGGAATGGCCACCGTCTTCATGCTTTGGTATGGGGTGGATGGCTTCCGGCGGGCAAATAAAATTTCACGCTCATGAACGAGAAGCTGGGTAATCCCGGCGAATTCCCCTTCACTCGCGGCATCTATCGCGAAATGTACCGCAGCCGGCTCTGGACCATGCGTCAGTATGCCGGATTTGGGAACGCCGAAGAGAGCAACCGCCGGTATCGTTATCTTCTGTCTCAGGGAACTACCGGACTTTCGGTGGCTTTCGACCTTCCGACGCAGATGGGTTACGATTCGGACCACCCCATGGCGTCCGGGGAAGTCGGCCGCGTAGGCGTCGCGATCTCGTCGCTGGCCGATATGGAGACGCTTTTCCACGAGATTCCCCTCCAGGGAGTCTCCACCTCCATGACCATCAACTCCACAGCCGCCATTCTGCTGGCTGGCTATGCGCTGGTGGGGCGGCGGCAGGGGGCGGACTGGAAACGGCTCTCCGGCACGATCCAGAACGACATTTTGAAGGAATACATTGCCCGCGGCACGTACATCTACCCGCCGCGGCCGGCCATGCGGATCGTGACCGACATCTTCGCCTGGGCCGGCTGCGAGATGCCCAACTGGAACATCATCTCGATCAGCGGCTACCATATCCGCGAAGCCGGCGCGACCGCGGTGCAGGAGTTGGCGTTCACTTTCGCCAACGCCATCGCCTACATCGAAGCCGCCTTGCAGGCCGGTTTGACGGTGGATTCGTTCGCGCCGCGGCTCTCTTTCTTCTTCAATTCCCATAGCGACTTTCTGGAGGAGATCGCCAAATTCCGAGCCGCCCGCCGCATCTATGCCACGCTCATGCGCGAGCGCTTCGACGCGCGCGACCCGCGCTCCCTGATGTTGCGTTTCCACGCGCAAACCGCCGGATCGACTCTCACGGCGCAACAGCCCGATGTGAACATTGTGCGCACCACGCTCCAGGCTTTGGCGGCCGTCCTGGGAGGCGCGCAATCGCTGCATACCAACTCGCGCGATGAGGCGTTGGGTCTGCCCACCGAGGAATCGGCGCGCATCGCCCTGCGCACGCAGCAAACCATCGCTTACGAAAGCGGCGTTACCAACACGGTGGACCCGGTGGGTGGAAGCGATGCCATTGAGGGGCTCACGGATTCCATTGAGCGCGGCGTCACCGGCTACCTGAAGCAAATAGACGAGATGGGCGGGGCGCTGGCGGCCATCGAATGCGGCTACATGCAGAATGAAATTCAGAACTCGGCCTACCAGTTCCAGCGCGACATTGAGAACGGGCAGCGGATCGTGGTGGGAGTGAACCGGTTCCAGTTGGATTCGGAACGCGCGGCGCCCACCTTCCAATTGGACCCGGTGTTCGAGAACCGGCAGATCGGAAACTTGCGCGCCGTACGCGCGTCACGCAGCCAGGCGGCCGTATCCGAGAGCCTCGCCGGACTGGAACAAGCGGCGCTCTCCGGCGCCAACCTGATGCCGCCGATTCTGGAGGCCGTCGATCGCTACGCGACAGTCGGCGAAATCTCCGACCGCCTCAGAACTGTTTTCGGGGAATATCGCGAGCGGTAGTGCTACCTTACTTCGCCGGTCTGGCGGCTTCGCCCGCCTCGGCGGGGAATCCGGGGTCGAACCAGTCCTTGGCCATATTCGTGGGGATGTAAAGCGCCTTGACGCGAGTAAAGCCCATCTGTTTCAGAAGCTCCATGGCGGGTCTGACGTTGGGGCAGTGGTCCCACGGACAGCAGCCGCAGTAGACCACGATTTCCGCGTCGCGCGAGAGTTTGCCGGCGGCCTCCCTGAGCGCGGTCAGGCCTTCGGGCGTGGATGCAGCGCCCGTATAGACCGAGTTCGGGATGTGCTTGCTGCGGTATAACACCGCGAATCCTACGTGAAACAGCGCCGGATGCGCGCCCTTTGCGGTAAGGCGGGCAGCCAGTTCTCGTGGCTCGATCTGGGGAAAATCCGCGGCCAGCGCAACGGCCAGCGCGGTCAGGGCGCCGATCGCGAGAAGCTTCATGCTTCGTAGTGTACCCCGATTGTTATACTTGAATCTCCCGTGTTCCATTCCATCGAAAAGCAAGTTCTGAACGCCTTCCACGCGCACATCCAGGCCCGTTACGGGGTGGATCTGGCGCTGGCCGTGGAGCAGCCGCGGCAGAGCGACTTCGGCGAAATGGCGATTGCCGCGGCGTTTCAGCTCGCCAAACAGTTGCGGCAGGCGCCCCGGAAGATTGCCGCGGAACTGGCCGGCGAGGTTGGCCCGATCGAGGGCGTGGCGGCGATGGAAGTGGCCGGCGGGGGATACATCAATATTCGGCTCGACCGTGGAGCTTTCGGCGCGGCGCTCCTGCGCGGCGAAGGCGGAGAGGCAGAGGCGGCGGGCGAAAAGGTAATCGTCGAGCACACCAATATCAACCCCAATAAGGCCGCGCACATCGGCCATCTGCGGAATGCCACGCTGGGCGATACGTTCGTCCGCATGCTGCGGGCGCGCGGCCAGCGCGTTGAAGTGCAGAATTACATCGATAACACGGGCGTGCAGGTGGCCGATGTGGTGGCCGGCTTTCATTACCTGGAGAACAAGACCGCGGCCGATGTGCGAGCGCTGATCGCGGATCCGTCCATCCGGTTCGATTATTACTGCTGGGATCTGTATGCGCGCACCTCAGCTTATTACAAGGAGCAGCCCGAGGCGCTGCCGTGGCGCGCGGCCACGCTGCATGCCATCGAAGCGGGAGAGGGCGACGTGGCGGAGCTCGCGCACGTGGTGGCGGACGCGATTGTGGAGAAGCACTTAGCCACCATGCTGCGGCTGGGGGTAGAGTACGACGTGCTGCCGCGCGAGAGCGAGATTCTGCACTTGCAGTTCTGGGCGGCGGCGTTCGAGCTGCTCAAGGAGCGCAAGGCCGTCTACTTCGAAAACGAAGGCAAGAACGCGGGCTGCTATGTAATGCCGGGGCTTTCCGAAGAGGGCAAGGTGATTGTCCGCTCGGATGGAACGGTGACTTACGTGGGCAAGGACATCGCCTACCAGCTCTGGAAATTCGGGCTGCTGGGGAAGGATTTCTTTTACCGGCCATTCCAGACGTACGAAGACGGCCGCGTGCTGTGGGTCACTACGGACGACCCGGGCGCGGTGCGCGGCGAGTTCGGGCGGGGGTCGCGCGTGTACAACGTGATTGACGCGCGGCAATCCTATTTACAGGACGTGGTGGTGGCGGGTTTGCGCGGGCTGGGCTACAACCGGCAGGCGGATCAGTCGGTCCACTTTTCCTACGAGATGGTGGCGCTCTCGCCGCGCTGTTGCGCGGAGCTGGGAATCCCGCTATCGGAAGAGGACCGCAAGCGGCCGTACATCGAGGTTTCCGGACGCAAGGGCCTGGGCGTGAAGGCGGACGATTTTATGGATACGCTGATCGCCAAGGCGCTTGAGGAAGTGGATGCGCGCCATGCGGAATCGACGCCGGAAGAGCGGCGGCGGATCGCGACGCAGATTGCGATTGGAGCGCTGCGGTATTTCCTGTTGAAATTCACGCGCAGCTCCGTGATCGCATTCGACTTTCAAGAGGCCCTGAGCTTCGAGGGCGAGACCGGCCCGTACCTGCAATACGCGGCCGTGCGGGCGCGCAACATTTTGCGGAAGCTGGAGGAGCGCGGCGAGCGCGTACCGGATTTCGCGGCGGAGATATCGAGCGAAGCAATGGCGCGGCAGCTTCAGTCGGAAGACTTCTGGCAGGTGCTGCTGGCGGCGTCGAAAGCGGATTCCGCACTGGAGCGGGCAGTGACGGCGGGCGAACCGGCGCACGTGGCGAAGTACGCGTTCCAGCTCGCGCAAGCGTTCAACAACTTCTACCACCAGTACCCCGTCATCCACGAAGAGAATCGCGAGAAGAAGGTGTTCCTGCTGTGGATGACGGATTTCTTCCGGCGGCAATTGGAGAGGACGGCGGGGATTCTAGGGATTCCGATTCCGGAGTATATGTAGGTCCGGCGGTGCGGCGGGCCTGTCGACCGGCCTCCCCCGCCCGGCACTCCCGGCGCCATGTGGAGCCGCAATCCCGACCGGCGCTAAGACGAGGGTTCCGGCTTAATCGAAGGGTATTACGATGCAGAGGTTTTTGGTGTTCCGAAAGGGGGCGCCGTAGGCCGGCGCCTAGCTTCCGAACAATTGACTCATATGTTTCGGCGGGCTCTAACGCGGCATTCACGCTGTCTACGGTTCAGGAAAGCGAGTCAGGTATGAACCGAGCGATTTCTCTTCCAGAACGCGACCGCCAACAGCCCCGTGGACAGGAAGATGACGGATGACGGCTCGGGCGTGAGACTGTATAACCCCTCTTGATCTACCAGGCATCCTCCGGTGCAATTGGGATCTGCCTCTCCGACATACAGTGGGCCAGCGTTGTACAATGTCCCATCCAGGTTCTCAACCACATCAAACGAGAACTCGGCAAATCCGTATACGTCGGAAAAGGAGTAATTGGTGGAGTTTACGTATTCGCCGTAATTGTACGAGGTCGGGCAGTTCAAGAATAGAAGAAATGTGAAAGCCCCTCCGGTCGCACCATTCGTGCAGTCCACCGCGCCACTTGGGATACTGGGGTTGTTGGCAACGGAAGTAAAGTCGAACGTTACGGGACCGGTGCGGTCTCCCACTACCACGATGAAATTTGAGAAGGTTTCCGTCGTCGAATCGTAGTCAAAAGATCCGGTGGGCATTGTAGCGCCACCATACCCCACTATGGGATTGAAATCAATCACGTAGTAGATGGGGCCTGCGATGGTGACAGGCGCAGCCAACGCGGCCAACAAGAAAGCGGAAGCAAAGTATCGCACACTACCTCTCGACAAACTTCTCAGCCAGGATTTCCATTTTGGCTCCCGGTTTCCGCTCAGTGTATCACAGGTCGCCAACTGTTGACCCTCCAAAGTGGATTTCTGTAGCGCTGTGAGGATGCTGGAAAGATTCACGGCGGACGGGCTGCCTTTTGGACCCAGCATGCGCATCAGGCTCTTGGCAGGAATCCGCGTCCGCTTTTCGAGGTTCGAAAAGCCGACCGTCGCGTTGACGTAATCACGGAGAACCGCCTTGCCCGTTGCAACCTCTCCGTTTATGACGCACTCGACGGCCTCGCACAGAAGCGCATGGCGGAACTTCGCGTCGCGCTGCGCCCGGATGGTTTCCTTGGAGTCGTGAGTCAGTGGCATTACTAACCGTTTCTACCGCGCCCGCCGCTGCGCTTGCCGCCTGGAACCAATCGCCTCGGCAATCATCGCCGTCACGAGGCTGTTGATGCTGACACCCTCGCTCTTTGCGCGCTCCGTTAATTTCATGTAGAGCGTTCTTGGGAGACGCTGGCGCCACTGCGCCGCCTCGACTCCGGGCATCGGCGCTTTCCGGCCGGATTCCTTGAAGACATCAAGGCAGTCGCGCAGAGCCTCTCTGCCATTCGCAATAGCCTCCTCAATGGTCTCGCCGTCCGACATACATCCGGGGATTTCCGGATACTCCACCAGATAGCCGCCGCCCTCGTCTTTCGAGAGCGGACGAATCGTGATCCGATACTCACCGATCTTTCGATTGGTTCTCCCCCTCATCGGTTCTTGACCTCCTTTGCGGCGTCGATCGGCGCCAGGAAGTGCCTAACATAAACCGGCTTAATGGGACGCTTTGAAGGCACTGAGACGATCTCTCTCACTCCGGCAACACTGAAGATCACGTGACTCCCGCCTCGGCCGGGTCTGCGCCACTCCACGCCATTTTTCTCCGCAACCCCCTGCAAATCCTCAATCCGCCAGCCCGTCAGATTCCTGCGCATCGTCTGGAGCGTTTTGCCGGAGGATCCCACATCGTTATGGTACCGCATCAGGTATCAATAAAATGTCGCGTCAGGGATCTCGGGGCTTGGACGCTCGTCGCTTCGACGCGCGCCACCGCCGCTTAACCGCCGGCATGGGAGGGTCCGCGGCCCGCATCCGCCTACGCCAGCCCGGACCGCTGCAGCAGCGCCCGTGGATCGGGTTCCCGGCCCATGAACTTGCGGTACAACTCCGCGGGGTCCTCGCTATCGCCCTTTGCCAGGATGGTGGCGCGGAACTCACCGCCCGTTTCACGGCTGAAGATTCCAGCGTCGCGGAAACGTGTGAAGGCGTCGGCGTCCAACACCTCGGCCCACTTGTAGGAGTAGTACCCGGCGCCGTAGGCCACCGGATCGCCAAACAGATGCGTGAAGGCGGCCGCCATGGCGTGGTCCGGGGGCAGCGGCGCCGGGGTGAACTCCGCTAGAATGCGGCGCGCGTACGCCGTCGGATCGCCATCGCGCTCCGGCCGGTACGCCGTGTGCAGCAGCAGGTCCACGAAGCCGAAGCCCAACTGGCGCATCTGCGCGTTGGCCGCGCGAAACGTGCGCGCCCGCTTCATTTTTTGAAAGAGCTCGTCGGGAATCGCCGCGCCGGTTTTCCAGTGCCGCGCGAAAAGGTCCAGCGCGCCTCGCTCCCAGCACCAGTTCTCCATGATCTGCGAAGGCAGTTCCACGAAATCCCACGCTACGTTCGTGCCCGCCAGCGAGCGGATCTCCACACGGCTGAACAGGTGGTGCAGCAGATGGCCGAACTCGTGGAAAATGGTCTCCACTTCGCGGTGCGTCAGCAGCGCCGGCTTGCCGCCCGCCGGCGGCGTCAGGTTTCCGCAGATGTACCCCAGATGCGGCCGGAAGCGGTCCGGCTCCGGCCCGCCGGTGATCAGCGCGCCCATCCATGCCCCGCCGCGCTTGTTGTCGCGCGGCCGCCAGTCGGCGTAGAAGCCGCCCAGCAACTCGCCGCCTTCGTCGTGAATGTTATAGTAGCGAACCTCGGGGTCCCAGGCCGGCACGCCCGCTTCTTCGGATACGCGCACGCCGTACAGCCGGCTCACCAGTTCGAACAGGCCCGCCGCCACGCTTTCCATGGGGAAATAAGGCCGCAGCGCCTCTTCGTCGAAGTCGTAAAGCGCGGCGCGCTGCTTCTCGGCGTAGTAGGCCACGTCCCACGGCTCCAGCTCCGGAGCCTCGGCGCCTTCAAGCGACCGGCGAAAATCGAGCAACTCCCGGTTCTCCTCCCGGAAGCGCCCCTCGGTCTTTCCCTTGAGGTCCTCCAGGAAAGCCATGGCGCGCGCGCCGTGATGAGCCATGCGGTCTTCGAGAACCAAATCGGCGAAATCGCGGAAACCGAGCAGGCGCGCCCTCTCCGCGCGCAATTCCAAGATGCGGCGAACCAGCGGCCGGTTGTCCCACGCCCCCTCGGTCGCGCGGACGCTGAACGCCTGGTACATTCGCCGGCGGAGTGCGGCGTCGTCCAGGTAGGTCATCAGCGCGGTGTAATCCGGCCCTTGCAGCGTGAATCGCCAGCCTTCCTTGCCTTTTCGCGCGGCGCTTTCGCGCGCGGAAGCCACGGCCGTGGGCGGCAATCCCGCAAGCCCGGCCTCATTCTCAATCAGCAACTCGAAGGCGTTGGTGGAATCGAGCACGTTCTCCGAGAACCTGGTGGTCACCTGGGTTAGCTCCACGTCCAGCTCTTCCAGGCGCCGCTTACCGGCCGGATCCAGGTCGGCGCCGTGCCGCCGGAAGCTCTCCACAGTCTTCTCCAGGAAACGCCGCCGTTCTCCCGCAAGCCGGCCGCTCTCCCCCGTGCCGGCGAACGCCTTGATGCCGCGCCACAGGTTCGCGTCGAGCGGGATGCCGGAATAGAACGCGCTCACGGAGGGCTGCACCGCGTTGAATGCCGCGCGCAGCTCCGGCGTGGTCGCCACGGATTCCAGGTGCCGCACCACGCCCATCGCGTAGTCCAGCGGCTCCGTCATCAAGTCCAGCGCCAGCATGGTGTTGGCGAAGGTGCGCTGGCCCGGTTCGTCGGCGATCGCCGCCAGCCGGGCCCGCGCCTGCGAGAGCAGTTCGCCGATAGCCGGCTCCACGTCGGTTACGCGGATGCGGTCGAAAGGAACCCGGAACTGGATGGAGAGCAGTGGATTCGCGTCGTTCGGTTCTGGCATGGCTTTAGACTCGGGCGTTCGTCAGGCCTTAACCATCGGTGGACTCGGGCTTGGCGCAAGGCTCTTGAGGTACGCTTCCCGCACAATCGGCTCGGCGATGTCTCGCAGCGCGGTCCATTCGAGGCTGCTTCCCAGTTCGCTGTCCGAACCGGCCGCCATGTTGGAACCGCCCCATATCTTGACGCCGGGCCGGTCTTCCGCCGCCTGAAACGCCGCCAGCAGCTTCGGCACTTCGAACACGTCGTCGTCGTACGGAGATCCCCGAATCACGCTGTACGTGTATCTGCCGTTGGGACGCGTGGCCACCAGGCTGATGAAGTTCCGGTGTCCCCGCGCGGCCAGCACCAGCCTGGAATTCGGGTCGCCTTTCTCGTCCGCGATGATGTAGTTGTAGGGTGAGATGTAGAGCGCTTCCGGCTGGGCGGCGATGGGGGC
The DNA here is from genome assembly GCA_964457555.1 of uncultured Solibacteraceae bacterium. Lineage (GTDB taxonomy): Bacteria > Acidobacteriota > Terriglobia > Bryobacterales > Bryobacteraceae > BOG-224. The sequence continues at coordinate 199,295 of CAYWHA010000003.1, forward strand.
GATTCCCGCCTTGCCTTCGAGCAGAGCCAGCACGCGGTCGCAAACGCCCCGGATGGTGCTCTTCACCAGCGAGCCGTCGCCCTGTGTTTTGCCCAGCGTCCGCTGGCGCATATACGGCTCGAAAATCCAGGTGAAATGGTTGCTCACGATCTCGTCGAGATCCACGGGATAGAGCCCTCCGCAGACGTCGATCTTGTTGTTGAACTGGACCACCTGCCGGAGGATGGGGGAGCCTTGCCGCTCCAGCAGTTCGTGGTATTCCAGGATGAAGGACGCCAGGCAAACGTCCTGATCCGCGTTCCACACGTAAACCGGGACGGGACGCACACGCCTTAGCCACCGCTCCATCAGGCGTCCCTGGCGCACCGCGATGTAGGCCTGCATGGCCGCGCTCATGGTGGCCTCGCGGATCACGCCCGCATGGTGGTCAAAATGGACGTAGTGCCCGCGATGCCCGGGCGTGTCGTCGATCACCTCGAGCCCGATCGAGTACTCCGGGGCCTCGGTTAGAAACTCATCCCAGTTCGCGAATCGCCGCGGGGGCACCCGCAACTCGATGCTTTTAAAGGAGAGGTCCATCCTGCGCCCGTCGACCGGATCCCTTCACTCTCTTGGTGACCAATTGTACCATCAGTCCGGAGCGAGCCTCGTTTACGGCTGCTGCGGCGGCACAGCGGAAGCGTTCGGGGTATTGGCGGACCGCATGCCAACCGGCGTGGTCAGCGGGACGCCCAGGTTTCGGACCGCCCGGGACGCATCGCCCTTGAGAAGGTCCGGCAGAAACTCGCGGCCCACGCTTTGAGCCTCGCGCAGGATCAGGTACCGCGCGGCGGCGGTGACGATGGCTCCCGCAGTGAACGCCCTTTCGTCCGGGAACACCACGCCTTCGAACATTTCCGTTCCCATACCGGCCACCGTGCGCGCGTAAGCGAAACCCACCGTGCCGTTATCGCGCCGCGCCAGCATGCCCACTTCGAGAGCGTCCAACAGCCGCGGAAGAAAGCCCCTGCGCCCCGAGCGCAGATACCTGGGGTCCTCGTGCGTCAGCGCCGCTCCCGCGAACCAGACGGTGTCCTCGAAGGTTTCGAGCGTGTGGGCGGCGGCATAGCGGCGCGCGAAACCCTTGGCGCCCTGCCCCCAGGACGAAGGGTCGTCCCTCCACTGGTCGAGGCCGGCGCGCGCCCCGGAATAAACGAGCCACGTCGGGCTCACGATGCACCCCATTGTCCAGTTCAGCTTCTGCCGGTTGGTCATCGGCGCGTACGCGTACAACGGGGTAGCCGGCCCCTGATCCGGCGGCGTGACCGCGGAAGTACTTCCCACTTCCGGCGTTGTCGCGACGGTCGCCTGCGGTTCCTGTGCGGGGACGTCTACCTGCGGCGCATCAGCCGCCTGGCCGTGCGCCAACACGGCCGCCAATGCCGCAATCGGCAAAAAAGCTCGATTCATCGGATATCTTCTGGGTACACCAGCACTTATCGGCTAAACGCTTATTTTGACACGTTTTGCATGGCGTCCGCCACGCCGCTAAACTTCAGATAGACCACGCCAATGGATCACCTTCCCGATCAGTGCGACACGCTCTTCTACGATGGAACCTGCGGGCTCTGCCACCGCGCCGTGACGTTCCTTCTGAAACGCGACCGCAACGGGGAGCTGTTCCGGTTTGCTCCCCTCGGTGGCGCGACCTTCCTGTCCAAAGTTCCTCCCAGCCAGCGCGCTAACCTCCCCGATAGCCTGGTGTTGCGCACCAGCGGCGGCGCGCTGCTCACCCGCTCGAACGCCTGCCTTTACGTTCTGCGGCGGTTGGGCGGACCCTGGAAAACTGTGGCTGCGCTTCTGGCCCCCGTCCCGCGGCCGCTGCGGGATGCCGCCTACAACCTGGTCGCCCGCGCCCGCTTCAGCGTCTTCGGACGGACCGCCCGTGCGTGCCCCATCCTGCCCCGCGAGCTTCTGGCGCGATTCGACCCATGATCACCGAATGAACGGAATGTACGCACGTACGCGCGAGCGGTAGGCGGTGAAGGACTCCTGGAATCGCCCGGCCAGCAGGCCGTCTTCCGCGCGCACGCGAATCTCGGTTCCCGCGATGAAAACGATCAGCGCTGCGACGAACATCGGCCACCAGGTCCAGGCCAATCCGGTGGTCACCAGCCTGCCCAACATCGAGGCGTAAATCGGATGCCGGACCCAAGCGTATGGGCCTGTCCGTATCAGCTCGTGATCTTCACTGAGCGCCGCTTCGTATCGCCATTGCTTGCCAAGATGGCGTAGCGCCGCCCAGCCGAGCGCCACCGAGGGAGGCCCGAGAATCATGGACGCGATTAAGGACGGCCAGGATTTTTCAAAGCCCGCCGGCCGAACGTAAGCAAAGACCAGCCAGAAACCGAGCATTTGCAAGACAATGCCCCACTTGGACACCGGCGCCCGGACCACTTTCTTCCGTCCGGCCGTCAGCCTGCGCGCTCGCAAGAAAGGCAGCGCCCAGGCCGCCCAGCAAAGCACGAGTTCCACCAGGGCCGCGGTCTGAAGCATTGGCGTTTACCGGCTACCGTCGAGGAACAGGTATCGCGCCCGGTGTTCGTCAGGCGCGGCGGCCGGGTCCGCGTTCAGATGCATGACCTGGTAGTCGCCCTTGTTGCTATAAGTTGGCCATGGCGGCAAGCCCGCGCCGTTGGGGTCGCCGGTCTTCGCGAAGTTGGTCCAGTAGGAAGCCATCGTGTCGGAAAGCTGCCGGTCTTCAGGCTGCCAGGGGAGTTTCCTGGACGAGAGCACCTGGAACACGAACTCAATTTCTGCGGCGTGCGGAGCCGTAGGCGCCACCCGATCCCGCGCTTCGGCAGCCGATAACGGCAGCGTCCGGTCGAATTCGTAGCGGAACACGGGGGACTTCCCCGTCTCCAGGTGCGCTTCGAGCCATTTCCAGGTTCCGTAGCCGATGAACTGGTCGCCGGCCAGATCCTGCGCGGAGCGTTTGACCTGATCGGCGGTAGCCCCCGGATAGAGCTTCAGGACAGCGTCGGCCTTGTCTCCGAACCCGGCGCGGACGCGCGCCACGTAATTTTGCGGCGTCGGCGGCTCCTTCCCCAGGAAGGTCCGATAGTTCCCTTCATCCGCGTTCCATCCCGCCAGCAGCGGGACGTGCGCCTGCTTGCCGCCGAAGAAGATCGAGCGTACGTCATCGGGCAGGAAATACCCGTCGATGTTGGGCTCGAAACGGAGGTCGCCCGCCTTGAGCGCGGCTTTGAGGATCTCGGCCGCGGGCTTGGCCCGGAGCGCGGCGACCGACGCAGTTCCGAACGCCGACGTGGCGAACTCGCCGTCCGCTTTCTCCGTGCGGGAGTGCGGCTGCAGCTTCAGCGTGTCGCCGAAGAACGCGCCACTCTCGCCGATGGCGCGTTTGAAGAGGCCCCGCGCCAGCGGCGAAGCCATCAACGCGCTGACAGAAAACGAGCCGGCCGATTCACCGAAGACGGTGACATTGTCAGGGTCGCCGCCGAATGTGGCGATGTTGTCCTTGACCCATTGGAGGGCGGCCACCTGGTCCATCAACCCGTAGTTGCCCGACGCCTTGTGGCCGGATTCCCCGGCCAGTTCCGGGTGCGAAAAGAACCCGAACACGCCCAGCCGGTAATTCATGCTCACCACGACGACGCCCTTTTTCGACAGGTTGCCGCCATCCTGGCGCGGTTCCGAAGTGGCTCCCGCGACGAAACCGCCGCCATACACCCAGACCATCACCGGCAGTTTCGGCTGCGCGGGGACGGCCGGCATCCACAAGTTGAGATACAGGCAGTCCTCGCTGGGCCCGGCGTCGTTGAAAACCATGTCCGGGTAGACGGGACCCTGCATGCAGCGCGGCGGATAGTCGGCGGCCTTGCGTACGCCCGCCCAGGGCGCGGCCGGCTGTGGCGCTTTCCAACGCAACGGTCCGACCGCCGGCGCGGCGTAAGGAACGCCTTTGAACGTGCGGACTTTGCCATCCGCGCTGACTACGCCCTCAAGGATTCCGTTGGCGGTCTTCAACTGCACAGGTCTCACCGGTTGGGCCGTCATGCCGTGGACTCCGAATGCGGTAAGGAAAACAAAGGCGCATGGGCCGCTCCAGAGCCTTTGCCCGCGGTATCTCATCTACGTCAGGTTGAGAACCTGCTTGACCGTGCCGCTCTGTCCCTGGATCTTCTTTTGCAGCAGCATAAACGCGTAGATGAGCTGCTCCGGACGCGGCGGGCATCCCGGCACGAACACGTCTACCGGGACCACCTGGTTTACCGGGATCAGCGCGTAATTGTTGAAAACCCCGGTGGAGGTGGCGCAGGCGCCCATCGAGATGACCCACTTCGGTTCCGGCATTTGCTCGTACAAACGGCGAATGACGGGGGCCATCTTGTTGGCGACGCGCCCGGCGATGATCATCAGGTCGGACTGCCGGGGCGACCCGCGGAAAACCTCCGCGCCGAAGCGTGCGAGATCGAAGCGCGAGGCGGTCATCGACATCATCTCGATGGCGCAGCAGGCGAGGCCGAACGTCATGGGCCAGATGGAGTTCTTGCGCGCCCAATTGAGGGCCCAATCGAGATTGGTGAGCACGATGCCTTCGGATGCGGCCGCCGCGGCGTTATTGACCGCCTGGTTGTCGATGCGCGCAAACAAGTCGGCCGGCCCGCTGGCAAAGGGGTTCTCCATAGCTTCATTTTCGCACGGGAGCGGGGGGTGGGCTGGAAGCCCATCCCAATACGCTAGAATCAAGGTTACTCCCTTCATGGCGACCCACACCTTCGAGCAGGTTCTGGATCGCGCGGCCTCCTCGCGCGGCATCGAGCCCGGCTTCTGGGATATCTGGGGCAAGTACCATACCACCAGCGCGGAGGACAAGCGCGCCATTCTGCGGGCCATGGGATTCGCCGCGGACAGCCCCGAGGAACTCAACCGGTCGCTGGCGGCGGAAACGCGCCGCGCGTGGAGCAGGCTGCTGCCGCCGGTCATTGTGACGGGCGAATCCGAGGCCGTGGATCTCACGCTGAACGTGCCAGCCGAGTCCCTGGGAGAACGCGCCCGCATTTCCATACTTCGGGAAGACGGCGGCGCCGCGGATTTCGACTTGCAGTTGTGGGATCTTCCGCAGGACGGCTCCGCTGAGATGGAGGGCCAAACGTGGGTGCGGAAGAAAGCGCGCCTGCCGGTGCGGCTGCCGCTGGGTTATCACGAAATCTCCGCCAGGGTGGGGTCGGTAAGCGCCAAGGCCCGTTACATTGTGACTCCCGAGCGCGCCTGGACGGACCCCCACCTGGGACGCGGCGGGCGCGCGGCGGGCATCGCCATCAGCCTATACGGCGTGCGTTCGGAGCGCAACTGGGGCTGCGGCGATTTTCGGGATCTCCTGGACGTGGTGGACTGGGTGGCCGACGAAATGGACGCCAGCTTCATCGGGCTCAACCCGCTGCACGCCATCCATAACCGGCGGCCGTTCAACACCAGCCCGTACCTTCCGAACTGCATCTTCTACCAGAATTTCATTTACCTGGACATTGAGGGCATGGAGGATTTCGCGGGCGCCAGGCGCGCGGCGGCGCTGCGCCAGTCCCCGGCGGTGGCGGCGGAAATCGAGGACCTCCGGCGGTCTCCGTTCGTGGAATACGAGCGCGTGGCCGCGCTGAAGCTGCGGTTTCTGAAGCTGATGTTCGCGGCGTTCCTCAGGGAGTGGAGGCGCGGCACGGCGCGGGCGCGGGAGTTCCAGGCCTACGTGGCGCGCGAAGGCGAGCTGCTCGAAAAGTTCGCCACCTACTCGGCCCTCGACGAATGCCTGCACGCGCGGAATCCCGACGTGTGGGTCTGGACGGAATGGCCGGCGGCTTACCAGAACCCGTCATCGCCCGAAACGCTCGCGTTCCGCAAGCGGCGCTGGCGCGCCGTCATGCTGCGCCAGTACATCCAGTGGCAGATCGACATCCAGTTGCGCCGCGCGCAGCAGCGGGCGCGCGACCGCCGGCGTTCCATCGGACTGTATCACGACCTGGCCCTGGCGACGGACCGATTCGGCTCAGACCTGTGGTGCCACCGCGAGTTCTTCGTGGCCGGCGCAAGAGTGGGATCTCCGCCGGACGATTTCTCGCCCGAAGGTCAGGATTGGGCATTTCCGCCGCCCAACTCGGAACGCCACCGCGAGGATGGGTACCGCCTGTTCTCCGAGTGCATCCGCAAGAACTGCCGTCACGGCGGGGCCTTGCGCATCGACCACGTCATGCGGCTTTTCCGGCTGTATTGGATTCCCGAGGGCAGCGACGCCGCGCACGGCGCCTATGTGCGGGAACCGAACGAGGACATGTTGCGGGTGCTGGCGCTCGAAAGCGTCCGCAACCGGGTGGTGGTGGTGGGAGAGGATCTGGGGACCGTGGAGCCGGGCATTCGCGAGACCCTGGCCCGCTACGGCGTGCTGGGTTACCGGCTGTTCTATTTCGAAAAGAACGCCAAGGGCGAGTTCAAGCGTCCCGACGAATACACCCAACAGGCGCTGGTTTCCTCCACCACCCACGATCTGCCGACGCTGGCCGGCTTTTGGATCTCGGCCGATCTGGAAGCGCGGCGCGCGGCCGGAGTGCTGGACGAGGCCGGCTGGCGCAGCCAGTCCGCAACCCGCGCCACGGAAAAGCAGAAGATGCTGAACGCGCTGTTCGAGGCGGGACTGATGCCCCCCGACCGGCCGCGCGACGCCGCCGCGTATCCCGAATTGACCGGCGAGTTGCACAGCGCGGTGGTGGGATTCCTGGCGCGCACGCCGTCGCAGCTTCTGGCGATCAACCAGGAGGACCTCACCAAGGAGACGGCGCAGCAGAACCTGCCCGGCACCACCTGGCAATATCCGAACTGGGGCAGAAAGATGCGATTCACCCTGGAGCAATTGCGGCAGGATGCCGAGGCGCGGGGCTATGCCGCCATGCTGAGGGATTGGATCGCCCGCACGGGCCGGCGCAATTCCGCGGAATGAGCGGGAAGCGCCGAAGGATCCTGGACGCCAAAGCAACCACTCTCTTACGTTCGCGGCTCGGAAAATCGGGTGCGATTTGGGCAAAATGCCCAAACCGAGCCCGTACCGCGCTGATTCTAAATGGTGGCTTCTTGTTTCTTGGGCAAATGCCCAAAATAGGCCGGCTCATGTGCCTTTTGCGGCAGCCTGCATGGCTTCGCCCACCATCCACCAGTACACCGGCAAACCGAGAAGCAGAATCGCTACCGCCACCACGAACGCGGGAAAGTAAGAGCCGGTGCGCCCGATTAACACTCCCGTGACGATGGGCGCGGCCACGCCTGGAATGTTCCCGGCGAAGTTCAGGCAGCCCAGCCATAATCCCACCGCGCCCTCGCGCGCCAGACTTGCGGTCAGCGCGTAGAGGTTGCCCGTGGCCAGGCCCACCAGCGACGCTGCGCCGATCATGAGCACCGCGGCGGCGTCGTTGGCCGTGCGCCCCGCAACCAGCAGCATGACGCTCGAGAGGTAGGCAACCGTGATCACCGCTTTACGCGCGCGACGCTCGTTGTAACCGAGCGCGGTCAGGCGGTCGGCGATCCATCCGCCCAGCGGCTCACTGACGGTGAAGACCAGGTAGGGAATGCTCACGTACGCGCCCGCCCGCACCAGCGTCATGTGGCGCGACTCCACCAGGTAAGCCGGCAGCCAGGTGACCAGCAGATACCAGTAATAGCCGTAGCAGATATGGCCGAGACACATGCCGAGCAGATTGCGGTCGAACGCGGCCAGCGTCCGCCAAACGCTTTGCGGCGCAATGTCCGCGGTCCGCAGGCCGGCCGGAAACACGGCTAGCCAGGGGATCAGCCACACGACGCTGCCGAATCCCAAAACCATGAACGCTTTTTGCCAGCCTGCGCCGTGCACCAGGAAAGCGATAACCGGCGCGCCTAAAGCCAGGCCCGCGCGCGTGCCGCAGTTCATCACGCCCGAGGGCAGGCCGCGCTCCTTGGGACCGAACAGCACGCTGATGATCTTCATGCCGCCCGGCATATAGATGGATTCGCCGATGCCCAGAACCACCCGCATGCCCATGAGCGCGCCGAGCGTGGCGGCAAAGCCCGTACAGCCGCAGGCCATGGACCAGAGAGCGAACGCGCCGGCGTAGAGCCAGCGCAGGTTGTAGCGGTCCGCCGCCCATCCCACAGGCAACTGCATCAGCGCATAGGACCAGAAGAAGGCCGAAAGCAGCACTCCCTTGGCGGTAGGCCCGAGATGAAGGTCGGCGGCAATGACCGGCAGCGCGACCGAGACGATGGCGCGGTCCAGGTAGTTGATGAACCCCGCGACGGAAAGCAGGCCGGCAATAGTCCATGCGCGAGTGGGCGAAACCGGCATCGCGAATGTACTGTGGGCAGAGGCTTGACGCGGAGACGCGGAGGCGCGGAGAAATGCGAATCCTATATGGTATTCTCCGCGTCTCCGCGTTTCCGCGTCAAAGCTCGCCTGTCCTCTCTTAAGACGTCATCAGCCCGCGCACGTAGGCCAGATTCTTCTTCATCTCGGATTCCACGGTAGACCCCGCGGGAGGGTCGGTCTCCAGGTTCGCGTATCCCGTGAAGCCGATGTCGCGGACGGCCTGCACCACTTGCGGCATCGGCACTTTGCCTTCACCCAGGTAGCCCGGGTTGTCCTTGAAGTGGAGCTGGCAGATGCGGTCCTTGCCCAGCCAGCGGATTTCCTTCACCACGTCGAAGCCGGCCCCCATCGAATTGCCCACGTCGTAATAGACCAGCACGTTCTGTGACCGCGAGCGGTCCATAATGCGGACGTTGAACTCGGCCGATATGGTGTCCTCCAACCCCAGTACGACGCCGGCTTTCTCCGCCTCCGGAGCAAGGTCGCGCAGGGCGTCGCCGACGGCCATGCCCTCCGCCTCGCTAGTGATGGCCCGTGCGCCGAAGAAAGGCAGCAGAAGCACCTTGGTCCCCAGCGCGTGCGTGAGCCGAATGGAGTCCAGGACCCACTTGACGGCCAGTTTGTCGTTCTTCAGACCGTTATCGTGCAAGCGGTCGACGCAGGTTCCATCGATCGGAATGTGGTTCTCAGCGGAGAGGCGCAGGTACTTGGCGACCGTATCCGGATTGTCGGCCGGCATCTTGTCGTCCACGATGCGCCGTCCAAAGGAGAGCTGCACGCCGTCGAAGCCGAGTTGCGCGGCCAGCGGCAACGCCGCCGGGTCTGCCCCCAGACGCAGGTTCCAATCCGTGACGCCGACTGAAAACGGCGCGGCGGCGTGCGCCATTCGCCCGCCGAATCCGGCAAGCGCGGCGGCGCCTAACAATGTGCGGCGGCTGATTCGTTGCATACGGCTCCTCCCGGAAAGCTTACCACTTGAGCTTCAGATCCGCTTGCCACTTCTCCGTGGACGCCATCATTTCATCCCACGTCACCGCGCCGCCGCGATACGCCGCCATGCGGCCGAGAATGCCGGTGAGGTTGCTCTCAATCGCGACCGGCGCATTATTGATTGGCTTGCCGGAGCGAATGCTGTCGCAGAAAGCCTGCACGTTGGAGATGCATCCGCCGGTGAACGTGTCGTCGCTCTTCCCGGCGGTTCCGTTCCAGGTCTTCGTGCGGTCGTCGCTGCGGATGCTTACCAGGCCGCCGTAGTGCGTGTCCGCGCAGCCTTCCAGGCCGAAGCAGCGTACGCACAGGTCGGAGTACGCCCCGGTAAGCTGGTGCGAGCTGAAGGTGGCCTGGACGTTGTTGGGATACCAGTAGTTCACCGCAAAGTGGTCCCATGCGTCGCCCGTGTCGCTCTTGGTTCCCGCCCAACTGGTTCGTCCTCCGGTTCCGTCGGCCTTCAGGGGATGGCCGTTGAGGTACCAGTTCGCCATGTCGAGCACGTGGATGTTCTGTTCCACGATGATGTCGCCGCTGATGACCCGGTCTCCGATCCAATTCACGATGCGTTTCAATCCCGGGTCCATGTCCGGCGTGGATTTGTCCGTCCAGGGCCGGTTGGCGTAGTAGTAGACCTGGGCCATCGCGATGTTGCCGATGTCGCCCTGCCCCATGCGCTTGACCGCTTCCTGAAACACGGGGCGGGCGCGGCTCTGGAAATCCACCCAGAAGCTTAGGCCTTTGCTTTGCGCCTTCAGGCCGCTGGCGAGAACGCTCTTGCAATCCGGCACATCCACGGCCATCGGCTTGGCGCAGTAGACGTGCCTGCCGGCCTCCACGCCGGCGGCCGCGTGCTGCGGGTGAAAGTAGGGCGGCGTCATGATGACCACCGCGTCCAGCTTGGAAGCGGCGAGTTCCCGGTACGCATCCGGCCCCCAGTACGCACGGCCGGCATCCACTTGCAGCTTTTCGCGCGTGGCGTCGAGCCGGCTCTTGATGACGTCGGCCACCGCCACCACGCGGGCCCCCGCATGATCCGGAAAGAACGGGGCAATCCAGTTGCCGCGCCCTCCGGCGCCCACGATCCCGACCTCCACGGTCGAGTTGGCCTGGTACCCGAAAACAGTTTGCGGCTTCAGAAGAAGCGCGCCTCCCGCCGCCTGCAAAAACTGGCGGCGCCCCGCGCCCGATAGATCGGCCATGGTATTCTCCTTTCTCTTCCGGACTACCCGGTCTGATTTATCATACTGCTTCAAGCACGCACTCGCATCGCACCGCGTTTTCCGGGCTTCTGCTCCCGGCCGGCAGGAAAGCTATAAAGGCCGAGGCGATTGCCTGAAGCGAGCCCACGCAGTCACTGCGGCCGTTGAGGTCTGAAACACGAATGCCCCCACGAGCTGTGCGGCGTAATCGCTCACCAGCTTCGAAACCGCCTCAGCGAGTGAGTGCCGCGCGGAGGCGGGGAATCGAATCAGGATGACGCCTGGCGAATCGGTGCGCCCCGCAAATACCAAGCAGCCAAAGTCTTTGTCCTCAGTCAGGAGTATCCGCTCCTCTGCAAGCGCAAGGTCCAGCACATCCTTGTCCACGGAACGGTCCTGGAACTCGCTTATGGCGAGCACATCGTGACCGCGCGCCCGGAGAGCGCGAACGGCAGCGAAATCGCAGCATTCGTCCGCGAGGAAACGCATTGGCCGAATCTATGGGGAACTGAGTTCCAGGACGGCTTCGTGCGCGATGGCGTCGGCTGCGTACGCCAGCGCTGCGCGAATGTCGTCGGTAGCCAGCCGGGGGTATGCATCCAGGAGATCTTCGATCGAGGCGCCTTCGCCAAGCTTGCGCAGCACAAGTTCAACGGGTATCCGCGTTCCGCGAATCACGGGTTTGCCCTGCATGACGCTCGCATTGATCTCGATCCGGTCCATCGCGGCGACTCCGCTTCGATTGTACCAGACGCCGGCGCAGCCGCTCTTCCGGTGGCAGCAGAGAAACCGATGGCTGAGGAATTGTGCGGGAATGCGGGAGTCGGCTAACTTGTTGAGGAGTTTGGTGGACCTGGTGAGATTCGAACTCACGACCTCTTCCATGCCATGGAAGCGCGCTCCCAACTGCGCCACAGGCCCACGGGGTTTTACCCGATTATATCATACGAGAATGTCCGAAGGAATTTGACAGCGCGGCTAAGCGGCTGACTACAATGAAGCAATGCCCTTCAGGCGCGCGGCTCCCACTATACTCCTGTTCTGCCTGATTTCGCTCGGGTTTTCCTCCTGCGCGGTAAGCCGCCGCATCTCGCGCGCCGGGAAGAATACGGCGCAGCCTTTGGTAACCACGGATAAAGCCACGCTGATCGCCATCGTCGCCAGGAACTTCAATTTGGTCCGCGATTTCAACGGAACGTTCGATATGACCCCGTCGCTCGGCAGCGCCGAGAAGAACAAGATTACGGAATACAAAGACATTACCGCACACCTCCTGTTCCGCCGGCCCGCCGATATCCGCATACTCGGGCTTTATCCCGTGGTGGGCGGCACGGCGTTCGACATGGTCTCGAACGGCTCGGATTTCAAGCTCTCCATTCCGTCACAGAACCGCTTCCTGGTGGGCAGAGACGAGGTCGGGCAGCGCTCTCCGCACAAGCTTGAAAATTTGCGGCCGCAGCATTTCCTGGAAGCGCTGCTGGTTCAGCCCCTCCCCGACCCGGACAGGACCATGATGGAAAACTTCACCGACGAGGACGACGCGTTCTACTGGCTGAACGAAGTGCAGGACAACGGGGCCGGCCAGTTGGTGCTAAAGCGCCAGATCTGGTTTAGCCGCCTCAACCTCAGCGTCGCGCGCCAGTTGATTTTTGACGACGCCGGCAACATCCTCAGCGACGCCCGCTATGACAATTGGCACTATTTCGACTCGGCGCCTTTTCCCAAGCACATCGAGATCAACCGCCCCCAGGACGAGTACGGCGTCATCCTCGACGTTGTGAAACTGTACATTAACAGGGGCGTGACCAGCGACAAATTCGTCCTCAACCAGCCGGAGGGATCCACTTTGCAGGTGATTGGGCAAGCCCCGGCGCCGACGCCGCCCGCGCCCGCGCCGCCAAGAAGGAGAGGCCGGCAGCAGTGACCGCAAGAATCGTCCTGGAAAACCTGAAGCACAAGCCCATGCGCAGCCTGCTCAGCATCCTGCTGGTCGGCGTGCCGGTCACGCTAATCCTCTGCCTGGTGGGCCTCAGCCACGGGATGATTGAGGATACCCAGCGCCGCACGCGGGCGATCGGCGCGGACGTCATCGTCCGGCCGGAAGCCAGCAATATGTTGTCGGCCAACGGCTCGATGCCGGAAGCCGTCGCCGGCGCCCTGGTGAAGTTGCCGCACGTGCGGATGGCGGTGGGCGTTCTCAACGTGCTGGTAGACGGTGTTTTTATGGGCGCCGCCGGTATCGACATGGTACAGTTCGAACGCATGAGCGGCCCGTTCCGCTTCTTGCAGGGCGGACCGTTTGAGGGCCCGAACGACCGCCGCGATGTCATGGTCGACGAGGATTTCGCCGACGAAAGACACATCCAGATGGGCGATTCCATCACCCTGCTCAACCGCAAATGGCGAGTTTGTGGCATCTTTGAGGGCGGCAAACTCGCGAAGGTGGTCTTGCCGCTCAAAGTCCTACAGGACCTCAGCGTCAACACGAATAAGGTGACTCAAATCTACCTGAAGCTGGACGACCCCGCCAATACGCAGGCCGTGATCGATTACATGCAGCGCGATCCAACGTGGCAGGATTACAAGACGTACTCGATGAAACAGTTCATGGATCTGTTCACCATCGAAAATATCAAGCCGCTGAAGGAATTCGTGTGGGTGATCGTCACCATCGGCGTCGTCATCGGTTTCGCTGTGACGTGCCTCTCGATGTACATGGCGGTCTTGCAGCGCACCCGCGAAATCGGCATCCTGAAATCGCTCGGCGGGTCCAACGCCTTCATCCTGCGTATCATTCTGGCGGAAGCCTTCATCATGGGGGTGGGCGGCACCGCCCTCGGCATCGTCATGAGCTTCGGCGCGTGGTGGCTCATCAAGACGCTGCTGCCGGCTTCCATCCCCATGACGATCGTGCCCATCTGGTGGTTTTATGCGCTCGGCATCACGCTGGTGGGGACGCTCCTCGGCGCGCTCTACCCCGGTCTCACCGCCGCCCGCCACGACCCCATAGAGGCGCTGGCCTATGAATAACGGCCACATGATCGAGATTCGCGATCTGCACAAGGTCTACCGGTTGGGGAAGGTCGATGTGCCCGCCCTGCGCGGCGTGGATCTTAGCGTGCCTCCGGGCGAGTTCCTGGCCATCGCCGGACCTTCCGGCTCCGGCAAGTCCACCCTGTTTCACATTATCGGCGGTCTCACGCCGCCCAGTTCCGGGACGGTTCGCGTGTCCGGCCAGGAACTTGCCGACATGACCGACGCCGGCCGCACCAACCTCCGCAAGCGGACCGTCGCATTTGTTTTCCAGAAGTTTAACCTGCTGCCCAACCTCACGGCGCGCGACAACATCGCCGTGGCCCGTTACCTGGCCGGCATGAGTTCCCAACCCACCCCGGAGTTCGAAGAGATCCTGAGATTGTTGGGGATCGCCAACCGGCTGGATCAAAAGCCCAGCACGCTCTCCGGCGGCGAGCAGCAACGCGTCGCCATCGCGCGCGCCCTGGTGAGTCACCCCGCCATTCTGCTGGCCGACGAACCCACAGGCAACCTGGACACGGAGAATTCCAAGGCCGTGCTGGAGATCCTGCGCGATCTGAACGAGAGGCTCGGCCAGACCATCCTCATGATCACGCACAACCCCGAAGCCGCCGCCTACGGCCATCGCACAGTTCTCATGCGGGATGGGAAAATCGTCGAGGGAATGTAGAGCCGGGGAACCGGATCTATGCCTGGGAACTCAGACCGGCTTGTTCGCCCATGCGGCCAGCCAGAACACCGAGGACAGAGGCCATCTCAGCGAGGGCGCGGCGAGCCTGGCTGGGAAACAGGGTCCTGGTCAGGCGGTACCGCCATTGCATGAGCTTGTAATCCACCACCAGGAGTCGGTCCTCAACGGACTCCAACCCGAGGCCGGAGGCGTGCTCAATCAGATAAATGAGCATTTCGTAGTCGCGGCGCAGCGATTGCTGGAGAGGATCGAGATCCACGTCGCCGCTTAAGCGCCGCCGAACTTCTTCAAAGCTGAACCTGGGATCGGCAACCGCGGCCGTGGCCAACTCCGCGCGGTCTCTGAGGAGCAGCGCACAACTATAACGAAACCAATACACCAAGAGGACGAGCGAAAACCCGATGATGAGCGCGCTTGCAAACATTAAGAGATCAAACCAGTCAAGAACCAGAAGACCTACTGGTACTAGGCCTTCATGGATAAATTTAGCACTACTGGCTTGCAAATGCAACGCATTTTACACCCCAAAAGTCCTGTGATGCACCAAGAGGCGGGTATATGTGGGCAAAATGATACCCACATATTGGGGTGTTTTGGCGGGCAGTTTAGATCGCTGCCATGGCCCTTTCGATTTCCGCGCTGGGGTACTCATAGTCCTGGAGCTTGCCGCCCAGGTAATTTTCGTAGGCGGAGAGGTCGAAATGGCCGTGGCCGCTCAGGTTGAACAGAATCACCCTGGCGCGGCCCTCTTCCCGCGCGGCCAGCGCTTCGTCGACGGCGGCGCGGATGGCGTGCGAAGATTCGGGAGCCGGCAGAATCCCTTCTGTCCGGGCGAATTGGATGGCGGCTTCGAAAACGGGGGTCTGGGTATAGGCTTTGGCCTCGATGTAGCCGTGCTCCAGCAAATGGCTGATCAGCGGCGAAGCGCCGTGGTAACGGAGGCCTCCCGCGTGGATGCCGGGCGGCATGAAGTCGTGGCCTAACGTGTACATCTTGATCAGGGGCGTCAACTTGGCGGTATCGCCGAAATCGTAGGTGAAGCGGCCCTTGGTAAGGGTAGGACAGGCGGAGGGCTCCACGGCGACAATGCGCGGGCCCTTCCCGGCAAGCCGGTCTAGAACGTACGGCAGCGCCAAACCGCCAAAATTGCTGCCGCCGCCGACGCAGCCGATCACCACTTCCGGCTCCTCGCCCGCCAGCGCCATCTGCAGCTTGGCTTCCTGCCCGATCACCGTCTGGTGCAGCAGCACGTGGTTGAGCACGCTGCCCAAGGCGTAATTGGTGTCCGAATGCGTAGCCGCGTCCTCCACAGCCTCACTGATAGCGATGCCCAGGCTGCCGGCGGTATCGGGCGTCGCGGCCAGCACCGCCCGGCCGGAATTGGTGTGATCACTGGGGCTGGGGAACACCTCCGCTCCCCACACGTGCATCATCATGCGGCGGTAGGGCTTCTGATCGTAGCTGACGCGCACCATATAGACCGTACATTCCAGCCCGAAAAGCTGACAGGCCAGCGACAGAGCGCTTCCCCACTGTCCGGCTCCGGTTTCGGTCGCCAACCGCTTGATCCCCGCGCGCTTGTTGTAATACGCCTGTGCTACAGCCGTATTCGGCTTATGGCTGCCTGCCGGGCTGGTGCCCTCGTACTTGTAATAGATATGGGCGGGAGTGTCCAACGCCTTCTCCAGGCGCCGCGCGCGGTATAACGGTGTGGCGCGCCAGAGCCGGTAGATGTCCATGACTTCGCCGGGGATATCGATCTCCGGCTGGGGAGAGAACTCCTGCTGGATCAGCTCCATCGGGAAAATGGGCGCCAGATCCTGCGGCGTGAGCGGCGCACGGGTCTGCGGGTTAAGCGGCGGGGCGAGCGGCTCTTTCAACGAAGGCAGCACGTTGACCCAGACGTTGGGGATCTGGCTATCGGCGAGCAAATACTTGGAGTGTTCCAGCATGGGAAAGGCTATTGTACTCCATGTACCGAGTGCGAAGCTGAGAGGCCGGCGGTCAGCTCCCCTCAGCGGCGGAAAACAAGGGGGTTCAGGTCCGTTGCCGCCAGATCGCCGGGCTTCAGGCCGGGCAGCCACGTCTTCAGATCGCGCTGGCGGTTGAAGTTATCGGGTTCCGACACGCGGGCGCCGTCGGCATACCAAATCACCGTCATGGCTTCGCGGGTACGATCCGTGGCGTTGGCGGGCGCGCTGTGCAGAGTCCAACCTTGGTGGAAGGTGGCATCGCCTGCCTTCATCGCCGCTCCAGGGGCAATCTTGTAACCGCGGGTTTGAATATACCGCTTAAAGAGCCGCTCGGACTCGTCGCCGATGGGCATGTCGCCGAGGTAGCCGTCCCGGTGGGATCCCGAGGCAAAGCGCATGGCGCCCATTTCGGGAGTTACATCGACCAGCGGCATCCACATGGTGACGGTGGCGTTCGTGTCCAGCGGCCAGTAGTGCTGGTCCTGATGCCACGGCGTGATTCCACCGCCCGGTTCCTTGAGCAATGCCTGATCGTGGTAGATGCGGACGCCGCGTACGTCAAGCAGGTCGGCTGCAAGCCTGGCGAATCGGAAGGCCAGGACAAATCGACGCACTCCTTCGTCCTTGGCCCACAGATTCATGCCCTTCAGGAACGCCCTGCCGTATGTGTCGCGGGTCTCCAGTGGGGTGCGTTCCGCTCCGAAGCGGTCGCGGGCCGCGAGGATGATGCCGCGGTACGCCGCCACTTCTTCCACGGAAGCGACACCGCGCAGGAGGATGTGGCCCTGACGCTGGAATTGCGCAGCCTGCTGTGGCGGGACATCATAGGCGGTAGTCAGGCTTGGCAGCGTCTCCAGGTTCATTTGACGATATCTTCCTTGCGGAACAGGCCGGCGCCCTGCGCGGCTTCCACGGGGTAAATCTCTGGAAGCACCTGGGCCGCGGTGAGATAGGCATCGCGCACGGAGGCCTGGAAGGCGTCCGCGCTTGCCCCATCCACCAGGGCGACCATGCAGCCACCGAATCCCGCCCCGGCCTGCCGCGCGCCGATGACGCCCGGCGCGGCGAGCATTGCTTCCATCATGGTTTCCATGGCCGGCGAGCAGATCTGGTAAAGGTCGCGCGCGCCCGCAAACGAATCGGCGCAGAGCCTGGCGGCGGCCGCACGGTCGCCCCCGGTGAGCGCCTGGGCCAGCGATTCGGCCCGCGCGCTCTCGGCCACGATGAAGTCGCAGCGCTTCGCAACCTGCTCCGGGAGTTCGCTGCGTCTCGCCGCCAGCATTGCCGGTGTTACATCGCGCAGCGCGTTCACGTGCAACGCGGCGGCGCCACGCTCACAATCGGCCCTGCGCTGGGAATACTCGCCGCCCGATAGCCTGCGCTGGCTCATGGTGTTGCAGACGACGACCTGAATGCCGTCCGCAATTTTCACGGCGCGCGTCGAAAGGTCGCGGCAATCGAGCAGCAGCGCGCATCCCTCGCGCCCCAGGCAGGACGAATACTGATCGAGAATTCCGCAGTTTACGCCCACGAACTGGTTTTCGGCCTTCTGGCACAGCAATGCCTTCCGTTCGGGCGTGAGGCTCCAATCGCCTAACCCCTCGAAGACCGTGGCCAGCGCGCACTCCAGGGCGGCGGAGGAACTCAAACCGCTCTCGATCGGGACAGTGCTGTGGATCACGGAGTCGCAGCCCGCGAGCGGGAGACCTTCGGCTTGCAAGATGGCAGCGACGCCGCGCACATAATTGCACCAGCGCGATTCGGGGACCTGGCTAATCGCATCGAGAGGGAACTCATCCCCGGCGTCGAGGTTCATGGAATGGATGCGCACGGTTCGGCCGTCGCGGCGGCGGGCGGCGATCCAGGTGTCCCGGCCGATCGGCAGGGTGAGGACGAAGCCCAGGTTGTAATCCGTGTGGCTGCCCATCAAATCGACCCGTCCGGGCGCACGCGCCCACAGGTCGGGATCGCCGCCGAATGTCTGGCGGAAGCACGCCGCGACGCGCTCGGCGCGGGCCTGCGAACGCAGCGTCGAATCAGCGGGTTGTTTCGTCGAAAGCATTGAGCATTGCCTCCACATTACGGGCTGGAATATCGGATTGCATGCGGTGCGAAGGGCCGAGCAGCAGCCCGGTTCCTTCGGGCGCCAGCGCACGCGCGCACGCAAGGGTCGCGGCGCGCACATCCTCCACGGAGCCGCCGGGCAGCACGCCCTGCGTCGAAATTCCGCCATAGAAACTGAGCCTGGCCCCATACTCTTTTCGCAGCCACGCGTGGTCGAGGACCTCGGGCTGCACGGGGTTGAGCGCGGTGAGCCCAATCTCAACCAGATCGGGCAGGATGGCGCGGATATCGCCATCGGAATGCAGGATCACGGGAAGGCCGGCGTCCGTGAAGACCGCGAACAGCCTGGCGAGGCGCGGTTTGATGAGCCTGCGCCACAAGCGCGGCGAGAACAGCATGGCGCGTTGCGCGCCGTAATCGTCACCGAAATAGCCGCCTGCGACGCCGGCCGCGACGAACCTGCGGCAGAGGCAAAACTGAATCTCCGCGATGCGGTCCAGGAGATCCTCGACCCATTCGGGGCGTTCCAGCATATCCATTAGTGTGGCATCGAATCCGCGCAGCGACCAGGCCCGCTCAAAGAGACACATGCCTAGATTGGGCGCAATGAAACTGGACGCGCCATCGCGCGCGATGGTCCGCCGAGCCGTGGTGAGAAGCGCCGGCTCGTTGGGATTGGGCCAAGGGTAGCGATCGAGATCCAGCGAATGTTTGAGAGGGGCGAACGCGGGCCAGTAACCCTCGGTGCGGGTATGCCAGCCGGCGCCCCACCAGTCGAATTCGACCGATCCATCGGCGTTCGTGCGGCGAGCGTAGTCTATGTCGACGCGGAGCAGGTGATTTCCCAAACGCTCGGGCAGATCGGCCTCGGCGATGCCGAAATGCGCGGCCAGCAAACGGCCCATGGCGCGCGTGTAGTTCGATTGCGTAGGCAGCCGGTCGACCGGTTCCCGCTTGAGGGCGCGTAGGGTGCGTTCCTTCCTGGAGAGCATCAGCGGGCCGCGGTGAGGGTGGCGGCGGCCGTCTGCAGGCCGTCGGAAGAGGCGGTCACCTGGATACGGCCGGGCTGGCCGGCTTTCGAGCGGACGATCAGCAGGGCCAGGCCGTTGAAGGCTGTCCGATAGTCGGCCTGGAATGGCTCGATACTGGCGGCGTCGCCGTTGTCGACTGCTTCGATCTTGCCGGCGCCTTCCACTTTGAAATGGACTCGGTTGGCGGCCTGCGGGCACGGGTTGCCGTCTTTATCTTCGATGCGAACGGTGATGAAGGAAAGATCGTCGCCAGAGGCGGAAATCTTCGCGCGGTCAGGGAGCAGGCGCACGCGCGCGGGCGCCCCGGCGGTGCGAATTTCATCCACGGCCACCTGCTTGCCATTCTTGTAGGCCACCGCGCGCAAGGAACCGGGCGCGTAGGGCGCGTCCCATTCCAGACGGTACTTCGAGGTGAATTTCAGATCCGGCGATACGTTCCTGCCCACGGGGATGACTACCGTATCCACACCCGGCTTCTTTCTGCCGAGCGATTTCCCGTTGACGAACAACTCGACTTCATCGGCGTTGGAAAAGGCCATGACTGGGATGGTCTGGCCCTCATGCCCCGCCCAGTTCCAATGGGGCAGAACGTGGACCATGGGCTCGGCGGTCCACTTGCTCTTGTACAGGTAATAAAGGTCCTTGGGGAAGCCGGCCAGATCCACGGTACCCCAATCGGAACTGCGCGACGGCCAGCCCTGCGCGCCGTCCCAGGGCCACGGCTCGCCCAGATAGTCGAACCCGCTCCAGGTGAACTGGCCTAGAATGTTCGGGAGGCGGTCCTGCGCGTCGAACTCCACATCGGCGCAGTACGCCCAGGAAGGGGCCACCACGTCGTAGCTCGACACCTGGTGCTCGGCGCGATTGAAGCTGTTCGCGACGGGCAGATCGTAGACGCCCCGCGAGCTGGAGCACCCGTCGGTCTCGGAGCCGAAGACGATCCACGCCGGATGGTCCTTTTGGATGTTCGCGTACTGCATGGGCTGGTAGTTGAAGCCCTTGAGATCCACCTGGTCTGCGAAGCCGGTTTTCATAGCAGCCTGCCAGTTGTTCATGGCGGACGTGGTGGGGCGCGTGGGGTCCACTTCGTGCGCGATGCCGGTAAGCATCTTGGCGGTCTCCCAGCCATCGGCGCGATTCTGTTCGGGGATCTCATTGCCGATGCTCCACATCATCACGCTGGGGTGGTTGCGGTCGCGGAGGAGCATGTCGCGCATATCGCGCTCGGCCCACTGGTCGAAGTATTTCGAGTAGCCGTTGGGCACTTTGGGAATGCGCCACATGTCGAAGGCTTCGTCCATGACCAGGATTCCCATGCGGTCGCAGGCATCGAGCATTTCGGGCGAGGGCGGGTTGTGGCTGGTGCGCAACGCGTTGACGCCCATCCCCTTGAGGATCTCCAGTTGGCGCTCGGTGGCGCGGCGATTGACGGCGGTTCCCAGCGCGCCAAGGTCGTGATGATCGCAGACGCCGTTGATCTTCATCGCGCGGCCGTTGAGCAGCAAGCCCTTGTCGCGGTTGAACTCGATGGTGCGGATTCCGAAGGGAGTGACATAGCGGTCGAGTTCCTGGCTTCCGGAGCGCACGGTGGTGACCGCCTGATATAGGTACGAATCGCGCGTATCCCAGCGGTGCGGCTGGGACACCTTAATGGTTGCGGCGACGATGGCGGCGCCCTGCGCCGCCATGTCGGCTTCCGAGGACTGGCGGCCAACCTGCTTGCCGGCGGCATCCAGAATGGACGTTTCCACGGTGGCATGGGCGGGCGCGGTATTGCGGTTGCGGACGGTGCTCTTCACGGAGACGGTGGCGCCGGCGGCCGAAACATCCGGGGTGGTGACGTAAGTCCCCCAGTGGGCGACGTGGACGGGCCCGGTGACCACCAGCCAGACGTTGCGGTAGATGCCCGCGCCCGGATACCAGCGCGAGGAGGATTGCTCGGGCATCAGGCGCACGGCAATTACGTTCTCCGCGCCGAATTTGAGATCGGGCGTGAGGTCGAACTCGAAACTGCTATAGCCGTACGGACGGCCGCCGATCTCATGACCGTTGAGCCAGACGGTGGAGTTGGACATGGCGCCATCGAACTCGATGGAGTAGAACTTGCCTTTGTCGGCGGCGGGCACGGTGAAATGCTTGCGATACCAGCCCGTGCCGCCGATGGGGAGACCGCCGGTGGAAGAGCCGAATTTGACATCGAACGGACCTTCAATGGCCCAATCGTGCGGCAGGTCGAGCGTACGCCAGGTCTTGTCGTCAAAAGCGGGCTGCTCGGCGCCGGAGGCATCGCCTTTGAGAAATTTCCAATTCTCGTCGAACGAAGAACGCCGGCCGGCCGCGGCGGCGCCGAAAACCGCCAACAACGCAAGAAAACAGGTCTTTCGCATGCGATTCCACCCCTTGACACGCCAAGCTATCGAAGCGTGTATTATATCTGGAGGCGCCGCTCCAAGCGCGGCAAACGCATTCAGGGAGGGAATGGGAACATGAGGTTTTCAAAGATGGTCGCAGGCGCGATTCCGGCCGTGTTATTCGCTTCGGCCGTGGCGTTCACCGCAATTTCGGTAGTCCGCGCGGACGACATACCGGCCGTTGGCCAGGCCGCGCCCGGCTTCACGCTAAATTCGCAGGAAGGCAAACCCGTCAGCCTGTCCGATTATCGCGGCAAGTGGGTGGTGCTCTATTTCTACCCGAAAGATATGACGCAGGGATGTACCATCGAGGCCCACAATTTCCAGCGGGACCTGGCGCAGTACGACAAGGCGAAGGCCGTGATTCTGGGCGTCAGCGTGGATTCGGTGGACTCGCATGTGCAGTTTTGCACCAAGGAAAGCCTGACGTTCAAGCTGCTGTCGGACGAGAAGCACGAGGTGGTGGCCAAGTACGGTTCCATGGGTCCGGCGGTCGCCGCGCGCAACACGTTCTTGATCGACCCGCAGGGGGTGATTCGGAAGGTGTATGTGAAGGTCAATCCGAATCCGCACAGCGAAGAAGTGCTGGCCGCGCTGGCCGAACTGAAAAAGAGCGCCGGCGAGTAGTCTCTACGCCGCCGTCCTTTGCCGGATGAAGGTCGCCAGTTTCATGTCCGACCCTTTGATGTGAGTTTCGAGCCAGTTTCGCAGGAACTGCAGAACGGGGACGGCCATAGTGGTCCGGCCTCTGTTAAAATCGGCCTGAAACTGCCGTACTTGCCGGGTGAGCGCCTGGTGCTCGGTTCTGTGCCCCACCTGGGCGTTGTAGTCGTTCAGGCGCATGAGGCGCTCTTCGGCGGAGAAATGGTCTTCCGTGTAACGCACCAGCCGGTCGAGGGTTTCCTCCAGCGCGGCCTTGCCGTGGCCGGCCGACATCGCCTTGTACAGGTTCTCCGCCAGACGGAATAACTCCTGGTGCTGCGCGTCGATGTGCGGCATCCGTACGCTGAATTCTTCCTTCCACTCGAACATGCCTGTCTTATCGGCCGATTGCCCCGGAAACCTCACGCAGCCTCCTGCCGTAACATAAGGTATGCGCATCCTTCTGTTCAGCGGCAAGGGAGGCGTCGGGAAAACCAGTCTTGCGGCTGCCACCGGGCTGCAATTGTCCCGTTTAGGCTACCGTACGCTGGTAATGAGCGTGGACCCCGCCCACAGCTTGGCGGACGCTTTCGACCTCGAAACGGAGTTGTTTCACGGCAAGACGGGCGACCCGTACTCCATCGACGGGCGCCTGGCCGTCCACGAAGTCAACATTCAGAAGGAAATCAAAGAGCACTGGCGCGAGATCTCCTCCTACGTGATTTCCGTGCTGCGCACCACCGGAATCAGCGACGTGGAGGCCGAGGAACTGGCGATCCTCCCGGGCATGGAGGAACTGAGCGCCATGATGTATGTAAACCAGTTCCGGCGCGAGGAGCGCTACGACGTGATCGTGCTCGATTGCGCGCCGACCGCCGAATCGCTGCGTTTCGTCAGCATGCCGACCACGCTCGAGTGGTACATGAAGCACATTTTCCCGTTCCAGCGCGGGCTTCTGAAGGCCGTGCGTCCGCTGGCGAACCGCGTTTCGCCGGTGGAACTGCCGCCGGACACCTATTTCGCCAACATCCAGGCGCTTTTCGGGAAGCTGGACGGCGTGGTGGAGCTTCTGGAGGACGCGAAAATCACCAGCGTCCGGCTGGTCACCAACCCGGAGCGCATGGTGCTGCGGGAGACGCAGCGCGCGTATGTGTACTTTACCTTGCACGGGCTGACGGTGGACGGGATTATTGTCAACCGCGTGCTGCCGGCGGCGATCAAAGACGAGTGGTTCCAGGAATGGCGCGCGTCGCAGGAGCGGATCATGGAGGAAATCGAGGCGTACTTCGCGCCGGCGCCGGTCAAGCGGGTGCCGCTGTTCACGCATGAAGTGCTGGGGCGCGAGCGCCTGGAGGAACTGGCCCGCTCGTTGTACGCCGAGACCGAAGACCCCGCCGCGGTGGGCCGCACGGAGGCGCCGTACACGTTCGCCAAGCGCGACGGGCACTATGAAATCCGTCTGCGCCTGCCGTTCGCGGTGAAGGGCGAGGTGGGCTTATTCAAGAAGGGCGATGAATTGGTGGTGGAAATCGGAACGCTGCGGCGGCACATCGGCCTGCCGGTTTCAATGGCCGCCCTTTCGCCCAGCCGCGCAACGTTGGAGAATAGAATTCTGACCGTGGAAATGAAGGAGAGTTGAGTATGGAAGAGGAGAAAACCGCCAGCGCCGGAGCGGCGCGTCCCGGCTGCCTGTTTTGCACGATCCTGCCGATGATTGAGCAGCGCATGTCGGAAGCCGGCCACGGCCACTTCCGGAATGCCCGTGTGGAGTTTCTGAAAGGCATTCGCAGCGTCATCGACGACCGGATTGCCCATCTTTCGCGCGAGGAGCGCAAGGGCACGCACGTAACGGTGGAATAGGCTCAGCGGGCAGCGGGGCCTTGCGTCCGGAATTGGGGCGCGCTACCATCTGGCCAATCTATGTCCCACAAGGTGGTATGCCACGCCGCGATGCTGATCGCGGGGCTGGCGTTGCCGCTCAGTGCGCAGTTCTCGCACTTAACGGCCACCGACGACGGAAAGTACCTTTACTTCACTTCCAAGCTGACGCTCAAGAACAGCGGGAAGCTACTGCCGGAGCAAGATCGGCTATATCGCTTCGGGCCGGAAGGCGCCGCGATGATCGCCGAGGCTGAGACCTTTGGGCCGCAGTGGCGGCATCTGATGCTTCGCGTAAGCGCGCCGTGGGTTTCAGGCGACGGCGAGGTGGTGGGCCTCACGCTGCACGGCGTCTGCGACGGCGGCGCGGGCAGTTGCGGCGAATTGATGTTCCGCGGGGGGAAGAATCTGGACCTTGGCACGGGATCCGTGCACGTGAGCCGGAATGGCAAATGGGCGCTGCTGACGGCGGACAATGGCAGTCCGATCGCGCGTAGCGCGACCTTGGTGGAAATCGGCACGGGCGAGCGTACCACCGTCCCTGCGCCGCCGTGCTGCGGTTCATCCGCGTTCGCCCTCGCATCCGATGGTTCCTTCCTGGCGTCGCTGTCGCCCGGAGGAGGCCTGTCTCTGGCGACCCCAGCAGGCGTGTGGAAGGCCGGCAAGTTCACTCCCCTCGCGCCGTACCGGTCCCGGATGGTACAGCCTTTGGCGCTGAGCGACGATGCGAGCACGGTTGTCTTAGTCGGAGGGGGACAAGTTGTCGCAAGGGACCTGGCATCGGGACGCGACTCCGCCCTTTTCACGCTTGGCGTGCAGACGGGCCCCCAGCACTTTCCGCAAATCGCGACGATGTTGGGCCTTTCGAACAACGGGCAGCGTGTGCTGTTCCGGGTCGGCGATAACAACGCCGCGGAAGGCCGTGCGTACCTCTCGGATGTGCCCTCGGGGAAAACCGAGCCGATGCCGCTGGCGGAGGGCGAACTGGTTACCGACGGAACGCTGAGCGGCTCCGGCGATCTGGTGTTTCTGGTCACAACGGCCGGGCGTCTGGTGAAGGTCACGCTTTCAACCGGCGCCGTCGATACGCTCATTCCGGCCCCGGCGTACGTGGCTGGCACCGGCGGTTCGTGGGGGTTCGGCTCGCTGCTCCACATGAGGGGCGCCGCTTTTACAGGCTCTGCGAGCGACTGGAAGAACCGAATCCTGATCGACAACCAGCCGGCGCCGGTGCTGGCGGCGAAGCCGGGGCAGCTTGATATACAGATCCCGTGGTCGGCGTCTACTGGAACCGTCCCGTTTCGGATTGTCGATTCGGGCCCATCGCCGTTTGAGCAGAACGGCATGGTATTGGCGCGGCCGTACGGCATCGCTCTTGAGCCGGCAGGTCCGGGCGAGCCGAACCTGTTCGGGATGAAGGCATCCAATGGCGATGCGACGGGGCCACCGCCCGGGCAGCCCGGGCCTGGGGATACGTTCCGGCTCTACTTCACGGGCCTCGGCCCGGTGGAGAACCAGCCGGAGACCGGCGCTCCAGCGTCCGCCACAACGGCCAGCCCGATAAAGGGGAAGCTGTTCTGTAATTTTCTGCCGCATACCAGCCCCGTCGCAACGGTGTCCGCCAGCCTCGTGCCGGGCGCGATTGGGCTGTACCAGGCGACGTTCCGCATGCCGCCGAACGCCGTACCCGCAGCGTTGTTTTGTGCGGACTGCGAGCTTTGCGGGCCGTGCGAAGGGGACCCATTTCCCTACCACGGGAGGTGCGGCGATGCTTGCATGGTAAGCGCCACAAATTGCAGCGTTGGCGGCAGAGGGCTCGAGTTTGTTCCATAGCCGCAGCCTCCCTACCGGTTGCTAAGATTGGATGAGGGTTCCCATGGACCGTCCGGCCGCTGCTAAACCCGTCACTGCGCGGGAGATCATCCTCGAGATCGTGCGGAATATGCGGGAGGGTTTGGAGCCGCTGCACTACTCCACGCTCGCGCCTGCCGTCTATCACGTGTACATCCATCCTGGCGATATGGAACGGCTGCGCGGCATCGTTCCGCGCATCGTGGATGAGGCGCGGCGGGCGCTCGATGCGGAGTTGGAATCGCTCAACCGCGCATCGCTGGTGGAACGTCTGAAGCTTTCGCGACGCTCGGAACCGCAGATTACGCCTCCCGATGGCGGCTGGCAGGTTACCATTCTCGAAAACACGGACGACGATGCGGAGCCGGGCGACATTGTGATCTATTCAGAGTTGGCCATGCCCGCCAAGGCCGAATTCGGGGCCGGGTCTATGACCAAGCGCATCGCCACGCGGCGCATGGGCGGCGCGCAGACAGCCGCGCAGCCGGTTTACGAGAAAGCGCCGGAGGCCGCGGAACCCGCCGGCCAGGCTGCCTGCGCCACCATCGAATACGAGGACAATAGCGGGCGCAAGACCTACCGCATGACCAAGGACGAGATTGTGGCCGGGCGCGGCGGGCGGGACTATTGGACCGATCTGAAATTCGACACGCTGCCCGACGTTTCGCGCGAGCACTTCCGGCTGCGGCGCGATCCGGCGAGCGGCAAGTTCTTCCTCAAGGACCTGAGCCGCCTGGGCACCACCATCAACGGCGAGAAGGCTCCTTCCAGCGTGGAATTCGTGGACGGCGAGAAGCGCGACAGCAACCTGGAAGCGCCGGTGCCGGAGCAGGCGCGGATCGGCCTGGCCGACGTGCTGTTCCTCGAATTCCGAAGCACATCGAATGGTTAAGACCAACGTGAGGTGCGCGGCGGCGAGCGATCCTGGGCTGGTGCGCCGGAACAACGAAGACGCGTTTTACGTGGACGCCGACCGCGGCCTCTTTCTGGTGGTGGACGGCATCGGCGGGCAGGCCGCCGGCGAAAAGGCGGCGGAGATTGCGGTGGAGCGCGTGCGCGCGCGATTGGAACGGCAGACGGGCACGGCCGAGCAGCGCATTCGCGAAGCCATCGCCGTGGCCAACAACGAAATCCTGCGCGCCGCCCGTTCCAACCCGGAGTGGGAAGGGATGGCGTGCGTGCTCACGCTGGTCCTGCTGGAGAACGGCTCGGCGGTGGTGGGACACGTGGGCGATTCGCGCCTCTACCAGGTCCGGCGCGGGGCCATCCGCAAGATCACGCACGACCATTCGCCCGTGGGAGAACGCGAGGAAAGCGGCGAACTGACCGAATTAGAGGCCATGACTCACCCGCGGCGAAATGAAGTTTTCCGCGACGTCGGCTCCGAGGAGCATGAGCCGGGAGACGCGGATTTCATCGAGGTGCAGCGCATTCCCTTCGAACCCGATGCCGCGCTGGTGCTGTGCAGCGACGGGCTGAGCGATCTGGTGCCTTCACCCACGATCCGGCGCGCGGTGGAGAGCCACGCGGGCGACCCGGAAGCGGCCGTGCGCGAGTTGATCGCCACGGCGAATGGCGCCGGCGGCAAGGACAACGTAACGGTAATCGTGGTGGAGGGTCCGCAGTTCACAGCTCCCGCGCCGGTTGTCGCGTGGGGCGGCTGGGGCCTGTTTTCGAGCCGGCCGGCGGTGTTCTTGTACGGGTTGCTGTTGGCGGCCGCTGGTATGTGGATTTCACGCGACGCGTGGAACCCGAAGCCTCCGCCCGTCCGCCCGGCGCGGGTGCTGCGGGTTGGCCCCGGCGCCGCGTTTTCGAGCATTTCGGACGCGCTGGCTGCGGCTCGCCCGGGCGATACGGTGGAGGTTCTGGCCGGAGAGTACAGCGAGCAGGTTCGCCTGAAGAGCGGCGTGAACTTGCGTACGCGCGACGCCATCCTGCGCGCGGCCCCCATGAGCAATGGCCCCGCCGTGATCGCCGAGAACGTCAGGAACGCGCGTGTCACCGGTTTGCGCATTGTCGGGGGCGGCCAGGCTCCGCTTTCGGCGGGAATCGTGCTCGCGGATTCGGATGTGGAATTGGAAGATTTGGACGTGGACGGAGCGGGGGTCGGAATTGAAATTCGCGGCGCCGGCAGTAACTTGTTGCGCGGCAACTCAGTTCACGATTCGAGCGGCGCCGGCATTCTGATTACCGGTCCATCGGAACCCTTGATTTCGCACAATACGTTACGCGGCAACAAGACCGGCCTGACGGCCCGCGATGGCGCGCGGCCGGCGATCGAGGGCAACCTGTTCGACAAAAATGCCATCCAGGTGGAGTTGCCTGCCGAGATCGCGATGAAGGACGTGCGCGCGCACAACACCTTCATCGACGCGAAACCGGCCGGGGGTAAGAAGCAGTGATCGCACCGGCCGGCCGCAAACTCGGAAAGTACGAGATCATCCGCAAGCTGGGCCGCGGCGGAATGGCCGATGTATACCTGGCACAGGACACCGAAGCCAACGGCGTGGTGGCGCTCAAGCTGATCGAACACAGCGAGGATGCCGATACGTGCGCTTCGATTGAGGCCGAGCGGCGCGGCGCGGAGTTGCAGGCGCGGCTGGCCGCTATCGATTCGCATGTGACGCGCGTCCACGATTCGGGCGACCTGGAGGGCTACTTTTTCGTCGCGATGGAATACATCGATGGCCAGGATCTCGCCGAGTTGATGAAGGGCGGGCCGCTGGCGGTGGAGTTTGCCGCCGACGCCGCCATGGCCGTGGCGCAGACGTTGGAGAACGCGCACAACCTGCAGGTAGTCATCGACGGCAAGGATTTCCATGGCATCGTGCACGGCGATATCAAGCCGAAGAACATCCGCATCGATTCCCACGGCGAGGTGCGCGTCCTCGATTTCGGGATCGCCAAGGCGCTTTCGCTTTCGCGCCGCCTCACGCGCAATGAGTTCGGCAGCGTGCCGTACGCCTCGCCCGAGCGCCTGGATTCCGGCGATGTGAGCGCGCTTTCCGACCTCTGGTCGCTGGCCGTGACGCTGTACGAAATGGTCACGGGCCTGCAACCGTACCACGCCTCCAACACCGAGCAACTGGAGCGCATGATCCGCTCGCGCGTGCCGCCGCCGCCGGCGCCGGACCCGTGCCCGGAGCCGCTGCGCCGCATCCTTTCCAAGGCGATGGCGCCCGACCCGGAGGTGCGCTACGCCACGGCGCGCGATTTCGCGGCCGACCTGAGCGCGTTCCGGCGAGGCGAGCCGGTGCGCGCCGCAACCGAGGATTTGGACGCCACGCGCCGCACCTTCCGCCAGCGGGATTCGGATACCGATGCCACCCGCCGCGGCGTTCGGTTTGGCAGCACTCCCGGCCAGCCTTCCGGCTCCACGGGTTCGGAAACGCGCGCGACTGCCTCCACCGCTTCCAAGGAGCTTTGGCCCAACACGGCGCACGCCAGGAAACCGCCCAGCGCGCAGTTGGTCCTCTTCATGCGCGGGGTTGCGGCGCTGGCGGCCTTGATCGTCCTGTATATGGCGTGGTCGATGATTTCCGGCTTCCGGCTTTACGGGCGCGGCCAGGAACTGGAGCGGCAGGTGGAAACTGAGCAAATTACCGACCTTGGAAAGATTTGGGACCGGTGGACGGAACTTTCCACCGGTCACTCCTCGTCCTGGTTATTACGGGGCCCGCGAGACGTGGTGAAACAGAAGTTCGTGGAGGCGGCCGGGCGCGTGATCGCCTCATACCGCAACGATGCGCAACCGTTGTACGAGACCGACTGGCGGCGCGCCCGCACGTACTTGTCGCACGCGCTGGAGGCGGACCCGGACGACACGACGCGCGGTGAACTGCGCTTGTGCGACGGACACATCGCGCGCATCAACGGCACGGTTCACCGCAACCCCAAGGAACTGGACGAAGCCGTAGCGGACTTCAACGAGGCCCAGAGCCTGCTGCCCCGCTCGCCCGACCCGGAACTGGGCCTGGCGCGCGTGTACGTTTATGGCCTCAAGGACATCGACAAGGCTAACGAAGCGCTCAAGCAGGCAGCCGACCGTGGCTATAAACTCGGCAACCGTGACCAACTGCAGCTTGCCGACGGCTATCGCGACCGGGCCGACCGGCTCTGGCTGGATTCGCTCAGCGTGCGCGGGCTGCCGCAGGAAAAGGATCAAGTATCGCGCGCCGCGCAGGACTACCAGACCGCGCTCAAGCTGTACCAGAGCATTGAGCCGTATGCCAATGCGACGGAACAGATTAGCAAGATCGAGAACGACCTGGACAGCGTGAACCTCCGCCTGGAACAAATTGGCGACCAGGATGCAGGAGGGCTGTTGCACCGACTGTTTCACCCATGAGCAAAGGACCAGCCACGATTCGCCGGCGAATCGCCCGCGCCACCAATAGCAAAGCCACCTTATGGCCGTAACGCGCAGTCAAACCTCCGAACGCGCCCAGATCCGGCGCGCGCGCGGCAGCCGCTTCTCATGGCGGCGCTCCGAGTTCGCCTGGGCCACGGCCGCCGCGTTGCTTGTCGGCGCGGGCTTGTACCAGGTCTATAAAACCAAGACCCAGCCTCTTGCGGATATCGCCAACGGGCTAACCGCGAAAAGCGTTCTCGATCTGAACGCCCTTTCGGCGCGGGAAGATTTGCTTAACGTGCTCGCACGCTCTCCCGATCCCATGTTCCCCGATCCCGCCGAGCGCGACCTGGCGGCGCGCAAGATCTATTACGTCTCCGGCGGGCTCTCGAACGTGGGCGCCATCGCGCGCATTCGCGTTACCGCCAGTGAATTGGGCCGCGGCCGCGCGATGCAGGATCTCCGCGACCGGCTGGCGGGGCGCGATTCCATGCCGCTGCTCACGGCCGCGCAGGTACGCGAGCTGAAAACCATGTTGGTGGTCCGCACGCCGGTCCAGTTCCGCCGCGCGTTCTACCTATGGGCCGGCGTGTTTTTCGCGGCGTTTCTGCTGGCGCATTTCTGGTGGAGCATCCGTGGATTTCGCGGCGACCAGTTGTTATTGCCCGCGGTCCTCGTACTCACGGGCGCCGGGCTGATCCTCATGATCGCCTTGCGCGACCCCGTCCGCGACAACCTGCTGTTCGTGGATTTCGCTCAAGGCGTGGCAGGCGGAGCGGTTCTATTGGCGGTTTCGAGCGCACTCGATTTCGAACGCCTGTTGGGCAAGCTGAGCTTCGTTCCGCTGCTCGCCAGTTTCACGCTGTCCGTGGCGCTGATCGTATTCGGATACGGTCCGGGAACCAGCGACGCCAAGGTCAACCTGCTCGGCTTCCAGCCGGTGGAACTCATACGCATTCTGCTGGTGCTCTTCCTGGCGGGCTATTTCGCGAGCCGCTGGGACGTGCTGCGTCATGCGCGCGAGACTCGCGCGTCGGTCTCCGCTCTCACGCGGCGCTTCGATATCCCGCCGCTTGAATACACCATTCCCATGCTGGCTTGCGTGGCCCTTTCGCTGGTCTTCTTCTTCCTGCAAAAGGATATGGGTCCGGCGTTGATCTTCGGATGCTTGTTCCTCACGCTTTACGGCCTGGCGCGGGGCAGCGCATTCGTGCCGGCGGCCGGACTGGGTCTGCTGGTTGTGGGCTTCGCTGCCGGCTACGTCCTCGGCGTTCCGCACACCGTGAGCGAGCGCGTGGCCATGTGGCTTTCTCCGTGGGACAACATGGTGCACGGAGGCGATCAACTGGCGCACTCACTGTGGGCGTTCGCCACGGGCGGCGTTACGGGCACGGGAATCGGGCTGGGCGACCCGCAACTGGCGCCGGCCGCGCACACCGATCTGATCCTCTCCGCGCTGGGCGAGGAGTGCGGCTTCCTGGGCGTGGCGGCGGCGTTTGCGCTCTACGCGTTCCTGGTCTGGCGCGCGTTCCGCATCGCCCTGCGCGCCCGCACGGATTATGAATTCTTCCTGGCTTCCGGACTAGCCGCGGCCACGGCGTTGCAGGTGTTGGTTATCGCCGGCGGCGCTCTGGGCGCGTTTCCGCTCACCGGCGTGGTGACGCCGTTCCTCAGCTACGGCCGCACCGCCATGCTGATGAACTTCCTGATGATCGGCATGCTGCTCTCCATCAGCGGTCGCGCCGCTCCGGCCACCAAGGAGCAGGAAGACCACGCGGCGCCATTTCGCGCCCCGGTGGCCGCCGCAGGCATCGCTTTCGCCGTCCTGGGGGCCATCGCGCTATCGAAAGCCGCGTACGTGCAAGTGGCGCGCAGCGCCGAAACGATGGGCCAGGGCACGCTGGTGGTGCAGTCCGATGGCGCCAGGCGCTACCAGTACAACCCGCGGTTCCAGGACGTCATGAACTCCATTCCCATGGGGTCCATCTACGACCGCAATGGCCTGCCGCTCGCCACCGGCGACTGGGCCGAGCTTGAAAAACATCGCGCCGAGTACCAGCAACTGGGCGTCGACATCGACCGCGCCTGCCCGCGCTCGGAGAGCCGCCACTACCCCTTCGGCGGCTTGACGTTCGACCTGCTGGGAGATCTGCGAACGCGCGAGCGTTGGGGCGCCGGCAACACCTCCTTCGTGGAGCGCGATTCCGCCCGTCGTCTGCGCGGCTATGACGACCGTCCCACGCTGGTGGAAGTGAAGAACCCCAAGACCAAGGCGATGGAGCGCGTCATTCGCTACGACTACCGCGAGCTGGTGCCGCTGTTGCGGCATCGCTACGAGCCCGACAGCCCCGCCGTCCGCCGCGTGCTTGACCGGCCGCGCGACGTACACATGTCCATCGATGCGCGCCTGCAGGTTCGAGTGGCGGAGATCCTGGCGAAGCAATTGAAGCAAGCCAATGTGGACAAAGGGGCAGCCGTGGTTCTGGACCCGGCAACCGGCGACCTGCTGGCTTCCGTCAGCCTGCCGCAGCCCGATTTGACCGGCGCCTCCGACCCGATCCAGTCCCCCGATCCGAGCCGCGAACGTCAGAGAGCGGTTTCCCCCGAACCCGCGCTCAACCCCTATCTCGACCGCGCGCGCTACGGCCTCTACCCGCCAGGCTCCACGTTCAAGGTGGTCACCGCCATGGCCGCGCTGCGCAAGGACGCAACGCTGACGCACAAAACCTACCAGTGCATCCGTCTGCCCGATGGGCGCGTGGGCAATTACATGAAGGGATCGACGCGCCCCATCCGCGACGATGTCGAAGATACGAGCCCCCACGGGACAGTGGATATGGAGCGCGGCATCGTGGTTTCCTGCAACGCCTACTTCGCGCAGTTGGGCACGTACGATGTGGGCGCCGAAGCGCTGCTGGACGTTGCCAACCTGCTCAGCATCGCGGTGGCATCGCCCGGCACGGCGGCGCAATTGCGCAAGTCGCTGCCGCAATCGTCCTACGGACAGGGGCAAGTGGTGGCGTCGCCGTTCCAACTGGCGCGCGTGGCCGCCACCGTGGCCAATGCCGGCGCCATGCCGCAAGGCCGCTGGATCACCGACGAGAATAACGCGCGCACCGACGAGCCGCGCCCCGTGCTGGACGCCTCCGCCGCGCAGACCCTGGCCAAGTTCATGCGCGAGGTGGTGACTTCCGGAACCGGCCGCCGCGCCGCCGCGGCCAGCGTGCCCATCGCCGGCAAGACCGGCACGGCCGAGCTGGCCGACGGTCCTTCGCACGCCTGGTTCATCGGCTACGCGCCCTACGGCGGCAGCGCGCGCAAGATTGCCTTCTCGATATTGGTGGAAAATGGAGTGTACGGCGGAACGGCCGCGGCGCCCGCCGGAGCGGAAATTGTTGACGCAGCGGCCAAACTGGGCCTGATTCAGCCATGAGTCTCTTCACCGGCATCGAAAAAACCATTGAACGCGGCTTCCGCCACTGGACCGAGCGGGTTTTCGGCCCCGCGGAATCGGACCATTTGCTGCTGGTCCACCGCGCCATTCTGGAAGAGATCGAAACCAAAATCCAGACGGTGGCGCGCGGCCGCCGCGTGTTCCCCTATCCGCGGATCGCCGTGACGCTGGTTGCGCCGGATGCAGGCAAGCGGGCGCTTTTTCAGACCGCGTTCGGCGAAGGCGGCCGGCTGGAGAACGACGTCCGCGAGGCCCTGGAAAGCGCCCATTGCGACATCCCGCGCGGCTTCCATCTGGAGGTCCGCACCGCC
Source organism: uncultured Solibacteraceae bacterium (assembly GCA_964457555.1). Classification (GTDB taxonomy): domain Bacteria; phylum Acidobacteriota; class Terriglobia; order Bryobacterales; family Bryobacteraceae; genus BOG-224. Next base: position 233,560 of record CAYWHA010000003.1, read on the forward strand.
GAAGGTGGGGCAGGCGGGCCCACAAACGACGCGGGCGCCCCGCCTGCCATTCCCCGATCGTTCGAAATTGCCTACGAAACTGAGCCGCTAGCCGCCGCGCCCGCCGAATCACCCGCGCCCGCACGTCTGGTAGTAGTTCGGGGCAAAGCCGAGCAAGCCGATTACACGCTGGCGAGGCCGCGCACCAACATCGGCCGTATGGCTGAGTTAGTGGACGCCGGTCAGCGCGTCATCCGCCGCAACGACATTGTCTTCGAAGAAGGCGCCGACGAAGCTAACGGCACCGTCTCGCGCGGCCACGCCCACATCCGCATGGAAGCCGGCGAGTACCGCATCTGCGACGACGAAAGCGAATACGGAACGCGCGTCTTCCGCGACGGCCGTTCCATCGAAGTGCCAAGGGGCAACCGGCGGGGCGAGAAGCTCAGGCCCGAGGACGAAATCTATTTGGGACGGGCGTGTTTGCGGTTTGAGCGGGGGTAACGGCGTTAGAATTGGCCTGATGAACGCCGCGACCAGGGCCGACTTCGCCGCCGTGACGCTTCTGCCGATCATGGCAATCGGGCAGACCGAATCTACCGAGCCGATCAAGACAACGCCGTGCGAAGTCGGCAAGTCACCAGCGTACTTCAACGCCAAAATCATCACGCTCCGCGCGCCGATCGAGACCGCCTTCGAAGACTTCGGGCTGTCGGTTTCCGAGCGCGCTGACAAGAAGCTCGACTATGTATGGCTCGAATACGGCAAGGGACCGAAGAGGCAACCCACAATTTGCTGCTGTGGCGACATGGCGCCAATGAATTTCACCGCCGCGAAACTGGCTCAGCCTGAGAGCCTGTCGGAGATAGAATTATCGCAAAGTACTTAACAGAGCGAA
>CAYWHA010000004.1:0-222056 GCA_964457555.1 uncultured Solibacteraceae bacterium
AGGGGACATTTCTAATGAGTTAAGACAGGGGACATTTTAAACGAGGCTTGACATCTTAGTGCCTTCTTCGTCCGAAAACCCGCCCCACGGCGCTATACTATGCGGTCCTGAAATCTCAAAACAACGAAGGAGCCTCTATGAAGTCCAGCTTTTTTTCCATCCTGATGCTGTTATTTCTGCAGGCGTTCCTGCCCGCTCAGAATGCTCCCGCGCCCGCACCCAAGGCGCCTGCCGCGGCCATGCCCCACTTGCAGAAGAACGGCGCCGTCACCCAGATGATGGTGGACGGCAAGCCCTTCATCATGCTGGCCGGCGAGCTGCACAATTCAAGCGCGTCCAGCACCGCATACATGCAGCCCATCTGGAAGAAGCTGGAGGCATTAAACCTCAATACGGTGATCGGAACCGCTTCCTGGGAGCTGGTCGAGCCTGAGGAGGGTAAGTTCGATTTCGCGCTGGTCGATAGCGAGATCCGCGACGCCCGACGCCACAACATACGGCTGGCGCTGATCTGGTTTGGAACCTGGAAGAACGCCAATGCCAGCTACGTTCCTCTGTGGGTCAAGAAGGATACGCAGCGGTTCCCGCGAGTCCAGAATAAGGCCGGAGTCAACCAGGAATCGCTGACGCCGCTCGGGGAAGCCTCTCTGGCGGCCGATAGCAAGGCGTTTCGCGCCCTGATGCGCCATATCCGGGAATTCGACCCGCAGCACACCGTGATCCTGATGCAGGTGGAAAACGAGAGCGGGCAGCTCGGCGACAGCCGCGACCGCTCGCCGCTGGCCGAAACCGCCTGGAACAAGCCGGTCCCGGTCGAGCTGATGAATTACCTTCAGAAGAACAAGGCCGACCTGCTTCCCGAGGTCACCAAGGTCTGGGGCGTGAACGGCTTCAAGACGTCGGGCACATGGCCGGAGGTCTTCGGAACGGACGCGTACGCGGACGAAATCTTCCAGGCCTGGTACGTCGGCCGCTACATCGGCAAGGTGGCCGGGGCCGGCAAGGCGGAGTTGCCCATTCCCATGTATGCCAATGCCTGGCTGGTGCAGAGTGACGGCCAGTTGCCGGGCGGATACCCCAGCGGCGGGCCGGTTTCGCGGGTCATGAACATCTGGCGCGCGGCAGCGCCGCAACTCGATCTGTTCGCGCCGGACATCTACCTTCCGGACTTTCAGGGCGTCTGCAACAGCTTCACGCGCTTAGGAAACCTGCTGTTCATCCCCGAAGCCAGAGCCTCGGTCCCCAACCTCCTTTATGCCATCGGGCAGCATGCCGCACTGGGGTACTCGCCCTTCGGCATCGAAGACTTGAGCGACGACAACCCGCTCGCCGGAGCCTACAAGGCGCTGGGCGGCGCCATTCCGGTAATCGCCAGGGCTCAGTCGGAAGGCAAGGTGGCGTTGGCTCTTCAAGGTACGGAGACGAGCCAGACCGTCACTCTCGGCGGCTATAAGATGACGCTTTCCTTCGGTGGAGGGCGCCGGGGGCCGCAGACGCCTCCGCCGGCACAGGCCCCTCAGGCAACTCCGGCAGGTTACGGCCTGATCCTCAATACCGCGCCGGACGAATTCGTCTTCCTGGGAACGGGAATCTCAGCCTCATTCGCCGCCGATTCTCCGGGGCCGAAAATCGCCGTCGTCGGAACGGTAGATGAGGGCCGCTTCGAGCAGGGCGTATGGGTTCCCGGCCGCCGTCTGAACGGCGATGAAGGTGGAGGCCGGGTCCAGATGCGCGGTCCCGGCATCAACATCCTGAAGGTCAAACTCTACCGGCACGACTGAACGGAAATCCACGCGCCGCGCCCACTACAATGAAAGATTGGGAAACGGGGCGCGAGTGTGACCAGTTACGGGGCACTGACAATCTGGACGAGCCTGGCGGCTCTGCTGATGGCGCAGTGGTGGATTTCGCGGGAGTTATCGCGCCGAGCGGGGCGCCGCTGGGCGGGGTGGAAGGGAGCCTTCGCGCGGGCGGCGGCCTACCTCTTCGGCGCGGCGGTGGTGGCGTGCTACCTGTTTTCGCTCGTGCCGTGGCCGGTATTGTTTCCGCGGGCGTATGGGCCCCTCCGCACGGTGATGGGAGGCGTCCTTTTGGGATACGATGGCGCCGCCGTCGTGGTGGTGTGCGTTTGCCTGGCCGTGCGGGCGTTGCGCAAGCATCTGAACGCGGAAACCGATCCCGGGCGGCGGCGGGCGCTAAACCTTGCGGGGACGCTGGCGGCGGCCAGCCCGTTCGCCGTGTTGGGCTACGGCGCGCTGGTGCAGCGCACGGATTTTCGCGTGCGCGAAATCGACGTCCCGCTGCCGGGCCTTCCGCCCGATCTCGAGGGCCTGCGCTTGCTGCAACTGAGCGACATCCATCTCAGCGTGTTCCTGAGCGAACGGGAACTGGCGCGGGCGATTGACGCCGCCATCGAGCTGCGGCCCCACCTAGCGCTGGTTACCGGCGATTTGATCACCACCGTGGGCGATCCTCTGGATGCATGTATCCGCCAGCTTGCCCGCCTCAAGGCGGATGCGGGCGTGTTCGGGTGCTTGGGCAACCATGAGCGTTTCGCGCACGTCGAGAACTACGCGGCGCGGGCGGCGGCGGCCGTGGGCATTCCTTTCCTGCGCTCCAGAGCGCGGCGGCTTCGTTTCGGAAATGCTGTTTTGAACCTGGCGGGCGTGGACTATCAAGCCTTTCCCGACAAGCGGGACTACCTGCGCGGCGCCGACCGGCTGATCGTCCCGGGCGCTTGCAACGTCCTGCTCTCGCACAATCCCGACGTGTTCCCCGTGGCCGCGCGGCAGGGCTGGAACCTGCAACTCTCAGGGCACACCCACGGCGGGCAGGTGACGGTGGAGATCTTCGACCAGGACATTACGCCGGCCCGTGTTTTCACGCCTTACGTCTATGGCCTGTTCCGCTCCGGCGCGTCGGCGGCCTATGTCACGCGAGGGATTGGAACGCTGGGCATTCCCGTGCGCATCGGGGCGCCCCCCGAAATTGTTCTCTTGCGGCTGAGAAAGGCATAGACCGGGAGCCCGTGCGATACCTCATCGTGACCGATCTGCACGCGAACTGGGAGGCGCTCGAAGCGGTCGCGCACGAAGCCAAAGGCGGCTATGACCGCGCGCTGTGCTGCGGCGATCTGGTGGGTTACGGGGCCGATCCGAACGCCGTAGTGGACTGGGTGCGCGCCAACTGCGCCCTGACCATCCGCGGCAATCACGACCGCGCCTGCGCCGGGCCGGAGATCCTCGAGTGGTTTAATCCCGTGGCTCGCGCGGCCGTCGAGTGGACCCAGCAGGCGCTCACGCCGGAGAACCGCGCATACCTCCGCGGCCTGCCCAAGGGTCCGCTGCCGGTTGAGGCATTCGAACTGGCGCATGGCTCGACCGCCGACGAAGACGAATACGTGATCACGCCGGACGATGCGCTGAGTGCTTTCGCCTATCTTGAAAGCCGGCTGGTCTTCTTCGGCCATACCCACGTGCAAGGCGGCTACGTCTGGAACCGCATGAGGGTGGAATTTATTCCCCCGACGTTCGCCCGCGCAAGGCGGAAGGAGATGCCCATCGAGCCGGAGTGCGCTTACCTGATCAACCCCGGTTCGGTGGGACAGCCGCGCGATGGCGACCCGCGTGCGGCGTGCGCCATCTACGATTCTGACGCCGGCGCGGTGACCTACCGGCGCATTCCCTACGACGTGGAAGCGGCGCAGCACAAGATCCGCGCCGCCGGTCTGCCCCCCATCCTGGCCGACCGGCTGGCAGTAGGGCGTTAGCGGTGGGGCGGACCTCCTGGTCTGCCCTCTTCGGGTCGGGTCTGCCTTCTTCGACCGCCCCCATACTGCTTGTATCCATGGCGCCTCGTGGGGCAGGTTGGCCGGAAGGCAACCTGCGGCCGATTGTCAATCGGCCCTTGTCTTCCGCCGCCGAGCTCCAGATATAATACGTGTTCAACGTTTCAATTGCATTAAGGAGTAATTCTATGCGAAAGACTTGTATTCTTGCGCTGTTGACGGTTTTCGCCGCCGCCGCGGCCGGCCGGCGCTCCTCGTTCGACGAGAATTGGAAATTTCTCAAAGGCGAAGCCCCAGGCGCCGAGCAGCCCGCCTTCGCCGATACGGAATGGCGCACCCTCAATCTGCCCCACGATTGGGCCATCGAGGGCCCCTTCGACGTCAAGTACGGCCCCTCCACCGGCGGTCTCCCCATCTTCGGCACCGGCTGGTATCGCAAGCACTTCACCGTACCCGCCGCCGATAAAGGCAAGTTCTATTCCATCGAGTTCGATGGCGCCATGTCGAACTCCACCGTCTGGCTCAACGGTCATGAGCTGGGCGGCCGCCCGTACGGCTACAGCAGTTTCGAGTTCGACCTCACGCCCGATCTCAAATTCGGCGCGGAAAACGTAATCGCCGTGCGCCTCATGCCTGAGCAATCCTCCTCGCGCTGGTATCCGGGCGCGGGCATCTATCGCAACGTCTGGATTGTGGTCACCGGACCCATCCACGTCGCCCATTGGGGGACTTACGTCACCACGCCGGACGTTTCGGCCGCCAGCGCCACCGTCTCCGTGAAAAGCGAAATTCGCAACCGCAATACCGTCCCCGCGCATGCCACCGTGGAAACCTCCATTCTGGACGCTGCCGGCAAGCAGGTTGGCCGCCAGTCCTCGGACGCCGACATTGCTGCTCAGGGCACGTCCACCGTCGCCGCAACCATCAAGGTGGCGTCGCCGCACCGCTGGGATACGCGCGATCCGTACCTGTATCAGGTGGTCACCACCGTACGCTCCGGCAAACAGGAACTCGACCGCTACATCACCCCCATCGGCATTCGCAGCATCGAGTTCAACCGCGACAAGGGCTTCCTGCTCAACGGCCGCGCGATGAAGATCAACGGCGTATGCGACCATGCCGACCTCGGAGCGCTGGGCGACGCCGTCAACCGCCGCGCCACCGAGCGGCAACTCGAAATCCTCAAGAGTATGGGCGTCAACGCCCTCCGCACCAGCCATAACCCGCCCTCGCCCGAAATGCTCGAGGCCTGCGACCGCATGGGCATCCTGGTCATGGATGAGTCCTTCGACATGTGGAAAATGCCCAAAGTGCCGAACGGCTACTCGAAATACTTCGATCAGTGGGCCGACCGCGACATGCGCGACCTGATCCTCCGCGACCGCAACCACCCCAGCGTGATCATGTGGAGCATCGGCAACGAGATCCCCGAACAGAATCGCACCGATGGCTGGCAGATCGCCAAGATGCTCACCGGCATCGCGCACGAAGTGGATCCCACGCGTCCCACCACTTCCGCCATGAACAGTTGGCAGGCCGCCATCAAGAACGGCTTCGCCGACCAGGTCGATCTGAAGGGCTTCAACTACCAGCCCATGCAATACGCGAACATCCAGAAGGACCATCCCACATGGATTGTCTTCGGGACGGAGACCGAATCCTGCGTCAGTTCCCGCGGCGTCTACGATCTGCCGGTTGCCCCCAACGCCGTCCTCTCCACCCTCCAGGTTTCGAGCTTCGACACCATTGCCCCCGGATGGGCCTATTGCCCGGATGTCGAGTTCGACGCGCAGGACCGCCTGCCGAATATCCTCGGCGAGTTCGTCTGGACCGGCTTCGACTACCTGGGCGAACCCACGCCCTACGGCCGCCCGGCGCAGTGGCCCTCGCGCAGTTCCTATTTCGGCATCGTCGATCTGGCCGGCTTCCCCAAGGACCGCTACTACATGTACAAGGCCAAGTGGACCAGCGACCCCGTCGTCCACGTCCTGCCTCACTGGAATTGGACGGGGCATGAGGGCCAGGCGATTCCCATCATGGCCTATACCAACGCCGAAGAAGTCGAGATGTTCGTCAACGGGAAGTCGCTCGGCCGGAAGAAGCTGGGCGTCGATACCGTCGTCATTCCGACCGGCCCCAACGTGAGCCCGTCCCGCCAGTTCACCTCGAAGTACCGCCTGGAATGGGAAGCGCCGTACGCCCCCGGTTCCTTGCGCGCCGTGGCCTATAAGGGCGGCAAGCAGGTGGCCGTGGATGAAGTCAAAACCGCCGGCGCGCCCGCGCGCGTTCGCCTGATCCCGGACCGCTCGAAGATCACCGCCGACGGCCAGGATCTCTCCTACATCACCGCCCGTATCGAGGATAAGGACGGCAACCTCTGCCCGCTGGCCGCCAACCTGATCCAGTTCAAGGTGGAAGGCGCCGGCAAGGTGGAAGCCACCGACAACGGCAACGCCGCCAGCATCGAGTCGTTCCAGGCCGACAAGCACACCGCCTTCAACGGCCTGGCGCTCCTGATCGTCCGCTCAAAGCCCGGCCAGCCCGGCCGCATCCAGGTGACCGCCGCATCCGACGGCCTGACCTCCGGAACCGCCGCGCTAACCACCGCGCGTTAGTACCTAGTGGCGCAGGCGGGGCCGACACCGTGCGTGGCCCCGCCTGCCGCCGATCCGCGAACGTAGGAGGCCGCTTCTTCTCATCCGAGCCGCGAACGTAAGAGAGTGGTTCTTCCCCCACAGCTAGAATAGAATTCGTGCACCCCGCCTTCGACCCCCTGGTCGCCGAGTGGTTCGCCGCCCGCTTCGGCAATCCTACCGAGCCCCAATCGCTCGGGTGGCCCGAAATTCGCGCCGGCCGCGACGTCCTCATCTCCGCGCCCACGGGGTCTGGCAAAACCCTAGCCGCCTTCCTCATCGCCATCGATTCCCTGGTGCGCCGCGCGCGCCTCGGGCCGCTGCCGGACCAGACCGAAGTCGTCTACGTTTCGCCGCTCAAGGCCCTCAGTAACGACGTTCACAAGAATCTCGAACAGCCGCTCGCCGAAATCCTGGCTCTTGCCGCTAAACGCGGTGTGACGCTCGCGCCCATCCGCGCCGCCCTGCGCACCGGCGATACGCCCCAGGCCGACCGCCGGCGCATGTCCCGCGAGCGGCCTCACATCCTGGTCACCACCCCGGAATCGCTCTACATTCTGCTCACCGCCGCCGGCCCTCGCCGCATGTTGGCCTCCGCCAGCACCTTGATCGTCGATGAGATCCACGCCGTGGCCGACGACAAACGCGGCTCGCACCTGGCCCTCACCCTCGCCCGCCTGGACCGCCTCGTCGAACAAAACGGCGGCCCGCCTCCGCGGCGCATCGGCCTCTCCGCCACCGTGAGCCCCATTGAGGATGTGGCCGCGTTCCTGAGCGACGGCGCCGCCATCGTCAATGTGGGCCATCGCCGCGAAATGGAGATCGCCGTCGAATCGCCGCGCGACGAGCTGGGTCCCGTCGCCAGCACCGAGATGTGGGGCGGCATCTACGACCGCCTGGCCGAGCTGATCCGCGAAAACCGCACCACCCTGGTGTTCGTGAACACGCGCCGCATGGCCGAACGCGTGGCGCATCATCTGGGCCAGCGGCTGGGCGAAGGCTCGGTGCTCCCGCATCACGGCAGCCTTTCCCGTGCCCTTCGCTTGCAAGCCGAGAGCCGTCTGAAAAACGGCGAGCTGCGCGCCGTGGTGGCCACCGCCTCGCTAGAGCTGGGAATCGATATCGGCACGGTCGACCTCGTCTGCCAGATCGGTTCACCGCGTTCCATCTCGGTCGCCCTGCAGCGCATCGGCCGCTCGGGCCACTGGGTCGGCGCGCGCCCCAAAGGCCGCCTCTTCGCCACCACCCGCGACGAGTTGGTGGAATGCGCCGCCCTGGTGCGCGCCATTGCGCACGGCGAACTCGACCGTTTGACCGTCCCCCGCAACGCCCTCGACATCCTCGCCCAGCAGATGGTGGCCGCCTGCGCCTGCGAGGATTTCGCCGAAGACGAGTTGTTCGCCTTGATGCGCCGCGCCTGGCCCTATCGCACCCTCGACCGCCGGGAATTCGATGCCGTGCTCGGCACGCTGGCCGAAGGAATCTCCACCGCCCGCGGCCGCACCGGCGCCTACCTCCACCGCGACGCCGTGAACCGCATGGTCCGCGGCCGCCGTGGCGCGCGCCTGACCGCCATCACCTCGGGCGGCGCCATTCCCGATACCTCGCAGTTCCAGGTGGTGGCTGAGCCGGAAGGAACCACAGTGGGCATGGTGGATGAGGACTTCGCCTCGGAAAGCATGGCGGGCGACGTCTTCCTTCTGGGCACCACGTCGTGGCGCATCCGCCGCGTCGAGGCCGGGCGCGTGCGTGTCGAAGACGCCCACGGAGCGGCGCCGGACATCCCCTTCTGGCGCGGCGAAGCCCCCGGCCGCACCGAAGAGCTTTCCCGCGAAATCGCCCGCCTGCGCGAAGACGTTTTCCGCCAGGCTGCATCGGCCGCCTTCCTTCAGCGCGAATGCGGCCTCGACCTCCGTGGCGCCGAACAAGCCGCTGAGTATATCCTGGCCGGCCGCGCCGCCCTCGGCGCCATGCCCACTGTCGGGCGCGTGGTTGCCGAGCGCTTCTTCGACGAAGCCGGCGGCATGCAGCTCATCGTCCACGCTCCTTTCGGCGCGCGCATCAATCGCGCCTGGGGCCTGGCCCTGCGCAAACGTTTCTGCCGCACGTTCAACTTCGAGCTGCAGGCCGCCGCCACCGATAACGGCATCGTCATCTCGCTCGGCGAGCAGCACTCGTTCCCGCTCGAAGTCGTGTTCGAATTCCTGCGCCCCGAAACGGTCGAGGGCGTCCTCACCCAGGCCCTGCTCGCCGCGCCCATGTTCACCACCCGCTGGCGCTGGAACGCCGCGCGCGCCCTGGCCATCCCGCGCTATTCGGGCGGCCGCAAAGTCCCTCCGCCCATCCAGCGCATGCGCGCGGACGACCTCATAGCCGCCGTATTTCCCGATCAAGCCGCCTGCCCGGAAAATCTCACGGCCGAGGTGCGCATTCCCGACCACCCCCTGGTCAACGAAACCATCCGCAATTGCCTCTACGAAGCCATGGATCTCGACGGCCTGCGCCGCGTGCTTGCGGGCATTCGCGAGGGCAGCATCGAAACCGTTGCCATCGACACGCCCGAACCTTCGCCCTTTTCGCACGAAATCCTGAACTCGAACCCGTACGCATACCTGGACGACGCACCGCTTGAGGAGCGCCGCGCACGCGCCGTGCAAATGCGCCGCACGCTGCCGCAGGATTACGCCGAAGGCGCTGGCGCGTTGGACGCCGAGGCCATCGCGCAGGTAGCCGCCGAAGCCTGGCCGCCCATGCGCGATGCCGAGGAATTGCACGAAGCCTTGTGCGGACTAAGCGTACTCCCCGTTCCTGCTGGTGGCGCAGGCGATTCGCCTGCGTTCGCCCTCTTCCACCAACTCGCCGCCAACGCCCGCGCCGCCGCCTTCACCGTCGATGGCCGCTCGTTCTGGACCGCCGCCGAGCGCAGCGACGTCGTGCGCCGCGTCTATCCCGAGGCCACTTTCGAGCCGCCCATCGCTGACCCCGGCGGCGGCCCCGCCGTTCCCGATACGCCCGAACACTCCGCCGCCGAGATCCTGCGCGGCTGGTTCGAATGCTCCGGCCCCAGGCGCGCCTCGGACCTGGCGCGCGATCTCGCCCTGCCGCTTGACCTCGTCGACCAGGCGCTGGCCCAATTGGAAGCCGAAGGCCAGATCCTCCGCGGCCACTTCAATCCCTCTTCCTCTCCACCCGCCGAGCTCGAATGGTGCCATCGCCGCCTCCTGTCCCGCATTCATCGCCTCACCATCGGCCGTCTTCGCCGCGAAATCGAGCCCGTCACCACCTCCGGCTTCTATGCCTTTCTCCGCCGCTGGCAGCACCTCTCCGAAGGCGGCCAACTGCACGGCGCCGATGGCGCGCTGCAAATCGTCAAGCAGCTTCAGGGCTGCGAATTCCCGGCCGCCTCGTGGGAAACCGAAGTGCTCCCGCGCCGCATCGCCCGTTACAAACCCGAGTACCTGGACCGGATTTGCCACTCGGGTGAGGTGAGTTGGGGCCGCCTCTCGCCGCATCCGGCATTCGAGCGCGAGGAGCAAGACCGCCACAGCCGCGTCAGGCCTTCGCGCGTAGCCCCGCTCGCCATGTTTCTCCGAGAGGATGCGCCTTGGCTGCTGGCCGGTCCGCAGCCGCTGCCCAGGGAGGCTCTCTCGCATCCCGCCCGCGAGGCGCTCGCCGTCCTCCAGTCGAACGGCGCCTGTTTCTTCGCCGACCTGACTCGCGCCACCGGTCGCCTGGCAAGCGAAATCGAAGACGCCCTCTGGGAACTGGTGGCCGCCGGTCTGGTGACCGCCGACAGCTTCGAGAACCTACGCGCCCTGCTCGATCCCAAGCGCCGCGCCGGCCAGGGTCGGGGCCGCTCGTCCCGCCCGCGCCATGCGCCCGGCCGGTGGGCCTTGCTCGACCGCGCGCCCGCCGGCGCCCAACGCCCCGCCGCCCAGCACGCCGAAGCCTTCGCGCGCCAATTGCTCCTCCGCTGGGGCGTGCTCTTCCGCGATGCGGCCACGCGCGAACCCGTGGCCCCCGCCTGGCGCGATCTTCTGGTGGCCCTGCGCCGCATGGAGTCCCGCGGCGAGATTCGCGGCGGCCGCTTCGTCGCCGCCTTCATCGGCGAGCAGTTCGCCTTGCCCGAAGCCTTGGACCTTCTGCGCGCCATCCGCCGCACCGGAGAAACCGCCGACCCGCCCGAAGCCCCCGGCCCCTGGGCCGCGCTATCCATGCGCACCGCGCAAGCCGGCGCGTAAAGTGACTCCGTTAGCCCACCCTTTTAGCCGGATCTCCTCCGTGGGCCAGACAAGGAATGGCGCATACTAAGGAAGATCGGAGGATTCTGGCATCGTGCCGCTCCATATCAAGGACCCGGAAGTCTGCCAACTGGTCCGCCAGGTAGCCCACCTGACTGGAGAAACGCTCGTCAGCGCCGTGCGCAGTTCGCTATGGGAGCGCTTGCAAAAGTTAGAACTCGCCCAGACCGGCCCGCAGTGGATCGAAAAACTGCGCGAGATCTCCGACCGTTGCGCGGCGCGCCCGGTTGTCGACCCCCGCTCGGACAATGAGTTGGCAGGCTACACGCCGTGCCAAACAGCGCTTTGACGGTTCTGGTCCCCTACGCCCCGCTGGAACTGTCGATCCCCGCCGTCGATAGCGTGTTCAGAATGATCGACATCGGGTTCATCGAGTCGCTCTGGCTCCCGCCCGCCTGCAAGCCCGCGATAAGCTGACTCAGGCTCCCGCTCGCGTCGCTGCCGGTCGAAGTGCCGCTCGTCGCGCTGGTGCTCCAAGCGCTGTCCGAACTAGCCGGCGAGCCATGCGAGTGGTGACCATGATGGTGATGGCCGCTGGTAGCCGCCTGCGCCAAGTCCTGGAAATTGGGGAGCTGCCCGCTGGTCGAGGCGTTCTGGAAGTCCGTCGCAAGTTGGTTGAGTTGGGTTGCGGCTGCCGTGTTGCCGCTCGCCGTCGCGCTTTGCGCGGCGCTCTGCAGGTTCGTAGCGATCTGCGCCGTGACCTGCTTGTACTCGGTCGGATTCGATTGTTGAAGTTGTTGCAGTTCGGTCGCGACTTGCGCGAACGGCGAAAGCTGGGTGTTGTCGGGCTGCAGCGCAGACTGTGACGCGCTGCCGCTTTGCGCGGTTTTGGTTGTGCCCGTCAAGCCGGTTCCCTGGAGAACGGAGCTGAGAATGGACTGCAAATACCCGCTGGAGAGACTTGCTATAGGTGACATGACTGGCATATCGGCATTTCGATCTCCGCTTTCTAGATGATTTAAGTCGCTGAAAACGCAGGCCGCCCATCTCGCCAGCCTGTCAAAATCCTGCCGCCGCGACGAACTCTTGCCGCCGCGCCCCCGTCCAGGCGCGGCCGGCCGTCGTGCTCTCGGGGATACAATGTAGACAATGAAACGCCGCCTTCCGCACGCGGGCATCGCCCTGGTGGCGCTGTTGTCAATTGCCATCGCGGGCCTCGCCCAACGCGGCCGCTTCGGCGGAAACGGCGGTCTTGGCGGGAGAGGAAACGGCGGCTTCGGCGGCCAATTCGGTGGCATTCAGGGGCCGGACGACGAAGCCGTCATGCCCGCCCGCGATGCCGAATTCCACTTCATTCGCCTCGAATACACCGACCTGCCCCAGTTCCACCGCGGTTTCGGTTATGCCTCCCGCATGGGTTCCGGCTCCGGTTGGTGGGTCGTCGATTGGCCCGCCGCCGACAATCATTTCACCACCGGCGTCCAGCGCCTCACTCGAATCGACGTCGGCGACCCGCGCCACTTCCGCCTCACCGACCCCCACCTCTTCGACTATCCCTGGATCTACGCCACCCAAACCGGCTGGTGGGACCTCACCGACGCCGAAACCGCCCGCCTCCGCGAATACCTCCTGCGCGGCGGCTACCTGGTGGTCGATGACTTTTGGAGCACCGATCCCTACCAGTGGGAAGTCTTCCGCCAGACCATGGACCGCGTCCTCCCCGGCCGCCCCATCACCGACATCGCCAATTCCGATTCCGTCATGCACGTCCTCTACGACATCCAGGATAAGGATAAGACGTGGATCCCCGGTTCCCGCCACCTTCGCCGCGGCCCCGACGGAACCGTCCAAGTAGTTCAGCCCGCCGGCACGGAGCCCGCCTGGCGCGCTATCGATGACGACCGCGGCTACATGGTGGTCGCCGTCAATTTCAATACCGACATCGGCGACGCCTGGGAGTTCGCCGACGTCCCCTATTACCCGGCGGCCATGACCATGCTCGCCTATCGCTACGGCATCAATTACATCGTCTATTCGATGACACACTAATGCACTCCTCCAATCCAGGCAGTCTCAACCGTCGGCGCTTCATCCAGGCCGCCGGCGCCACCGCGGCCCTCGGCAGCGCCGTCGCCGCGGCGCGTGGCGTTGCCATCGTCCTCGATCCGGCGGACACCGTGGCCGCGTCTGCACCCGCGCAATGGGCGGCCAAGGAGTTCGGGGGCGCCCTTTCCGCCCGCGGCGTCGCCGTGTATGCCTGCCAGAGCGTGGCCCAGGCTCAGCCCGGCGACCTCTGCGTCATCGCGGCGGGACTTCAGTCCCCCGCCGCCGCCGCCATTTTGAAACCGGCGGGCGTGCGCGTCTCCGCCGGGCCGGAGTCCCTGGCGCTCTCGCCCGGCAAAGTGGCCGGCCGCGCGGTCCTGCTCGCCTCCGCCGCCGATCCCGCGGGCCTGGTCTACGCCCTTCTCGATCTCGCCGACCGCGTCGCCAACGCCTCCGATCCGCTAGCCGCCCTCGCCCTCCCCAAGCCCATCGTCGAGCGCCCCGCCAACGCCGTCCGCGGCATCGCCAAACTCTTCACCAGTGATGTCGAGGATAAGCCCTGGTTTAACGATCGCGAAATGTGGCCGCCCTATCTCACCATGCTCGCCGGCCACCGTTTCAACCGCTTCAACCTCAGCCTCGGCATCGGCTACGATTCCCTCAACGGCATCTCCGACGCCTACTTCCTGTTCGCCTACCCATTCCTCCTGGCCCTTCCCGGATACCCCGTGCGCGTCCCCCAACTCCCCGACGCGGAGCGCGACCGCAACCTGGAAATGCTCAAGTTCATCTCTGAGCAGACCGTCGCCCGCGGTATGCGCTTTCAGCTCGGCATCTGGATGCACGGCTACGAATTGCTCGATAGCCCCAAGCCGAACTACACTGTCGAAGGCCTCACCCGCGAAACCCATGCGCCTTACTGCCGCGATGCCCTGCGCGCCCTGCTGCAAGCCTGTCCCGCCATCGGCGGCGTCACCTTCCGCGTCCATGGCGAAAGCGGCGTTTCCGAGGGCAGCTACGACTTCTGGAAGACCGTCTTCGATGGCGTCTCCACCTGCGGCCGCAAAGTCGAAATCGACATGCACGCCAAGGGCATGGACCAGCAAATGATCGACGTCGCCCTGGGCACTGGCATGCCAGTCAAAATCTCGCCCAAGTTCTGGGCCGAACACATGGGCATGCCGTACCACCAGACCGATATCCGCGCGCTCGAACGCCCCCGCCCCGGCCCGGCGCGCACCGGCGGCCTCATGAGCCTCAGCTCCGGCGCCCGCAGCTTCCTCCGCTACAGCTATGGCGACCTGCTGCGCGAAGACCGCCGCTTTGGCGTCCTGCACCGCGTCTGGCCGGGCACCGCCCGCCTCCTCCTATGGGGCGATCCGTCCTACACCGCCGCCTACTCCCGCACCTTCGGTTTCTGCGGCAGCGACGGCGTCGAGCTCATGGAGCCGCTCTCCTTCAAGGGCCGGAAAGGCTCAGGTCTCCCCGGCGGCCGCTGCGGCTATGCCGGCGCCTCGCTCAACCCCCGCTACGATTGGGAGAAGTACGCCTATACCTACCGTGTTTGGGGCCGCCTCCTCTACAATCCCGATTCCGATCCCGAAGTCTGCCGCCGCTACACCGCCCGCCAATTCGGCGCCGCCGCCCCGGCCCTGGAGACCGCCCTCGCCAACTCCAGCCGCATTCTCCCCATCGTCACCACCGCCCACGGCCCCTCCGCCGCCAACAACAATTACTGGCCAGAGATATACCTCAACCAGTCGCTTGTGGACGCCGCCCATCCCGGCCCGTATTCCGACACCCCAACGCCCAGGGTTTTCGGAAATGTCAGCCCCTTCGACCCCCAGTTGTTTTCCCGCATGAACGATTTCGCCGACGCGCTCCTCGCAGGCGAACCCTCCGGCCAGTACTCACCCATCGAAGTCGCCCAGTGGATCGAGGATCTCTCCGCCGCGGCATCCGCCAGCCTCGCCCAGGCCGAAACCAAGGTCGCCGGCAAGGACCGTCCCGAGTACCGCCGCATGGCCGTCGACATTGCCCTTCAGGCCGGGCTCGGCAAGTTCTACGGCGCCAAGTTCCGCTCCGGCGTCCTCTACCGCATCGGCGAGCGCACCGGCAGCCGCGCCGCGTTCGAGGAATCCGTGAAAGCCTACCGCGCCGCCCGCGCCGCCTGGGCCGATCTCGCCAATCGCGCCCAGGGCGTATACCGCGCCGACGTCACCTTCGGCGCCGAACGCCAACTTCGCGGCCACTGGCTCGACCGCCTGCCCGCCATCGACGCCGATATCGCGGCCGTCGCCGCCAAATCCGAACAGGCCAATTCCGCCCAGCCGGAACCGCGCGTCGCCGCGGCGATTCAAGCCGCCATCGGCCGTCCGCACCGCGAACCGCTCACCCTTCGCCATACCCCGGCCGCGCAATTTCACCCCGGCCAGCCGCTCGTAATCGAGTTGGCCGCCGCCCGCCCCTTCGCCTCCGTGGCCTTGTATTATCGCCGCGTCACCCAGGAGGAGCGCTTCCAAACCGCCGCCATGCAGCCCGCCGGCAACACCTGGCGCGCCACCATCCCGGCCCCCTACACCGCGTCGCCCTACCCCCTCCAGTATTACTTCGAGCTGAAAGCCCCCGCCGCCGCATGGCTCTATCCCGGCTTCTCAGCCGCCCTCTCGAACCAACCGTACTTCGTGGTGCGCCAACCCGGCTAGGCCTCCAGCCTGCCACGCCACGTCCGATCCGAGCCGCGAACGTCAGAGAGCGGTTCCCCCGTGGGTCTCTCAGCCGCCCTCCCGAACCAGCCCTACTTCGTAGTGCGCCAAACCGTGTAACTTAGCAAATCTGTGGAGCAGGTAGGCAGCGCCACCTGCTCGCCCGCATCCGCCTTCCCCATCCTGTGCGAGAATCGGTCTGATAGCCGAGTCGGCAGGCCGAAGGCCCCAGCCGCATCTCTTGAAAGGTCTTCACAATCATGAAGATTCCTGTTTTCGTTTCGTGTCCTACCTCGCTCAGCCCGGCGCAGGAAGGCGCCCGCTCGGCCCTTATCGAATTCCTCGACAACTTCAACTTGGAGCCGCGGGCCCTCGGCCGTTCCGATTACCCAGCCGAGTTTCCCCTTCGCGAGGTCCTTGTGATCGCTCGCCACTGCGCCGGAGGCCTGATCCTGGGATTTGAGCAGTTCCAGGCGACCTCCGGGATCTGGAAGCGCGGGACCAAGGGAGAGAGGCGGCTTGCCCCCGAGGAGCCGGTCCCATTTCCCAGCGCTTGGAACCATCTGGAAGCGGGAATCCTGTTCGGCCTTGGACTTCCCATCTTGATATTTCGGGAAGATGGCATCTCCGGAGGTGTGTTCGACGTCGGTGTCACCGACGTCTTCGTCCACAAAATGCCGGATGCAAACCCAGACGCCTTGAACATGGGCAGCCTGAAAGAGGTCTTCCTCAAATGGCACGCGAAAGTAGCCGCCCGTTATTTCGCAGCGTAAATCTGCCGCTCCATCCCCCCGCAGTCGGTTATCCTAATAGACCATGCCGGATTACATCGGAGCCATCGACCAGGGAACCACCAGCACCCGCTTCCTCATCTTCGACCGGGCGTCGAAAATCGTCGCCTCCGCCCAAAAGGAGCACCAGCAGATCTATCCCCAGCCCGGCTGGGTCGAGCACGACCCCGATGAGATCTGGTTCCGCACCCGCCAGGTCGTCGCCGAAGCCGTCGAACAGGCCGGCCTCCAGCCGCGCGATCTCGCCGCCATCGGCATCGCCAACCAGCGCGAAACCACCGTCCTGTGGAATCGCAAAACCGGCCGCCCCATCCACCACGCGCTGGTCTGGCAGGACACGCGAACCGGTGACGCCGTCTCGGAATTTTCGCGCCAGGACGGCCCCGGCCGCTTCCGACGCAAGACCGGTCTCCCCCTCTCCACCTATTTCAGCAGTCTGAAAATTCGATGGCTCCTCGACTCCGTTTCCGACGCCCGCGCGCAGGCCGAAGCCGGCGACCTCCTCTTCGGTACCATCGATTCGTTCCTCCTCTGGAACCTCACCGGCGGACCCACCGGCGGCGTCCACCTCACCGACTGCACCAACGCCAGCCGCACCCAGTTGATGAACCTCGAAACCCTCGATTGGGATGACGAGTTGCTCACCGCCTTCGGCATCCCCCGGTCCATCCTGCCCCGCATCGCCTCCAGCAGCGAGCGCTATGGCGAAGCCACCCTCGATGCCATCCGCGGCGTCCCCATCGCCGGCATCTTAGGCGATCAGCAGGCCGCCCTCGCCGGCCAGACCTGCTTCCGCCCAGGCGAAGCCAAAAACACCTATGGCACCGGATGTTTTCTCCTCATGAACACCGGCCGCGAGATCGTCCATTCCACCTGCGGCCTGCTCACCACCGTCGCCTTTCGATGGGGCCGCGAACCCGCCAGTTATGCCCTCGAAGGCAGCGTGGCCATCGCCGGCGCCCTGGTGCAATGGATCCGCGACAACTTCGGTCTGATCGGCAGCAGCCCCGAAATCGAAATGCTGGCCCGTACGGTCGAGGATAACGGCGGCGTCTACTTCGTTCCGGCCTTCTCCGGCCTCTACGCGCCGCATTGGAAACACAACGCGCGCGGCATCGTAGCCGGCCTCACGCGCTATAGCAACCGCGGCCACCTGGCGCGCGCCGTCCTCGAAGCCACCGCCTTCCAAACCCGCGAAGTGGTCGAGGCCATGGAGCGCGATTCCGGCATCCCCATGGCCGTGCTCCGCACCGATGGCGGCATGGTCGAAAACCAGCTCCTCATGCAGTTCCAGGCCGACATTCTGGACCGCGAAGTCGTGCGCCCGGCCGTCAAAGAGACCACCGCCCTGGGCGCCGCCTATGCCGCCGGCTTAGCCACCGGCTTCTTCGAGAGCCTCGACGACCTACGCTCCCGCTGGGCCGTCGGCCAGACCTGGAAGCCTGCCATGGCTGCGCCCGCGAGCGAGCGTATGTACGCCTTCTGGAAGAAAGCCGTAATGCGTTCCTTCGATTGGCTGGACGCCGAATGACACGGCAGAGGGGACAGACGAATCTGTCCCAAGGCGTTGCCTTTTACGCCGCGTGGACAGATCCGTCTGTCCCCGGTTGTCCCAAGGCGTTGCCTTTTACGCCGCGTGGACAGATCCGTCTGTCCCCGGTCTACCCTACCTCCGGAGTCACTAAATGGATAAACGAATTCTAGGTGAGTTCCTGGGAACCATGGTCTTGGTCCTCCTGGGCAACGGCGTAGTAGCCGGCGTCCTCCTCCGCAAATCCAAAGCCGAAGCCTCCGGCTGGATGGTCATCGCCACCGGTTGGGCGCTGGCTGTCATGTGCGGCGTCTTCACCGCCGTCGCATGTGGCAGCCCGGATGCCAATCTCAACCCCGCCGTCACCCTCGCCTCGGCCATCGGTTCGGGCGATTTCAGCAAGCTCCTGCCTTACGCCCTCGCCCAAACCCTCGGAGCTATCGCCGGCGCCACCCTGGTCTGGATTCACTATCTTCCCCACTGGAGCCAGACTCCCGACGCCGAAGCCAAGCGCGCCTGTTTCTGCACCTCTCCCGCCATCCGCCAACCGGCCGCGAACCTCGCGAGCGAGATCGTCGGGACCTTCGTCCTCATCCTGGTCGCCAGCGCCATCGCATCCAAAGTGGGAGCCCCCACCGGCCCCGCGCCAGGATTAACCCCTTACCTGGTCGGCTGCGTAGTCTGGGGCATCGGCCTGAGCCTCGGCGGCACAACGGGCTACGCCATCAATCCCGCGCGCGATCTCGGTCCCCGCGTCGCCCACGCCATTTTGCCCATCGCCCAGAAAGGCAATTCGGATTGGTCCTATGCCGCGGTCCCGATACTAGGCCCGCTGATCGGCGCCGCCCTGGCCGGCCTCCTAGCCAAACAACTCGGCATGTAGCTATGTGGGGCGGACCGGGGCGCCCACTGGGCCCGTCTGCCTTCTTCCTGCCTTCTTCTTCCGTTCGTTCTAGCCTTCTTTCTTTCTTATCTGTGTTCACCTGTGTTCATCTGTGGCCAATCTCTTTCTCCGCCCCATCCCCAACCGTACGCCAAATTCAACGGCAGCGTCCACCATATCTGAACCGGCGATCGCCCCAGCCGCCTCGCCATACTCGCAAGTGAATAGAACCTCTCGTTCGCATACCGGAATCCGGCCCGCAGCTCCGCCGCGCTCATGAGCTTGGGTCGATACACCACCTCGGTGCGGCTATTGTACTTTGGCCAATCCCGCGTCAGTATCCGCCCTTCGCCTTCCAGCCTTCGAAACAGCGGCGTCCCCGGAAACGGCGTCAGGATATTGAAGGTCGCGTTCTGCACGCCTGTCTCTTCTAGGAAATCCAGCGTCTCTTTGAATATTTCCGGAGTGTCACGATCGAACCCGAAGATCATGCCCGCCTGCACCGCGATCCCGTGTCTGTGGATGCGTTCAATAATCCGGCTATACTCTTCGACGCGATTGAACCCCTTATGCACTCCACTCACGCTCGACTGTGAAATCGACTCAAGCCCCAGGAACAATTGCTTGCACCCGCTCCGCGCCGCCGCTTCCAATAGTTCATCGTCCCGGCCGGCATGAATGCTGGCCTGACTGCTCCACCACTTTCGATAAGGAGCGATGGCGCGAAACAGCTTCTTGGCATACTCGATATCCGCGGTGATGTTATCGTCCCAAAAAATAACCACCTTCCCCTTGAATGACGCATATTCCGCGGCCACCTCGGCAATCGGCCGCTTGCGATGCCCGTGCCGGTACATCGCCGCAACCGCGCAAAAGTCGCAGTCGTTCGGGCATCCCCGTGTCGCAAACAGTACGCCGCTGGCGTGGTCTTTCCGGTGAAATAACGCCTTCCGCGCCATGGGAATTCTTTCGAGAGACGGCGCGCCGGTCTGCCGGTACTCACGAAGATAAGTCCCGGCTGCAAACCCCTTCAGGAATTCTTCCCACAGACCCTCCGCCTCTCCAATGAAGATCACATCGCCATGTCGCTTAGCTTCCTCCGGCAACAGCGTCACATGCGGGCCGCCCAGCGCGACGCACGCGCCTCGCGCCTTGAAATGCGCGCAAAGACGATAAGCATGATCGGCGCTTGGCGTATGAAATGTGATCCCCACTAAGTCGGCCTCGAGATTCCAATCGAGTCTCTCGGCCTCTTCATCGACGTGAGTGACATGCCAGTCGGAAGGAACTCTGGCCGCCAGGTAAGGCATCGTAATCTGCTGGAAGTTGAGAACCCGCGACCTGCGCACCCGCTGAATCTCAGGCGCGGACGCAGTAATCAACAGCAGTCTTGGCACGACCACTATTGTAGGGGTCGGGCACGCCCGACCCCCGAGGAATCTGTCCCGATCCCCTACAACCCCGGATTAATGTGGATCGTCTTGCCGGCAGTCACGAAGATCGTCTCGGCGTACATCGTATTGCCGCCTTCTTTGATCTCGATCTTGTAATTGCCCGGACGCAGATGCATCGTCTTGTCGTCGTGAGTGGTCCCGGCGTATGAGCCGTTGATAAACACCGCGGCGTCTTTCACCTTGGTGTCCAGTTTCACTTGCCCCGAACTCGGGTAGTAGCCCTCGTAGCCGTAACCGTAATAGGGTCCCCAATACCCGTAGGGTCCCCCCCAATACGACCCCCAGAACGGGGCGTAAAAGCCGCCTCGCACAAATCCGCGGACGGCGGCCGAAGAGCTCATCGGCGCAAGCGTCATCAGCGCAGCCGCCAGAATTAGCAATCCCTTTCTCATATTCGACCTCCTCCTATCCATTTAGATCGGTTCCTGCTCGCTCTGGTTTCATGCAAGCGTCGCGCCAAATCCCATTACCCTTGTAATCAATAGCTTGCCGGTAATTAACCCGCCGGCCGGCCAACCACATGGCCGAAATCAACCACCAGGGCCGGTCACAGCGAAACTCACTAAATCGTCCCTTTCCTTTCAAGCACCTGCAGCCTCCAATTTAAGACCCCATCCTCCCCCAATGGCAACCTGAAGGTGAGGAGTATTGTATGCAAAACACCGTTTCCCAAGAGCAATTCGCGGCCAATCGCGCCAATGCCGCCGGCTCCACCGGTCCGCGCACACCCGATGGCAAAGCCCGTTCTTCCCAGAACGCCCGCAAACACGGCTTTGCCGCAGCAGCCTACACCGTCCCTCGACTCGAAGACATCGAAGAGATCGCCGAAATCAGGGAAGGCGTCATCGATCTCTATCAGCCAACCAACGCGCAGGAACTCTACGCCGTCGAGCGCATCGCCATCACCCAACAATCCATGAACCGCGCCTCCCGCCTGGAAGCCGGGACCTTAACTATCTGTCTCAACGACGTCCTCAATCTCCGCGAGCGCCCCCTCATGGAAATGGACCCGGAAATGTACGGCGGCGGCGAACCCGGCAAGCAGCAAGTCAAAAACTACCTCCTGGCAGAAGGATTCCGCCGCAGCGTCGGCGCCTCCAGCGCCATGCACCTATGCATGCGCTACAACGCCCAAGCCGAACGCCTCTACCGCCGCGCCGTCCAGGATTTCGAGCGTATCAAGTCTCTCCCCAGTGTTTCCCAAGCCTCAGATCCCCTCCCAGACCGTGGCGCAGGCCCTTTGGCCTGCGTTTTTGCGCCCCCAGACCAACGAACCGGTGGGGCGGACCTCCTGGTCTGCCCTCTTGATCCCTCCGAACCCCTCCCAGCCCAAACGAACCCAAATCCCTCCGAACCCCCACAAACCGAACCGCTTACCCACTCTGAACCGGCCCCCGAAACCACCCCCGCAGCCGCCCAAAACGCCCCCTCCGCCTCCAACGGCTCCCCGCGCACCGATTGCACCTGCCCGCAATGCCTCGACGACCGCGGCCTTGCCGCCGAAACCCCCTCCCAGGAGGATATTTCCCCTACCCGGTAGCCTTCCATACCCACGCGTTACAATCGGTTTGTATGCTCCGCAGGCTTCTTATACTCCTCGTGTGCGCCGCGGCTCTGCTCGCCCAAAAGCGCCCGTTCGACGTCAACGCCATGCTGCAGTTGAAGCGCATCTCCGACCCGCAGCTCTCTCCCGACGGCAAATCCGTGGCCTTCGGCGTCCAAACCGTCGACCTCGCCGCCAACCAGAAGCCCCAGCAGATCTGGATTGTCCCGCTCTCGGGCGGCGCGCCCCATCAGATCACGCACGATGGCGTCGCCAACCAGCGCGCCCGATGGTCCCCCGATTCCAAGCGCATCGCCTACATCTCCGATCGCTCCGGCTCCTCGCAGATCTGGCTCATGGACCCCGACGGTTCCTCCCCCAAGCAGGTCACCAATCTCGCCACTGAGGCCGGCGGCGTACTTTTCTCCCCCGATGGCAAGAACCTCCTCTTCACTAGCGACGTCTACCCCGAATGCGGCGCCGATGACGCCTGCAACAAGCGCCTGCTCGATGCCGCCAAGGCCAACCCCGTCAAGGCGCGCGAATATACCGAGCTTCTCTACCGCCATTGGACCGCCTGGCAAACCAAACGCCGCAGTCACCTGCTCGTCGTTCCGGTCGAAGGCGGCGCGCCCCGCGACCTCACTCCCGGCCCGCACGACGTTCCGCCCTTCTCGCTCGGAGGTCCGGACGACTACGATATCTCGCCCGACGGCCAGGAAGTCTGCTATTCCATGAATGCCGACCCCGACGCTGCCACCAGCACCAATTCCGATCTGTACGCCGTCTCCATCAAGGGCGGCGATCCCCGCCGAATCACCTTTACGCCCGGCGCCGACGCCAGCCCGCATTACTCACCGAACGGCAATTTCATCGCGTGGCGCTCGCAGAATCGCGCCGGATATGAGAGCGATCGCTGGCGTCTGTCCGTCATCGAGCGCGCCACCGGCCGCGTGAACACCCCCGCCGGAGACCTGGACCGCTGGGTCAATAGCTTCGCCTGGAGCCCCGATTCCGCCGCGATATTCTTCACCACCGGCGACCGCGGACGGCAAGCCATCCAGTTGGTTCCCACCGGCGGCGGCTCCATCCAAATCGCCGCCAGCGGCGATGGCGAGCTTGACGACATGGAGTTCACCCACGATGGCAAGACCATGGTCTACACCGAGGAGACCGGCGTCTCGCCCACCGAGATCTTCCGCGGCGCGTCCACCGGCGGCGTGCCCGTCGCTCTGACCCACCTCAACGACCAGGATCTTGCCGCCTGCCAGCTCACGCCCCTCGAGGAGTTCTGGGCCGACGCCAAGGACGGCTCCCGCGTCCAGTACTTCGTCGTCAAGCCCTACGGCTTCCAGGCCGGCGTCAAGTATCCGGTGCTCATGCTCATCCACGGCGGTCCGCAAGGCAATTGGGGTTACAACTGGACCTACCGCTGGAACGCCGAGGTATTCGCCGCCGCCGGATATGTCGTCGTCGAGCCGAATCCGCGCGGCTCCACCGGCTATGGCCAGAAGTTCATCGACGAGATCAATGGCGATTGGGGCGGGCTCCCCTACGACGACATCATGGCCGTCACCGACAACGCCCTCGCCACCCTGCCCTACGCCGACGACGCCCGCGTCACCGCCGCCGGCGGTTCCTACGGCGGCTACATGGTCGATTGGCTGCTCGGCCACACCCAGCGTTTCAAAGCCCTCATCTCCCACGCCGGCGTCTACGATTTGACCAGCGAATTCGGCGCCACCGAGGAAGTCTGGTTCCCCCTCTGGGAAATGGGCGGCACGCCCTGGGACCACCCCGACATCTATTCCAAGTGGTCGCCCTCCTCCTACGCCAAGGACTTCCACACGCCCACGCTGGTCTTCACCGGCGAGCTCGATTTCCGCGTCCCCTACACCCAGAGCCTCCAACTCTTCACCGCCCTCCAAATGCAAAAGGTCCCGTCGAAGCTGGTCGTCTTCCCCGATGAGGGCCACTGGGTGCTCAAACCGCAAAACTCGCTCCTCTGGTATAAAACGTTTATCGATTGGCTGGATTCTTGGGTGAAAAAGTGAAATTCGTCGCGCTCTTAGCAGTCCTGATTCTGGTAGTCGGCGGAGTCGCCGCCCTCTTCTTCCTGTCCACCGGCGGCACGGTCGAAATAACGCCCGTCGTGAAGACCATCGGCCTAAGCACGCCCATAGCCGTGAAGCTCAGCAACCCGCACGGCGTGCGCCGGGTGAGCGCGTATCTGGAACAGAGCGGCGTCCGTTACCCTCTATATGAGCAGACCGCCCCCTCCCGCCGCTTCTTCTGGAACCGTCACGTCCCGTCCCAAGCCATTGCCTTCCAGGCCGGCAAGAGCAAGGCCCCGAATCTGAAGGAAGGCCCCGCGCACTTGATTGTCGAGGCCGTCTCGAACGACTTCCGCGGTGACGCCACCGCTGCCTCCTATGACGTGAACGTCATCCTCGCCGCGCCGCGCGTCACTCCCGACGGTCTCCAGCACTACATCAACCAGGGAGGCATGGAACTCGTCACGTTCACCGCCGCCGGTTCCTGGACCGAGGCCGGCGTGAAGGTCGGCGGGCGCAGCTACCGCAGCTTCCCCCTGCCCGGCGGCGATCCCAACCGTCGCTTCGCCATGTTCGCCTATCCCTGGGACCTCGATCCCGGCGCCACTCCCATGGTCTTCGCCCGTAACTCCGCCGGCACCGAAGCCGCCGCGCCTTTTTGGTTCAAGCTCTTCCCCAAGAAATTCCGCGTCCGCGATTTCCCCATCGACGATGCCCTCATGACCAAGCTCGTCAACTCGGTCGATCCCACCGGCGCCCTGGCCCCGGGCAAAGATCTGCTCACTCGCTTCCTCTACATCAACGGCGACCTGCGCCGCAAGAACAACCAGCAGCTTGCCGACCTGCGTTTCAAGACCGAAGAGAAGGTTCTGTGGAACGGCCCCTTCATTCATTGGGGCAAGGAGGAGGCCGATTTCGCCGACGTTCGCAACTACATCTACCACGGCCGGAAAGTCGACCAGCAGGTACACCTCGGGTTCGATCTGTCCGACACGGAAAACTCGCCGGTCCAGGCCGCCAACGACGGCCGCGTCGTCTGGGCCGCCGATCTCGGCATCTACGGCAACTGCATCGTGGTGGACCACGGCTACTCGCTGCAGTCCATCTACGGCCATCTCCGCCAGATCGACGTCAAGCCCGGCGACATGGTGACCAAGGGCCAGAAAATGGGCATCGCCGGCCAGACCGGCCTCGCCGGAGGCGTGCACGTCCACTTCAGCATGCAAATCGATGGCGTCCAGATCAACCCGCGCGAATGGTGGGACGAGCACTGGATCAAAGACCGCATCCTAAGCAAGCTGCAGTAGTAAGTGGGACGGGCCGGGGTGCCCGCGATCCTTGTGGGCCCAACTGTCTTCTTCGGCCGCGCTGCCTTGTGGGGCAGGTTGGCCGGCAGGCAACCTGCGGCCGATTGTCAATCGGCCCGAGGGTTCTGATGCAATTACCCCCGGCATTCCCAATCCGCTCTGCCCGTATAGAAAAGCAGCGCCGTCATCCCGTTCCTCATGAACTCGCGGCACGCCGTATGGACGCGGGCCGCCACCGTTCGGGAAGCCGTATTCGCCGGGTCCACAATGGAGCAGATACTCATGCACGATGTCCGATCGAATCCGAAATCGAGGCAGGCGCGCGCGGCCTCGGTCGCATAACCCTTGCCGCGCCCATGCAGAATCACGTGATAACCAATCTCCAATTCGCGGCGTCCTTCCACGTCCCGATAGCTCAGGCCGCAATCGCCGACGAACTCCCCCGAGTCCCTCCGTTCCACCGCCCAAAGTCCGAACCCGAACTCGTCGTAGTGCCGGAAGTTCCATTCGATCCACGCCCGCACTTTGGCCGGGTCCGCCATTTCCGGGTACCAGCTTCGGGCATACGGGTCGGCGAACACCTCGAACAACCCGGCCGCATCGGCCAGCGTGTACCGGCGCAAACGCAGCCGTTCCGTTTGGGGAGCGTCGGGCTTCAAGGGTCGCATCTTAGCACATCGGGATGCGTTTTCGCGTTATCGTATTCGTTGGTTACCTTGGGAGAGTTGAAACGATGAGGACAAGTTCATCGGGCGCCGGCCGGGCAGTGGTTCGAGTGGCCGCCGGCTTCTTCTTCGCGCTACTTCCGCTCCTCGCCCAGTTGCCGGTCAAACTGGCGATCCCGGATTCCATTGGCGTGAATATCCACTTCACCAACCCCGCCGCGGGCGAAGCGAAGATGCTGGCCGACGCCCGTTTCAAATGGATCCGCATGGACTTTGCCTGGGGGTCCACCGAGCGCGAAAAGGGCGTCTACGATTTCTCCCGTTACGACCAGTTGAACGCCGCGCTCAAGCCCTACGGCATCCGCGCCATCTTCATCCTGGATTATTCCAACCGGCTATACGACGAGGGTCTGTCGCCTTACACCGACGCCGGCCGCCAGGCATTCGCGCAATGGTCCGCCGCCGCCGCTCGCCATTTCAAAGGCCAGGGCATTCTCTGGGAGATGTACAACGAGCCGAATATCGGCTTCTGGAAGCCCAAGCCGAATGCCCACGATTACGCCCTGCTCGCGCTGGCCGTCGGAAAGGCCCTCCGCGAAGCCGAGCCGGGCGAAATTTACATCGGCCCCGCAACCTCCAGGGTGGACCTGCCGTTCATCGAGGAAAGCTTCCGCGTCGGGTTGCTTGACTACTGGTCCGCGGTCAGCGTTCACCCCTACCGCTTGACCCCTCCGGAACAAACCACCGAGGATTACGCCGCCCTGCGCGCCTTGATTGCCAAATATGCTCCCGGCAAGAGCATCCCGATTATTTCGGGCGAGTGGGGCTACTCCGCGCTGCCCGGCCAGCACGCTCCCTGGAAAGTCCTCGATGAAGATTCGCAGGGCAAGTATGTGGCGCGGGAGTTTCTCGGCAACATCGCCGGTGGCGTTCCCCTGTCCATCTGGTACGATTGGCACGACGACGGCGCGCCCGTTGCCGCCGGCCAGCGCGACGATTCCGAGCACCATTTCGGGGTCGTGAAATTCGCCTATTACGCCGGCCGTGACCCCGTGTACGACCCTAAGCCGGGGTTCACCGCCACTAAGACCCTGACAACCGTGTTGAATGGTTTCACCTTCGAGAAACGGCTGGAAACGGGGAAGCCGGACGATTATGTGCTGGTCTTCCGAAAAGGCAAGCAAATCGGGGTTGCGGCGTGGACTTTGTCCGCGGATTCGCACCCCGCGCAGGTTCCCGTCGAGCGCGGCCGCTATAAGGCGGTCTCGTATTTGGGGAAGGATCTTGGGTCTATGACCGCCGGCGGAAAAGGGCTGAACCTTAGCCTCAGCGACGGCCCGCAGTATCTAGTCAAGTGAGTCTGGAGAAACCGATGAAGCTCAATCGAACGCTGATTCTTACCGTCCTGCTGGCCGCGCCCGTGTTTGGGCAGGCCGGCAACCCCCTAGTGGGTCGTTGGGATTTCAATGTGACCGGACCGCGCGCTGGCGCGGTTTGGCTGGGAGTGACGGAGAAGGCCGGCGCTTTCGATGTGTGGTACCAGCCTGCCGGCGGCAACGTGTATCAGGTGAAGGATTTCAAGGTGCAGGGGTCGCACATTTCCGTCGTGATCACTCCCGCCGCCGACGACCGGCCGGCCATGACGTGGGAACTCGACGCCGCCGGCGACAAAATCACAGGCGTCCAGAAGCGCGGCGATAACAACATGCCCCTGAATGGGGTGCGATCGCCCGAATTGAAGCGCAGCGCTCCGCGCGCCTGGACTAAGCCCGAGGCTCTCTTCAACGGCAAGAATCTGGACGGCTGGGAGCCCATCGGCAACCCGGCCAACAGCCACTGGTCGGTGAAAGACGGCACGCTGTTCAATGCGGAACACGGCGCGAATCTGAAATCGGTCCGCAAGTTCGACGATTTCAAGGTGCACTTCGAGGTCAACTGCCCGGATGGCGGCAACAGCGGCTTCTACCTCCGCGGCCGCTATGAAGTCCAGGTGGAATACGAGCCTCTCACCAGCAATCCGCCGGAGCGCCGCATCGGGTCCATCTATGGCCGCATCACGCCCAAGGATTTGCCGCGCACGCCGGGCAAGTGGGAGACATTCGATGTCACGCTGGTAGGCCGCACCGTCACTATCGTGCGCAACGGCGTCACCACCGTCGACCGTAAGGAGATCGAGGGCATCACCGGCGGCGCGCTCGACGCAAACGAAGGCGAGCCGGGTCCGTTCTATATTCAGGGCGACCATACCGGCGGACTGTCCTACCGCAACATCACCGTTTCCGTGCCGCAGCGCTGATCCGGCAGGGGGTTCACATGGCATTCACCAGGCGGCATTTCTTCTATGGCTCCTTGCTGGCCGGCGCCGTTCCCGCCGGTGGATTCGCAACTACGCCCTCGCTCCGGCAGGCGGGCTACCGGTCGCCGAATGAGAAGCTCAATATCGCGTCGATCGGCGCGGGCGGCCGCGCCGCCGACGATATTGACGGCTGCAAGTCGGAGAACATCGTAGCGCTTGCCGATCCGGACGCCAAGCGCGCCGCCGAGAATTTCAAGCGGTACGACAAGGCCTCGAAGTACGCCGATTTCCGCAAGATGCTCGACAAAGAGGATAAGAACATCGATGCGGTAATCGTTGCGATTCCGGACTTCATGCACGGCACGGCGGCCATGTGGTCCATGGAGCGCGGCAAGCACGTCTATGTCGAAAAGCCGCTCTGCAAGACCATCTGGGAGGTGCGCCAACTGAAAGAGGCGGCCGTGAAATACGGGGTCGCCACGCAGATGGGCAACCAGCACGTTTCCGAGGAAGGCACGCGCCAGGTCTGCGAAATCATCTGGTCGGGCGAGATCGGCAACGTGACCGAGGTGCACGCCTGGACCGACCGCCCCATCTGGCCGCAGGGCATGACGGAGCTTCCCAAGGAGGAAAAGGTCCCGGACAGTCTCGACTGGGATAGCTGGATGGGCATTCAGGAGATGCGCCCGTACAACCACGCCTACATGCCGTTCAACTGGCGCGGCTGGAAGGATTTCGGCACGGGTCCGGTGGGCGACGAGCTGATTCACACCTTAGGCGCGCCGAACCTGGCGCTGCGGCTGACTGCGCCCACGAGCGTCGAGGTCGTCAAGCAGGAAGGCAAGAACCCGTACAGATACGCGAAATCCACCGAGACCAAGTGGGAATTTCCGGCGCGCGGGAACATGCCGCCGGTCACGGTGCATTGGTACGACGCTTCGACCGAAGCCAGGTTCCGTCCGCCCAGCCTCCCCGAAGGGGAACCGGTATTCCCGCAGAAGCCCCGGCCCGGCGCCGCGCGCGGAGGACAGACCGACGAAGCCAGAGCCGCCGCGATGGCCCGACGGGTACAGACCGCGCAGAGGGCAGGGTGCGTCTTCTGCGGCGACAAGGGCTATCTTGCGGCGGGAGGCGAGGGCGCCGACGAAGGCGTCAACCTGCTCCCGGCCTCGAGGATGAAGGATTACACGCTGCCGCCCGAGGTGCTGTGGCGTTCGCCGGGCCACTACCTGGAATGGATCATGGCCTGTAAGGGCTGCAATCCGCGGACCGCTTCGGACTTCAGTTTTGCCGCCCCGCTGGCGGAATGCGTCCTGTTGGGGGTTGTGGCGCTCAACTTCGAAGGCAAGCTGGAGTGGGACAGCGAGAAGATGCTGTTCACCAACAACAAGGACGCTAACAGGTACCTCCAGCCCCCGCATTTCCGCAAGGGCTGGAGCTTTACGTAGAGCCGCCGGTTACTTTGCGGCCACGCGAGCGCGGGCGGAGGCCGGTCGCTTTGGCGGGGGTGGCGCAAGCCGCCAGGCTTGCAGAGTCGGCTGTCGAGCCGACTTTTCCAAAGGCCGAGACGACTCTCGGCCCAGCGGGCGTGGCCGCCCGCGCCACCTTACTTTGCGGGCGCGCGGGCGCGGCAGGCGCGGCGGGTGCGGAGGGCACGGCGGGTGCGGAGGGCACGGCGGGCGTCGCAGGCCCTACGGTTACTTTGCGGGCGCGTGCTGCCGGGGCAGGCGGGCCTGCGCTTGCTTACTTTGCGGCCGCGCGGGCGCGCCGGCGCGCCGTTACTTTGCGGCCGGGTGCGGCGGGGGTGGCGCAAGCCGCCAGGCTTGCAGAGTCGGCTGTCGAGCCGACTTTTCCAAAGGCCGAGACGACTCTCGGCCCAGCGGGCGTGGCCGCCCGCGCCACCTTACTTTGCGGGCTCGGCCGGTGCGGCGGGCGCGGCGGGAAGCACCACCGTGCGGCCCGTCTTCACGTCGAGCGTGAAGGGTTTGGGCTCCGGAAGGCGCATGTTGCCGTCGCCGATTTCCACGGGCATCCAGAGGTAGCGGGAATCCCATTGCGTGCGCGGCTTCCAGATGTCGCCCATGAAAATCACGGTGGTCGTCTTGGACCCCACCACCTTCAAAAGCATGGTGGATTGCGATCCGTAGGTATTCACCGCGGGCGGGGCGATGTCCCTGAACTCGGACCACGGGCCTTCGAGACTTTTCGAGGTGGCGTACAGGTTGGGATTGGCGCTCCATCCGGTCAGGTGCGAACCCAGCGCATAGTACAGGCCCTTGTAATGGACCACCGCGCCGCCTTCGAGCGATTGACGGATCAGGGACATGTCCTTCTCGACGTCCATGTAATCGGCGGAGAGTTTGGCGATGTGAAAGCCATGGACGGGCCGGTCTTCGAAGATCAGGTAGGCCGTGCCGTCGTCGTCGATGAACTGGCCGATGTCGCGGCTCTCCTGCCCCAGCGGGCGGAAGCTTCGGACGTATTTGTAATCGCCGTCCACCGTATCGCAGGTAGCCACGCCGACGCGCGCCAGGGCGTACCGCGCGTCGTCAATGTGCATGTACATCACGAACTTTTTGGTCTTGGCGTTGTAGAAAACCTTGGGGCGCTCCAGGACGAAGCGCGCGCCCAGGTCGCCGGGGTCGGCCTGTTTCATGACCTGGTTGCGGAAGGTCCAATGCACCAGGTCCGTCGAGGAGTAGCAGGCCACGTAGCGTTTCAAGGGGTCAAGCCCTTGCGTGCGATCCTCGCCGAACCAGTACCACACCTTGCCGAGCTTGATGATTCCGCCGCCGTGCGCCTCGATCTGTTGCCCGCGATTGTCCATCCACGCATCGCCTGGGTGGACTGTCGGGGGTACGGCCGCCAGAAGCAGGGCCGCCGTAACCAAAAGGATCGGAGCGCTTTTTCTCATTTGCATGGTCTTAGTTTAACTCGGGGGCGATTTCCAAATAGTCGAGGGCGGCGGGTTCACCGCCATCGGGCGAGCCTTCGATGCGGATCTCGTCGCCGGGCCGCAGCGCGACGCCGTGGATGACGCGGCGGGCGGAGGAGGAGGAATCGATCCGGGCCGAGGGCACGCGGTCGCCGGCGGTCCACTCGTCGATGAGCTGGCTGCCGATGCGCAGCGCGAAGTGGGACGCGCCGTTGTTCTGGTCGAAGTACTGGACGCGGAGCGTGTACCAGCCGGGGGCGCCGGCGTAGCGGAGGGTGGCCGTGCATTTGGCGGCGGCGCAGGCGACGGCCTTGCCGCCCGAAGCGTCCTCGGCGGGCGTCACGGCGCGAACGGAATAGCCGTCCAGTGCCATCGATTCGGCCTCAAAGCGGCCCGGATAGTTGCCCACGCGGCCTTGGGAATCGGCGATGCCGGAGGCGTGGAAGAACCACTCGGTCACGGCGTCGCGCCAGACAACGGATTGTCCAGCTTGATACTCCAGTTGCGCCAGCACTTCGCGATAGCGCTGGTCATCGACCGCGCCCTCAAGCGCTTTCCACTGGCGCACGTAAGCGGCGACCGTGTCGGCGCCCTGGTAGTGCGAATCGTAGAGGTACTGAATCACGGTTTTGCCCGAGTGCAGCACGTAGGTGTAGGGGACGTGGTGCAGGAACAGGAGCAGGTCGTCGGGACATGCCACGAGCGATTCGTATAGAGCCGTCACGGCTGGACGGTACTGGCCGAGGAAGCCGGCGCCCGTGGCGACGGTGCGGTCCATGCCGACGCCCTGGTCGTCGGCGCGGTGCCACTGGCCCCATCCGTTGCGCTCGGAGGCTTCCACGTTGACGCCGAAGTGATTGCCGGTAATGTCGGTGAGCGTCTGCAAGCCGAGAGGGCCGGTGTAGTTCTCATACGTGCGCCAGGAGCTGAGCTGGATGGCGTTGACGGTTCGAAGAACTTCGGGGTTGCGGCCGAAGGTGAGGCGCGCCCATTCTTCCTCGATGCGCTGCGCGCTGAGATCGGGATTCCAGGCCAGACGGCCGAATGCGTAGAGATTCGCCTGGGACAGGTGGTTGCCCATCCAGTTCTCATCCAGGCCGACGTTGGTGACGCCCACGAATCCGCCGGAGGGGCGGTGGAAGACTTTGCCCGCTACCAAGGCCTTCACGGGGGTGGGCGCGGTGGCCGCGTGCATGTCGAAATCGAGGGTCTCTTTCCACATGGGCGCCAGGAAAACGGTGTGGCGGGCCTGGCCCATATACTCCTGGGTGACTTGCAGCTCGATGGCCTGGTTGGTTTTCTCCAGCGCGCCAAACAGCGGCGAGGCTGGTTCGCGCACCTGGAAATCGATGGGGCCGTTTTTAATCTGAATGATGACGTTGTCGTCGAACTTGCCGTCGAGGTCCTTGAAATTGTCGTAGGCGGCGCGGGCGCGGTCGTTCTTGAGGTTGCGCCAATCCATGTGGTTGTCGTAGACGAAGCCGCGGTAGAAGAAGAGGCCGCCGTGCGGTTGAAGGGCGCGGGCCACCACGTTGGCGGCATCGGCGTGGGTTCGGTTGTAGGCGGAGGGGCCGGCGCGGCCTTCGGAATCGGCCTTGAGGACGAAGCCGGCGAGGTCCGGGATGGCGGCGTAGATTTGGTCCGCCTTGGACTTCCACCATTCGATGACGCGCGGGTCGAGGGGATCGAAGGTGTCCAGGCCGCCGATGGTTTTGGGGCCGCCGAGATCGACCGAGAGGGCGATGCGGACGCCCCAGGGGCGAAAGGCGGCGGCGATGCGGGCGATCTCGGGGAGGAAATCGGGCGCGAGAAGGCGCGGGTTGGCATTGACGTTGCCGATGTCGCAGGCATTGATGCCGAGCGAGGCCAGCAGGCGGCCGAACTCGGAGACACGGGTGAGATCGGCGCGGGCGTGTAGGCCGTCCCAGAAAATGGACCGGCCGCCGTAGCCGCGCTCGATGGAACCATCGAGGTTGTCCCACTGGTTGACCCAGCGGGCCGGGGCATAGGGCGTCTCGGTTTCATCGAGGGCGTCGACGGGTTCGCCGAGGGCGATTTTTCGGAGGAACGCGAAAGCGCCGTAGAGCACGCCTGGGGCGTTGGCGGCGGTGACGAAGATATAGCTGTGGCCGTTCCAGTGGGCGGTCTTCAGGCAGAAGGCGTCGGGTTGGAGATTGGCGGTCAGGCCGGCTTGGGGGAAGGCTTGGCGTAGGGAGGCGAGGGTTCCTAGGACGATGGCGGATTCGGTGGGAGGGCCTGATTCCACACGGAGGGTTCGGCCTAGCATGGCGCGAATTCCTCGGAGGATTTCCTGACGGGCGGTTTCGATGGGTACGGCATCGGTGAGAGTGGTGATTACGGGGGGGATGGTGACGCGATATTGCTGGAGGGCCGGGTCGGAAAGAGGGGAGTAGCGGAGCCAGGCTTCGCGGCCGGTTTCGGCTTGGAGGGGGAAGAGAAGAAGGCAGCCCAGGAGGGCCGCCCCACATAGAGAATTAGCCGACACTGGTCCTCCTTACAAGGTGATCAAGATGGAGTTGTTTTCGACGGTTAGGGCGATTCCGGAGGCGGCGGCGGCTTCCTGGAGCGCGGCCTGGAGCATGAGGACCGGGTCGGGACTGACGTCCAGGCGGCGCATCAGGCCTTCGCCTTTCCGGTCGCCTACGGAGAGCACGATTTTCAATCCGCGCCGTTTGCACTTGACCTCCGTTCCGTCTTCGAGGGTAGTGTTCATCGGCTTGATGTACGCGTCCACGTAGTGCACGCCGATTCCCGACTTGTCGTCGGCGGACGGGACGGCGGCCGGGTTGATGTCGCAGAGTTTCATTGGTCCATGGCCTCGCGAAATGCGCGAATGTGATCGGGCGTGCTGCCGCAGCAGGCGCCGACGATGTTGGCGCCGGCTTCGATGAGGGGGACGACGCCGGCCGCCATGCGCTCGGCGGGTTCCTCGTAGACTACCTTCATATTGACCAGCGCCGGTTGTCCGGCATTAGGCTGGACCATGATCGGCAGGCTGGTGACTTTGCGGTAGCGGGCTACGGCCTGGCGCGCGTGTTCCATATCCATGCCGGTTCCGCAATTGAGGGCTACGACGTGCGCGCCGTTCTCTTCCATGAACCGGGCTGCCCGTTCGGGGTCCACGCCCATCATGGTGCGGAAGGTGGAACCGTCGAGAGTCACGTCGTACGCCATGGAGCCGATGATGCAGGGGGCGCCGGCCTGTTGCGCGGCCTGTATGCCCAGCAGCAACTCCTCGAGGCCGGTTTGGGTTTCGACGATGATGGCGTCGGCGCCGGCGTCCACCAGGGCTTTGGCCTGTTCGTTGAAGGCGTCGCGCACCTGGGCTTCGGTGAAATCGCCGTACGGCTCCATGAGACCGCCGAAGGGTCCGATGTCGCCGATTACAAATCCGGGGCCGCCGTTGAAAGCCTGGCGAACGATTCCGACCGCGGCGCGGTTGATTTCGACGGTCCGGTCCGCATGGGAATGGCGGTTGAGCATGATGCGCGAACCGCCGAAGGTGTTGGTGAGGATGCACTCCGATCCGGCTTCGGCGTAACGGCGCTGGATGGCCAGCACTTTTTCGGGGTGAGTCAGGTTCCAGGCTTCGCCGCAGCCGCCCTGCTCCAAACCGGCGAGCATCAACTGGGTGCCCATAGCGCCATCGCCCAACAGGGGGCGCTCTTTCAAGACGTCGAGGAGTGGTTTCATTGGTTACATGCTCTCACGTAAGGGACGCGGCGGAACTGGCAGGGGGCGAACGAGCAACTGCGGCAGGGAACCAGGTCCGTGAGGCGCTCGACGAGGGCGGCGTGACGGGTCAACCCGAATACGCCCAGTTGCGATTTCTTAGGGAGCAGCGCGCCCGAATCGAGCGCCTCCAATTTGCGCGGCAGCGCGTGGCCGCCGGACTGGATCAGGCGCAGCAGCGCGGCTTGCTGGGCGATATTCCACTGCGCATAGCCGGGGCTCGAATGCGGGAGCACGGCCATTCCACGCTCGTCGGCCCAGGCGCAAAGACGCGCGCCGGCGGCGGTGATGAGATGCTCGACCACGGCCGAGCCGAAGACTTCGAGGAAGAAATACTCGTCGGGCTTCTCTTCGCGCCAAAGGCGATCGGCTTGTTCCTCGGCTTCCGGCCCGGCGCCGGCGGCGACCAGGAATACGGCATGGGCCTCGGCGCGTTGGAGGGTGGTTTCGAGACGGCGGCTGGCGAACGGGACGCCATCGATGGTCACGGTTCCATTGGCGATTTCGAGGGATTCGGTTTCGCGGGCGTAGAGCCAGGGGCGTCCATGGCGGGCGTACCATTCGCGAGACGCGCCCGCCAGTTCGAGGCTTCGTTCGGCCAAGACGTAGTTCCGCGGATAACCGAGGAGGCGGAGATACTCGGCGGGAGCGACTTCGACGGGCGGAGATGCGTCGGCGAATTCCATCAGGCGACCTGTTGGGGGGACTCAAGCGGGCGGAACTGGCAGCCGTCCACGAAGAAATCGAAGAAATCCGGGTGGGTTTCGAGACGGCAATGCTCGACTTTTCGGACAAGCTGTTCAAGCTCGCGGCGCTTGGATTGGGAGAGCAGGGCGATGGTGGCGCCTTCAATGGCGGCGTTGCCGATCTGCACGATGCGGCCTTCGGGGATGCGGGGCATCAAGCCGATGCGCGCGGCGGCCTGAGGATCGAGATGGCGGCCGAAACCGCCGGCCATGTAGAACGCCTGCGCGGTGTCGAATTCGATGCCGTAGTTGGAGAAGACCACGCGCAGGCCGGCGATGTTGGCGCCCTTGGCCTGAGCGAGCTCATTGACGTCGCTTTCGAGGAAGTAGATGCCGTGGGCGGGGTCGATTTCGATGCGGTGAAGATCGTCTTCGAAGCGGCCTCTTTCATTGAGGCGACCGGTGCGCATCAACTCGCTCAGCAAGGCCACCAGGCCGGAGCCGCAGATGCCCTGGGGAGCGCCGCCGCCGATGACGGTAAGCTGAAATTCGCCGCTGGGACCGATGTGGATGTCTTCGATGGCGCCATCCAGCGCGGGCATGCCGCAGGCGATGGCGCCGCCTTCGAAGGCCGGGCCGGCGGGGCAGGAAGCGGCCAGAATGCGGCGGCGGTTACCGACAATCAGCTCGGTATTGGTGCCGATATCCATCAAGGCGACTAGTCGATCTTCATGGGCAAGATCGACGGCCAGCATGGCGGCTGCGGCGTCGGCGCCGACGTGCCCGCTAATGATGGGCGCGCCGTAGACGCGGGCTTTCGGATTTATGGGGAGGAGACAGCGGCGGGCGGTCTCAGTGAGGCTAGTGGTGGGGCGCTTGCCCTGGGCCATTTCGAGCTCGGTGATGGAGCGATAGGGGCTTTGGCCGATGGAGTAGACGCTGTGGCGGAAGAAGAGGTCGCGCATGGTGGAGTTGCCCACGACGACCATTTCGTAGATGGTTTTCGGATCGACGGGGAAATCCTGGATGGCGTGCGTGAGATAGCCGGCCAGGGTGCGGCGGAGGAGCTTGCCGGGGTGGTCCGTATCGTACTGGATGCGGGCCATAACGTCGGAGCCGCCGAAGCGCTGGGGGTTCTCGAAGGATGTGTCGGCCACCAGTTCGCCGGATTCCAGGTTGAGGAGGCGCAGGACGACGGTGGTGGTGCCGAGGTCCATGGCGATGCCGTGAATGGGGGCGGTGGAGCGGTCGATTTCCTGGCCGTCGATGAGAATGCGGTCGCCGTGGCGGGTGACGGCGGGGTCGAGTTGCATGGGGCGGCCGGAGCCGGGAAGTCCCAGGGCGTGGCGCTCGATGCGCATATGTCCGCGGCGCATGGTGTGGCAGAGGATGCGGCCTTCGCTGGCGGCGATGGCGGCCTGGCAGGAGAGGCGGAAATTGCCGCGCAGGTGGCGTTCGTGGGAAGTGGGTTCGGAAAGGTATTCCATGCCTTCGGCGACTTCGACGACGCATTCCTTGCATTTGCCGAGGGTAAGACAGGAGGTGGGGACGTGGACGCCGGCGGTTTCGGCGCAGGAGAAGAGGGTGGCGCCTAGGGGGGCGGGGGTGGGGATGCCGTTGATGGTGAGGGTTA
This sequence comes from uncultured Solibacteraceae bacterium, assembly GCA_964457555.1. Lineage (GTDB taxonomy): Bacteria > Acidobacteriota > Terriglobia > Bryobacterales > Bryobacteraceae > BOG-224. The sequence goes on from CAYWHA010000004.1 coordinate 36,941, forward strand.
GGGGCATGGGGAAGAAGGTTTAGCCACAGATGAACACAGATAAACACAGATGGGAAAAGGCCAAAGCACAGGGCTAGCCAGGAGCAGGCCCAGGGGGACCCGCGCAGACCGGGGGGTCTGCCCCACAATCTGCCTTTCAGGCTTGGGCTGAGGTGGTTTGGGCCAGGGCACTTGGGTTCCTTTCGGCGGCGAGGCGGAGGAAGAGGTCTACGGCGGCGGAGGCGTTGCCGCCGTAACCGTCGGCAGCGATCTGGTCGGCAAATCGCTGGCTGATGGGGGCGCCGCCGATGGCCATTTTGATATCTCCCCGGCCAGCGGCGCGGAAGCCATCGATCACCGTCTTCATGTACGTCATGGTGGTGGTGAGAAGGGCGCTCATGCCGATGATATCGGGGTTGCATTTGTTGGCCGCGGCCATGAACTTCTCGACGCTTTGATCGACGCCGATGTCATGGACTTCGAAGCCGGCGCCTTCGGCCATCATCAGGACGAGGTTCTTGCCGATATCGTGCAGGTCGCCGCGGACTGTGCCCATGAGGAGCGTGCCGACGCGTTTGGTTCCGCTGTCTTTGGCGGCGAGGAGGGGTTTGAGGACGGCCATTCCGGCCTTCATGGCGCGCGCGGCGATGAGGACCTCAGGCACGTAGAGGACGTTGTGCTTGAAGTCTTCGCCCACGACGCTCATGCCGGCGATCAAGCCGTCGTTGAGGACTTCCTGGACGGGGCGGCCGGCGGCGAGGGCGTCGCGGGTCATCTGTTCGACGTCTTTGTGGCGGCCCTCGTAGAGGTGCTGATTCATTAACGCGTAATCAACGGCGGCCATTGAAATCCTCCAGAGCCTCGAGCATGGCTACGATGTTTTCGCGCGGCATACCGGGGCTGGTTCCGCCTCCGACGGAAAGTACGATGCCTTCGCCGCCGGAGCCCTCTAGGACGTCGAGGGTGGCCGCTCTGACCTCTTCGGGCGTGCCGCGGACGCCGATTTCGAGCGGGTTGACGTTGCCCATGAGGCACATGCGATCGCCGACGCGGCGCTTGACTTCGCGGATGTCCTTCTGCTTGCCCCAATTGAGGACGTTGAAACCGGCGTCGGGAAGGTGGTCGAGGCAGGCGTCGACTTCGGCGTCGTTGTGGTAGATTTTGACCCAGTCTGCGGGGAAGGCGTCGCAGATGCGCTTGAGGTAGGGGTGGGCGAACTCCATGTAGTACTCTTCGTTGATGAAGCCGACAATGTCGTCGAGGATGAAGATGCTCTCGACGCCGCTGCCCATGACTTTCTGCTGGGCCTTCAGCCAGTCGATGACGACGCGGGTGCAGAGATCGATGAGGCGGTGGGCGCCGGCGGGGTCTTCGACGAGGTCCATCATGAAGTGAGTTGTGCCGCGCACGAAACCAGCGGTGCAGAGGGGACCGCGCGAGGTGACGATGGGGAGGATGTAGCCTTCGTCGAGGATGCGCTGGCGGTGCATGGCGATGCGATGGAGGGTCATGGCGGCGAAGGCGTCGGCTTCGACTTCGTATTCGGGGAACTGGTCGATATCTTCGAGGCGGTAGAGGGTGTGGTATTCGCTGGGAGTGTTATCCTGCCAGAATTTGATTTTGGCGCCGAGGACGGAGGGCTCCGCGGCCATGCCGTACTCCATCCACCAGGAGGGAATGAAGATGATGCCGGGGAACTCGCGCATGATTTTGAGGTTGGATTGGAACCAGAGTTCGGGGTCGAGGAAGTAATCCATGTGCTTGATGCCGAGGTAGCCGGGAATCCATGGGCTATCGACGATGAGGGCCATGGGGATGTTGGGGAGGGGTTCGCGGCGGGCGGCTTTTTTAAAGGTTTCCCATTGGTGTGGCAGCATAGGGGCTTTTCTACTTAGTTCAATGGTACAACAATATCCAGGGTGGGGCTGGCAAGCGACTAACGTGAGATGAACTGTGTGAGCGGGAGGGTTACTGGTTGGACCAATATCCATGTACCCTGTGCAGTTCTGCGACCCAAAACGAAGTCTTGTCCCCCACTCTTCTCCCTAGCGATTCCGCTAGTTTGAAAAAGCCAATTCCCGGTTCCATATCTCCGTGCTTGTGGACCACGACGACCGAGAGCATGCCGCGTCCACTCCTGAACTCTTCGGTGGAGATCTCGTCCAACATCACTGCCATAGCCGGGTCGTCATGTGGAATGGTGATACTTCGCAGCTTCTTGGAAAGTTCACTGTACGTAATCATGGAACGGGCTCGGGCGCATGCCTGGAGGATGCTGATGATTTCAGCTTTGCCCGCGCTCCATTCGGTTACGGAATACGGCATGGTCGCAATCGTACAGCTCGGTGCCTTGATTTGTCAAATTCATTGCTGCTCGTTGTTTACGACGTGGCGGCCTCCTCCATCCTGTTACCATACTGGCAAGTTGGAGACAAGAACGTGATTCGATTTGCGTGCCCCGTTTTGATTGCTTTCGCACTGGTTGGTTCCGGTCTTCCGGCGGCGAAGGACATCGTACTGACGGTGGATTCGGAGCGCGTGCTGCGGGATGGCGCGGACCGGTTCATCGGCATCAATATCAATTACGTGCGCGACAACGATGCCAACCGGCCGCAGGCTCGGAAACTGGACAGCGCATTGAAGGACCTTGGGGTGCGGTGGCTGCGGTATCCGGGCGGGGAGAAATCGAACTGGTATCTTTGGTCCAACCCGCCGTATGAGCATCCCGAACCGGTTTCGCTGGGCACTTACACCAGGTACGCCGGAAAGCGGATGGACTTCGACCAGTACATTGCCTGCGCCAGAGCGGTGGGAGCGGAGCCGTACGTGGTGGTGGGCTATAACCAGACGCGGACCAGGGAGCAATGGATTGAGAACGCGGTCACTTGGGTGAAGTACGCGAACCTGGTTCGGAAGTACGGCGTGAGGTACTGGGAGATCGGCAACGAGAACTGGAACAATCGGGCCAACAACGCTGCCGGGATGGCGGGCGTTGTGGCGGATTTCTCGCGCGGCATGAAAGCGGTGGATCCGAGCATTCAGATTGGGTCGAACGGGAATGGCGACGGCTGGTGGGCGAAGTTTCTGCCCGGCGCGGCGCCTTATATCGACTTCCTTTCGCTGAGCCATTACAATACTTCCGGGTGGAAGAGCTATGACTATTTTCCGCAGCATCCCACGGTGAACCTGATGGCGGGAGTGCAGACGGCGCTGGACGCCATCGACCGGTATGCGCCCGCGGCGGACCGCGCGCGGCTGAGAGTGATTGTGGCGGAAACCAGCTCGAAGGACTTCAGCAGCCCGAATCCATGGCCGGGCGATAATACGCTGGGGCACGCGGTGGTGGCGTTTGAGACATTCGGCCGCACGATGCGGGACCGGCGCGTGTTGGCCGATATGTTATGGACTACGCGGTGGATGAACGATGACGAAGCCACTAAGAGCCAATGGTACGCGCTGGATAAGGGCAATGAGATTCTGCCGATTGGCCGGGCGGTGGCGCTGTGGGGACAGTTCCTGCAAGAGAAGTTGATCGGGGTGGAAGGCGGCACGGACATGGTGGCCGCTTATGCCAGCCGGAGCTCGGACGAGAAGCGCATAAGCATCTGGGTGGTCAACCGGGGATATGAGAACGTGGACGGCGTGAAGATTGAGGTGCGGTCGTCGGTGAAGTTCCGGAAGGCCTCGGTTCATCAGTTTTCGGGAACCGGGCCGAACGATTCGAATCCGGTTTGGCGGCAACTGGCGGCGGCGGAAGTGAAGGGGAATTCGGTGAAGGCGCCGGGGTGCCCGGGGGTATCGATCACGGTGTTGTCGTTGGGGCGGTAGGAATTGACGCGGAGACGCGGAGGCGCGGAGAAGATTTCAGATGGGTTCCGGCATGGAGCGCGCCGGGTTAAGACGGAATAAATGCGTCCGTCCCCTTTTTTGTGATACGCGTATCTCGAAGGGATCTTATGAGATTGCACGCGCTGACTATCGTACTGCCGCTTTTTCTGGGCGCCGTGATGGCGCAGGCGCCTAGTGGCGTCGAACCGTTTCGTAATCCCAATCTGCCGCTTGAGGAGAGGGTGAACGATTTGGTTTCGCGGCTGACTTTGGATGAGAAGATCGCCATGCTGGGGCAGGTCCAGCCGGCGATTCCGCGATTGGGAATCAAGGCGTTCACGAACTTCACCGAAGGGCTGCACGGACTGGGCTGGGCGCGGGGCGGGGCCATAACGGCCACCACGTTTCCGCAATCGGTGGGACTGGGCGAGACGTGGGACCCGGAAATTCTGCGGCAGGTTGGGGCGGTGGAAGGGTATGAAGCGCGGGTGTATTTCAAGAAGTTCGATGGGACCCGCGCGAGCCTGGCGATACGGGCGCCGAACGTGGACCTGGCGCGGGACCCGCGCTGGGGGCGGTCGGAGGAATCCTACGGTGAGGATCCGTTCCTGGTGGGGACGATGTCGGTGGGGCTGATTCGGGGCTTGCAGGGCGACAACCCGAAGTACCTGCTTTCGGCTTCAACCATGAAGCACTTCCTGGCCAATAGCAACGAGGATGGACGGACCAGCTCGTCGTCGGACTTCGACGAGCGGAACTTGCGGGAATACTACCTGGTTCCGTTCCAGATGGGGATTGAAGAGGGAAACGCGCAATCGTACATGGCGTCGTACAACGCGGTGAATAAGATTCCGGACACGGTGTCTCCGTTCATCAGGGACATTGTGGAAAAGGAATGGAAGTTCGATGGGATGGTGTCGACGGATGCGGGATCGCTGCCCAACCTGACGCGACAGTTCCACTATTACGCGGACCCGACGGCGGCGGTAGCGGGATGCGTGAAGGCGGGCATCAGCGTGTTTCTGGATCAACACGCCGCGCCGTTGAAGGATGCGCTCGATAAGAAGCTGGTGACGGAAGCCGATATCGAGCACAACATACGGGGCAACCTGCGGATGCGCATGCGGCTGGGGGAGTTCGACCCTGCGGAGATGTCGCCGTACAGCAACATTGCGGGCACGGAGGAGCCGTGGTACAGCGACAAGAACAAGGCGCTGGCGCGCAAGGCAACCGTTGAATCCATTGTGCTGTTGAAGAACGAGGGCGGTCTGCTGCCGCTCGATAAGGCGGCGGTGAAATCGATCGCGGTGATCGGCGCGGCGGGTAACAGCGTGTTCGGCGACTGGTACCAGGGGATACCGCCTTACACGGTGACGCCGCTTGAAGGGATACGGAACAAGGTAGGGCCGAACGTGCATGTGAGGTATGTACTGGACAACGCGGCCAACAGCAGCGCGGCGAATCTGGCGGCCGAATCCGATGTTGCGATTGTGTTTGTGGGGAACAACCCGACGTGCAACGGGTCATTCGGGCGGGGATGCGCGCCGAGCGAGGGGAAAGAGGCGGTGGACCGCAAGGCGATTGAACTGGAGCAGGCGCAGACGCAACTGGTGCAGGCAGTGAAGCGGGCGAACGCGAAGACCATCGTGGTGCTGGTTTCGAGTTTTCCTTACTCGATGAGCGCGGTGCAACAGAACGCTACGGCGATTCTGCACATGGCGCATTCGAGCCAGGAGGAAGGCAATGCGCTGGCGGACGTGCTGTTCGGCGATTACAATCCGGCGGGGCGGCTGGTATCCACGTGGGTGAAATCGCTGGAGGATCTGCCGCCGATGATGGATTACGACGTGCGCAAGGGCCGCACCTATATGTATTTCAAGGGGCAGCCGCAATATCCATTCGGGTTCGGGCTGAGTTACACGACGTTCGAGTATTCGAATTTGCACACGTCGGCGAATGCGCTGGATGCGGCGGGCGAGGTGGCGGTCAGCGTGGACGTCAAGAACACGGGGACGCGCCCGGGCGACGAGGTGGTGCAGATGTACGTGAAGCATCTGAACTCCGCGGTGGAGCGGCCCATCAAGGAGCTACGCGGATTTCAGCGGGTGACGTTGCAGCCGAACGAGACGAAGACGGTGAGGCTGCGGCTGAGGGGCTCGGATCTGACTTACTGGGACGCGGCGAAGCACAGCTTCGTGGTGGAGCCGGGTAGCGTGAGCGTGACGCTGGGTGGGTCGTCGGCCGATGCACGGGTTGAAAAGACGATTTCGGTAACGCGGTAGGCAAACGCAAACGGCGAGGGTCCTCCCCGCTGGGGCTACCATAGAAGTAGTGGAGGGGATGCTGACCAGGCGAAACTTCTGGCGGATTTGCACGAGCGTGTTGCTGTTTGGGAGGCGCCGGCTGCGGGCCGCGGAGAGCGAGCCTCTGACGTGGGCCGAACAACCGGGGCCGAGCGCGGGTTCGGAACGGCGGTACCGCGCGGACGCGCAGATCATTTTGCTATCGATTCCGCTATTGCACCGGCAGGGCGTCGGCGATGGCATGGCCATCTGGCGCGAATCTGTGGCGCGAGACGGGGCGAACCTGAGCCTGATGGAATTCAGCGGGCGGTCGGCGCCGGAACACGCGGCCGGGTTGAACCGGTTCGGCTTTATTCAGGAACTTTCGCGAACGGCGGAGCGGGGGGGCATGGAATCGCTTTACTTCGGATTGATGACCTCGTCTCCGGAGAATAACGCCGCGGATGCCAAGAAAGCGCTGAGATCGACCTCCAAGGATGCGATGTATTCGGCCATCGAAGGGCATCTCACGGCGGGGCTGATTGAGACGACGGGAGCGACGTTCATCGCGGCGGCGCGGACCTCGGAGGCGGACCGAAACGAATTGATCGGACGGGCGCGGCAGGCGTTGTTAGGGGCCGCGAAAAGGACGGCGGAGTGGCATTCGGCCGACGGGGCGCCGCTGCCATTTCTGCACGCGCTGGCGGGGTTGTTGAACCAGCCGGGCGCGTCGGTAGCGCGGTGCGCGTATAACGGGCGGATGTATCGCCTGCACGTGGAGAGGGCGGCGGATGCGAAGGCGGCGGCGCTGTTTCGCGGACAGCGGCTGATCCCAGCGGGGGCGGCGGTGACCCGCGTATCCGCGACATTGCAGCGGGAAGAGGGCGGGGTGCTCAACGAGTTCCGGCTGTGGATTGAAGAAGGATCGGCGCGGCCGCTGCCGCTTCGCATCGAGTATCAGGCGAAGGCGTATTTGAGGCTGACGTTCGAAGCGCAGGGATAGGTCCGAAAGGTGACGGACGCATTTTTCCGAAGAAGGCAGGCCAGGAGGCCCGCCCTACTGGCCGGATCTCTTGCGAAGCGTCGACCCTGCGCCGGATAAAAGAGACGGAGCGCTTTGTGGCGGCCATCTATGCGGACCGCCGGTCCGAGCTAATTCTGTCCTTCATGACGATTGCGGAATTGCGCATGGGCGCGATTTCGGCAGGGTGGGGCGGCCGTTTCGAAGTGGTCTACGCGGACAACGACCTATGCACGGTTTGGGCGCGGATCCGCGCCGATGCACGCGCGGCGGGTCGCGCATTGAGTCCGCAGGACGCTTGGATCGCGGCCACGGCGTTGGCGCTGGACGCTCCGCTCGCAACAAACAACCGGCGGGATTTTGAGCGCGTTCGGAATTTACGGCTGCTGGAGCTTTGAGGCCCGGGTTGTATCCCAGTCGGCAACCGCTCTCTTACGTTCGCGGCTCGGAACGATGCGATGCACGCGGCGGGGACGCAGGGATGAAATAAATGCGTCCGTCCCCTTTTCAGAGATCGCGGAGGGAATCGAGGAGGGCGGACTGGGCTTCGGGGGTTAGTTTTTGGCCATTCGCGGTTACGTAGAAGACGTCGATGGCTTTGTGGGCTTCGGTGTCGATTAGGACGACTTCGATGTTGGCGCCGTGGGAGGAGATGGCGGAGGTCAGGTCGTAGAGGAGGCCGGGGCGGTCCTGGGCGACGATTTCAATGAGCGTCGCGGTGCGGCTGGCGTCGGAATTGAAGCTAACCTGGCGGGCGATGCCGGATTTGCTGCTGGGCGGGACGGGCTTGGGGCGGTTGCGCAGGAGCGTTTTCACATCCAGCCTGCCGGTGAGGACGCGCTCGGCGGTGGAACGGAGGCGGTCCACTTCGGTGGGGTTGAGCTCGAGATTGCGGAGCGGGTCGGCGAAGGTGAAGGTGTCGAGGACCATGCCGCGGCGGTTGCCAAAAGCTTCGGCGCGGAGGATGTTGAGGCCAAAGCCGGAGAGCGTGCCGGCGGCGGAGGCGAACAATCCGGGGCGGTCGGGCGCGGCCAGGGTGAGTTGCCAGGCGGATTCCACCTTGCGGACTTCGACGGCGGCGCCGCGCGCGCGGGCCTTGGCCTCTAGCGCCTCATGTTCGGCGATTTCAGCTTCCGTGTGGGTGCGGAGGTAACGGGTGGGGAAGCCCTCGAGGAAGGCGGCGCGCTCGAGCGGAAGGGCGGGAGCGGCTTCGATGCGGTCGGTTTCGAGCGAGCGCGTGAGTTCGTTATAGACCGAGAGGTAGAGCTGCCAGAGCTGTTCGGCGCGCCAGGCGGTCATAGCCGTGGGGTTCACGGCGGAAATATCGGCGTAGGTCAGCAAGGTGAGAGCCTTGAGACGCTCGACGGTTTGCATCTGGGCGGCGACATCCTGAATGGTTTGCGGGTCGAAGACATCGCGCGACTGCATGGCGGCGGAAAGAACCAGATGCTTGGCGATCAGGAAATGGACGGTTTCGCGGTCCGCGGGGGGCGTGCCCAGACGGGCCATGGCGGCCTCGGCGAGACGGACGGAGCCATCGACGTGGCCATTGTCGGGGTCCCCCTTGCCGGAATCGTGAAAGAGCGTGGCGAAGACCAGCGTGCCCAACTGGCCGGCTTCGGCTAGCAGGCCGGCATAGGGTTGTTGCGGCTTCAACAGGCGCTCGATGGCGACCATGGTGTGCTCATCCACGGTGTAGCGATGGTAGAAATCGCGGATCACCTGGCACTCAATGGCTTTCAGCTCCGGGAAGAAGGCGTAGAGAGCGCCGGTTTCGTGCATGGACCGCAGGGCCAGGGCGGCGTGGGGAAGCGTGAACATGCGGCTAAGGGCGGGCCAGGATGGGCGCGGCGCCCCGAAGTAAGCTTCGAGGGCGCCTAGTTGCGCTTCGATGCGGCGCGCGGTGTCGAGCGATGGGGGAATGCCATGGCGGGCGACGAACTCGAAGAGGCGCAAGGCGAGGTCGGGATCGGCCTCGAGGAGGCGGGGCTCGCGGAAATGGGCGCGCTCGCGGCGGACGCCGATATCGGCATTGCCCAAGCGCGAGCGCCAATCGCGGAAGCTCGCGAACAGGCCGCTAGTCTGCGCCTCGACGGTTTCGAGTTCGCGGGTAGCGGCGCGGTAAATGGCGCGGGCATGGCGGTAATGGCGGCGCATCCACTCGGCTGGACCGAGTTCGTCGGATTGTTCGGCGAGGGCGTCCTGGGCGTCGAAAGTCAGCACATTCTGGTCGCGCCTGGCTTCCGTGTGCAGCCACCAGCGGACGCGCGCCAGGTGCTCGAAAGCCGGAAGCAACTCGGGCGAGGGTTCGGCGGAGGGGGCGCCGCGCAGTTGCTCGAGCCAGCAGATGAGCTGGTAGTCGCGCAATCCGCCGGGAGTCTCTTTCACGTTGGGCTCCAGGTGGTAGAAGGTGTCCGCAAACTTGGCATGGCGGTCGCGGGTGAGGCCGGCGAGATTGGCCACCAGCGCGTCGCGGTTGGCGTGGATGAAGCGCGGGAGCTTCTGGTCCATGGCGTCATAGAGAGCGCGATCGCCGGCCAGGTAGAAGCGGTCTAGCAGACTGATGTTCAATTCGGCGTTCTGGTCGTGAACCTGCAAGCACTCTTCGGGCGTGCGAACGGACTGGCTGACGCGCAGGCCGCCGTCCCAGAGGCGTTGGAGGAAGGCGGAGATTTCGGATTTGTGGGCGAGGGCGGCGCGCTCGGAGGGGAATAGCAGGAGGAGATCAACGTCGGAATAGGGGAACAACTGGCGGCGGCCATAACCGCCGACGGCGAGGAGGGCGAGCTCGGGGACGGCCTCGGGAAAGAGCGCGGAGGCGGCTTCGAGGACGGCGCGGTCGACTTCGGCGGTGCGGGCGGTTAAGAGGGCTAGGGGGTCGAGAGTGGGTTGCGTCATGCGGGTGGAAGAGGCAGAGCACGAAAGACGATGGTCTGCCCCACTGTTTCGACAATACTACATGGCTGGCCGCCAGGGGGTTGCCGAAACACGCAACAAAGCCAAAGAAGGCCGGCGGGCCCACAAGCCCGGTGGGCACCCCGGCCCGCCCTACAGGGCGGATTCGCCGCGGTCGTCGTTGCGGATGCGAATGGCTTCGGCTACGTCGTAGACGAAGATCTTGCCGTCGCCGATCTTGCCGGTGCGGGCGGCCGCGGAAAGGACCTTCAAGACTTCCTCATAGCGGGCGTCGGGGAGCACCAACTCCAGTTTGACCTTTGGCAGAAGGTCGACGTTATACTCCTGGCCGCGATAGACTTCCTTGTGGCCCTTCTGGCGGCCATGTCCACGGACGTCGCTGATGGTCATGCCATCGATGCCGATGCTCTTGAGCGCTTCCTTGACTTCATCGAGTTTGAACGGCTGGATGACGGCTTCGATTTTCTTCATGTCTTTAGCCTACCCTCTTCGGACCTACCCTTCGAGAGTATAACCCTCCTCGCCGTGCATGCTGAGGTCGAGTCCGTCGACCTCCTGGTCCTTAGCGGCGCGCACTCCGATGAGGAGGTCGCAGACCTTGAGGATAACCAGGGTGCCGACAATCGCGAGGCACCATGCGATGGCGCAACCGACGGCCTGGTTGAGAATCTGGCCGGCATGGCCGTCCACCAGGCCGAGCGGCAGGGTGTGGCCGGCCGAGTCCTTGAAGCCATCGTTGACCAGGTTGGTGGCGAAGACTCCGGTGAGGAGGGCGCCGAGAGTTCCACCGGCGCCGTGGACGCCGAAGGCATCGAGGGTGTCGTCGTAACCGAAGATTCTCTTGACGAAGCCGACCATAAAGAAGCAACCCACGCCGGCGCAGAGGCCGATGAGGAGGGCGGGGAATGGCTGGACGAAGCCGGAGGCCGGGGTGATGGCGACCAATCCGGCTACGGCGCCGGAAATTCCGCCTAACATGCTGGGCTTGCCGTTGTGGATCCATTCCGCGGCGATCCAGCCCAGGGCTGCGGCGGCGGCGCCGAAATGCGTGGCCACGAAGGCGCTGGTGGCCAGGCCGGACGCGGCCAGGGCGCTGCCGGCGTTGAAGCCGAACCACCCGACCCACAGGAGGCACGCGCCGATGACGCTGAGCACCAGGTTATGCGGCTTCATGGGTTCGCTGGGATAGCCGACGCGCTTGCCGAGGTAGAGCGCGCATACCAGGGCGGAGACGCCGGAGGTGATGTGCACCACGGTGCCGCCGGCGAAATCGAAACAGGGAATGCCGCCGCTGCCGGCAGCGTTGAGGAAGCCGCCCTTGCCCCATACCATGTGCGCCATCGGAAAGTAAACGATGAGCGTCCAAAGCACCGTGAACAGCAGCATGGCGCTGAACTTCATGCGTTCGGCGTAGGCGCCGGAAATCAAGGCCGGTGTGATGATGGCGAACATCAACTGGTAAATCATGAAAGTCTGCTGCGGGATGGTGGGAGCGTAATCCGGGTTGGGGGCGCTGCCCACGTGGTTCAGAAAGGCGAAATGCAAATCTCCGATAAAGGGACCCGATCCACCGAAAGCCAGGCTGTACCCGACCACGGCCCAGATTACGGTGACCACAGCCATCAGGACGAAGCTGTGCATCATGGTGGAGAGCACGTTCTTGCGGCGAACCAGCCCGCCGTAAAACAGGGCGAGGCCGGGACCGGTCATCATCAAGACCAGGGCAGCGCTGACGAGCATCCAGGCGTTATCGCCGGCGCTCTGAGCGGATCTTGCGGCGGCTTCGACGGCCGTCAGACGGGATTCAATATTGGGAGCTGCCGCCGACAAAACGATGGGGGCGGAAAGGAGCGCGAGCGCGCGGGTGAAATGCTGTGATCTCATCGTGGGGACCGGTCCTAACTTGGGACAACGCCATTGTCACTTATGGCGTCCGCGTTTGTATATAGAACTTTTGATGGGTTGCATTGGAAACTTTTATTTGCGCCGATGGGACGGCGGAAATCCGCGAGGGAATGGAACGACTTACGTTACAATGCCCTGCAAGGGATGACAACGGCTCTTGTAAGTTCCCCGGCGATCGACCCACGGTACGCGTGTTTCAAGCTGGCGATTCGCGAATCGAGGATCCACCACCGCGGGGTGTATACACTCGAGCGGATTCCGCCACGGCGCAAGGTAATCGAATACGTTGGCGAGCGCATCGGGCGCCGCGAAACCAAGCGCCGCGGCCAAGGCGAGCTCACGTACCTGTTCACACTGGACGATTACTGGACCATCGACGGCGCGGTAGGCGGCAGCGGGGCCGAGATTATCAACCACAGTTGCGAACCCAACCTGGTTAGTTCGATACGGCAGGGCCACATCCTTTACATCAGCCGGCGCGCGATTGAGCCGGGCGAGGAGTTGACGGTGGACTACCGGTTCTCGGAGAAGATCGAGAGGGTGAGCTGCCGGTGCGGGGCGGCGGGGTGCCGCGGCGCAATCAACCTGAAGTGACGAGGGCCGGCTACTTACCGGCCGGCTTTTCGCTGCATGGCCTGGACCAGTTTCAGGTTGGAGCTTGCCTGCGCGTCGCCGGGATCGATTCGGAGGGCCTCGACGAACTGCTGGATGGCCTCATCGAGTTGCCCCTCGCGCGACAGGGTCACGCCCAGGTCGCTGTGAGCCTGCGCGTCGCCGGGATCGATTCGCACGGCCTCGACGAACTGCAGAATGGCCTGGTCGGATTTGCCTTGCCGGTACAGGACCACTCCCAGGCCGTCGTGAGCCTCCGCGTAATCGGGGTTGATTCGGAGGGCCTCGACGAAGCGCGGAACGGCCTCATCGAATTTGCCCTGGCGGTAGAGGACCACTCCGAGGTTGTTCTGGGCCTCCGCGTCGCCGGGCTTCAGCCGCAGGGCCTCGACGAAGCGCCGTGCGGCCTCATCGAGTTTACCCTGCCGCGTCAGGGCCACACCCAAGTCGCTCTGAGCCTCAGCGAAGCCGGGGTTGATTCGCAGGGCTTCGACGAAGCGCGGGACGGCCTCATCGAGTTTACCCTGCCGCGTCAGGGCCTTGCCCAGGCTGTCTTGAGCCTCCGGGCGGTTGTCGCCAACGTCCAGTTCATGTTGCCAGAGAGCGGTACTGTCACTCCAATATCGAACCTGGGCCCTAGCCAGTGCCGCGCACGCCAGGACTACGCACACGGCCATGGCGGGAAGCGCCAACGCGCCGGGCCGCCAACGCGCCGCGAGTTCGGGCGCCCCCCAAGCGACGACGACAAACAGTCCGATCAGCGGGACAGAGGTATAGCGGTCGGCCATGGACTGTCTTCCTACCTGCAGCAGGCCGATCACCGGGACGAGCGTTCCCAAAAACCAGAGCCAGCCTGCCAGAAAATAGCCGTGGCGGCGGCGCGCGCGAATCGCGAGGACGGTCACCCCGATCAGCAGCAGGAGACCGAGACATGCCCTCCAGACCAGCGTGGACGTCTCCAGGGGATAGAATGCCGCCAGCCGCGAAGGCCACAGCATCTTGCCGATGTAAGCCATATACGACGCAGGCGCATTCGCCAGCCGGATGCCCAACGGGATCCCCTGAAGCGAGGCGACCGCGCCCCCATGCCATTGCGCCAGAACGGTGACCACGCTTGAGGCAGCGGCGAGAGCAAACAGCGGGAGCTTCTCCACCGCCAGGCGCGCCAGGGTGGACCCGCCCGCGCCGGCCCCCAGCCGGACCCGTTGCAATGGCCAGAAGTCGAGCAGCAGCAGCGCAAACGGGAGCGTCACCAGCATCGGCTTGGCCATCAGGCCCAGCGCGAATAAGAGAAGAACCAGCAGATACCGTCTCAGCGCAGGGCGCCGGACGTAAGCCACATAGGCCCACATGGTGAGCATCCAGAACAGCGTGCTGAGAACGTCTTTGCGTTCCGCAATCCAGGCCACCGATGCCACATGCAGCGGATGCACGGCGAACAGCGCCGCCACGAACGCACTCCGGCCCAATGCCTTCGTCATCCGGTAAAGCAACCCGAACAGCAGCAGGGTATTGAGAATATGGAGCAGCAGATTCGTGACGTGCTGAGGTCCTGGGTTCATTCCGTAAAGCTGCACGTCGAGCATGTGCGAGAGCCAGGTTACCGGATGCCAGTTGGCCGCATACGAGGAGGTCAAAGCCCACCGGGCGCCCTGCCACGTCAAGCCGCGGGCAACGTGGAGGTTCTCGGTGACGTACTCCGGATCGTCCAATGACACGAACCCGAAGTGGCGCACGGGGGCGTATACGATGACACACGCCGCAATCAGAAGCAGACACGCCAGGAGGAGAGGTTTCGAGAGGAAGGAATGCGCGCGTGGGGATATTTGGAGGGATGGCTTGGCACGGGGCGGGGGCTGTCCGGAAACGGACCGGCCTTTACGCCACACACGCCACACCGAGACACGCTTGGCTGGTTTGCCAACAGGCGGGCGGGCCCTCATAGTTCATTTTAGCTCGCCGGGCGAGGGGACTCCGGGCCGGGGTGAGGTGACGCTAGGGGGTGCGTCCGAAATGGCAACTTGTATGTTTGCGCCGGCAACCGCTCTCTTACGTTCGCGGCTCGGTTCGAAGTTGATTTTGCGGAGATCTACTTGAGGCGGAGGCTGTTGGTCACCACGGTTACGCTGGAGAGGGCCATGGCGGCGGATGCTAGAACTGGGGAGAGCAGGCCGAATGCGGCCACGGGGATGGCCACCGCGTTGTAGGCGAAGGCCCAGAACAGATTCTGGCGGATGATGCGCATGGTGCGGCGGGAAAGCTCGATGGCCTGGGCGACGGCGCGGAGGTCTCCGCTCATCAGGGTGATATCGCTGGCTTCCATGGCGATATCGGCGCCCGCGCCCATGGCAATGCCGAGATCGGCCTGAGCCAGCGCGGGGGCGTCGTTGATTCCGTCCCCGGCCATGGCGACGAGCCTGCCGGAGGCCTGCAATTGCTTCACCTGCGCGGCCTTTTCCGCCGGTTGAACCTCGGCCAGAACATGCTCGATTCCGGTGGCCGCGGCGACGGCTTCGGCGGTGGCGCGCCGGTCGCCGGTGAGCATCCACACTTCGAGGCCCATCTGGCGCAGGCGGCGGACGGCCTCGGCTGCTTCGGGCTTGATGGCGTCGGCGATCTCGATGACGCCGGCGGGCTGGCCATCGACGGTCACGCTCATGCCGGGCTGGCCATTGGACCGGCCGACGGACACCTGGCGGCCCGCCACGGTAGCGCTCACGCCTTGGCCGGCCGTAGAGGAAAAGCCTACTGCTTCGGTGGCCGGCAGTCCGCGTTCGTCCGCGGCTTCGACAATCGCCCGGCCCAGGGGATGCTCGGAGTAGCCTTCGGCGGCGGCGGCGAGGCCTAGCAGCCCGGTTTCGGTGAAACCGGAGGCGGGGAGGATACGCGTCACGCGCGGCTTGCCTTCGGTGATGGCGCCGGTCTTATCGAACAGGACGATGTCGATTTTGTACGCCATCTCGAGCGCTTCTCCACCCTTGATGAGAATGCCGCGCTGGGCGGCGCGGCCGGTCCCGACCATGATGGCGGTGGGCGTCGCCAGTCCCAAGGCGCATGGACAGGCGATGATGAGGACGGCAACGGCGTTCACCATGGCTGTGGCGAAGGGCGCGAAAAAGAGCCAGGCGGCGAAGGTCACGGCGGCCGCCAGCAGGACCCCGCCGGTGAAGTAGCCGCTGACGACGTCGGCCAGGCGGGCCACCGGTGCGCGGGAGCCTTGCGCCTGGCGGACCAGCTCGATCATCTGCTGCAATACGGCGCCGCGGCCCACTTTGGCGGCTTGCAGGCGGAAGCCGCCGGAACAATTCATGGTCCCGGCGTAGACCGGGTCGCCGGCGCGCTTGTCCACGGGCAGGCTCTCGCCGGTGAGCATGGACTCATCGACGGCAGATTCGCCCGCGAGGACCGTTCCATCGACGGGGACGCGCTCACCCGGCCGCACCACCAGCACGTCGCCCACGCGGACGTCCTCCATGGGGGTTTCCGTTTCGGCGCCATCGCGGAGCACGTGCGCGGTGGGCGGTTGCAGCTTCATGAGGCCTCGAATGGCGAGCGAAGCCTGGCCGCGAGCGCGACCCTCGAGGGCGCGGCCCAGAAGGACGAGGGCGATAATCGCCGCGGCGGCCTCATAATACGCATCATGCGCGCCGCGGACGGTCTGGTAGAGCGAATCGAGGAACGCGGCGCCAGTGCCCAGCGCGATCAGCGAGTTCATGTTGGCTGAGCGATGGCGGAGGGCGGCGAATGCGGCGGCGTAGATCGGCGCGCCGGAGTAGAACATCACGGGCAGCGTCAACGCCAGTTGGATCCAGGTGGAATCGGGGACGGCGAGCGCGCCGTGGGACATGCCGAGGACCAGTACGGGCACGGCGAGGACGGCTGCAACCAGGAGGCGGCGGTCCGGCGACTGCTCTTGCGGCGGGGAGTCCGTTTTGGGCACGCTGTAGCCCAGGCCTTCGATGGCGGCGACGAAATCGGCTAGCCCGGCCTGCGCGGGACGGTATTCCACGGTAGCGGTATTGGTGGCCAGGTTGACGCGGGCGCGTTCCACGCCGGGCGTGGCGGCGAGAGCACCCTCGATAGAGCGGGCGCAGGCGGCGCAGGTCATTCCCGAGACGGGAAGATCCA
Organism: uncultured Solibacteraceae bacterium; assembly: GCA_964457555.1. Lineage (GTDB taxonomy): Bacteria > Acidobacteriota > Terriglobia > Bryobacterales > Bryobacteraceae > BOG-224. Next base: position 53,612 of record CAYWHA010000004.1, read on the forward strand.
CGCGCGCGGATGGCGCGGCGCTCATGCGGGCACTTCGTAGCCCAGCTTACGGACGGCGGCAGCGAGCGCTTCGGGCGTCACCAGAGTCACGTCGAACTCAACCGTGGCGCTGGCGCCTTGCAGGTCGACGGTCACTTTGGTTACGCCCGGAGTGGCGGAGAGAGTGCGCTCGACGCCGCGGGCGCAGTTGGCGCAGGTCATACCGCGGATTGCCAAGCTTAGGGTTTGGACAGGCATAGTTATATGATGCCTCAGTGGCGCAAGCCGCCCAACGCGATTTTGCCTTGATGACACCGCAGGCGAACGACAAGGAAGGCTAGCGTGGCGTGTCCACGGGCGTGGCGAAAGCCGCCAGGCTTGCTGAGCCTAGAGTCGTCTCGGCTTTCCACCGCGGATTAGCGCTCGACCACGGGTACTCCTCCGCGCGCGCCGCCAAGCCGGCCTTCACGGGGTTGTTCTCGATGTAAGCCCTGATTCGCTGGCTCTCCGGCGGTTCGCGCACCGCGTGGTCGTACGATTCGATCTGCCAAGACGGCTGGCCGGCGCGCTGCGACAAGTGGTTGGCTTGTCGCGCCGTGTAGCCCTTCAGAGTCTGCATGAACCGTCTCGGGGACACCCTCGGCAGCGCCAGCAGATGCACGTGATTCGGCATAATCGCGAACGCTTGGAGGTCGAAGTATCGCAACTGTTCGGCGCTGTAGCGAATCGATTCCATCAGGAGCCGGGCGATGGCTTCCTGCCTCAGGAATACGGGACCTGTGCGCGCTGAGTCCAAGTAGCGATCCATCCACACGAACGCCTTGCCGGAGTTCTGCTTGCCAGGGGGAGGATACAACTTGTGCGGGAGGCTGCCGTAGAGATGCCACGTCAGGAACAGAGGCGTATTCTCAAGATAGAGATGCGGCAACCTGCGACGCGTCGAGAGCATCGACGAAATAGTGCGTCGGAGGGCGAGAGAATCTCAAGAAAAGCCGAGACGACTCTCGGCTCTGCAAGCCTGGCGGCTTGCGCCACTTAACCTAGCCTTCGTACTTGCCGGCGACGATGATGGCGATTTGGAGGTCGCCGATTTTCACGTTGAGCACCCAGTCGTGGTCGCCTTCCTTGGTGACGGAGGGGAACTTGGCGTCCATGGGAGTTTCGAGCGAGAGGACGGCGGGGTGCGGCGTGCCGGAGGCCTTGGTGCTCATTTGCACCAGGGCGTCGAAGGCCGGGGTTGCGTTGGGATCTGGGTCACTCGCCAGGGGCGTCATCAAGGCAAAATCGCGTTGCGGCGCGACGCCCTGATGGGCCCCATCCACCGGATAGTTGCTGTATCGGAGCGTGTAAACTCCGGGCTGAATCACCTGGCCTCGGCGGTCCGCGGCCTGCGCCGGAAACCGTAGAATGCCAAGCAGCGTTCCCTGCGCGATGCCGAAGGAGATGGAACTATCGGCCGGTTTGGGTCCTGGCGGCAGGGCGTTACGGAACCAAACCTCGACCCAGGGGCCGTTGGGACCCACCACGCGGAACCCGGAATGCGAGATCGCGGGAGCGTAAGCGGCAGGGAGGGACGGGGGCGGCGTATCGATCGGCTCCAGTTTGTAGTCCTGGGCATAAATGGAAAACGCCGCCAGGAAGGCGGCGCAGACAAGCGAAACCGGACGTTTCAACATAGCGATCCACAGGCGGTATGAAACGTGGAGCGGGAGACGGGATTCGAACCCGCGACATCGACCTTGGCAAGGTCGCACTCTACCAACTGAGTTACTCCCGCCCAGTGGAAAGACTTATTTTCCTTCAGAAACAAGACCGCTGTCAAACGTTATGGTCACCTCTTTGAAAATAAAGCATTTATAATCTTGTAATATATCCGCTCCTGTGTGCTAGACTACTTTCCGGTTGGCTGATTCGCGTGCTCAGCCAACCGGCGCGGCGCTGATGGAAGGCCGCTATTGCATCTTCCGCGCCCGGTGCCGCGGAGCCGCAGTCCGGTTGTGGAAAACCCTGTGGAAATTGTGCCCTACCGGTGTGTATAAACTCATGAATATTTGGGAAAGCATCCGTGACTATTTGCAGCCCAGGATTAGCGCCGAGAGCTATAACAATTGGCTCAAAGGTACGAACTTCATGTCCGCGGACGGCGGTACGCTGCTGGTGTCGGCGCCGGACCGGGAGACCAGGTTATGGCTGGAAACGGAGCTGGCCGGGATGGTCCGGAGCGGGATTCAAGACCTAGGTTTGCCCATTCGGGACGTGCGGTATGAGGTACAGCCCGCGCGAGGATCGCAGAACCATACTCTGGCGGCCCTGGAGGAACCGGATTCCTGGGTAAATACACTGAACCCCAAGTTCACGTTCTCATCCTTCGTGGTGGGCGCGTGCAATCAATTCGCCCATGCCGCGGCGCAATCGGTGGCCACGAAGCCCTCCCTCAGCTATAACCCTCTGTTCCTTTATGGGACCACAGGGATGGGAAAGACCCACCTGATGCATGCGATCGGACGGGAGCTGATGGACAGGTTCGGCTCGATGCGCGTGCTCTATACTTCGAGCGAACGTTTCATGAACGAAATGATTGTGTGCATACGAACGACGCGTATGGAGCAATTTCGCCAGCGGTACCGGGAACTCGATGTGCTCCTGGTGGACGACATTCAACTCATTGGAGGCGGGAACAAGGAACGAACGCAAGAAGAGTTTTTTCATACCTTCAACGAATTGCATGACCATCAAAAGCAGATCGTCATATCGAGCGATGTTCCGCCGAAGGAGATCTCCGGCCTGGTGGAACGCCTTCGCTCACGGTTCGAGTGGGGATTGATCGCCGACATTCAACCGCCGGATCTGGAAACCAAGATGGCGATTCTGGATAAGAAGGCGGAAGCGGAAGGCGTGAAACTTCCGGACGACGTGCGGTCGTTCATGGCGTCCAAGACCAAATCCAACGTGCGTGAGTTGGAGGGCGCTTTGATCAAGTTGGTGGCCTACTCGCAGCTTACGGGGACGCCGATGACGCTGCAAATGACGCAGCAGATCCTCAAGCACCTGGTGCATGTACCGGACCACAAGGTCACGATGGATTCGATTCAAAAGGCGGTTGCGGAGCGCTTTCAGATCAAGACATCGCAGCTTCGGGAAAAGAGCAATACTCCAAAAGTGGTCTACCCGCGGCAAGTGGCGATGTACCTGGTGAAAGAGCTAACCACGGCCTCGCTCCCGGAGATCGGACGGGTATTCGGGGGAAAGCACCACACCACCGTCATTCATTCCATAAACAAGATTGAGAAGAAGCGTCTTATCGACCCCGACTTGAACAGAATGCTCCATAGCCTAATGGACTCATTACAATGAAGTTAGGTAGGTTTTGCAATGAGGCCTACCGGGCGTCCTCAGGAAAACTGTGGAAATGGTTTCAAAGGGCGGTTTTTGCGCTTCCATGCACTCCTGCTTCCTCAACTTTCTGTCGCGGAAAGTAGCTGAATTTAGTATAATTTAGAGAGGATTCAACAGGTTGCACAGACCCGATGAATTCGGTTCTTCTATCGTGTTCTATTTACAGTCCAAAGATAGTAGGAGTTGAGGGCTCTATGGAGTTCACCGTCAGCAAAGCCGATCTGGTAGCGGAACTGAGCCTGTCCCAGGGCGTGGTGGAGAAGAAGACCACGATCCCGATTTTGTCGAATGTGCTGATTGAAGCCGCGGGCGACCGGGTGACGCTTACGGCGACGGATCTCGAACTAGGGATCCGGTGTTCGTGCCAGGCAAAGATCAAGAAAGAAGGCGCGGGCACGATTCCGGCGCGGCGATTATTGGACTATGCGCGATTGTTGCCGGACGGCGAAGTAAACATGAAGTTCTTGGAGAACCACTGGGCGAGCATCACCTGTGGGCGGTCGCGTACGCGGATAGCCGGCATGTCGCGCGAGAGCTTTCCTGAACTTCCGCAAATGCCCGAGCCGCTGGCGACGATCCCGGTGAAGACACTGGCTTCGATGATCGCACGGACTTCCTTTGCGATCTCGCTTGAGGAATCGCGCTTTACGCTGAACGGCGCGCTGCTGCTGATGCAGCCGGACAGCCTCACGATGGTCTCGACCGATGGGCATCGCCTGGCATACGTACAAGCGCCGCCCAGCGAGGCCGGCAATGTAGAGAAGCCGTTTCGCGCGTTGGTTCCCAAGAAGGCCATGGCGGAGCTTGTGAAGCTTGCCGATGCCGCCGCGCCCGACGCCAAGGTTGTTTTCACGGGCAACGAGAATCATCTTTTCTTTCAACTGGACCATCGTCTTCTGATCACGCGGAAACTGACCGGCAACTTCCCTGACTACGAGCGGGTCTTGCCGAAGGATCATACGCTCATCGCAAAATTGCAGAAGAACGAAATCCGCTCGGCGATTGAGCGGGTAGCGCAATTCGCAGACGAACGCTCGCGCGCGATCCGCGTGAAGTTCGCGCCCGGCGAAGTAAGCGTATTTTCATCCTCGGTAGAGACCGGCGAGAGCGAAGAAGGGGTTTCCTGTGAGTATCAAGGCCCGGAGATCGAGATCGGCTTTAATGCGCAATACCTTCTCGATTTTCTCCGCGCCATTTCACAGGACCAGGTGGCCTTCGAGTTGAAGGACCAAAAGAGCGCCGGGGAACTGCGGCCGGCGGGTGAGGGCATCGTGGACCAATACCGCTATGTGGTCATGCCCATGAGAATTTGAACCTAGCGAAATTATGGCAAACGAAGTGAACCAAACCCCCAACGGCGGGGGTGTGTACGATTCCACCAGCATCAAGGTCCTGGAGGGTCTGGAAGCGGTGCGCCTGCGGCCGGCCATGTATATCGGGTCCACGGGTGAGATGGGCCTACACCATCTGGTCTACGAAGTGGTGGACAACTCGGTTGACGAAGCGCTGGCGGGCTATGCCACGGAGGTCAGCGTAACGATTCACGACGATAACTCCGTGACGGTAATCGATAATGGCCGGGGCATCCCCGTGGACCTTCACGAAGAGGAAGGCGTTTCAGCCGCCCAGGTTGTGATGACCAAGCTGCACGCCGGCGGCAAGTTCGATAACAAGAGCTACAAAGTATCCGGCGGTCTTCACGGCGTGGGCGTGAGCTGTGTGAACGCGCTCTCCGAGTTGCTGGAATTGGAGATTTGGCGGCCGGAAGGCGAGACCGGTCCCAGCTATACCTGGGTCCAGGATTACCACTGCGGCATCCCCAAAGGCCCCTTGACGAAAGCCGGCAAGGCCGGACGCAAGACCGGCACGCGCGTCACCTTCAAGCCCGACGCCACCATCATGCAGGTCACGGTGTTCAACTACGACACGCTGGCGCAGCGCCTGCGAGAGTTGGCGTTCCTGAACAAAGGCCTCAAGATCACCCTCACCGACGAGCGCACCGACCCCGAGAAGACCAACGAGTTCGTGTACCAGGGCGGCATCGCCGAGTTCATCAAGCATCTCAACCGCGGCAAAGCGGTGCTGCACGAGAAACCGATTCATTTCGAGGCCGACCGCGAGTTGCCGAACAATGCCGGCACGCTGACGATGGAGGTGGCGCTTCAGTACAACGACGGCTATTCGGAGAACGTTTTCAGCTTCGCCAATAACATCAACACGGTGGATGGAGGCACGCACCTGAGCGGCTTCCGGTCCGCGCTGACACGCACCATCAACGCCTTCGCGCAACAGGCGGGGATGTTCAAGGACGTCAAGGAGAACCTGACCGGCGACGACGTTCGCGAGGGCCTGACGGCGGTGGTCAGCGTCAAAGTGCCGCAGCCGCAATTCGAAGGGCAGACCAAGGGCAAGCTGAACAGCGACATCGCCGGCTACATGACGCAGTTCGTCAATGAGAAGCTGGGCGAATACTTCGATAAGAACTCGGCGGTGGGCAAACGCATTGTGGGCAAAGCGATTGACGCGGCGCGCGCCCGCGAGGCCGCCCGCAAGGCCCGCGACCTCACCCGGCGCAAGGGCGCACTGGAATCGGGCGGCATGCCGCACAAGCTGGCGGACTGCCAGGAGCGCGACCCGGAGCGATGCGAGTTGTTCCTGGTGGAGGGCGAATCGGCCGGCGGCACGGCCAAACAGGGGCGCGACCGGCGCTACCAGGCCATCCTGCCGCTGAAGGGCAAGATCCTCAACGTAGAGAAAGCGCGTTACGACAAGATGCTCGGACACGAGGAGATCCGGGCGATGATCAGCGCGCTCGGCACGGGCATTGGGAAAGACGATTTCGACGCGTCCAAGCTGCGCTACGGCAAGATCATCATCATGACCGATGCGGATGTCGACGGTTCGCATATCCGCACGCTTCTGCTGACTTTCTTCTTTAGGCACATGACGGAGCTGATCTTACGGGAGCGCGTCTTCATCGCGCAGCCGCCGCTTTACCGCATCAAGAAGGGCAAGAGCGAGAAGTACATCAAGGACGAGAAGGAATTCACGAAAGAGATCATGCGGCGGGCCACCGAGAACCTCAAGGTGGAGATTCACTCGAACGGAGCGGGACCGAAGGCCGTGCTGGAGGGCACGGAACTGCGGGCTTTCCTGCTGGGCCTGGACGAATACGAACAGATGGTCTACAAGGTGCAGCGGAAACTGCGCGATCCGCGCGTGGTGGAGGCGCTGGCCTCGGTGGATCTGCGGCTGGACCATCGCTCCGATTTTCTGGAAGAAGCCAACCTCAGGCCGGTGTTCGAGGCTCTGCAGAAGCTCGGCTTGAATCCGGAAATGCGGCGGGACGAGGAACATTCCTCTTACGCTGTGGTGTATCGCGATGGGACCCACGCAGAGCGCAGCGTGGGCATGGCGCTGGCTGCGGCGCCCGAATACCGCCGCTTCCGCGCCCTGGCCCGGGCGACCGCGCGCTACAACGACCCGCCATTCGTGGCGGTGAAAAACGACCGGCGCGAGTCTCAAGGCAACTGGCTGGACCTGCTCAACTACGTCAAGGTGGAAGGCAAGCGGGACGCCTCCGTGCAGCGCTACAAGGGCCTGGGGGAAATGAACGCGGAGCAACTTGCGGAAACCACCATGAATCCCGAAAAGCGCACGCTGCTGGTGGTGCGGCTGGAAGACATGGTGCTAAGCGAAGAGATTTTCACGACGCTGATGGGCGAAGACGTGGAGAGCCGGCGAAAGTTTATTGAAGAGAACGCGCTGGACGTGAAGAATCTGGACGTGTAGAGCGGCGCCGAATACCCCTGACGGCCAGGGGCTAAAGCCCTGATACAAAGCCATGCACCGGCGCAACGGGTTTTTTGAGTTTCACCGCGCCGGCACGAACTCGCGGCTCTTCACCCGATCGGCATTATAGGGGGACGCAGCGGGAAACGCCGTAATCGGGAGACCCGTTTCGCCGGCGGCCAACTCTAGCGCATCGCTGTAAACCTCCGCGATTGCATCGCGCACCTTCGGATTGAGGCTCGGATTATCCTTGAGCAGGGCCGCCAACTCGATCCGCTGAATCCTGAGCGTTGCCTCCCAGCTTCGTATGGATCTGGGTGAGCGAATCTTTGAGAACTCCAATTCCAGCAGATGCATCAGCACGATGCGAACGCGGCTTTCTAATTCTCGCCGCTGGCTCTTCCCATATCCTCAAGCTCCTCGGCAATGTGATCGAGGTCGGCATCGCCGACGTTGCCGGAGCGCAATAGGGCCGCGTTCTCCTCGGTCCAACGCAGGAAGTCCTCATCGTACAACGACGATTTGATTCCGGACATAATACCCATTATGGCCCGTTAAACCTGGGCCCGTCCGGTCATTCGCCCGGCAGTGAGGTTCTGGCGAAGTACAGGGAGACGGCGCGGTCCAACTCGGCTAAGCCCAGGCGGACCGGGTGTCCTTCGTACTCGCAGATGGATTTCACCAGCAGGTAAATGTCCTTGGGGTAGCAGGCGCGCAGGCGGGGGGCGCCAGCGGCGAGGCAGCGCTCGCGCAGGAATTTCGCCGCCCCCGGTTCGGCTTCGAGCTTGTTGGTAATCACTACGCGCTCGAAGATCCGGTCGAAGTCTTCGGGGGTGGTGTGGTCCACCAGTACCTTGGTCCGAATGCGGCGAAGGAACGCCTCATCCGCGAGGTTTTGCGGGTTGAGGTTCGAAGAAAACACCACCAGCACTTCGAACGGCGCCTCAAACTTCATGCCGGACGCCAGGGTGAGGTAGTCGATGCGGCGGTCGAGCGGGACGATCCAACGGTTCAGCAGATCGCGCGGAGAAAGCACCTGGCGGCCGAAATCGTCAATGAGGAGGAGGCCGTTATTGGCTTTCAACTGGCACGGCGCAATAAAGACGCCGGTAGAATCGTCGCGCTTCAGTTCCAACATGGCGGCGGAGAGCTCGCCGCCCACCGAGATGCAGGGCCGCTCGCAAACCTGCCAGCGGGGGTCGAGCCATCTGTCCACCGGCGCGACCGGGCGATGAACCGCCGGATCGAACAGCGTGACGATGTGTCCGTCCACCTCAATCGCGTAGGGCACCACCACGGAGTCGCCATAAATTCGCGGAATTCGCTCTGCGATGCTGGTCTTCCCGTTGCCCGTGCCGCCGTAAAGGAACAGCGACTGCTGGCCGATTAGGGCAGGTCCCAGTGCGTCGAGCAGGCAATCGGGAAGCACCAGGTCGTAGAAAGCTTCGCGGAGGATCTCGCGGCTCAAGGTGACTTTCGCCGCCTGGGCCTTTACCACGCGATGGTACTGTTCGAGCGAAACCGGCGCCGGGCCTGCGTACCGGCACAACTCGGTACGCGACGCGGCCTGGGTCCGTCCCGTGGCGGTCAGGGTGAACGAATAATCGTTGCCGTGCATGCCCTTCACATCCAGCAACTGTTGCAGGCGAAACTGGTGGAAGATGTTCTCGAGCACCGGAAAGGAGAGCTTGAGGGCGTGGTGAAGCCCGACTAGCGTGCCGGCGCCGTGCAGCCACATGTACCGCAATACCAGGTCTTTGACCGTCGAGGGCGCGAGTCCCAGGTCTTCCAGGCGCTCGGGAACCTCGGGTCGAGTCTCCGTCTTGGGGCAGGAAACAACGTCGGTTTCGGTCGCAACCATAATCATTCGTGCGGGTACAGGGCGCCCCGATCTCCGTTTGAATATAGCGTGGAAGCTTCGATGTTACCAAGATCCCATTGGTTAACGAAAGCGGTTGTTAAACTGAGAAGAGGACGCCGGGAAGCCCGAGTAAGCGGATGGCTACAGATGAATGGCGATGAACGCGGATAAGACGATCGCGATCGCCGCCCTGTTGGTGTTACTGGCGGCGTGCTCGAACCGTCCGCCGCGGGCGGCGCCCCTGGCGGAGGCCTACGTTGGGCCGGCAGAACTGAAGATCCGGAGCGACATTCCGCTAGAGTCTCCCACAGTCGCCACGGTCCGGCATGGAGACCGCCTGGAAATTCTGCAGCAGAGGCGCAGCGTCTTCCTGCGGGTGCGGACGCCCAACGGCGCGGAAGGCTGGACCGACGCCAGACTGCTGCTGTCGGCGCAGGACATGGCCGGCCTGCGCGACTTGGCGGAGCGGGCCCGGCGGATGCCATCGCAAGGAGTTGCCACAACCTACGGCGAGTTGCGGGTGCATTCCGACCCTTCGGCCGATGCGCCCAGCTACGTTTCGATCAAGGATGGCGAGAAGTTCGCGGTATTGGCGCACCTGGTTGTGCCCCGGGCATCCGCGCCGAGGCCGCCGATTGTGCCTCCCGCGCCAAAGAAGGCCAAAGCGCCGCCCCGGAAAACGTCAACGGCGGCCAGGATTCCCCCGCCGCCTCTGCCCAAGCCACCCGGACCTCCGGCGAACTGGCTGGAGCTTTCCCGGACTCCCGTTGACCCGGAGAGCGACGCGGAGAATCCGCCGGCGGAAGATGCCGGGCCAAAGCCGATTCCAACCGACGACTGGAGCCTCATACGAACCAGCGGCAGCCAGACCGGCTGGGTGCTGACGCGCCGCATGTGGATGGCTGTTCCGGACGAGGTGGCGCAGTACGCCGAGGGCCATCGGATTGTGTCGTACTTTCCGCTGGGCGAGGTGCGCGATGGCGACGAGACCAAGCAGGAATGGCTGTGGACTACCATTCAGGGCAGTTCCCGGCCCGATTACGATTTCGACAGCTTCCGCGTGTTCGTCTGGAGCCTGCGCCACCACCGGTATGAGACCGCGTACATCGAGCGCAATATCAAGGGGCATTCGCCAGTTCTGTTGAAGGAAGTCGAACTCTCCAGCGGATCGCGAAAAGACCAGACCGCGATGGTGAAGTACCCCGGGTTCTCGATCTGCGAGGAGAAGGCGGATGGCCAGCGCCACCGGCGGGATTATGCTTTCCTGACCCCGACTGTCCGCTTTGCCGGTGAGCGCGAATGCGAGGCGGCGGAGCCTTTACTGGTCCAGGCTGCCGCGGCGGGCGTCGCTCCCACGGGGCCCCCGGTGGTTCCGGCGACGCGGAAGACCGAGTCCCTGGCCGAACGCGTGAAGCGGAAATGGGGCGCCATCGCCCAACGATGGTTCGGCCGGTAACATTGTCCGGGGACAAGCGGGAAATGCCTCGTTGCGTCCTCGGGTCCATTGTGTTATCACTGTGTTCAAGTCGGACCAATCGATCCAACTCAGCCGCGCTCGGGCTAACGGCGACGGCCAATCATAATCACTTCAAAGGATGGCCCATCCATGGAAGCTGTCAATCGTAAACTCATCCGTCCGTCTTTGAACGAGATCAAGGAGCAGATCGCGCCTCCGCGCCGCCCGCCGCCGGCGCAGAAAAAGCCGGTGCCTCCGGACCAAACGAACGCGGAGAATTTCTATTACGTGAAGCAAATGCAGGCGAAGACCCCTATGGTATTCGTCCTCCGGGATGGCGAGACGCTGCACGGGACCATCGAGTGGTACGACAAGTGCTGCTTAAAGGTAAGCAGGTCCGAAGGTCCGAATTTGCTGGTTTACAAGCCGGCCATCAAGTACATGTACAAGGAGCAATAAGGAAAACGGCCTTGACGCAGAGACGGGCCCGCAGAGGCAGCGGGCGCCCCGACGCTGAGAAATACGTCCATAAGGTTCGGTTTACCCCCTTCGGGAGTCTGCCCTTCTGGTTTTCCCCGCGTCTCAGCGTCTCCGCGTCAAGGCTTTTCCCGCCTCCTCATCGCCAGCCGGGCTTCTCTTCTTTCGCCCGCCTCGCGATACCGCCTTTGCTCGGTTTCGGTTTCGGGGATTACCGGTGGGATCGGGACCGCTTTTCCTGTTTCATCGAGCGCCACGAACGTGAGGTAGGCGGAGCAGGTGTGCAACCTGGCGCCCGTCATGAAGTTCTCCGTTTCCACGGTTACTCCCACTTCCATGGACGTGTGGAAGACGCGGTTGACGGAGGAGCGGAGGCGGATGAGATCGCCGATGCGGGCCGGGTAAAGGAACCGCAGGCTGTCCACGGCCGCTGTGACGACGGGTTTCCGAGCGTGCCGCATAGCAGCCATAGCGCCGGCCATATCCACCAGGTGCATTACTTTTCCGCCCAGTACATTGCCCAAGGGGTTGGCGTCGGTCGGCAGCGCCAGCTCCGCGCATTCGGAGATGGATTCGCTTACGGGTTTGCCTGGCATTTGTGCTCCATGCGGCGCAGGTAGCTCTCGACGTATGCCTGGGCCTGGCGGTTGAGGTTTTCGCTGGCCGGCGGAATTACCAGGGACTTGGACGCCAGCGAATACTCCAGGGGTCCATGCGCGAAGGGATGGTGATCCCGCTCCACCACGTAGTATAGGCGGACTGCCGCGGCGTCGGCGGCGCGCACGGTGAAGCGGACCGCGTCCGGGCCATCGTTCGGCGGAAAACGGGGGCAGGCGCCGCGCGCATAACCGAGATTGCAGAGGGGCGGCGGCGTGGCTTCGCCGGGCCGCCAGGGCGAGTTGGGCGCAGCGCGGCAGATGCCAGTCCACTGGCCGCCCAACGGCAGCATGGCGGTCTCGCCGCTTTCCCATGCGCCAGGCGATACGGGGAAGAAATAAGGGCAAGCCATTTCGGAGGTATAGTAGCACAAGCGATGCCGAATACCCGTCTGGAAGCCCTCAAGAACATGGTGGAACTGAACCCCAACGACAGCTTCTCGCGCTACGGCCTGGCCATGGAGTATCGCAACACCGGCGATTCGGAAGCCGCCGTCCGAGAGTTCCGGGCGCTGATTGCCGCGGACCCGGGCTACGCATACGCCTATTTCCACGGGGGGCAGACGCTGGAGCGCCTGGGCCGGCCGGACGAGGCGCGCGAGTTGTACAGGCAGGGTATTGACGCCGCCCAGCGTAAGGGCGACCGGCACGCGCAGAGCGAGTTGCAAGGGGCACTGGATCTGCTCGGGTAGGCCGTAATATTTTTGCGAGAAAGGCGAAGCTCGCGCGACTACTATCCCTAAGGCGTCATGCGCGCGTTCCTCCTATTCGCGGCCTGCGGACTGGTGTTGGCCCAAGCGCCCGACCCGGCCTACGAGCCGCTGTCGCGCGCCTACGAGGCTCTGCGGGCGCGCGACTACGATGCCGCCATCGCCAGCTTTCTCAAGGCCATTGAAGCGTCTCCGCAACGCGCTTCGATCCGCAAAGACCTAGGCTATGCGTACTTGAAAACCGGTGAGAATGAGCTGGCGCGCGACCAGTTTCGCGATGCCATGGGGATGGATGCCGCGGACACGCAGGTGGCCATGGAGTACGCGTTCCTGGCCTATGACACGAAACAGCGGCAGCAGGCGCGCCGTATCTTCGACCGCGTACGAAAGTCGGGTGAGGCGCCCTTCGCGGCGACCGCCGAGCAGGCGTTCCAAAACATCGATGGTCCCCTGGCGGCGGGGATTGCGCGCTGGACCAAGGCCATCGAAATGGGTGCGGACGATTTCAGCGTCCATTTTGAGCTGGCCACGCTGGCCGAGGAGCGCGACGAGCTGGAATTGGCCGCCGCGCAGTACGAAAGGGCCTGGCGCGTACAAATCGAGCGCCGCTACGTCCTGGTGGATTTGGCGCGGGTCTGGCAGGCGCTGGGCCGTACGGAAGACGCCCAGGCCGCGCTGCTCGCCGGCTCGCGCGGGGGCGGGCCGCGCGCCGCGGAAACGGCTCGCGAGCTGCTTCCTGACCGTTACCCCTACGTCTCCGAGTTCCGGCGCGCCCTGGAACTGGACCCCTCGAATGCCGAACTGCGCCGGGATCTGGGATTTCTGCTGTTGAAGATGGATCGCGAGGAGGAAGCCGAGCCGGAGTTTCAGCACTTGGCCGCGACCCCGCCGGAGGATCTGCTCTCCGCTACGCAACTCGGTTTTCTGCTGAATGCCCGCGGCGAAACCGACGCCGCCAAGCCGTTGTTTGACCGCGTGCTGGCAGGCAAAGACCTGGACCTGGCCAACCGCGTGCGCGCCGTACTGCGACTGCCTCAAGTGGCGGCGCCGCAGCCAGCCACCGTCGATGCCAAGGAAATGGCCGAGCGGAGCATCAAGGCGGGGTATATGAAGGACGCGGTAAAGTACCTGCTCATGGCGCACGATTCCGACCCAGGGGACTACGCCGTGATGCTGCGGCTGGGGTGGACGTACAACATCCTTCACCAGGACTCGGACGCGATGCAATGGTTCAACCTGGCGCGCGCCAGTTCCGACCCTGGAATTGCCAAGGAAGCCTCCACGGCGTTCCGTAACCTGCGAGCGAGCGACGCGTCTTTCCACGTTACCGTTTGGGCGTTTCCTTTATTTTCTTCAAGGTGGAGCGACACCTTCGGCTATGGGCAGGTCAAGGCTGAGTTTGCGACCCACTTGCCGGTGCGCCCTTATCTGAGTGTGCGGGCGATCGGCGATACGCGAGGGGAGATTGGCGCGGTGTTTCCGGTCTATTTATCGGAAAGCTCCGTGATCCCGGGAATCGGGGTGAAGACCGCGGTTTGGGGCCACGCGATGGCGTGGGCCGAAGCCGGCGTTGCGATTCGCTATCTGACCGGCCATGCGGTGTCGGATTATCGCGCCGGCGTGACGTGGTCGCGAGGCGTGGGGCATTCGATGGGGGGAGAGTCCGCGGGTTGGTTTGCGGAGTCCAACCTGGACGCGGTGTTTATAAGCCGGTTTGGGAACGATACCTTGGTTTACGCGCAAGCCCGTAATGGCTATACCGTGGGGGCGAAGCCGCTGCGGGCGCAGTTCTACTGGAACAGCAACCTGACCGTCGACCAGAAACGGCAGGCATGGGCGAATTTCTTCGAAATGGGTCCCGGTCTTAAGTTAGCGGGGACGATGCTGCCCAAATCTGCATTTATCACGTTCAACGCGGTCCAGGGCCGGTATCTGGTGGGAGGCGGCGCGGCGTTTACCGATCTGCGGGTGGGGCTTTGGTATGCGTTTACTTATTAGCGTAGCCCTGCTTGCGGCGTCGGCTCAAGCCGCGGGCCTGCCGTACTTCAGCGTGCTTTCCGAGGACCCTGGGGCCTGGCCTGAGCTGCTCTCGTCCATCGGGCTTCAACAGGAGCCCGCGGCGGTGGCGCGCGTCCTGGTGGCACGGGCCGGCGCCGCCGCGTCGCCTGAGTGGAAGAACCGGGTGGAGCAGGGCGCGATCCTGATACTCGAAGGCGAGTCGCCGCTGGCGGAGACGTTTGGATTCCGAGGCGGCAACAAGAAAGTGCGGGTTGACAGCCTCACGGACGTCCATAATCCGACGCTGTCGATCGTTTGGGAGAACGGCCTGGAGTTACCGGCTTTTGAGATTCCGCCGGGCGCGCAGGTCTTCGCGAGGGAGCGGCGGACGGGAGCGCCGTTGACGGCCGGTCTGCGAAGCGGCGCAGGCGCTGTGCTTTGGGTGGCGGCGGCTCCCGGCGAGCGGGGCTACGAACGCTTCCCCTATCTTCTCAATGCGCTGTGCGACTTGGGATTAGACCCGCCGTTTCGGTCTGACCGGTTGTGGGCCTTCTTCGATTCCTCCTACCGGCTACGCGTGGACCCGGACTACTTTGCGGCGCGCTGGCGGAAGAGCGGAATCGCGGCGCTGCACGTGGCGGGGTGGCACTTCTACGAACCGGATGCGGAGCGGGACCGGTACCTGGCGAAATTGATTGAGGCGTGCCACCGGGAAGGCATTCTGGTCTACGTCTGGCTGGAACTGCCGCACGTGAGCGAGAAGTTCTGGGCGGACCACCCCGAGTGGCGGGAGAAGACCGCATTATTGCAGGACGCCGAGTTGGACTGGCGCAAACTTATGAACCTGACGAACCGCGATTGTTTCCGCGCCGTTTCGGCCGGGGTCAAACAGTTGGTGGGGCGGTTCGATTGGGATGGCGTGAACCTGGCGGAGTTGTATTTCGAGTCGCTAGAGGGCATCGGCAATCCGGCGCGCTTCACTCCGATGAACGACGATGTGCGGGCGCAGTTTCGCGCCAGGAACGGATTCGACCCGATCGAGGTATTCGGAGCTCGCAAGGATGCGGCGTCGCGGAGGGCGTTACTCGACTTCCGCAGCGAGCTGGCGTGGAAGATGCAAGAGGACTGGCTGGCAGAGGTGGAGACGCTGCGGCGCGACAAGCCGGACCTTGACCTTGTCCTGACGCATGTGGACGACCGCTTCGACGCCGGAATGCGGGACGCCATTGGCGCGGATGCCGCGCGCGTTCTTCCCCTGCTCGAGCGGCATTCCTTTACGTTCCTGATCGAGGATCCGGCTACCATCTGGAACCTTGGGCCGCAGCGCTATCAGACGCTGGCGGAGCGGTACGCCGCTCTGACGCCGCGGCGGGACCGGCTCGCGATTGACCTGAACGTCGTGGAGCGCTACCAGGACGTGTATCCGACGGAGCAGCAAACCGGCGGGGAGTTGTTCGAGTTGGTTCACCGCGCATCGATCGGCTTTCAAAGAGTGGCCCTTTATTTTGAGAGCTCTCTTCAAGCGCCCGATCTGAAGCTGCTGCCATCGGCTGCGGCTGCCGTAAGCGGCGTGGAGGTCTCCGGCGGGAAGACGCTGGTGGATTCTGCCGCGGGGGTGGGAGTACCGTGGAAAGGCGCGGTCCTGATGGATGGAAAGCGATGGCCGGTGGTGGACGATGAGACGGTGTGGCTGCCGGCCGGCGCGCATACGTTGGAAGCCGCGCCGGAGCGAGCCGCGCCGCGTCTGCTGCGCTTGAATGCGGATCTGAAGGCCGCACGAGTAGCCAGCCCGACGGCGATTGAGTTCTCCTATCAGAGCACGGCGCGCGCTATCGCGATTCTGGACCGGCCGCCGCTCCGCATCAGGATCGACGGCGCGGATTCACGGCTGACGATGGCCGGTCCGAAGACGGTACTGCTGCCGCGCGGGCAGCACAGCGTGGCGATCGAAGCGCCTGAGGCGCCTTAGTCTGCGTGACAATCGGCGCCGAGTGAGTTAGGATTACGAATGGCCGATGACGGATGTTGCGTTGCAGACCGGTTCGCCGGAAATCCCGGATAAGTTGTACTTCAAGATCGGCGAGGTAAGCGACCTCCTCGGGGTGGAACCGCATGTCTTGAGGTTCTGGGAAGGTGAGTTTCCGCTTTTGGCGCCGAAGAAGTCCGGGACGGGGCACCGGCTGTACCGGCGCAAAGATGTGGAACTGCTTCTCCGCATCAAGCACTTGCTTTACGAAAAGCGCTTTACTATCGAAGGCGCCCGCCAGGCAATGCAGAGGGAAGGGCGCGCGGCTAAGCCGAGGTCCGGGAGAAGCATCCAGCAAGAGTTATTTTCGAGCGATCCGTTACCCGAAATACGCCGGGAGCTGGCGGGGATTCTGGGAATGCTGAAGTGACTTTACGCTGAAAAGACTACCCTTCGCCGACGATGGCTGTGTAGATGCGGTCGAGGTCTTCGGGAGAGTAGTAGTCGATTTCGATTCGGCCTTTCTGTTTAGCCTTCTCCACGATGCGGACCTTCGTGCCTAGAATGCGTTCCATCTCCCCGATGGCGGCCTTGACGTTCGGATCGGTATCGACTTCTTCGACATGCTTGGGCTTACGGCCCTCCATCATCTTCTGAGTGGTGCGCTCCATCTGGCGCACGGACCAGCCCTGCGCGACGGCTTTTTCGGCGACTTCACGCTGGAGTTCGAGCGATGGCAGGGAAAGAAGGCAGCGCGCGTGGCCGGCGGAGAGCCGTCGCTCTGCGACCAGTAGCTGGAGATCCGACGGCAGTTGGAGGAGACGGAGCGAATTGACGATGGTAGTGCGGTCTTTGCCGGTTCTGCGACCGAGCTCTTCGGGAGTAAGGCGCAGCTCGCGGGCGAGGCGTTCGAATGCGGTGGCCATCTCGATGGGGTTGAGATCTTCGCGCTGAATATTCTCAATCAGGGAGATTTCGAGGAGGCGCTCGTCGGGGATCTCCTGAACGACAACCGGGACCCGTTCTACACCGGCCAGTTTGGCGGCCCGCCAGCGGCGTTCGCCGGCGACGAGTTGATAGCGTTCACCGACTTTCCGGACGACGAGAGGCTGAATGATGCCGTTGGCGCGGATGGACTGGGCGAGTTCGGCGAGGCGCTCGCTGTGAAAGATGCGGCGGGGCTGCAGGGGGTTTGGATCTATGGAATCGATGGGCGCCGAAGAAACCGTCTCGCCGGGAACAGGCTCCGGCTGCAACTGGGAGGGGGCGCGAGTGGGCAGGAGGGCGCCGAGGCCCTTACCGAGTGCCCTGCGGGGAGCGTCGACTTTGTTCATGGTCCAGGATCTCTTTCGCGAGTTGGATGTAGCTTTCCGCGCCACGGGAGCGGGGATCGTAACTGAGAATGGTCTTGCCGAAGCTTGGGGCCTCCGCGAGGCGAATGCTGCGGGGGATGATGGTGCGGAAAACTTGATCGCCGAAGAACTCGCGGAGGTCGGCTGCGACTTGCCTGGTCAGATTGGTACGGTCGTCGTACATTGTGAGAAGGATGCCTTCGACCGTCAGGGGGTGGCTAAAGGAATCGCGAATTCTGTCGATGGTATCCATAAGCTCGGAAATACCTTCCAGGGCGAAGAACTCGCATTGTATCGGTACGAGAACGGCATCGGCGGCAACCAGGGCGTTCAGGGTGAGGAGGTCCAGAGCGGGCGGGCAGTCGATGAGGATGAAGCGATAGTCCTCTCGGATTTCCGCGATGCGCTCGCGGAGGCGGAACTCCCGGTCAGGGGTGTCAACGAGTTCCAGGTTGGCGCCGACCAGATTCTTGTCCGCCGATATGAGGTGGAGCCCGTCGAAATCCGTCGCAACGATGGCGTCCTTTGGCGATGCGTGGCCGAGCAGTAGATCATAAGTGCCCGGGCGGGTGGGGTCCTTGGCAACGCCCAGCCCGGTGGTGGCGTTTCCTTGCGGATCGGAGTCGATCACCAGGACGGGTAAGTCGTTCGCGGCCAACGAGGCGGCGAGATTGATGGCGGTGGTGGTTTTACCGACGCCACCTTTTTGATTGGCGATTGCGAATACTCTGCTCAAGCGGCCATACTAACACGAGGACCGGAATGTATGCGGCGGCGCTTCGGTTGTTTCACGTGAAACATAGATAACGATAGGGATAGAAACGCGGGTACGGATCGGCATTCTCTGACAGCGGCGGTTTTCGGCCAACTGTTTCACGTGAAACACGAGTTTCATATTTAAGTTTCACATTCAATGAGCGCCGATTCATAAGCGACGCCCTGACCGCAAGAAGCGCTGCGTGCCCCAGGGCAAGGCGATCTCGTGCTCCCAACTAAAGCCCATTTTCAGCGGCGGCGCCTCCGCCCCCGTCAATAGATCGGCATTCGCCGCAACCAACTTTAGTATCGGCGCCAAGTCTTCGTAGCTTACGGCGCGCGAAATGGCCCGATCAAACTGCTCTCCCAGTGCCTCGGCCCGTTTTGAGAGTACCCGGACGTTTGGAAGCGCGCGGCTTACCTCGCGCAGGAAGACCGCCTTTCGTTGGTGCGATTCCACGAGGGTTACGGAGCAGTCGGGCCTCACGACGGCAACGGGAAACCCTGGAAAGCCCGCGCCGGAGCCGATATCGGCAATCTTCAGCGCACCCGCAGGCACGCTGGCGGCCAGAAACAGCGACTCGCAGTAATGCCGCTCGACAGCCTCCTCCAGGCCGGATATGGAAGTCAGATTCAGGCTTCGGTTCCAGCGCAGCAACGTCTCATAGTGACTTTCGAGCGCCGCAACTTGTTCGGCGGAGAGCTCGACGATGCCGGCGAGCCTCCGCGTAAGGGCGTCAGCAAACACGGCCCAGACTCAGGTAGATGTCCAGAATCGCAATCGCAGCGGGCGTTACGCCAGGAATGCGAGCGGCTTGAGCCAGTGTTTCCGGCCGCACCCGCTCCAGTTTGGATTGCACCTCGCGGGAAAGACCTGGTATGCCCGCAAAGCCGAACTCCGGCGGTATCGGCCTTGAGGCGGCGTCCTTCATGCGCTCCATGTGGCGCTCCTGTTGAGCGATATAGCCACTGTACTTGATCTCCGTTTCCACGGTGG
Source organism: uncultured Solibacteraceae bacterium (assembly GCA_964457555.1). GTDB lineage: Bacteria > Acidobacteriota > Terriglobia > Bryobacterales > Bryobacteraceae > BOG-224. The sequence goes on from CAYWHA010000004.1 coordinate 73,008, forward strand.
TCGACACGCCGCGCAAAGGCTCCTCGCCGAGCGTCTCGCGAATCCAACCTGCAATTCCCGCAATTTCCATTTCCGGCCGCTTCAGCCGCTGACCATGTGGATGGATCTCGAGCGCGGCGCGAAGTCGCTCCTTTTGCCGCTGCTTTTGCGTGAACACGGCCCAACGTTCGTCCGTCACAAGCCCAACGCGCCGCCCTATGGGAGTCAACCGCGCGTCGGCGTTGTCGATGCGCAGGTGCAAACGAAATTCCGCTCGCGAAGTGAACATCCGGTACGGCTCATCGGCTCCCTTCGTGATCAGGTCATCAATCAGAATGCCTGTATACCCCTCCATGCGGCCGATCACCGCTTCTTCCTGTCCGCCAAGGCGAAGTGCGGCATTCATTCCCGCGATCAGGCCCTGGCAGCCGGCCTCTTCATAGCCCGAAGTGCCGTTAATCTGCCCGGCCAAGTAAAGGCCCGCAATCGACTTCACCTCCAGCGTATGACGGAGTTCGCGCGGGTCAATCGCGTCGTACTCAATCGCGTAACCGGGGCGAATCATCTCCGCGCGCTCAAGGCCCGGTATCGATGCCAGCACGGCCTCTTGCACATCGACGGGCATGCTGGTCGACATCCCATTCAAATAGACTTCGTTGGTGTCCAGGCCTTCCGGCTCGAGGAAAATCTGGTGGCGCGCTTTGTCCGGGAACTTGACGAATTTGTCCTCGATGGAGGGGCAATAGCGCGGCCCGATCCCTTCGATCTGCCCGCTGTAGAGCGGCGAACGGGGAATCGCCTGGCGCAGAATGCGCCCGGTTTCCGCTGAAGTGTAGCCAATGTGGCAGATAATCTGCGGTCTGTCGATGCGCTCGGTCAGAAACGAAAACGGCGTTGGATCGGCATCGCCGGGCTGAGGTTCGAATTGCGCCCAGTCGACAGTCCGGCCGTCGATCCTAGGCGGCGTGCCCGTCTTCAGCCGCGTCCAATTCAGGCCCAAAGTCCGCAATTGGTCGCCCAGCAGTTGCGAAGGCGCCTCGCCGTTGCGCCCGCAGGTATAGCGCATCTCTCCAACGTGCGCCAAGCCATTCAGAAACGTCCCTGTGGTGACCACCACCGCGCCGGCTTCGACAGTTCGGCCATCGCGCAACAAGACCCCCGTTACGCGCCGGTCCGCCATCGCGAGCGCCGCGACTTCCGCCTGCTTGATGCGCAGATTCGGTTCCTGCTCCAGGACCTCCCGCATACGGACGCGATAGAGCCTCTTGTCCATTTGGGCGCGCGGCGACCAGACGGCCGGCCCACGGCTGGTATTCAGCAGCCGGAACTGTATGCCGACGGCGTCCGCCACTTCGCCCATGGCGCCGCCCAGAGCGTCTATTTCGCGGACCAAGTGGCCTTTCGCGATGCCGCCGATCGCTGGGTTGCAGGACATTTGGGCGATGAGGTCCAGGTTCATCGCCACGACGGCGGTCTTCAAACCCATGCGCGCGCAGGCCCGGGCGGCCTCGCACCCGGCGTGACCGGCGCCCACAACCACGACGTCGTACTTCTCCTGCATTGATATCATTGTATCGAATGAACATCTTGGTTCTTGGCGGAGGCGGGCGCGAGCACGCGCTGGCGTGGAAACTGGCCCAGTCTCCCGGTCATTCGATTTTCGCGGCGCCGGGCAATCCGGGCATTGCGAAGATCGGGACTTGCGTGCCCGTTCGGGACGGTTCCCCGGAAGGACTGCTCTCGCTCGCGGAGGATATTGGAGCCGACCTCACGGTGGTCGGACCGGAGGCTCCCCTGGTTGCGGGCGTGGTGGACGCCTTTCGGGCACGCGGCAGGAGGATTGTCGGGCCTTGTCGCGCAGCGGCTCAACTCGAAGGCAGTAAGATATTCGCAAAGAACTTTTTCGTGAAGAGTAAAATACCCACGGCCGAGTACGCCATCGTGGACGATGCGGCCGGCGCGCGCAGCGCCCTGGACCGTTTCGGATACCCGGTGGTCCTCAAGGCCGATGGCTTGGCCGCCGGCAAGGGCGTGGTGATTGCGCACGACCGCGCCGAGGCGGAAGCCGCGCTGGCCACGCTGCAGGGACGGCTGGTGATCGAGGAGTTTCTTACGGGCGAGGAGGTCAGTTTTATCGCGTTGTGCGACGGCCGCGACGTCCTGCCGCTCGAGCCTACGCAAGACCACAAAGCCGTTTTCGATGGTGATGCCGGACCGAACACTGGCGGGATGGGCGCCTATACCGACTCCGCGATCCTCACCGCCGCCCAGAGCCGTGAGATTTTGGAACGCGTGATCTACCCGACCGTCGAGGCCACCGGCTTCACCGGCTTTCTCTACGCCGGCATGATGATGACCGCGGGCGGCCCGAAAGTTCTTGAGTTCAATGTCCGGTTGGGCGATCCCGAGACGCAGCCGCTCATGCACAGGATGGCCTCCGATTTCCTGCCCGCGCTGCTGGCGGCTGCCGAAGGGCGCCTCGGGTCCTCCGCCAAACTCGAGTGGCGCGCCGGGCCGAGCGTCTGCGTCGTGCTGGCCTCAGGCGGCTATCCTGGGACGTACGAAACGGGCCGGCCGATAACGGGCCTGGATTCCGCGGAGGCGCTCGGCGCCGCGGTGTTTCACGCCGGAACCCGTCACGGCCGGCAAGGCGTCGAAACCGCCGGAGGCCGCGTACTGGGCGTCACTGCCGGCGCCGATGACCTTGAAACCGCCATCGGCCGCGCTTACCGCGCCGCGCGCGAAATCCACTTCGAGGGCATGCATTGCCGCACCGACATTGGCCGCAAGGGGATCGAACGCTACAATAAGAAGAACCCGGGGACGTAGCTCAGATGGATAGAGCGGTCGCCTCCTAAGCGACAGGTCGGCGGTTCGAATCCGCCCGTCCCTACCACGGCCCACACCGCCGGATTGCCGCGCAGTACAATGCTCCCATGACCAGACGAGAACTTCTGGCGGCGGGGGCCGCTTGCGCACTGCCACTGCGGGCGCGCACCCACTGGGATAAATCGCGCATCAGCGCCATCACCGACGAAATCGGGAACACCACGGAGGAGTCCATTGCCTTCGCGCACCAGTACGCGCTGCAAAACGTGGAGATCCGCGACCGTCACACAGCCGAGAGCCGCAAGGAGTACTTCACCCTCAGCGAGGCCGAAATCAAAGCGGATGCCGTCCGCTTCAAGCAAGAAGGCCTGAAAGTCTCGTTCGTCAATACCAGCCTGATGAAGTTCACCTGGCCCGGCATGGAGCCGCCCCGGCGGCGCCCCGAAGAACCGGCGGCGCGCGATAAGCGCCTGGCCAGCGAGAAAGCCCAGTTCGACCGGCGCATGGAGGACCTACAGAAAGCCATCCACTGCGCCCAATGGATGGGCTGCGACAAAGTGCGGGTCTTCACCGGCACGCGGCTCGCGGACCCGCGCAGCGCGTTTCAACAGGTGGCCGACGTCCTCGGCCCGATGATCGTGGCCGCGGAGAAGGAGAAGGTCTACCTGCTGATCGAGAACGAGGGTTCGCAAAACGTCGGCACTTCGGCCGAGTTGGCCGATATCATGAAGCTCATCCCCTCCAAGTGGCTCGGGATGAACTGGGATCCGCATAACGCCTACGGCAAAGAGACCTCTTATCCCGACGGATACAAGTTGCTGCCGCAAAAGCGCCTGTTGAACATCCAGGTGAAGGCCAAGGGAGTCATGCCCACCAGCCCCGAGAAGGAGGACTGGAAAGCCATCATGACGGCGTTGGACCACGACGGCTACACGCTGAAACTCGGCCTGGAGACGCACATTTTCGACGGCACGCTCATTCCCGCCGCGCACACTTCCATGGAAGAAATCCTGCGGATCGTGAACGAGTTGGCCTGAGCATTCCGCTACAATTGCGGTCGGATTCAACATGAACAACCCCGCCGGACCGGTCCGCGCGTTCGGACCCTTCCGTTACGACCCGGAGCAGCGGCTCCTGTTCCGGGATGGGGCCATCGTGCCGTTGGTCCCGAAGGCGATCGATACTCTGCACGTCCTGTTGGAGCGGCAGGGCCGTGTCGTTGAGAAGCGCGAGCTGATGGCGCTGGTGTGGCCGGACACCGTGGTGGAGGAAGTCGGCCTGGCGCGCAACGTTTCGCTGCTTCGCAAGGCCTTGGGCGATGAGGGCGACACGAACGAGTACATCGAGACGATTCCACGCCGCGGCGGCCGCTGCGCTTGCGGTGGCGGCGCTGATCTACTGGCAGTTCTACTTCCCGTCGAAGTTCTTGCCTTGGAGCGGCGTATTTGCGAGCCTCGCGGTGGTCCCATTCGACTATCTGGGCGTCGACCCGGACGGCGCAGGAATCCCGCAGAGTCTCAACGAGCTGGTGGTCGCGGATCTTTCAAAGGTCGACCGGCTGTACGTGATTGCGCCCAGTACGGTGCGGCGGCGCCAACGGTTTGGAATCTCGATGGGCCTCATGGGCAGGCTGCTCGGTTTGGATGTCCTGGTGGAAGGGTCGGTGCGCAAGGCGGATGGGTTGCTGAGAGTCACCTCCCGCCTGGTGGACGTGCACACCGGGAGAGTCGTGCTGTCGGACAGCTTTCTGTACCCGGCGGCCGACATCGACCGGGCGGAATCCTCCGCCGCGCGCGATATCGTGACGCGGGTTCGGGCCGGCCTGTTCCATGGCAATCCGCGTTGATTCCAGGGCGCTTCACAATTCGCGAAGGAATTCCGAAACAATTGGGAAGCGTCCGTTGCGCCGATCCCTGCCACACTGCGAGAAGTTGGTTGGAGGAATGATATGTTCACAAACGCCTCGTACCGCGCCGCGGTGGTAGGCCGCTGGATTGCGCGCATCATGGGCACGCTGATGGCCCTGTTCTATCTCGCCTTTGTAGTCGGGGAGGGCCCGCCGCCGCTCTTCCGGCTCGGTTTGCAACAGAACCTTCATTTTCTCGGGCTGACCGCGCTGTTTCTTGGCCTCCTCCTGGCGTGGAAATGGGATCTGTGGGGAGGACTGATTCCGCTCGCCGGTTTCGTTCTTCTCTTCGCGGTGGACGCTCGTTCCATGGGCCGCGGCCTCGCCCTATTCCTTGCGCCCTTGGCGGTCGCCGTTCTGAGCCTGCTCTGCTGGTGGGGTCTCAGGGCCGGCCCGCCGGCGGGCGGAGTTGCGTGGCAAGCGCCCAGACCGGCGCTGATCGTGGCAGGAGCGTGCGTCACCGTGTTCGTCGCGCTTTGCGCGAATGAGATAATCGGCAACCCGCCGCTCATGACGCCGTCGCTCCGGCCGCCGGCGGCCATGCTGGGCGAGTGGAGCGGCGCCACCCGTGCGTTCGTCCGTCCGGCATCCGATACGCTCGACGTGGTTTTTGTCATTCATCCGGACGGGTTCGTCACCGGCTCGATCGGCGACGCGGCGGTATTGGCTGGGCGGATCGAGTGCAACCGAAGCTGGTTTGGCAAACTCATGAACTGGCGGGCCGACTATGCGATACGCGGCAGGCTCTCTCACGCCGTTCAGGTCACCGGGCACGTCGCGGGCGACCAGTTCTCGGCGCCGCTGATGAGCAAGGCCCAGGAACTGGACGGGTCGCTATTTCTCGCAGGCCAACCAGTTCGCATTTCGCTGAGGAAGGACTAGCGCGCGAGCGTCTTTCTTTCGGCTGAGCGTCCCGGGCGGTAGAATATAGTTAACTTCGGAAGCCTCCCCCGGCGCGTTTAGGAGCCGACTCTGCGATGCCGTTCGTTCACCTGCACTGCCATACGGATTATTCCCTGCTGGACGGGGCCTGCGATATCGACCAACTCATGAAGCTGACCGTCGAGCAGAAGATGCCCGCGGTGGCCATGACCGATCACGGCAACCTGTTCGGCGCGGTGAAGTTCTACAACGCCGCGGTGGCGGCCGGCGTACATCCCGTGATCGGCTGCGAGGTTTATGTGTCGCAGCAGGGGCACAAAACCCGGTCCGATGGCGACCGCTATAACCACCTGGTTCTGCTTTGCGAAAGCCAGGAGGGCTACCGCAACCTGATCGCCCTGGTGTCCACCGGCTACCTGGAGGGATTCTATTACAAGCCGCGTCTCGATTTGGATTTGCTGGCGCGGCATTCCAAGGGTCTGATCGCCATGTCGGCCTGCCTGCGCGGCCACATACCGGAGACGCTGCTTTCCGATAAGCATGAAGACGCCCGCCGCCTGGCTCACACCTACGCCGATATCTTCGGCCAGAACAATTTCTTCCTGGAAGTGCAGGACCACCATCTGGACCAGGACCGCCGCCTGATCCCCGAACTGAACCGCTTGTCCCAGCAGACCGGGCTGCCGCTGGTGGCCACCAACGATTCGCACTACCTCCGCAAGGAAGACGCGCGCCCGCATGAGATTCTGCTCTGCATACAGACCGGCAAGAACATGAACGACCCCAGCCGCATGCGCTGGTCCACCCCGGATTTCTATTTGAAGACGCGCGACGAAATGATGGCGCTCTTCGGCGAGATTCCCGACGCGGTGGACCGCACCTGGGACATCGCGCAGCGCTGCCACGTGAAGCTCGAAAAGGTGAAGGAGCCATTTCCCAAATTCGACGTTCCCGAAGGACACTCCGCCGACACTTATTTCGAATACGTCGCGCGCCAGGGATTCGAAAAACGCCGCCCGCGCCTGGAGGCCATGCGCGCCAAGGGAGGCCTCAAGCACGACCTCGCGGAGTACGCCGAGCGCCTGGACCGCGAGGTCCGCATGATCCAGCAGATGAAGTTCTCCGGGTACTTCCTGATTGTCTGGGACTTCATCCGCTATGCGAAATCCATGGGCATTCCGGTGGGTCCGGGACGCGGATCGGCCGCCGGCAGCCTGGTGGGGTACGCCATGGCGATCACGGATATCGACCCGCTGCAATACGGGCTGCTGTTCGAACGCTTCCTGAACCCCGAACGCGTCAGCATGCCCGATATCGACGTGGACTTCTGCATGAACCGGCGCGGCGAGGTGATCCAGTACGTCACCCAGAAATACGGCCGCGAACAGGTGGCCCAAATCATCACCTTCAACACGCTGGGCGCGCGCGCCGCCATCAAGGACGTGGGCCGCGTGCTGGAGATTCCGTTCCAGGACGTGGAGCGGCTCACCAAGCTAGTTCCCGGCGTCCTCAACATTTCACTCAAGGATGCCATCAAGCAGGAGCCGGGCTTTGACGAAGCCGCCAAGAAGGACCCGCGCGTGGCGGACGTGCTGCAAGTGGCGCTGCGCCTGGAAGGCCTGGCGCGCAACTGCTCGGTGCATGCCGCGGGCGTGGTGATTTCGCCCCAGCCGCTGCAGGAACTCGTCCCGCTCTACAAGACCAACCGCGACGAAATCGTGACGCAGTTCGACATGAACGGCCTCGATAAGCTCCAGCTCCTCAAGATGGACTTTCTGGGCCTGACTACGCTCACGCTGATCCAGGATGCGCTGCGCCTGATTCAGAAGCGGCACGGCGTCGAAATTATCCCAGAAGATTTGCCGCTCGACGACAAGGACACTTACGCCATCTTCTGCAAGGGCTTCACCAGCGGCGTATTCCAGTTCGAATCGAGCGGCATGCGCGACATCCTGCGGCGCTATCAGCCGAGCCGTCTGGAAGACCTCACCGCGCTTAATGCGTTGTACCGGCCCGGGCCTATTCAGGGCGGCATGGTGGACGATTTCATCGAGCGCAAATGGGGCCGCCGCGCCGTGCAGTACGACCTGCCGGAGTTGAAGGAACTGCTCGAAGAGACCTACGGCGTGATTGTCTACCAGGAGCAGGTGATGCAGATCTCGAACCGCCTGGCGGGCTACTCGCTGGGCGACGCCGACCTGCTGCGCCGCGCCATGGGCAAGAAGAAGCTTGAGGAGATGGAAAAGCAGCGTGTGCGCTTCGTCGAGGGCGCGGTGGCGCGCGGCTTCCCGCAGAAAAAGGTCGAAAAGATTTTCGACCTGATGGAGCAGTTCGCGGGCTACGGCTTCAACAAGTCGCATTCGGCGGCCTACGCCTATCTGGCATTCGTGACGGCGTACCTCAAGGCCCACTACCCGGTGGATTTCATGGCTGCGCTGCTCACATCGGAAACCGGCAACACGGCCAAAGTGGTGAAGTACATCAACGAGTGCCGCGACATGGGCATTACGGTCCTGCCGCCGGATGTGAACCACAGCGAGTGGAGTTTCACGCCGGACGGGCAGGCCATACGCTTCGGGCTGGGCGCGGTCAAGAACCTGGGGCAGTCCGCCGTGGAGGCCATTGGCAAGGCGCGCGACGAGGTGGGCCGGTTCCATTCCATCTACCAGATCTGCGAGAAGGTGGACCTGGGCGCCGTGAACCGCCGCATGATTGAAAGCCTGATCCGCGCCGGCGCCATGGATTCGCTCGAAGGCTCGCGCTCGCAGAAATTCGCGGTGGTGGAGAGCGCCATGGAAGGCGGCGCGCGCGCGCAACGCGACCGCGAAAGCGGCCAGGTGGGACTCTTTGGCGAAATGATGGCGGCCGAAGAGCATCATAGCGAGCTGCCCAATGTGCCCGACTGGTCGGACAAAGAAAAACTGGCCGGCGAGAAGGAACTGCTCGGTTTCTGGGTGACCGGCCATCCGCTGGACCGTTATGCCGATAAGGTGGCCGAGCTGACCACGCGCGACAGTTCCAGTCTGGACGGTCTGGCGAAGAATGCGGACGTGGCGCTGTGCGGCGTCCTGAGCGGCGTCACGCGCAAGCGCAACAAAGAGGGCAAGCCCTGGGCCGTGATGACCATCGAGGACCGCAGCGGGTCCATCGAGGCCTTGGTTTTCGCCACAGCTTACGAACGCCTGGCGCCGCAGATTGTGGAAGACGAAGCCGTGCTGATCCGCGGCCTGGCGCTGCCGGAGGATGGCGGCGCAACCAAGATTTCGGTGCAGGACATCGTGGCTCTGGAGAACGCCCGCGTGGATCTGCCCTCCGCGATTTCGATTCGCGTCTGGCTGGGCCGCAACGGCAAGACCGCCGCGGACCGCGCCGAAGCCCTGGGAGAGCTGTTCCGCCGCAAGCCCGGCGACACGCAGGTCCGCCTGCGTTTGGAATCCCCGCGCGATTTCTCGGTGCTGCTGGATGTGCCTTCGAAGGTGCGGCCCGACAAAGAATTCCGCACGCTGGTGGAGCAGATCTGCGGGGCGGAGAGCATTGAGAGAGTAGCGGGGTAAAAGGCTATTTTGGGCGTTTTGCCCAAATCGAACGGAGCGCCAAATTTAGAATCAGCCAGTTACGGGCTCGGTTTGGGCATTTGCCCAAAAAGGCGACTCAGGACACGCCGGGCAGCAGTTCAATTCGGTCGATAAAACCGACCACGGCCATGTCTATGGGCGACCCGAGCGGGCGGTCCACGGCGGTCATGGCGGCGAAACCGTCGGTCACGATCAGGACGCGGTCGCCCACCCCGGCGCCCACCGCGTCCAGCGCCACAAGGGCGTTGCCGCGATCCGTGCCATCCAGGTTCAGCGGCTGAACCAGCAGGATCTTGCGTCCCTCATGGCTGGGGTCCTTTTGAGTGGCCGTCAGATCTCCCACCACGCGCCCGATCAACATGCCCGGCCTCCGGCGCGCAGATGGATGGAATCGACAATGCCGACAACCGTGGCGTCGGTGGGAGGTTCCTGTGGGAGGAACGGGAAGCTGGCTTCCTTGCTGCGGACCCAATAGACGATTTCGCCCGCGCCCGCCCCGGTGCAATCCGTGCAGATTAGTGGCTTTCCGGCGTCCTCGAGGGCCGGGTTTACGGGCTGGATCACCAGCAGGCGCAGACCGTGCATTTGAGGGTCTTTCACGGTGGCCCAGACGCTTCCGGCAACACGGCCCAGGAACATGACTCAGTCCAAATGCACTTCGTCGACGATGCCCACGATCGCCGTATCGACGGGCTTATCCTTGCAGCCATCGGCCAGGCGGGCGGAACTGCCGGAGACGGCGATGACGCGCTCGCGATTGCCGGCGCCCACGGTGTCGACGGCCACCACGTAGCCCGCTTCGTCGCTGCCATCCGGCGATACGGGCTTCAGGATGAGGAGCTTCTTGCCTTCCAGGCGCGGGTCTTTCCGGGTGGCGACTACGGTGCCCACAACGCGGGCCAGAATCATGAGAGCCTCGCGATCCCGCTACTTGCCTGCCGCCGGGGCATGCGACTTGCCAATGGGTAGAACGTTTTCCAGGCTCTGATGCGGGCGGGGAATCACATGCACGGCAACCAACTCGCCGACCCGCCGCGCCGCGGCCGCGCCGGCGTCGGTGGCCGCCTTCACCGCCGCCACGTCCCCGCGCACCATGGCGGTGACATAGCCGGAACCGATTTTCTCCCAGCCCACCAACTCCACCTGGGCGGCTTTCACCATCGCGTCGGCGGCTTCAACCATGGCCACCATGCCGCGCGTTTCGATCATTCCTAACGCTTCACCCATCTCTTTTCTCCAACGGCGCTTTCCGGGACCTTCGATTGTAGCAAAACGTCCGGCAGGCTATAGCGCGCCCTCGACGCGCGCGTTTTGACCCGCGGGCTGGCCGCCGCCCACGCTGATGCGCGCTTTGTACTTCGGCAGATCCGCCGGGGCGATGGTGAACTCCACCGTGCGGGTTTCACCGGGACGCAGGTGGACGCGCGCGAATCCGCGCAGTTGCCGGATGGCATCGTCCGCGCCCCCGGCCCCGCTCAGATACAGTTGCGCCACTTCGTCGCCCTCGCGCGTGGAGACGTTTTTCACGTGCGCTGTGATGTGCGCGCCGCGCTGGTCCTGGGCGGCGTGCAGCTCGGAGTACTGAAACTGCGAGTAACTCAGGCCGAAGCCGAAACCCCAGAGCGGCTCGCCCCGGAAGTAGCGGTAGGTCCGGCCCTTCATGGCGTAATCGTCGAATGGCGGCAACTGCTCCACGCCGCGATAGAAGGTCACCGGGAGCCGGCCCGAAGGATTGTTCGTTCCAGCGAGCGTCTCGGCGATGGCGGTTCCAATCTCTTCGCCGCCATACCACGCCTCCAGTACGGCCGCGGCGCGTTCCGCCGGGTAATTGGCGGCCAGGGCGCTGCCGCTGGTCAGCACCACCACCACCGGTTTCCCCGTGGCGACGGCCGCCTCCACCAGCTTCTCCTGCGGCTCCGGCAAATTGAGGTCGGTGCGGTCCCCGCCAGCGAAGCCGGGAACGTTGACCTGCATCTCTTCGCCTTCGAGGTTCGGATTCAAGCCCACGAACGCGACCGCGACGTCGGCGCTCTTGACGGCTTCGACGGCTTCGGCCAACAGCGGCGCCGCGGGCGGAAGCCACATCAGTTGGGCGGAGCCTCCCGCAGCCGGGGCCGCGTATTCTACTCGCAGGCGGTAAGCGCGCCCGGCCTCCAGTTGCGCGTGCAGTTGCGGCGCACGGCCACGCCCCGGTCCGGCATTGCCCGCCGCGGGGGCCGCACTCGACGGCGCGGGAGCTTCGGCGGCCAATTCCTTGTCGTCCAGAAAGATGTGCATGGTGGACCGTCCGCCGCTTCTTGGGCCGATTATGTAATCGCCGCCCACCGGCGTGCGCAGCGTGCCGGTCCAGCGCACGGAATATCCGCGCTGCGGGAAAGCCGCGGCCACGGTGGGGTCGGGGACTCCGGAGGGCTGGTAGGCGCGCGGTTCGACGCGCTGCAGCTTAGGCTGGCCGGTGAAGTCCGCGTTGTCGAAGTACTGGGCCAGCAGCCCGTGACCCGCGCCGTTGGGCGGCGTCAGAACATCCGTGGGCACCGGCGCCTGCGACTGGGTGGTGTACGCGGCGCCCAGAGCAAAGCGGACCTGCGCTTTGCCGCCGAACTGCCGCTCCATTCCTTCAAGCGGCGTCACCTGTTTCGAAGAGAACCCGTTATAGTTGCCCATCAAGGATTCCGGATCGTCCGCCGATGGACCGATCACCGCGATCTTGCGCACGGACGCCTTCAACGGCAGCGTCTGGTTCTGGTTCTTCAGCAGGACGATCGATTTACGCGCGGCTTCCAGCGCAATTTGCCGGTGCGCCGCCGAATCCACCTCCGCATACGGGATCTTCGAAAAGGGGACGCGGTCGGGAGGATCGAACATGCCCAACTTGAAGCGTGCGACAAACAAGCGTTGGAGCGACTGGTCGATCTCCGCTTCCTTAATCTGGCCCGCCGCCACTGCGCCGACAAGCGACCGGTACTCCGTGCCGCAGGTAAGATCCGTGCCCGCCTTCACCGCCAGGGCCGAGGCTTCCCCGGCCGTCGGTTTGTACTGATGGCCGTGGTAGATGTCGCTCACGGCGCCGCAATCGCTGACGACGTAGCCCTGAAACCCCCATTCGCCGCGCAGGCGCTTCTGGAGAAGGTCGGTATTGGCGCAGGCGGGCACGCCGTCCAGGCTGTTATACGCGCACATCACCGAATCTGCCTTGCCCTCCACAATGGCCGCGCGGAAGGCCGCCAGGTAAGTCTCGTCCAGATCGCGCTCGCTCGGCCGCGCATCGAACTGATGGCGCGTGGATTCCGGACCGCTGTGAACCGCGAAATGCTTGGCCGTGGCGATGACCTTGAAGTAGTGGGGATCGTTGCCCTGCATGCCCTGAATGAACGCCACTGCCATGCGGCCGGTGAGGAACGGATCTTCGCCGTACGTTTCCTGCCCGCGCCCCCAGCGGGGATCGCGGAAGATGTTGATGTTGGGCGACCAGAACGTGAGGCCGTGGTAGCGGCTGTGGTCGTTGATGCGCAGGGCCTCGTTGTACTTGGCGCGCGCTTCCGTGGAGATCGTATCCGCGACCCGGTGCATCAGGTCCGTGTCCCATGTGGCCGCCAGACCGATGGCCTGCGGGAATACCGTTGCCAGCCCCGCGCGCGCCACGCCGTGCAAGGCCTCGTTCCACCAATCGTACGCGGGAATGCCGAGCCGGGCGATGGCCGGCGCGGTGTTCTGCATTTGCAACACCTTCTCATCGAGCGTCATGCGGGAAACGATGTCCGCCGCGCGCCGCTCGGGCGTAAGATCGGGATTCAGATACGCCGGATTGTCCGCGGCCTGCCCAGCCAGATGGATGGTCCCGGCCATAAGCCCTGCGAATGCGAGCGCCGGAACGATTGCGGCTCTTCTCATGGGTCGGCAACTCCTTTGACGATGAAATTTAACGATAACGCTCTTTGACCCGGGCGCCTGAGCGATCCACTAATGCGTCAAATCGTAAACGAAATAGTTCACCGCGATCTGGTAGGCGAGCCGTGCCCATTTCTCGGGATAGCGGGGGTCGTCGGACCACTCCCATGCATCGCCCAGGTCCATGTTGTGGCAGATCGCGACCATGACGCGGCCTTTGTCGTCGAAGATGGCGCGCCAGTGCGGGGTCATCCCGGTCGCGCCGGCCTCGTAAGTCAGGCCCGTGCGAGTCCACTCCCAGCCAGGTACCTGGAAGCGATCGTTCAAATCGTAAACGGTGTGAAAAATGGGGTTGGAGCTTTCCAGGTCCACGATGGGACGGTCCGGAAAAACCCGCTTGATGCTGGCAAGGAACACCTGCCATTCGCTGTAAACGTTGTGGTAGGGCTGATCGCCGTGGAAATCGTCCACCATCAGAAAACCGCCGCGCAGCAGAAACTCGCGCAGTTGCGCTGCCTGATCGTCGGGCAGGTCCCAATGGCCCACCTCGACGGCGTACATCATGGGGAAATCGAACTCGTCGCCGCTGCCATCGAGATCCACGACTTGCTCCACCGACCGGGTTTCAATGCGCGTCAGCCGGCGGATGCCTTGCAGAAGGTGGCGATCGGAACGGGGGTAATCGGTGGTCCAGGTCAGGTCGCCGCGTCCGAAGCCGCGCCCGAAACCGCCACGCCCGAAACCGCCGCGCCCAAAGCCGCTCAGTCCATTGCCGCTGGCGTAGACGCTGGGATAATGCAGGCGGGCGCGGGTCCATTCGGTCTTCTGGTTCCAGTCGGGCGGAAGGGGGAAATCGTTGTACTCGTTGCCCGGAAACTCCTGGAAAGGCCGCTGCGCGCGCAACAGGCCCCACGCGCCCGCGCCGGCCACAATCAACAAGAGGATCGAACGGAGTCGCATTTCCGTGTGTCTACCGATTTGTCGATCAGTATACCCCAAATTGGCGGCGGCTCTCCGCGAGGCCTGCCAAAGCCCCACAACCTACCGCAGGATCTGGAACAGGTTGCTGTAATCGTCCGTCCAGAGCCTGGTTTTGCGCCCGGGCTTAATCCCGGCCGAGCCATCCAGGATAAGCTTGTCGAAACCGTTGGCGGGCGACGTCGCCAGCATCCAGGAGGCGGCGAACACGTCCTCGGAATCGTCGTCGTCGTTATCTACCCGGCGGTCCGTCTTGCCGAGCCCGCGGAACTCGCCGTCCACCAGGGGCTCCAGGTCGAGGAAGCGGTTCGAGATGTTCACGGCGAGGATGCCGTCCGGCTTCAGGCGCCGGAAATACAATTCCATGGCCTGGCGCGTCAGCAGATGCACGGGGACGGATTCGCTTGAAAACGCATCCACCGCCAGGACGTCGAAGTTTTCCGGGGCCTCCCTTTCGAGCGAGAGCCGGCCATCGCCCATGGCGACGTCATGCCGGGCTTTGCAGTCGGCCAGGAACGTAAACAGCGGGCTCGCCGCGCCCGGTCCGGTCATGCTCAGGCGCAGCACCTGGGGGTTGATTTCGTAATAGCGGTAATAGTCGCCGGTCCGCCCGTAGCTCGCGATGGCGCCGGTACCGAGCCCGATTACGCCCACGCGGATGGGGCCGGTTTTCTGCTTGGCGCGGATGGCAAGCCCAATTCCCGAGTGGGGGCCAAAGTATGTAGTCGGCAAATCGCGGCGGGCCGGATTCAGGAACTGCTCGCCGTGGTTGATGGTCCCGTCCGTCAAGCTGCGCGCGGCGGCCCAGTCCGTGGAGGGAACCGAATCGTGAACTCTCAGGCCTCCGTAGAAATTGCGAACCATCAGCCGGGTTCCGGAGGTGACGTAGCGCGTTTCGAAGCCCACGCAGCCGGCCAGCAGGAGCGCCGCCAGCTCCGTCAGAAATGCAGCCCACGGCTTCGGACGGCGCACCCAGCGGAAATGCAAACCGCCGTGCAGGACGCAAAGCGCAACGACTGCGCCGATCGCCAGTTCGCGTTCCAGAATCCAGCGGTCAAACCGGTCCGAAGCCTCCCAGCCCTTGCTCAACCACCCGGCAACGGCGTGGGCCGGAGCTACGAGCGAGTCCTGCCATGAGTATGCGGCGTAGCCGGCGGCGGCGAATGCAGCCACGGCGCACAAGGTACGCTGCGCGGGAAGCAGATGACGCTGCCAGGCCGCGTCCGGATGCGCCCGGATAGCCGCCACGGCCAGGACCGCGGCGGCCACCAGTCCGATCGGCAGCTCGTAGTAAGCGTTGAACAGCAGCGGCGCCGCAAGTCCGACCAGCAGTCCGCCCGCCGCGCCGCCGGCCGAGACGGTCAGGTAGAAATGCGTCAAGTAGCGGGGATGCGGCTTCAGGCGCGCCAACTCGCCGTGGCACACCATACAGCAAATGAAGAGGCCCAGCAGAAACAGAGGAATGCCAGCCTGGATCGGCAGGACGCCGGCGTTTTGGCTGAACGTGGCGTATGCCATGCCGGCCAGGGCCACGCCCAGCAGTTCGATGTACGGATTGCGGCGGTACCAGGCGGCCCTCTCGAAGCACAGGATGAAGGAGAACAGGTAGACGCTCAGCGGCAATACCCATAGCAGCGGAATCGCCGCCACGTTCTGCGAAAGATGGCTGGTGATGGCCAGCAGCAGCGCCGACGCGCAGGCCGGCAGCAGCAGCCAGAGTGCATAAACGCGCGGACCGGGAGGGGCGGCACGCTCTTCGCCGGCGGCCGGTTCCGCAACCGGCGCGTTGCCCGAACGGAAGGCCACAAACCCGCACAGCAGGGCGAATGCGACGTAGGCGATGGACCACATGGCCGCCTGCCGGTGCGTGCCGAACACCGGCTCGAAGAGCACCGGGTAGCTGAGCAGTGCGAACATGGAGCCGGCATTGGATAGGGCGTAGAGCCGATAGGGCATGGCGCCCCGATAGCGCCGCGCGTACCACGCCTGCATCAGCGGACCGGTGGTGGCCAGCAGGAAGTACGGCAGACCGACTGTCATGGACAGCAAGCCCAGTATCCGAAACAGCGGATCGCTCGGGTCCGCGGGCTTCCACCGGGCGCTCGGATAAATAGGAAGAGCCGCCATGCTCGCCAGCAAAAGCAACCCGTGCGTCAGCATTTGCGCGCGCGGCTTGAGGTAGCGAACCAGGGCATGGGAATAGAGATAGCCCGCGAGCAGCGCCAACTGGAAAAACAGCAGGCAGGTGGTCCACACCGCCGCCGAGCCGCCGAACCAGGGAAGGATGATCTTGGCGATAATCGGCTGCACCTGAAAGAGCAGAAAGGCGCTCAACAGGATCGTGATTGCGTAAAGGAACACGAACCCCAAGCTTAACAACCGGCGGCGCGAAGGCCGGCACGGCCGTTAGCTGGCGCGGAGAGCCACGGAGGGATCGATGCGCGAGGCGCGGCGGGCGGGGAGATAGCCCGCGATGGCCGTAACCGTGGTCAAGACAAGAAGCATCGCGAGGAAGGTGAGCGGGTCCGAAGCGGTCACTTGGAACAGGAGGCCGGCGAAGGCGCGCGCCAGGAGCCAGGACGCCGCGGCGCCGGCCATCATGCCGATTCCGGCAAGAGTCAGCGTCCGCATGAGGATGCCGGCCTGCAACGCTCCGGCGGATGCCCCCAACGCCATGCGGATTCCAATCTCCTGCGTGCGTTGGTTGACGGAATACGAAATCACCCCGTAGATGCCGAGCGAAGCCAGGATCAGCGCGAAGACGGCGAATCCGGCGATCAGCAGAACGATGAAGCGGCGCGGCGATACGGATTTGTCGACCAGTTGTTGCAAGACCAGAAAATCGCTGCCGGGGATGTTGGGAGCGATCGGCTTCAGGGCGGCGCGCACGGCGGCGGCGAGTTGACCGGTCGGCAAGGTGGAGCGGACCACCAGGTGCACCGAGGAGATATCGCGGCACTGCCGCATCGGTAGGTACATTTCGTTGCCCGAGGCCTGCTCCAGCGCGAGGTGGCGGACGTCGCCGACAACGCCCACCACGTGGCGATCGCCGCACACGCCGCCTATGACTCTGCCAAGCGGCTCTTCGCCCGGAAACAGGGTGCGAGCCATGGTCTGGTTGATGACAATCACCGGGTCCGTAGCGGCCGTATCGCGCTCGGAGATGTCGCGGCCGGCGAGGACGGGGATGCCCATAGCCTTGACGTAGCCGTCGCTGACGACGCGCACGAAAGCGTCGGGGTACTCGCCCCTGGGATATGTGTGACCCTTCTCACCGGCGCCCCAACTGCGATTCATGCCGAGAGGAAGCGAATCGGTGAGCCCGGCGGCGTGGACGCCGGGGATCTCGCGGACGCGGCGCAAGGCATCGTCGAAATAGGCGTTCAACTGGGCTTGTGTGGGGGTGGGCGTATCAGGTTCGATGCGGACGGTGACCGCGTTTTCGGGTTGGAAGCCAAGGTTGACATCGAGCACGCGGATGAAACTGCGGACAAGCAGGCAGGCGCCGACCAGCAGCACACAGGCGAAGGCGATTTCCGATACCACCAGGGCGCTGCGCAGCCAAACCCGCGGTTTGCCGCCGGTGGAACCGCGGTTGGTGTCTTTGAGGGCGTCGTGCAGGGCGGTCGAGCGCACTTGCAGGGCGGGCGCCAGTCCGAAGACCACGCCGGTGAGGACGGCAAGAGCCACGGTGAAACCCAGCGCGGCTGGATCGACGCGCACGCTGGCGAGCAGAGGGATGCTGACGGTCTGCAAGTGGGCAAGCCCGCGCGTTCCGGCGAAAGCCAGCGCGATGCCGAGCCCCGCTCCGCTTGCGGAGAGAACAATGCCCTCGGTGAGCATTTGGCGCACGATCCGCCAGCGCCCGGCGCCGAGAGCCGTGCGTAACGCGATCTCCTTCTGACGGGCTGCGGTGCGGGCCAGCAGCAGGTTGGAGAGATTGGCGCAGACAATCAACATGACGACAGCGACGGCGCCGGCCAGCACAAGCAGGGCCAGACGGATGCGCCCGCTCACGTGGTCGGCGAGTGGGCGCAGATTGCCTTCGAAGTGGTTGCGTTCCGGGTGCGCGGCAGTAATTTGAGCCGCCAGAACGCGGATCTCGGCTTGGGCGGCGCCGATGCCGACGCCCGGTTTGAGGCGGCCTACGATCGCCAGGGTATTGCCCCATCGATTCGTTTCGGGAGTGAGAGGAAAGGGGAAAAAGAGATCGATGCGGCTGCCGGGGGCGAAAACGGAGGCGAAATCGAAGGTCGCGGGAAGCACGCCGGCCACCGTGTAAGGCTGGTTGTTGATGACGATGGTGCGGCCGGCAATGGCCGTGTCCGCGCCGAAGCGGCGCTCCCAGAGTCCATGGCTCAGCAAGGCGGCTTTGGGGCCGTGCCACTTGCATTCATCGGCGGTGAAAAGGCGGCCGATTTGCGGCTGGACGCCCAGCAACTGGAAGAAGTTGGCGGAAACCTGGACGCCGGTGAGACGCTCGGGTTCGCCGGAGCCGCTGAGGAGATTGTCGCCCATGCCATAGAAAGCGAAATAGGCAGCGAGATCGGAGAAGGACCGGCTGCGCTCGCGCAGATCGAGGAACGCGCCGACCTGCGTGGTCTGGCCTGAGAGGCCGCTGTCATCGTGGTTGGCGACCCACACCAGACGCTCTGGTTCGCGAAACGGCACAGTGTGCAGCAGCAGCGTGTTGAGGACGCTGAAGACGGTGCAACTGGCGCCGATGCCGAGCCCGGCGATCAGAATGGCGAACGCGGCGAATCCCTTGTCGCGGCGGAGCGTGCGGAACGCGTAACGCAAGTCCTGAAGAATCGTATCGAGGAAACTGAGGCGCACCGGGCGTTCCGTCATGACGGTCTATTAGACGCCGGTGGGAAGGAATCGGTTAGTGGACTGGGGGTGAAGACCACTTTGTATGCCTGCTTGGGAGCGCTAAGCAGCAGATCGAACGCCTGCTGGAAATCCGCGAGCGGGAAACAGTGCGTAATCATCGGGCCGGCCTGGACCTGCCGTGAGAAGATCAGTTCGTACGCCTCGCGCACGTCTTCATAGAACGCATTCGAGGAGGTCGTGATGGTTCTTTCGGATCCCAACAGCGCGGCATTGAGAGACAGGGAGGCGCTGTGGACAGCCAGGTTGACATACGTTCCCGACGCCTCCAGCAGGGGCAGCGCTTCGCCGATGGTTTCATTGGTTCCGACCGAATCGTAGACCGCGGCGACTTCCGGACGGCCCAGATGGGCGGCCAGCGCGTCGCGAATCGGCTGGTTGGCCGGATCGATGACGACCAGGTCGAATTGCCCGAGGATCCGGCGGGCGAAGGGGGACGTTTCCGTGACGAATACCTTTCCGGCGCCCCGCGTCCTGGCCACTTGCGCAATGCTCAGCCCCGCCGGGCCGCCTCCAATGCACAACACGGCGGCGCCTTTCGGAATCTTCGTCCTTCCGACGACGTGGACGGCGACGCAGAAAATGTCTCCCATGGCGGCCTCCTGGAAGGACACGTCGTCGGGAAGCGGGTACAGCAAATCACCCCAGCCCAGGCAGTACTCGGCGTAAGCGCCCGGAAAGAAGTCCATTTCACCCCAACCCTGCCCGTGTCCCATGTGGACGGTCCGTTTGCAGAGGTTGTGGCGGCCGGAGCGGCAATCCTCGCATTCGCCGCAGACGCGATACGCCTGGGCGCCGACGCGGCGTCCCAGCAAATGTTCGTATCGGGCGGAGTTCACCCGTTCCACCACGCCGGCATATTCGTGCCCGAGGATGATGTTCGGAGGATTATCGACGTGATGCCCGAGCGTGTGCAGCGCCCAGGGATTCTCGCCGCTCCAATAGCGCAGATCGCTCCCGCAGATGCCGCACGCTTTCACGGCGATGAGTACGTGCTCCTCCCGCCTGAGCTCGGGCACAGGCACTTCCATATACGCGAGGAGCTTCGGCTTCCTCAGTACAACGGCTTTCATGTGTAGATAGTATCAAGGCCACCCGGCGAAATTCGCCTGACCGGGAGTGCCATCATGAGGAGTGAGCTCTACGGACGGAGTCGCGCGGATGCGGAAGGCGAAGACCATTCCAAACGCTCCTTCGTCGCAGACGCTCTTACTGACGGCGATAACGATGGCTTTCTTCGCGGCCAACTCCGTGCTGGCCAGGCTTGCGTTGCGAGCGGGCGAAATCGATGCCGCCAGCTTCACGGCAGTTCGGATCGCGGCCGGCGCCGCCGCTCTGGCGCTCGCGATGAGCTTCCGAAGAGAAGGAATCCGAGCCTCACGCCGGCATGGTTCCCTACGGTCCGCTTTCGCCCTGTTCAGCTATGCAATCGCGTTCTCCTTCGCCTACCTTTCCCTGAGCGCCAGTACGGGAGCCCTGGTGTTGTTCGCGGCGGTACAGATCACGATGCTGGGTATCGGCATCGCCCGCGGTGAGTGGCCGCGGCCGTGGGAATGGACCGGTCTCGGTGTGGCGTTTGGAGGATTGGTCTACCTTGTATATCCCGGCTTGACAGCGCCGTCGCCGATCGGCGTCTTCCTGATGACTGTATCCGGCGTCGCCTGGGGCTACTATTCGCTCGCAGCGAAGGGCGTTCCCTCGCCGATTGCGGCGACAGCCGGAAATTTTACCAGAGCGGTGCCCCTGGCAGCGGTAACACTCATTGTCATTTGGAGGATCGGGCAGCCTCACGCGAGTTGGTCCGGCGTGGGGTTGGCGGCGACTTCCGGCGCGGTAACCTCCGGTCTCGGTTATGCGCTCTGGTACGTCGCCTTGAGAGACTTGCGTACGAGCTTCGCCGGTGTTGTGCAATTAACAGTTCCCGTCCTCACGGCGGTTGCCGGCGTGACCTTGCTCGGTGAGCAGTTGACATGGCGGTTGGCGTTGGCCTCCGTTGCAATTCTCGGTGGCGCGGCCTTGACCCTTTTCGGGAGGGCCGGCGTAGTTCTGGAAACGAATTGAGGAAACCATGGATGAGTTTCGCTTGATCACGCTCGATCCCGGCCACTTTCACGCTGCTTTGGTTCAAAAAGAGATGTATTCCGGCGTCTCGAAACGGGTCGTCGTGTACGCGCCGCTGGGGCCCGATCTGAATGAACACCTGAATCGCGTCACCGGCTTCAATCTGCGGGATCAGAATCCAACCTGCTGGGAACTGGATATCCACGCGGCGCCCGATTTTCTCCGGCGAATGCTGGCTGAGCGCCCGGGCAACATCGTCGTGCTTTCCGGCCGCAATCGCGGCAAGATCGATTACATCCGCGCCGCGCTTGAGGCCGGTTTGCATGTGCTGGCCGATAAACCATGGATCATTCGCACGGCCGATTTGCCGGCGCTCGAGCAGGCGCTCCGCATCGCCGCCGCGAAGGGCCTGATCGCGTACGACATCATGACCGAGCGGTACGAAATCACCTCGATTCTACAGCGCGAGTTGGTCCGCGACCCGCAAATCTTCGGCTCGATCCTGTCCGGAACGGAGGGCGAGCCGGCTGTACGCATGGAAAGCGTCCATCACATTCTGAAACAGGTCGCCGGCGTTCCGAACCTGCGGCCCGCTTGGTTTTTCGATATCCATGAACAAGGCGAGGCCCTGTCCGACGTCGGAACGCACCTTTTGGACCTGATCCAATGGACGCTTTTCTCCGAGGATGCGCTCGACTACCGCACGGACATCCGAATGATCCGCGCCAATCGCTGGCCGACACCGATCTCGGCCGCCCAGTTTCGACAGGTGACCGGCGTGCCCGGCGAGGGCCTCGATTACTACTGCAATACGCATGTTTCCTACGCGCTGCGCGGCGTCCACATCGGGTTGGACGTTCTCTGGCGGTGGGAGGCGCCCGCTGGAACAGGCGATACGCATTTCGCGGCATACCGCGGATCGCGGTCGGCGATCGAGGTCCGGCAGGGAACCGAAGAGAGCTTCCGCCCGGAGTTGTACGTGATCCCCGGCGATTCCGAAGTGAAAACCGCGCTGGCGCGCAGGGTGGGCGAGCTTTCGAACCGATATCCGGGTATCGCGATGGAGGACCGCGGAGTGGAGATTCGGGTGACCGTCCCGGACAGGTTCCGCGTGGGCCACGAGGCGCACTTTGCGCAGGTGACGAACCAGTTTTTCGATTATCTCAGCCTGCCCGGAGAATTCCCGGCATGGGAGAATCCGAACATGATCGCGAAGTACTATGTCAGCACGAAAGGAGTCGAGCTGGCCCACCTCGTATGAGCTGCGGCGCCCGTGATAAACTGAAGTTTCGGGCCCATGGCGCTATCGTCTAACGGTTAGGACAGAGCCCTCTCAAGGCTTAAATACGGGTTCGATTCCCGTTAGCGCTACCAACTCAACCGATTTGCTTTCTACCGCTTGAGTTACGCGAAGATGGTCTTCGCCTTTCGAGCGAGTTCCTGCGGACGGAAGCCCCACCTAAACTGAAATGGGTAGACAGGTAACTGGCGTGCTTTACGTGGTGGCGATGGCCGCCGTCATCGTCGGCGTAGATTTCGCGTTCTTCAGAGACCGATTCTGGGAACGGCTGACAGTGAATATTGGCATTGTCTTGGTGTTCGCAGCTTTCTACTTGAGATTCCTCAGGCGTCCATGAACGAAGAAGGCAGGCCAGGAGGCCCGCCCCACTACTGGCCCCAGAATTTCTTTTGGAGGCCTTTCAGGAGCCTCTCGGTCCATGCGCCAAACGGCTGGTCGGTAGTGAGGTAGGTCCAAACGGCGCCGCGGTCGCCTAAATTCACTCCTCCGCCGGCTTCCGCTTCAGCCAGGCGGCGGGCGATTTCCTCGGGGATTGCGGCCTCCAATTTCGGGAACCACTCGTCGATTTGCCGCAGAAACGTGAAATGCGGGTCCCGCCGGTCCACGCCTACGAAGAAACCCGGAACCGCGGCGTACGACTGCCAGGGGATGCCCGCGCGAAAGTCTTCCAGCCGGGCGAGGTAGTCGGCCCACAGATCGTCTACGACGCGCAACGCGATCTGCCGCTCCAACTCCGACCCGCACGGAGCGCTACCGTCGAGCATCGCCTGGCGATAGGTATGGATCTTGTTGCGCTGGCCTTCGACGGGAACGTCGTAGCGGTGGAGGAACTGGCGCTGATCCAGATGCTGGCCTTCCACAAGGCGCTGTATGGAAGCCGGATCGTCGCGGAAGTGCGGGTTGAGATCGCGATACTTCACCATCAGAGAATCTTCCAGGGAAATAAAGAACCGCGAGCAGCCTGGATCGCCCTGCCGGCCGGCGCGGCCGCGCAGTTGGTTGTCGATGCGGCGGCTCTCGTGCCGGTTCGTTCCGATCACATACAACCCGCCGAGCGCGGCGACTCCCTCGCCGAGGCGGATGTCCGTGCCCCGTCCGGCCATGTTCGTGGATATGGTGAGGGCGCCGCGCTGGCCGGCCTGGGCGACGATGGCCGCCTCGACTTCGTCGTTGCGAGCGTTCAGGACGCTGTGCGGAAGGTCCGCCAACATGCCACTCAGCCTTTCGGATTCCTCGACGCTCGCCGTTCCGACCAGAATGGGCTGGCCGGTAGCGTGGACACGCCGGATTTCGCCGGCGACCGCCTGTTCCTTGTCGGCCTTCGTCGAAAACATGACGTCCGGATGGTCGACGCGGATTACCGGCCGGTTCGTGGGGATGGTCTCCACGTAGAGACCATACACGGTTTGAAACTCGATGGCCTGGGTGGCAGCGGTTCCGGTCATGCCGCAGACCCGCGGATAGAGAGCCGCCAGATGTTGGATGGTGGTGGACCCGAGAACCATCCCCTGAGATTTCGGGGCGACGCCCTCCTTGGCTTCGACGGCAGTGTGCAGCCCGGCCGGCCAGCGGCGGTTGAGGGCGATCCGGCCCTTGAATTCATCCACCATCTCGATGACGCCGCCCTTGACCAGGTAATCCACATCGCGGCGGAGAAGGGCGTGAGCTTCGAGCGCATCCTGCACGGCGGTATGGAGCTGTAGATTGCGTTCCTCGAAGAGATTGCCGCAGCCGAAAGCGTCTTCCACCGCGCGAATGCCGGCGTCCGTGAGCGCCGCGTTGTGGGCGCCCACATCGACGACGTAGTGCGCATCGCGCTGGAAGCTGGCGACCACTCGATCGGCGACGTAAGCCAGGTCCCAGCCGCTCGCGTCGCCGCCCGCAATGACGAGTGGGATGCGCGCTTCGTCGATCAGAATGGAATCGACTTCGTCGATCACGGCCGTGGAAAACGGACGGTGCACCTGCT
This sequence comes from uncultured Solibacteraceae bacterium, assembly GCA_964457555.1. Lineage (GTDB taxonomy): Bacteria > Acidobacteriota > Terriglobia > Bryobacterales > Bryobacteraceae > BOG-224. The sequence continues at coordinate 97,265 of CAYWHA010000004.1, forward strand.
GGTCGAGGCGCAGCGCCAGGCGGTCGCGCAGGACGTCGAAGCCGACCTCGTTGGCGGTGGCATACGTGATGTCGCAGGAATAAGCGGCGCGTCGCTCGGCGGACGTCATGGCTTGCTGCACGTAACCGACGGAGAGGCCTAGAAGACGGTAGATGCCACCCATCCAACCGGCGTCGCGGCGAGCCAGGTAATCGTTGACAGTCATCACGTGCACACCGTTCCGATCGCGGGCGAGCCACGCCACTGCCGGAACGGCGGCCAGCGTCTTGCCTTCGCCGGTTTGCATCTCCGCGATACTGCCGCGGGCGAGGGCCAGCGCGCCGCGCAGTTGCACATCGAACATCTCCTGCCCGAGAACCCGCGAGGCGGCTGCCGCCGCGGCCGCCATAAATGGAAGTAAGCTGTCCGTCCGCTCAGCCACGGCGCGGAGTTGGTCATCGCTCAGACGGGCAAATTCCGACCGCATGGCGTTGATCTTTTGGATGGCCGACCGGTCCCGGTCGAGAGACGCAACTAAGGAACGTAAGAATCGGCGCACGACGCCCTCCTCCTTTTCACTGACACCGGCTTGGGTTATGCGTGAACGGGAAGGGCGAAGGGCGGCGGGCGTTGGAAGACCCAACGCAGAAAGAAAATGGTCGGGGGCCGCGGGTCGCGGCGCGCATTCATCGTGCGGACCGACCGCGGAGTAAATGCGGATTCGCGTTGTTCAGGCAGACGGCGAGGGACACGCTGGACCCTTGGGCGGGTCCAAACGACGGGTTGCGAAGCCGAAGCTGCGCTCGAGTTGACGCCGCCGATGGCCCCCAGGGCGAACAGAAGGGCGGCCAAGAGTCGCGCTGCGAAACGCGAAATCACTGGAGAGTAGTATGGCATATCTTCACGCCGATTTTCAGCTTCACCGGGCCGAGTGGGAACCAACACGCAGGAGTAGCGCATGGAATGACTGGTAAGCGACAAATGGATCGATTTTCTTCAGGCGGTACCACTATCGATGCGGCTCCAGGTGCGGTTCGGAGCCGTTCAGGGTGACGGGAAAGGCGGCGACGGGGGCTGGCGGCAGGACGGGGGCGGCGGGAGGGGCATCGGGGGTGTCGGAAAGCGGCTCGGGCTGGGGGGACGGAGGGTCGGCGGGGCCTTCGTTTTGTGGAGGTTCGGGGGGAATTGGGTTCGTTTGGTCAAGAACGCAGACGTGGGGGTCCGCAGCGCCACCGAGGGATCGAATTCGGTCGAAATCCTGGATGGCGCGGCGGTAGAAGCGCTCGGCTTGGGCCGCATAGCGTAAGCACAGGGACAAGGCGTTGGATTGGGCGGCGCTGTGCTGAAATCCTCCGGCCAGCAGGAAGTTGTGCCTCTGTGTCAGCGTGAATTCTGTTTTGTAGAGGAGCACCGGTCTCATCTCGACAAGGGGCGCGTCATCGGTGAGAGTGAAACTCTGGTTGAGGCAGGAGGTCAGGAGGCCGGTTTCCAGGCGGGCAATGCGGAGGACGGCGTGCTGGGCGATGGCGATGCGCTCGATGGCGAAGAGTTCCTGGGAATTGGCGGGGTGGTAGAACTCGATGAGGTCGGCGCGGAGGTCGGCGACGTCATTGACGTCCTCCATAAAGACGACGGTGTAAGCGGCGGCGGCAAAGCCGTGTTTGCGGGCGTTCTGAGCGGAGCGGGCTTTGCCTTCGGGGGTGCGGGGGCCGGTGGAACCGGCGGCGTTGGCGCGATTGGCTGCGAATTGCTCGGGGGAGGCCTGGTTTTCAGAGTTTGACATGCGATTTTCGGTAGTCCTTTCCGTCTTCAGAATCGCATGGGGGCAGGATGAGTCCGAAATGCGGGATGGGGTAAGGGATGGGAAAGAAAGGGCGTTATTTTTCGGAAGTGCGCGTGACTGATAAAGGTTTGCTCAGTTTCGCGGCCGAGGAATCCGAGGGAAGGAGACACGCATGGAGGCCGCGAAAGTGAGCAAACCGTGCAGTGAACTAAACCTTGGCGCGAGGGTCGATCTTTAATGGGTATTGTTCTGTTTTGAGGGTGGTGGTTCGACGTGGAAGCAAGACGAAGGCGGGTCTGCGGATGGCGCCGCGGTCCGGAAGAGATCATGAGCTGTCCACAGGGAGCGGCGCCGGGCCGTCCCTGAGCGGGAAGAATGGCAGTCGAATGAGGACTGCTTTCCCACACTGCGGGCAGAGCCGGGGGTTGGCGCTGGTGAGCGCTGTCAGCAAGTCGCGGCAGCCGGCGGGCTGGGGCAACAGTCGGGAACAGGCGGTGGCCAGCAGTTGGCGACAGAGCGGTGAGCTTGGCCTTGCGGTGGCAATTAGCCAGGAAGCCGTAGTAGCGGATGCGTTGGGCCGGGCGGCGCCACGTGCTGGAGGAAGCGGCGGATGAACTCCTCGGCGGGGACGGTCATCACTCAGTCCGGTGCGATCATGAGGTCTTGCCCGCGAACAGCGCCGGTCGCATTCCTGTAGAATGTGTGCTTAGCCGTACTTTTGGGCCCGAAGTGGGGCGCGGCGGCTGCGTCGGGCCGGGAGTGAATCGTAATGCGATACCTACGCGATGGAGAGATCCTTTTATGGATCGCCCTCGGCATGTCGTTGCCTGCCTGGGGCCAGGGGGGCAATGGGCGGGCGGGTGGCAGGGCGGCGGCGGCGCAGAGCCAAACGCCAGCGCCTGCGAGCGCACCTGCCGCAACCACTACGCCAGCGCCCGCGACTGCGCCCGCGCCTGGCGGCGCTGCCGGACGCGGCGGGCGGGGCGGAGCGGCGGGCGGCGCCACCGACTCCTTCTTTAACTACGACCCGACGGCGACCTCAGGGGCGGCGATTCCGGATGCCCCGCCCACGGAGACTCACCAGAAGATCACTGTCAATGGGGAGACGTTCTCTTACACGGCGCGGGTGGGCTACATGGCCTTGCGCAACGCGACAACGGGGCAATCGGAAGCGCATCTGTTTTATACGTTCTATGCCAAAGACGGCGTTAGCGACGCGCCGGCGCGCCCGGTTCTGTTTTTCCTGGGCGGCGCGCCGGGCGTGGCGGCCGCATGGCAGGAGTTCGGCGGGTTGGGTCCGAAGCGCATGAAATGGGCGAACGACGGCGAGGCAGGACAACCGCCTTATGGATGGGTGGACAATCCCGGTACGCCGTTGGGCCAGGCGGATCTGGTTTTCGTGAACGCGGTGGGCGCCGCGTTCAGCCGCGCCGACCAGCCGGCGCGCGCCCCGAATTTTTGGACTACGGCCGGCGACATCGCTTCGCTGGCGGAGTTCGTGCGCAGCTTCCTCAATACCAACAACCGGCGAAATTCGCCGCTTTATCTGGCGGGCGAGGATTTTGCGACGGCGCGGGCGGCCGGCCTGGCCACATATCTCATCGAGCATCAGATCCCGGTTCATGGCGTGGCGCTGCTCTCGATGACGATGACCGCCGACGCGCTCGCCGGCGATGAGGAATTCATGACGCAACTGCCGAGCCTGACGATGGCGGCGTGGAGTCACAAGAAACTGGCGCCGGAATTGGAGAGCATGAGCGCCGAGAAGATTTCCGATCAGGCGCGACAGTTTGCATCCCGAGAGTATCTGCACGCGCTCTACAAAGGCGACCGGATGACCGCCGCGGAGCGAACGGCCGTAATCGCCAACATGTCGCGGCTGACGGGGTTATCCAAGGCCTTCGTGGTGAACAACAATTTGCGAATTCCCCTGGACCGCTTCACGGCCGAACTTTTGCGTGAGGAGCACCGGGGACTTTCCAATTCCGACGCGCGGGTGAGCGGCTTTACGCCCACGGCCGGCGGCGGGCGCGGCGGCGGAGGAGGCGGCGGTGGTTTTGGCGGGCGCGGCGGGGCGGCGATCGACTTCAGCGAATCCAACCTGGCCGGCGGCTTTCAGGCGGCATACGAGGCGTATCTGCGGCAGGAGCTCGGCTTCAACGGCAACGGAGTTTTTTACCTGTCGAGCGGCGGAGTCGGGGCATTCACGCCGACCGGGAGCGACGATGCGAGCCTTTCGAGCGCGTTCGCGCGCAATCCCAATCTCCGGTTGTTCGTGGCTGAGAACTACTTCGATCTGAACGCGCCATTCTATGCGACCGAATTTACCTTGGCTCACCTCAGCGTGTCGCCCGAGGTCCGCGCCAAAAACATCGTGGTCAATCATTACGAGGCCGGCCAGAGGACATACGTTGACGGCAAGGCCCTGACGAAGTTGCAAGGCGACCTGGCGAAGTTCATCGCCCAACCGGCTGCACCGGCCAGTAAATAAGCGGCGCGATCAAGGAGCAACGATATGAGATTTCACTACAGGATTTGCAGCGTCCTCTTCGCCATCGTCTCGATGGGGGTGGCGGCTTTTGCGCAAGGCGGAGGCAGAGGGGCGGCGGCCGCGACGAACGACTTCTATCGCTTCGATTACTCGCTGGACACGATGCAGCCGATTGAGTATCCAGCGCAGCCGATCTCGACGCAGCATCAGATTGCGCTGCACGGCGAGACCATCCAGTACACGGCCCGCGTGGGATTCATTCCCATCCACCAGGCCACCACCGGCGCGACGCAGGGGCATCTGTTCTACGTTTACTATTCCAAGAACAACGTGACCGACAAATCCAAACGGCCGGTTTGGTTCTTGTTCAACGGCGGACCGGGCGCGGCCACCGTCTGGCTGCACATGGGCGCTTTCGGCCCGAAGATGGTGAAATTGGGCCCGGAGGGATTGGCGCCGCCGCCGCCGTACAGCTACGTGGACAATCCCAACTGCCTGCTGGATACCGGGGACCTGGTGTTTATCGACGCCATGGGCACGGGCTTCAGCCGCCCGGACAAACCTACTGACGGCCCGTTCTTTGGGGGAGTGGACAACGACCTGGCCGCCTTCGCGGAGTTCATCCGCAGCTTCCTGAACGAATACGACCTGTGGGGATCGCCGCTGTTTGTGGGCGGCGAGAGCTACGGCACCACGCGCGCGGCGGGCCTGGCGGGGTTCCTCACGGATCGGGATATTCCGATCAACGGCGTGATGCTGCTATCGGCGGTGATCGACTCGAATGCGGGCGCGGGCGAACAGCGCCAGTTGACCACGCTGCCGACCGAGATCATGACTGCGTACTATCACAAGATGCTGGCGCCGGACCTTCAAAAGCTCACGGTGGAGCAGATGGCGAAACAGGCGCGCGAGTTCGCTTCGGGCGAGTACCTGGAATATCTTTTCGATGGCGCGCGGGCGACGCCGGCGCAGCGCGAGAAGGCGCTGACCGATATGGCGCGGTACACGGGACTCTCGAAGAGCTTCATCGACGGCCTGGATTTGCGCGTTCCATTGGGGCCGTTCAGCACGGAACTGATGCGCGGGCAGCATCTGATGACTTCGCGCCTGGATTCACGCTTTGCGGGTTACCAACTGGATGCCGGCGCGAACAATACGAGCTTCGATTACAGCAATGCCAACATTGAGGACTGTTTTCTGACGGCCTTCGAGGCATACGTGCGGAACGACCTGAATTACAAGAACAACAACCTTTACTATGTGGCGGGGAATTCGCCGCCGTGGTCGGGCGAATATAATACGGTGACCAACCTGGAGGACGGGTTCGCGAAGAATCCGCACATGCATCTGTTCGTGGGAATGGGGTATTACGATTTCGCCTGCCCCTTCTTCCCGGTGGAATGGACCATAGCGCACTTGAACGTGTCGGATGAAGTTAAGAAGAACAACATTTCGGTGGGCTACTACGAGGCCGGCCACATGGTCTATATCGACCAGCCTTCGGCGGCCAAGTTCCATGCGGATCTGGAGAAATTCGTGCGGGCCTCGCTGCCGGAATGACCGGTAGGAACGCGGGTGTGGGCCGATGTTCAAGGAGGGCCTGAAGCGTAATGAGGCCCTCTTTCGCGGTGCTGCGCGGAGGCCGGTGACGCGAGACTTAGAAATATTTCACCTTGCCTTTTCAATGGTTTCCGGGCATCGCTCTACGGGCATCCGCATCCCACGCTGCTAATCTGAAATCGGGATGAGGCTTGCGCGCAGCGCGCGGGCCGCCGCAACGCGATCGACCGTGCGAGGTGTCTTAATGCCCGAAATGTGTATCTGCCCGATTCCCGGAACCCTGCCGCTGCATCCAAACAAGCGTGCCCGCATCGCTCACGCATGGCGCGCTCCAGGGACCGCCGCCTCCGCCCATCGAACATGGGTGGGGAGGCGGAGGAAGCTCGGGGCCGCTCGGATCGTCCAGGCGAACGGCGTTCCTGGGACTGATTCTGTTGATCGCCGCGACGGCCATGGTATTTGCGGCGTTCACCACCGCCTTCGTCATGCGGCGCGGCCTTTCCGACGACTGGGCGGGGGCGCCCAGGCTGCCCATCCTTTGGGTAAACACGGCGGTCCTGCTGGTTTCCAGCATTGTGCTCGACCGTTCCCGCCATGCTCTGAAGGGCGGAGACCGTTCGCGGTTCAACTTCTGGTGGACCGCGGCGACGGCCCTCGGTATCCTTTTCCTGCTGGGCCAGGCGCTCGCGTGGCGTCAGTTGTGGGACCGCGGAATCTACATGGCCAGCAGCCCGGGGAGCGCGTTCTTCTTCGTGTTGACGGCGGCGCACGCGTTCCACTTGCTGGGCGGCGTTGCGGCGCTGCTGTACGTGGATGTGCAGGCGTTGCGCCTGAGGCTCGGCCCGGCCAAGCGCACGACCATCGACGTCACGGCGATCTACTGGCACTTCCTGGACGGCGTGTGGATCTACCTGATGGCCCTGTTCTACTTTTGGGGCTGACGCGCGCAAATCCCGATTGAGTAGTTAAGGCAACCAAGAACCATGCGAACCATACTGTCGATCCGCGGCGGCGGCATCCGCGGCATTATCCCTACCTGCTGCCTGATGAAACTTGAGGCGCAACTCGGCGGGCTCACCCGCGACCACATCGACTACTGCGCGGGGGCTTCGACCGGCGCCCTGCTCACGGCGGCCGTCGCAGCCGGCGTGCCCGCAGCCGATATCCTCAAGATCTACACGGGGCGTTCCAAGGAAATCTTCACTCCCACCGGCGCCATCGCGGATGCCAAGCGCGTGGCCGAAGGCTACATGTACGATCCTAAGAACCTGCGCGACGTGCTGGTCAGTGTCTTCGGCCACGCCGCCTCCTGGGTGGTGAACGATTGCCCCATCGGCGTGATGATCGCGGCCACGGCCATGAACGGGCACAATTGGTTTTTCGTCAGGGACAATCCGAGGAACGCGCGCAGTACCGGGACTGTGAAGCTGGTGGATGCGGCGGTGGCTTCGGCCTGCGCGCCCACTTATTTCGACCATTGGAAAATAGCGGGCGTCGGCGGGCAAACGCTCGACTTCTACGATGGCGGCGCCGGCGGCACTGCTAACCCCGTGTACGAAGCTTGCGTGGAGGCCTTCGAGTTCGACGCCTTCACGCCCGCCGACACCCGCACGATCGCTCTCGGAACCGGTTATTATCCTTGCTCGAACAAGCCGCCGTCGGGGCTGCTGGGAGTGATTACCTGGACCACCTCCACGCTGGTGGATACCTCAGAGGACTGGGCGAGCGAAGCCGTGGACAGGCAGTGGCCCAGCATTCTGACAGATCTTAATCCGCTGCTACCGAGCGACATTGACGAGGCCGATCTTTCCGCGATTCCCACTTTGGTAGCCGTTGGGCAGCAGATGGCCGCGACATTGGATTGGAGGAAGCTGATCGCGTAGGGCGGAGCCCGGTCGAAAGCCGGTGGTAGCAGCAGGGGCTGAAGCCCTGACAGTTAATTGCCTTCTTTCGGCACGGCTGAAGCCGTGCCCCGATACCAAGCGTGAGCCGGCCACAGATCGCCTTTGGTGGCCAGCAGGGCCATCGCGACGGCGCGCGGGGGCCGATTGGCAATCGGCCGCAGGTTGCCTTCCGGCCAACCTGCCCCACATCACTCTAAGCCCAATTCCGCGGCGACGGTGGCGACGCCCTGCACCATGTTCTTCAGCTTTTGCCGCGACGCCCAGCGAGCGGTCTGGCTGAGACCGCAGTCGGGAGCGAAGGAAAGCCGCTCGGGGCCGGCGTAGCGCAGGCAGCGGCGCACGCGGGCGGCGACATCGGCGGGGGTTTCGATGTAGTAGCTCTTCACGTCGATTATGCCGGCGCACGCGTCTTTGCCAGCGGCGGCGATCGACCCGATCAGTTCAAGCTCCGCGAATTCGCGGCTGGCCATCTCCAGGTGGATCTCATCGACGCGCAGGCCGAGGAACGCCGGAAAGAGCGGCGCGTATTGGCGAGGGCCGACGGCGCGGCCCTTGTAATTTCCGAAGCAAAGGTGGGTGGAGAGGCGGCAGAGGCCCGCGAGCGGCTCGACCGTACGGTTGAAGATGTCCACAAAACGGTTGGGGTCCTCGCGGTACGCGTAGCAACTCATGGAGGGTTCGTCGATGGCAATCTCGGCGCAGCCGGCTTCCACCAATTGCAGGAGCTCGTCGCGAACCACGGGCAGCAGCGCTTCCGTAACGGCCCAGCGGTCGGTGTACGGTCCTCCGGGCGTCAACCGCCCGCTCAGCGTGTAAGGACCGGGGACGCTGGCCTTGAGCGCGGGGCCGGGCGGCGCGAGCCGTTGCAGACGGCGGAATTCGGCCACCGCTCCCAATCCGTGGGAAGAGCGCAGGTCGCCCAGAATGCGGTACTTTGCGCGTTGATCGTGCGCCGGAGGCCCGAAACGGCGTGGCGAGAGAGGGTGAGGATCGATGCCCTCCAGCTTGCCGTAGAAGGAGAGGTTGAAATCGAAACGGGTCTGCTCGCCGTCGGTGATCGCGTCCAGGCCGGCGGCGGTCTGATCGTGAATGGCCGCGAGGACGGCGTCGTCGTAAAGCTCTTCGAGATCGGCCTCGCCGAATTGGTCGAGATGCAGCGAGGCGAACTCCAGCCAGCCCGGGAAAGGGTAGCTGCCGATCACGGTGGTGCGGAGAGGCCGTGCGGTCATGGGGTCACGCTCCAACCGGCGTCTACGGTCAGCGTTTCGCCGGTAATCATGCGGGCATCGTCGCTCATCAGGAAGACGGACGCACGCGCAATGTCATCGGCGGGGATCAAGCCCTCGGCGAGAGGCTGTTTGACGCGCATCGCATCCAGAATTTCGGGGTTGTCCTGGGCGCGGAGCGACATCGGGGTGCGAACCAGGCCGGGCGCGATGGCGTTCACGCGGATGCGATGCGGCGCATAGTAAGCGGCCATGGACTTGGTCATCGAGAGAATCGCGCCTTTAGTGGCTGCGTAGGCGTGAGTAGGGAAATGCAGCGGCTCGGGCGACGTTGCCAGCGCGCTGGCCATGTTGAGAATCGAGCCGCGCAGCGCGTTCTCCGCCGGCGGCTGTTCCAGCATGACGCCCAAAGTTGCGCGCGTCAGCAGGAACATGCTCTTGACGTTGGCGTCGAAGACCCGGTCCCAAGCCTCCTCGGTGCATTGGTGCATCGGCCCATCGCCGTATTGCCGGCCGGAAATTCCGGCGACGTTGTAGAGGCAATCGACCCGGCCGAAGCGGCGCACGCACTCGCGCACGCCGTCGCGAGCGGTGTCGGCCAGCGTCAGGTCGCCGGTGAACACGTCGGGGCACTCGCCGCGCACGAGAGCGATGGTGAAGACCGAAGCTCCTTCGGACGCCGCCAGGCGGGCGGTGGCCGCGGCGATGCCGGTCGATCCACTGATCAGGATCACTTTATCTTGCAGTCGGCCCGCCATCAGGAATCCACCGCAACCCACTGGCGCGTACGCATGGACTCGTAACCCGCGTCGAGGATGCAGTTGACCAGATAGCCATCCTCGTAGGTTTCGCGCGGGGTCCGGCGTTCGCGAACGCAGTCCACAAAATGGCGCATCTCGGCCTGATAACCGTAAGCGAAGGCCTCTTCCGGAAGAGGACGCGTCCAGCCAAAATCGATGTCGGACTTTTCCACCACGTATCCCGCCGACCTGGTGGTGAAGCTTGCAATGGGCGTTTGGCGCGTGACATCGGTGAAGATGGAGCCTTCGGACCCGTGAATCTCATTGCGCAAATCGAGACCGCCGAGAGTGGTCCAGGACAGCTCGCAGTGGGCGACGCCGCCGCTTTCCATGCGCAGGATCAGGAGCGCGTTATCTTCGCCGGTGGTTTTTTCGCGGTGTACGAGGTTGGCGCCCCAGGCCATCGCCTCGACGATGCGGTCCTGCTTCCCGAAAAAGTAGCGCGCCGCCTCGATGCAGTGGCAGCCGAGGTCGTTCAACGCGCCTCCGCCGGTCTTTGCAACGTCCCAAAAATGCGGGCTGTGCGGCCCGCTGTGCGACTCCCGCGAGCGCACCCACAACACGCGGCCGATGGCGCCGCTTTCGATGCTCTGGCGAGCCTTCACCACCGCCGGTGCGAAGACTTCGGTTTCCGCGTAACCGTGCATGGCGCCGGACGCGCGCGCGGCGTCGAGCATCTGGCGGGCTTCCTGGCGGGTCCTGCCGAGCGGCTTGGTGCAGACCTGGTTGCGTCCCGCCTTGGCCAGCGCCAGCGCCGCGGGAAGGTGCGCTTCGTTGGGCATCGCAATCACGAACAGGTCGGCCTGCGCTCCGCCGATGACCGCATCGAGGTCGGTCGAATGCTCGGGGATATCCCAGCGGCGCGCGAAGGCGCCGGCGCTCTCCTCGTCAAGGGAGTAATTGACCACCACGCGCTGGCCATTCACATTGGCAAGGCCTTGCATGTAGAACTCGGCTACGAAGCCCGATCCCAACATAGCAATTCGAACGGGATCACTCATAAAGATGTCTCAGGCTCTGGCGGTATGCTTCATAGAAACGTTCCAATTGCGCGGCCGCGCCGGCGTTGCCGACAAACTGGTGGCTCGGCAGCAGCACGGGTTCATGGCCCCTGGCGATCAGGCGCGCGGCCACTTCGCACCGTAACATATTGACGATCATGGCGCCGGTGACGGTGGAAGTGGGGCCGGTGCGCCATTCGAGACCCTGCAGTTCGTGGACGCAATCGCCGGGCGGGCAATGGTTGTCGATGACGATGTCGGCCAGGTCGATCAGCTTCTTTCCGGAGCTGTGCGCGGCGACGGACTGGTCCGAGTGGCGACGCGAGCAGATGGCGATGACGGGCAATCCGCGTCTGCGCGCGCCGAGGGCCATCTCCACCGCGACGGGCCGTATGCCGCTGGTGGATACGACGATGAAGGCGTCGTGCGGGCCGAAGTGAAATCCCTTGAGAATCTCCTCCGCGTATCCCTCGTATTTTTCGAGGTACAGCGGGGCGCGAAGGCCATTCGTGCCCACGATATTCGCGTGGTTGGAGAGGGACAGCTCGACCAGGGCCACGAACCCCGGAAAGCAGCCCTGGCGCGGGGTCATCTCCTCGCACAACATGCGGGAATGGCCGGCGCCGAAGAGGAAGACCAGACCACCGTGGGCGATGGCGCTGGCGCAGACCTCCGCAGCCGCTTCGATGTGGGCCAATTCGTGGGCGCGCAACTCCGCGAGCAAGGCGGTGGCCTTGTCGAAATATTCAGCGGCGGCGCTGGGAGGGTTCGGGTTCATCAGGAATATGATAAGCGAAGCCGGCGGGTGACATCCATCCCGCGCCAACCACCGTTCAGCAGCTACCCCGCTGGCCGCTGGCGATGCCAGTTGGTTCGGAGCTGGAACTCTTTCCCGATGGAGAGCAGCAGGTTTTCCGAAAACGGAGCGCCCACCACCTGGAGGGCCACGGGGAGGCGCCCCGCGAACCCGCAAGGCAACGCCAGCGCGGGGAGGCCGGCCAGGTTGCCCGCGGGAATCAGGACGCTGAAGCCGGAAGCCTGGGGCGTGGGGGAGGCCGCGCCGGGCAACGGCATCAAGGGCTGGTCGATGGGCGTGGCCGGGCCGGTGCGCGCCGGCGCGACCAGCGCATCCACATTCGCGAAGAGATTCGAAAACGCCGTCTGGATCAGCCGCCGGATGCGCATGGCCTTCAGGTAGTCTTTGGCGGCGATCTCCAGGCTGGCTTTCAGTCCGGCGATCTGCGCCTTGTCAGCCAGTTCTTCCACTTTGCCGCTGGCGATGAGCGGCTCGAATGCCGCGCCCGCCTCACTAGAGAGAATGATGCGCAGAACTTCATCGTACGGAAAATCCGGGAGCTTGGTTTCCACCAGTTGCGCGCCCGCCTCTTTCAATACGCCGAGCGCCGCGTCGAACGCCGGACGGGCGGATAGATCGGCGCGGTCGGAGAAGTCCGCGGGAGCGTAACCGAGGCGCAGTTCCTTGATCGGGCGTGCGTATTGAGGGGCGTAGTAAAAGCTCTTGCCCGCCGATCCCGGGTCTTTGCCGTCGCCGCCGGAGATGGCATGCAACGCCAGGCCACAGTCTTCGGCGCTGTGCGCAAACGGCCCCAACTTGTCGAGCGTCCAGGAAAGCGCCATCGCGCCGTAACGGCTGACCAGGCCGTAGGTGGGCCGCAGGGCCGTCACTCCGCAGTATGCAGCGGGCGTGAGGATGGATCCGGATGTTTCCGAGCCGATGGCGAAGGTCACCAGCCCGGCGGCTACCGCGGCCGCCGATCCGCTGGAAGACCCGCCCGACCAGCGCGTGCGGTCCCACGGATTCAATCCGGGCCCCGTAACGGACGCCGATGCATACCGGTATCCGCCGCCGCCCGCCAGTTCTACCATGGCGAGCTTGCCGGTGAGCACGGCGCCGGCGTCCTCCAGTTTTTCGAGGATTGTGGCGCTGTAATCGAAGACCTGCGCCGCGTACGGCTTCGCACCCCACGTGGTGGGCTTGCCGGCCAGGCTCAAGAGATCCTTCACCCCGTAAGGAATGCCTTGCAGCGGTCCGCGCGTGCGGCCGCGCTTGAGGTCGTCGGCGACTGCCTTGGCCTGGCGGCCGGCCAGTTCCCGCAACGGCAGCGCCAGGGCGTTGTAACCGGGTGCAAGCTGCTCCAGCCGTAGAGCGAAGGCGCGCGCCAGTTCCTCGGCCGCAACTTCCTTGGAGGCGATCCGCGCATTCAACTCCGGGATGCTCGCGAAGAAGATGTCGTCGCCGATGGCCGCCATGGAGCTTCCCTCTCAAGCCTTGAACTGAAACGCCGGTTCCGTTGCAATGGGGACTTCCCGCCGGGCCAGCGCGTCCGCCGCGGCCGCGTTCCTCTCCCGCGCGGCGGCGAGTTCGTCGCCGGGGACTGGGGGAGGCGCGGTTTGCGGTTGGGCCAAAGCCGCCGCCGCCGGCGCTGCGAGCGCCGCGGCCAGCTTGCGTCGCGTGAATTTGATGGCCGGCTTCAAGCGCCCTCCTACCGATGTTCCAGAGCCTCGTGCGCGGCTTTCAGCATCGCGGCGCGGGGAGCGGTCTCGCCGGTCCAGATCTCGAACTGGCGCACGGCCTGCTCGATGAACATGTCGAGTCCTGGCACCACGGTTTTGCCCTGTTCGCGGGCTCTCCGGAGCAATTCCGTCTCAACCGGATTATAGACCAGGTCGAAGACCACGCCCGCGGGTATTTCGCCTTCGAAAAAACATCCGTCAACGTGGGGGTACATTCCGAGGGGCGTGGCGTGGACCACCGCATCGAAATGGCACGATCGCAGGTGCTCCTTCGGCAGCGCGGTGGCGCCGCATACCTTGGCCAGCGCGCGCACGCGGTCGAAATTCCGGCCTGTGAGAGTGATTTTGGATCCCGCGCTGGAGAGCGCGAAGGCCGCGCCGCGCGCCGCGCCGCCATTTCCCACCATCAGGATGGAGGCGTTGCGAAGCGTCAGCACGCGCGCCAGCGGGCCGGTAACGCCATCCACGTCGGTATTCGCGCCGCGCCACTTGCCGGCCTTCCTCCACACGGTGTTGACGGCGCCGATGCGGCGCGCCAGGGGATCTACCGCGTCCAGGTAGCGAAGGATCTTTTGCTTGTGAGGAATGGTGACGCTGAATCCCGCCAGCGGCAGTCCCTCAGCGGTGGTGAGGAAATCGCGCAAGTGCGCCGGTGAAACCAGAAAGGGCAAGTACACGGCGTCGATACGGCGCAATTGAAAGGCGCGGTTGTGCACCGTGGGGGAAAGGGAATGCCGGATGGGGTCGGCGATCACGCCGTAGATCTTGGATGTCTTGCGGAGTTTCTCAACGCGGTACATGCGCCGCAACTGGTGAGCGCCCACCTGTCCGGCGGCCGTGCCCTCCGAACAACCGGGCGCGGCGTACGTGTAGACGGCTCCATACACGGGGGAAAGCACGCGCGTGGGAAAACCCAACTCACCCATGGCCAGCACCACCAGGCAGCGCCGGGGAAACGCCCTGGCGGCGGCTAGTACGCGCAGGTTGTCGGAAGGCTTGCGCGCCGTGGTCACCACTTTGTAGGCGTCGGCCGGGATGCGCATCAACCGGTTCACGATGCCGTCCATGGGAGGAGTGGATTCGTAATTGTGATAGGAGATCACCAGACTGGGGCTTCCGTGAAACAGGGTTACCCGCTCCCGCGCGGCCTCCGCGGTTTCGATCTCGATATCCACCGCCTGCGCGCCGGCGGCCACGGCCGCTTCGAGCAGCGCGAGTTGTTCTTCGATGCTGCCATTGAATTTCCCGTGATTCTGGCGGCGCCGGCAAGTTGCCAGCACGATGCAATCGGGGAATTGTTTCAGAAAATCGCGGATCGCGGCCGGTCCGTCGCCCGCGCGATCCAGGTAATCCAGGCGAAATTCAAGGAAGGACTCACCCGATTCAGCCTCTCGCCGCGCATGGTCCAACAAGCTGGACACATCGGGAAGGCCCAACGCCACGCAAACGCGCGGGAATGGCCTGTCTTCAGCCATCGGAGTACGGAACAATCAGAATACCACGCGGGGCGGCGTAATGCGGCGGACGAAGAAGGCGGGCCAGGAGGCCCGCCCCACCTGGAGCGGGAGCGCTGAAAATAAAACAAAACAGTGCGCTTGCGTTTTTAGGGGAACGCCCTCAGCCGGCGGTTACCGGGTTTCTCAGAATCCCAATCCCTTCGATTTCCACTTCCACCACGTCGCCCGGCGAAAGCTTGCGCGTGGAGCCGGGCGTGCCGGTGTAGATCAAGTCGCCGGGCATCAGCGTGACCCAATTGCTGATCCAGCTCACGATCGCAGCGCAATCGAAGATCAGGTCGGAGGTGAACTGCTTCTGGACCACCTCGCCATTGAGGCGCGTTTCGAGCAGCAGATTTCCGTAATCGAGGCCCGTCACAATGGCCGGCCCGAGCGGCGCGAAGGTATCGCAGCCTTTGGCGCGCCACCATTGCAGATCGGCCTTCTGCCAGCCGCGCTCGCTGACGTCGTTGCCGCAGGTCACGCCGAAGATGGCATCGCGGGCGCCTTCCCGATCGACGTTCTTCGCCTGCTTGCCGATGACCAGCGCCAACTCGCCCTCGTAGTGAACGTCCGCCGCGTCGCGAGGCATGACGATGGGGCCTTCCGGATGTTGCAGCGCCGTCACGGGCTTGTAGAAGATCTCCGGGTGCTCTGGCCGGGGCCGGCTTCCGAGGTGGCTTCCATAATTCAAGCCGACCGCGAGGATCTTGCCCGGCTGGCATGGGTGGAGCAGCGTGGCTTCCGAGAGTTTGCAGACGACTCCCGTTGGGGCGCGCTGCCCGAAAAGGCCGCCGCGGATTTCATGAACGGAGTCGCCATCCAAAATTCCATATGAGATGCCGGCGCCGGAGAGGTAACGAATGTAGGAGCTCACGTACTGCATTGTAGCGCCTAATGACGGGCCTTTCAGCGCATCGCGCGGCTCACGCGCGGGAAAATTCCGGCGCGTTCCGCGGCGCAATCGGAAACGACGGAGGCGCGATCGAAGCGCGAATTGCATTTTTCTCTTGACTTTCATCGCGAACGACCTTATATATGAATCACATTGCGATTTTCCAAATCGCAAAATTTGATGTTTAGGGAGAAACAACGATGAAGAGCGCAACCAAGAAAGCCGCCCCGAAGAAAAAGGCTGCTCCGAAGAAAAAGAAGTAGTCGGGCGCGCCCTGAATAAGGGCTAAAAAACAGGTTCCAACTCAAGGCCCCGGTTTTTCCGGGGCCTTTTTCTTTGTTCAGCGCCTCTGGAGCAGCGTACGATACGTCTCACCCATTCCGAACAGCAGCGTCTTGAGCTGCATGCGCCGGCGCAATTCTTCGCGGGGACCGGCTGCGGCCAGCGCGGCGGCGAACTGGTCGGGCTCTCCGGCGGCCAGCAGGGTCCGCGCCAGCGTCTCAAAGCATTCCGTCTTCAAGCCGTGAGCCGCGCCCGCATCCTGGAGCGCCGTGAAATTGACATGGGCGGTGATATCGCGCTCGCCCGGTTCCTCCAGTACGTCTTCGCGGGCCATGTGGCGGCGGTATCCCATGAGCGTGCCTTCGGGAAACCGGATGGATTCCGCGCGCGTATAGCCGTAATCGACGGTAAGCGCGTATCCCGCTTCCAGTGCGGCGGCGATCCGTTCCATCCAGCGCGCCGCGTCCAGGCTGGCCTCGTACCAGCGGCCTTGCTCGGGATCGGGAAAGGCGGTGCGCAGATATTGGCCGATCGCCTCGGGAACGCGCTCGCCTGCTTGCCAGCGGAAGCGTCCGTCCTCGAAAGCCACGCATTGCTCGCGGAACACGCCGCCGCGCCAGACGGCCACGTCCACCGGCAACGCGTCAAAGAATTCGTTTGAGAACACCACGCCCACGAAGCGTGCTGGCAGCTCTCCGCCGTCTAGATCCACCGGGACGTAGCGCCATTCGGAGAAGGCCTCGGCCATCTCTCCGCGGCCTGCTCCCAACTCGACCACCGTGAACTCGCTCGGGTTTCCCATCTCCTGGCGCAACTGGCGAATCCGCGCGCCCATGAGGATGCCGAACACCGGCTGAATTTGCTCGGCGGTGAAAAAATCGCCATGTTTGCCGAAGGGGTCGCGCGGGCGGCGGTAGTAGCCGTGTGCGGGATGATACAACGCCGTCTCCATGAAACGGCGGAATGGAATGGGACCGCGGGCGTGAATCTCTTCGGCCAGGAGTTCGCCGAGCGGCGTCATGACGGCGTTTCCCGCGTTTGGGGCGTGCGGACGAACATCTCCACCAGGTAGTCGTGCATGCAGTCGTAGAGGTAGCGCTGGAAGATCCACGGGAATTGCGGGCTTTCGATATCCCGCTCGTGGACCGGAGCGTAGTAAGTGTGTAGGCCGGCGTGCGAGCCTTTGAGCGCGATGACCAGTTCCACGCCGCCATGGTGTTCGCGGGCGGAGAAGCCGAGTAGCGCGTGATCGTAACGGCGAGTCTCCGCCAGCACCTTTTCGAGAGGCGTCACGGACCTATGCTAGCGTGAAATCGATGCCTCTGCCGCAGACCGTCCGCGTGAAGCTCAGCTCGGAAGCCGCCGGGGCCATCACCATCACGCCGGTGGTGCTGCAAGAGCTTCCGATTCTTGAATTGATCGAGAATGTGCTGGGCCTGGCGGGCAAGGACGAAGCGCGCATCCGCGAGATCCTGTTTCGCGGGACGCTGGTGAGCGGCGCGTCGCGATTCCGTTGGGAGGGATTCCGGACGGACCCGGACGAGTTGCGCCAGGCGCTGGCGGCGTTTCCCGATCCGGACCCCAGCCTGCCTTTCGCGGCCGCCCGTTGCGTGCGCGCCGTGTTGTGGGGCGGGCGTCAGGCGATTGAGATTCCGCGCGAAGTGGGCGGGCGCAAGGGTCTCCTCCCGCGCACCACGTTCTGGGATGCCCTGATGGAAGCCGTCGGCGCGGGCGCGGCCTACGCCGGCTATTCGTACCGGAACCGCGCCGACCGGTACACGCACGAATTCTCCGCCGGCGAGATCGAACGTGTGCGCGCGGCGGCTGCTTCCTTGCGATACAACACGTTGCGGGACCAGATTTGCAGGGCGGCGTTCACCAGCGCGGAGTTGTGGGCGGGGAGGGAATAGCATGTAGGGCGGACCTCCTGGTCTGCCTTCTTGAGGGAAGAACACCCAAGAAGGCAGACCAGGAGGTCCGCCCCACCAGCTCAATTCGCCGTTGGCATCTCGGCGCGGTCGATCACCAGGACTTCCACCGGCCCCTTGGTCGCTTCCAGCTTCAGTCCGAGCTTATCCTGGAGCGCCGCGAAAATGTCAGGCAGCGTCTCATCTTCTACCGACGTTTCAAGTAGCGGCGCGAACTCCAGACTGACGTCGTATTTCCCCGTCAAGCCCGTTCGATCGAGCACGGGTGCGCCCACCACGCTAATCAGCATGAAGGCCAACGTGGAGACGGGCAAGGCCGACCCCTTGATCATGCGATCACCCTGGCTGCTCGATTGGTATTCGTCTTCCGCAGCCGCTTGTAGTCTTGGACCGCCCTTCGCGACCACCAGCGCATACTCTGGGCGCGTCTTGGTCTCGCGGTGGAACTCCAGCTTGAAGCGATCCGCCAGCAGCGCCTGCATCATCAAGGGGATCTGGTCTCGCGGCGCGCCGGCCGGGAGCCGGGCATCAATATTGAATCTCGCCGAGTCCACCCACTTCGGGCCGCCATCGAGCTGATACTCGTTCAAGTGGTAGGCGTACAGTACGAGGGACTTCAGCGTGGCGTTCCGTCTTTCCAGGCCGCCCGGCGTCGTGCGCCCACTGGAGCGGGGATCGGCCGGGTCGCCCGGCTTCACGGAGACGACTTCGAACTCCGTTCGCGCGGCAGGCTGCTGCTGGGCCTGCGCGGCGAGCGCCAGGGCTAATGCAACCATCGTTCGCATCGTTCACCTCACCATAAGACGCAGCGGAAAGGAAATCGATAGGCGCGTTGCTTACTCCTCCGGCAGATCCCCCATATCTTCGGCGGCGTTCTCGAACTTGGTCTGTGCGTGCAGGAAAACCAGCTTCACCGTGCCGGTGGGGCCGTTGCGCTGCTTGCCGACGATCAACTCCGCCAGGCCGCGCAGGTCTTCGCGGTCGCGTTGATAGACTTCCTCGCGGAAAATGAAGCCCACGACATCGGCGTCCTGCTCGATGCTGCCGCTTTCGCGAAGGTCGCTCAACTGGGGACGGTGGTCGCCCTGGCGCGTCTCGGGGGCGCGGCTCAACTGCGACAGCACCATCATGGGAACGTTCAGTTCCTTGGCCAGCAACTTCATGCCGCGTGAAAGCGCGCTGACTTCCTGCGTGCGATTTTCGTAGCCGCGCAGGCTCATCAACTGGAGGTAATCGACAATCACCATTCCGATCTTGGACTTCTCGGCTTGCAGGCGGCGCAGCTTGGCGTGCATGTCCATGAGGTGCAGACCGGCGGTGTCGTCGATGTAGAGCGGGGCCTCGGCGATCTCGTTGACCGCGTGGCTGAGCTTGCGGCGCTCGTCCTGGCTGAGGTATCCGCCGCGGAACTTCTGGCTGTCCACGCGCGCCACCGAACACAACATGCGGGTGAGCAGCGATTCCTTGGACATTTCGAGCGAGAAAACCGCCGCCGTCTGTTTCAGCTTCAACGCCACGTGCTGCGCGATGTTCAAAGCGAGCGCGGTATTGTGCACGCACACATCGTTTGCCACGAAATTGTGCGTTCCCGGGATTGTGAGGTCGTAGACTTGCTTGGCGCCCAGGTACTCGATCGAGACGATGCGGTCCCAGTATAGATCGCTGGCCGCGAGCGCCCGCAACCGGTCCGAGTTCAGCGCCTCCGCGAAGCCGGCGAGCCGGCGGCGAGACATGCTCCGCCTGCCAACGTGCAGATTCAAGCCCTCTCCACCGATCCCCATCCGGCGCGCGACCTCGGCCCACGGAAGCGGCCCCTTGGCTTCTTCGATCTGCTTCCAGACTTCGAGGGGAATGAGATCGCGGTTGCTGTGCGGCCTCTTCCTCTCAATCGCGGCCAAAACACGCTCGAGTTGCCGTTCTTTGCCGAAGATGCCGATTTCCGACGCAAACGCGCGAATGGAATCGGCGTCCGTTATGTCAAGCTGCCACGCCGCTCGGCGCGCGCCGTCGTACAGAATCGCCCTTCGCTTCAGGGCGGCAATGACCCCGAATCGCAGCAGCAGGTGTTGCACCTGGCGCGCCAGACGTTCCGAAACGGAAGCGAAGGCGAGTTGAGCCTGGCCGGATGCCAGGAGCGCGGCCCATCCATCGGTCGCGAAGAGCCGGTTGAGAAACACGGCGACCGCGCGCCGGCGGCTGCGGAAGACGATTTCGGGAACGAACTTGAATCGCGAGGTCCGGCCCCAGAGATCGAGAGATTCCAACCAAATGGTGAGCGCATTCTTCGCGTTTTGGCTCGCCGCCTCCGCGGTCCCTTCGAAAAGCTGTTCCAGGGATACGCCCAGTGCGGCAGCGAGGCGGACCGAATTGTCGCCTACCGGAACGCAGCGCGCCTGCTTCCACTGGCAGACCAGCGAAGGACTGACGCCGAGCTCCAGCGCCAGGCTTCGGTCCGAACGGCGCGCGTTGTTGAGGGCATCAGCGAGATTCGCCGCGAAACGGCAGCGCTTCTCGAAGACACTCTCGGCGTCCGCGGCCACGCAAACCGTAGGCGTTCGGCTGCCGTCCGAGTCTTCGGTACGCGTACGAAGGCCGTCGAACTCCCGCAGGCAGTCGATGAAATCGTCGCGGAGCCTCGGATCCGAATTTGTGAACTCCGGCGCGCCGTCGCACAGACACCCATCGCCGAGCAGATAGCCGAGCAGCTTCGCTCGATCTTCGCTAAGTCCTTCGGAGCCAAAGACGGGCATGCTGCGAGGAACTGCGATTGTGGCGCCCGGTTGCAGATCCTCCAGCCTCTTCCAGCCTTCGAGAGTGAGAAACGGATGGGTCAGGGTGGTATCGACCGACCGCCCCAGGCGCGTTCGAACGCGGAATACAGGCTTGATGCCATCGTCGACGTAGGCGCTCGGCGACGTCATGCGAAGACGGCCGTCGCCAGCGACGGTCATCAACTCCGCGCGCCGCTCGGAGCAGATCCGCTCGATAGTCTTGACGGAACCGTCGGAGAGGACGATCTCCGAACCGGCGGCGAGGCACTTTCCCATGGACGGGCGCGCCGCGATGATGATCAAATCGCCGCCGTGCATGCCGCCGGTCATCTCGTCGAACTTGGTGAAGCCGGTGCTGATGCCCTTGATGCGTTTGCTGGGGTCCAGAAAGGCGGTGAGGCCGCCTTCGTAATTCTGGAGGATGCTGCCGGCCTGCTGCAGACCGGCCTGCGCGCGCGAATCGCCCAGCTTGAGCAGGGTTTCCTCGGCGCCGGCCAGAATCTGGTCCGGCTCCTCCTCGCCCATCAGGCAGCGATTCATCATGTGCTGCGAAGCGAAGATGATCCGCCGCAGCACGGACTTGTCCTTGACGATGCGAATGTAGCTGTCGAGGTTGGGAATTCGCGGCAGCCCGTCATCGAGCGTGACCAGGTAGCTCAGGCCGTCGCAAGCTTCCAGTTCGCCGAACTTCATCAGCTCGTTGGCGATGGTGACGCGGTCGATCTTTTCGCCGCGTTCGTAAAGTTCGCCCATGCGCTTGAAGATGCGGCGGTGTTTTTCGAGGCTGAAGTCGTCGCACTCCAGCGTGCCGGCGGCCTGCACGTAGAAGGAGTCTTCGAGCATGATGGACCCCAGCACGAATCGCTCGGCATCCACGTTGGTAGGGAGACCCTTATCGGTGGTGTTGCTTGGGGACATGGCGCGTTATCCTAGTTTAGCCTCTGACGCCGGCTTGGGGAATGAGGAGGCGTCGCAATTTTCAGAAGGAGTTTTGCAAATGCCCGAGTGGGTGGTTTCGCATCAGATGTGGAGCGCGATCTTCGCCGTGGGCGCGCCGGTCGCGGAGAAGGTGCTGCGGCCGGTGATCGTCTATGCTTTCCTGGTGCTGCTTCTGCGAGTCTTCGGAAAGCGGGAGTTGGCGCAGCTTAACCCCTTCGACCTGGTGGTGCTGCTCTCGCTATCGAACACGGTGCAAAACGCCATCATCGGAAACGATAATTCGTTGACCGGCGGCCTGATCGGCGCGTTCACTCTGCTGGCGGTCAACTACATGGTGGTGCGCTTCCTGTTCCAGCACCGGCGGCTTGACGAAATTTTCGAAGGCAAGCCCACGGTCTTGATCGAGAAGGGCCAGATTGTGGAAAAGGCGCTTGCCCGCGAGTTGCTTTCGCGCGCCGAGTTGATCACGGTGCTGCACCGCCAGAGCTTCTCCGGGCTGGAGGAGGTGGACCAATGCGTTCTGGAACCCGGCGGCACGTTCTACATCTGCCGCAAGCTTCCGCCGGTGGAAGAAACGCAGTATAAGGAAATGGTGCGGCGCCTGGAGCAGTTGGACGAGAAGCTCGACCGGCTGGTGAGGCGGATCGCCCCGGAGAACGCTTGAAACATCCATTCGTCAAACCTATCCTCACCGACGTCCAGTTTTGGATTCCGGTGGCCGCTCTTATTTTCGGCGTCGCTCTGCTGGCTGTGTTGCGATGACGCGGCCGAACCCGAACTTCTCGCGGCACGCTTTGCACACGCTGGGCGTGGCTTGTGGCCTTGCGGCCGGGGCGTGGCTGGGGCTGGCTGAGGCCCCCACCAAGCTGGTGACCATGGGGTTTTCGCCATTCCTGATATCGCTGGGAATGGTGGCGGGCGTCTTCGTCGCGCGCTGGACCGTGCCGGTGGCGCTCAAAGGAACCGGCTATATCTGGCGGGACATTCGGGAGAAGCCGCACTTGACCGTCTGGGCCGTCCTGGCCGGAATGCTGTGGGCGGTGGCCAACACGCTCACCGTATTCGCTATTAAAGATGTTGGGATCTCCGTTGCTTTTCCGCTGTGGAACGTCAATAGCTTGGTAGGACTATTGTGGGGCTGGGCGCTGTTTCATGAACTGCGCGGGTCCACAGTGCGGCAGTGGGGAAAAGTGCTGGGCGGAGCGGCGGCGATCATGGCCGGAGCGTGCCTGATCGCCTGGGCTACGTCGCATCCCGCCGGCGGCGCGGCCCCGCGCGCTGCCCTCGGAATTCTGGCGGCCGTGGGGGCCGGCCTGCTCTGGGGAACCATGTATATCCCTTATCGAAAGGCGTATCTGAGCGGGATGAACCCGCTCTCTTTCGTGACGGTGTTTACGTTTGGCGAGTTGGGCGCGGTGTTCGCCCTGGCGCTGGTGTTTCAGGGTGGATATCATCACGTGGCGGCGGAACTGGTGCGCGCGCGGCCTGCGCTCTTCTGGCTGTTTTTGGGCGGCTTCTGCTGGGTGTTGGGCGACCTCTTCCAGCAGTATGCGGCCAAGTACATTGGGATCGGCCGCGGCATTCCGCTCTCCAACACCAATCAGTTGTGGGGGCTGGCGTGGGGCGCGCTGGTATTCGGCGAACTTGCCGGCCAGAGCGCCGCTTCACGGATCTTGACCGTGGCAGGATCTCTGGTCATGATCGTCGGAGCCGTGGCGATCAGTTTCGCCGAGGCGCCGGAACCCGAGCGCGCCTCATGGAAGACCGCCATGAAACGCGAATGCAACCGTTATGGGCTGGACCCGCAAGCCATCGAAGCCGCTTTCCGCGGCGAAGAATCGGCCAACGATGCGCCTCGCCGGCGGTGGTGGGAGTTGCTGATTGCCGCCGCGGCGGTGGGCATCTTTGCGTGGCTGGCGGCCGGCGCACGGCGTCAACCGATAGCCGTTGACCTGCCCTGGATTGCGATTTTGCTAGCGGCCTCGCTGGCGATCCTGGTCGCGTGCGGGCTGATGCTGTGGCGGAGAACGCGGTTTTCGTGAGGGAAGGCCGGCTTTATCGCCCGCGGCGACTACGGTCGAGTTTGTCCAGCAACTCAATCCCTCTCTTCGTCGAACCCTTACTGGCCAGCGCGTAAAACCGCAGTTCGGCGTCGTGTTGAGCCAGCGCGACCGTCGCCAGTTCGTCGATCAACTTGTTCATGCTGAGGCCCCGGCCCTCCGCCAGACGGCGGAGACGGGAATGCTTGGCCTCGGGAATGCGGATGGTGAGAGTGCTCATCGATGCTCCTGCGCGAGTTCCCGCGGCGTTACCACGCGAAGACCGGGGAACCTAAGCTCCGCGGCGCGGAAGTCGCGGATGTTGTTGGTTATAATCGTCGTGGCGCCGCCCGCCACGGCTAATTCCACAATGTGATTGTCGGATTCATCTGGCAGATTCGGCCGCCAGGAGAAGTAAATCTGGACCCACTCGCAGACGCTCAAGAACGCCGCGAACAGCTCAAGCCGTTCCGCCGATGAAAGCGAAGACGAACGGTACAGACCCTTTCGGCTCAACACATCCTCATACTCCAGGAACAGCGCTTGCCCAATCAGGGGTTTCAGCCGACCTTCCAGGCAGGCCCGAATCACCCATCGGTTGGCTCCCGCGCGCCCGATCAACGTGCCAGCAAGAACATTCGTGTCAACGACGACTCTGTCCAACTTCGATGATAGCATATGTGCTATCACGAGCCGCGCGATCCGTGGAAGATGGTCAAGGGGCGGGGCGAGCGTGCGGCGTCGACCGGAGCCGCGAATGTCAGAGAGCGGTTGCCGGCCCGACCACTGCGCAAGTACCACCGCTCCGTAGAGGACGCGTCGCAAGTGGTTGAATCCACGGCACCGGCCCCCCCCGCGTCTCCATCGATTTTGGTGGGCCGCTGGCCCATTGGGCACTCTCTTACGTTCGCGGCTCTGTGAGTGGTTCTATAATAAGCTTCCGGAGAAGAGAGGTAGTGACATGACTGTGAGCAGAGTTCGATTCGCCATCGCTGCCGGGGCAGCGTTGATGCTGGCAGGGACCGCTTTGGCGCAACCGCCCACGCCGGCGCCGGCGGCTCAGGCCGGCCGTGGCGCCGGACGGGGCGCGCAAGGGCCCGTCGTGGTTTCGCCCGAGGTGATGCCGGACCGGCGCGTGGCATTGCGCATTCTGGCGCCGACGGCGCAGAGCGTCAGGCTCAATGCGGGCGATTTCCAAAACATTGGCGATGCCGCTCAGTTGAAGAAGGGCGACAACGGCGTGTGGGAAACCATCGTCGGACCTGTCATTCCTGGCGCGTACCGATATACCTTCACGGTCGACGGGGTCGCGACCGTCGACCCGCACAACGCGTCCATCAGCGAGTCCAACACCAATGTCTGGAGCCTGGTCTACGTTCCGGGATCGGACTTCATGGACACCAAGGACGTTCCGCGCGGCGCCGTTGCGGCGGTTACGTACTATTCGACCGCGCTGAAGAAATTCCGCCGTATGCACGTCTACACGCCTCCGGGTTACGACTTGGGCAAAGGCAAGTACCCGATCTTCTATCTGCTGCACGGGGCCGGCGACTGCGATGAGGCTTGGACCTCTGTGGGCCGCGCCGGATTCATTCTGGACAACCTGATTGCCGCGAAGAAGGTCAAGCCGATGGTGGTGGTAATGCCCGCCGGGCACACCACGGCTTCCATGGGCGGCGGCAGAGCGGCGGCTCCGGCGCCTGGCGCAGCGGCAGCAGGCGGAGGGCGCGCGCCGGCGCCTGTCCTCGACGAGTTCGCGCAAGATTTCCTGACAGACGTCATGCCTTACGCGGAGACGCACTACCGGGTCCTGACCGACCGCGCCGACCGCGCCATTGCCGGCCTTTCCATGGGCGGCGGACAGACCTTGAACATTGCCTTCCTCCATCTGGATAAGTTCGCCTACATCGGCGTATTCAGCTCCGGGGCTTCGCTGGCAGGCGGAGGGGGAGGACGCGGACGCGGCGCGGCGCCGGGCGCTCCCGCGGGCGCGACGGCCCCGGTTGCTGCCCCCGCGGCGCCGGCCGGACCGTCGCCATTCGAAACGTCTCACGCGGCCGATCTTGACAACGCCGCTCTGAAGAAAGGCACGAAGCTGATCTGGCTGAGCACCGGGCACGATGACGGGTTGATGTCCAGCACCCTGGCCACCGTCGACATCCTTAAGAAGCACGGCTTCAGCCCGGTGTTTAAGGAAAGCACGGGCGCGCACACCTGGATCAACTGGCGGAACTACCTGAACGAATTCGCGCCGCAGTTGTTCCAATAGGGAGGCGGCGGCGCAAGCACCGGTCGCGAGTGCAGCGTCCAGAAATTAACTCAATAGGCCTAAAGAAGGCAGACCAGGAGGTCCGCCCCACAGTGAGAATCAAGAAAGCGGTGATCACGGCCGCGGGGGAAAAGCAGCGGTTGCTTCCGCTGCAAACCCTGATCGACCGGGACGGCGAGGAGAAGTCCGTTCTCGGCATCCTGATCGAACAGGCCCTGCTGGCAAATATCGAAGAGGTCTGCGTGGTGGTGTGGCCGGGCGATGAAGCGCGCTGTGCGCAGGCCGTGGCGCGGCATCTGGGGCACGTTCGCTTCGTCCCGCAGCCGCGGCCTTTGGGCTACGGAGACGCGGTCTATTGCGCCCGCGAGTTCGCCGGCGGCGAACCATTCCTTCACCTGGTGGGAGACCACTTGTGGGCCAGCGGCGCGGAGGCTTCCTGCGCCCGCGGCCTGGTGGATCTGGCCGCCGCCGAGAACTGCGCCATCTCCGCCGTCCAAGTGACGCGTGAAAACCTTCTGCCGCGCTACGGCGCCGTGGGCGGGCGCCGCATTCCCGGCCGGCAGGGACTCTATCGCATCGATACCGTGGTCGAAAAGCCGACTCCCACCGAGGCCGAGCAACGCCTCACCACGCCCGGATTGCGCGCCGGCTACTATCTCTGCTTCTTCGGCATGCACGTCTTCACGCCAGCTCTCATGGAGCTTCTCGAAAGCCAGCTTGCGGCCGCGCCGGATGCGCGCGTCTCGCTCTCGCCGGCGCTGGCCGAACTGGCCCGCCGGGAACAGTACCTCGCCTTCGAGGAACAATGGCGGCGCTACGACATCGGCGCCCGTTATGGCCTGCTGAACGCGCAGCTTGCCCTGGCGCTCGACGGACGCGACCGCGCCGAAGTGTTGGCCCAGTTGGTGGAGTTGCTGGCCGCGCGGGAAACGGGTGAGGCCGGCGCCAGATGAACGGCCGCGCAGTGAGCGAGCTTGTCGACGTGGTTGTTTCCCGCGACCCTTCCGTCCGCGACCGGTCGCTCGATTCCTTCTGCCGGGCAGCCCCTCTCGAACAACTCCTGGGCGAGTGCGAGGCGCTCGACCGCTTCCGCCGCTCGAGCGACAATCTCTACGAGCGCGTGCGAGCGCTGTTCTTCCTGTACGCCATCCATCGTTTCCATATCCCGTCGCGTTTGTCCTCCGGCGCCCGCTCTCCGATTCCCTACTCCGGCTACGCCAGCCTTTTGAATCGCCGCTTCCGCGAAGCGCTCGACGTGTTCCTGGCGGCGCAATCCTCCACGGGGCCGGGCGCCGCGATTTCGAGCGCCTTGGCCGCGGGCTACCGGGCACTGGGTTTTCAAACGCTGGCCGACCAGGTACGCCGCAGCGTCCGCTCCGTGAAGGGCAACCAATGGATGTTCCGCACGGGGCACCCCGCCGATTACCCGCTGCGCATCCGCCCGGAGATGCTGGCGCGGCGGGCATCCGATCCGCTATTCCCCATCCTCCGCGAGGCCACGCCCGTTCGCATGGATCTGACGCACAGCGGATGGAGCGACATCTTCTTTCTGGGAATGGATTTTCCGGAAGGCGCGCGCGTGCTCAACATCTCCATCGATCTGAGCGTCCGCGGCGCCTCGACGGATGCGCCCCGGCCTCCGGTGGAAGCCTACTTTCGCGTGATCGACCGTCCCGTGCTGCGCCTGGCGAGCGTCGATCTGAAGGCCAGCGTCGAAATCGCCACCGTCGCGGAGGTTTTCGATTTCGCCCGCGACTACCTGGGCTTGCTCAAGGCCGCCGTGATTGCGTCCGGCGTTGTCCCTTCGGGCATGGAAGGCTCGACGCGGCCGCTCGCGGAATTGCTGGCGGCGCTGACCGGCTTGCCCGGCCATGGCATTGAAATCGTCAGCAAGGTCAACGACATTCCCAAAGGTTCCCGGCTGGCCGTCTCCACCAGCTTGCTCGGCTGCCTGATTGCGGCGTGCATGCGCGCCACCGGGCAGATTCATTCCCTTGCCGGCGGCCTGGTTGAGGAAGACCGGCGGCTGGTGGCCGCGCGCGCCATCCTCGGTGAATGGCTCGGCGGTTCCGGCGGCGGCTGGCAGGATTCGGGCGGCGTGTGGCCCGGCATCAAGTTGATCTACGGCGTGCGCGCCGCCGATGGCGATCCCGAGTTTGGAATCAGCCGCGGGCGTTTGCTGCCCGGCCACAAGGTCTTCGGCATGGATGAGGTTTCGCCGGCCGCGCGGGAGCGTCTGCAGCAGAGCCTGGTGCTGGTCCACGGCGGCATGGCGCAGGACGTCGGCCCCATCCTCGAGATGGTGACGGAGAAGTATTTGCTGCGATCCGAGGCCGAGTGGCGGGGACGGCAGGAAGCCATACGCACTCTGGACGAGATTGAGGAGAGGCTGAAGCAGGACGATATCCGCGGCATCGGATCGAAGACCCAGCGTAACTTTGACGGTCCCATACAGACCATCATCCCCTGGGCCGGAAACCTGTACACGGATTCGCTGATCGGCCGGACGCGCGCCTCCATGGGCGAGGATTTCTGGGGCTTCTGGATGCTTGGCGGAATGTCCGGCGGCGGCATGGGGTTTCTATTTTCTCCTGAACGGAGGGCCGAAGCTCAGGACCGACTGGCGGCCATCATGCGCGAAACCAAACAGCGTCTGGAACACGCCGTCCCGTTCGCCATGGACCCGGTGGTCTATAACTTCGCCATCAACGAACGCGGAACCGAGGCGAGGGTGCTTTCGGGCGATGACGCTCTACTGCCCGCCGAATACTACACGCTGGCCGTGCCGCCGCTGCTGCGCGCCGATTCCCTTCTGCTCTCGCCCGGCCGCCGCGCCGAGTTGGACCGCTTCAGCGCGGCCTGCCGCGTGACGCCGGAATTCTCCGGCATGGTGCAGCAACTCTTCGACCACATGCTGCCGCGCGGGCAAGCCGACCGGACCGGCCAGCAACAGAACCTGGAGCGCCTGCTCGCCGAGCACGGCTTCGACCCGGTCCACCACGAACGCATTCAAACCGACCTACGCGCCAGCCGGATTGGCCTGGCCCAGAACCGTCTGCCGGCCAACAGCCAGATCGAAGACCCCGGCCCGGAGGCCGTCTTCGACGCCACCGGCAAGTTGTCGCGCCGCTATCTGGAGACCGGCCGCGCGGCGCTGGCCGATGGGGCCGTCGCGGTGGTCACCCTGGCGGGTGGTCTGGGCAGCCGATGGACCAAAGGCGCCGGAGTGGTGAAAGCCCTCAACCCGTTTTGCCTTCTGGGCGGCCGCCGCCGGAGCTTCCTGGAGCTCCACCTGGCCAAGAGCCTGCGCGTGGGCCGGGAGACCGGCGCATTGCCGCCGCACGTCATCACCACCAGCTATCTGACTCACCAGGCCATCGAAAGCTATCTGCGCGCCGAACAGAATTATGGGTATCCCGGTCCGCTGCTGCTTTCGGCGGGCGCCGCGATCGGCCTGCGGATGGTTCCCACGGAGCGCAACTTGCGCTTCATCTGGGAGGAAACGCCGCAGCAAATTCTGGACGAGCAAGCCCAGAAAGTGCGCGAAAGCCTGCATGCCACCTTGATCGCGTGGGCCAGGCAGATGGGCGAGGGCAGCAACTACACCGACAATCTTCCCGTGCAGTGTCTCCACCCGGTCGGCCACTGGTACGAAATTCCGAATATGCTGCGCAACGGAACTCTGGCGGCGCTGCTGGCCGAGCGGCCGCGTTTGCAATACCTGATGCTTCACAATGTGGATACCGCCGGGGCGGACCTGGACGCGGCGCTGCTGGGCTTTCACATCGAACAGGACGCCGCGATGACGGTCGAGGTGATTGAGCGTCACATTGAGGATCGCGGCGGCGGACTTGCGGTGGTGGACGGCCGGCTGCGCCTGGTGGAAGGTCTGGCGCTGCCCAGCGAGGAAATCGAATCCCGGCTTTCCTACTACAACAGCGCCACGTATTGGATTGCGATCGACCCGTTGTTGAAGATCTTCGGCCTGAGCCGGGGAGACTTGGGCGACGCCGCGAAAGTGGCCGTGGCCATTCGCGACCTGGCCGCGCGCATGCCCACCTACATCACGCTGAAGGACGTAAAGAAGCGCTGGGGCAAAGGCCAGGAGGACGTTTTCCCGGTCGCGCAATTCGAGAAGCTGTGGGGCGACATGACCGCGCTGCCCGAATGGAAATGCCGTTTCGCACTGGTTCCGCGGGTGCGCGGACAGCAACTAAAGGAACCGGCGCAACTGGATGGCTGGCTGCGCGACGGCTCGGCGGCGCATGTGGAAGGGATCTGCGGATGGGGTTAAGATAGGCCGATTCCAACCTGTGGCGCAAGCCACCAGCTTGCAGAGTCGGCTGTCGAGCCGACTTGTCCAGGGCCGAGACGACTCTCGGCCCAGCGGGCGTGGCCGCCCGCGCCACCCTTCGGGTACAATCGAAAGAGAACCCATGGGCAAGACGATACATGTGGTCCCGTCCGGAAAAGGCTGGGCCGTGAGGGCAGTGGGAAACGGCGCTACGGGCGCGCTCTTCGCAACGCAGAAGGACGCAGTCGCCAGCGCTCGTTCTCTTGTCAGGAAGAGCGCCGCGGGACAGGTCGTAATCCACGGGAAGACCGGCCGCATTGCGGTAACCGAAGTACACGGTCTCCCGAAAATCGAGAAGTCGCCCGTGAAGAGCAGCTTAGGCAGGGAGAACATCGAAAGAGCGGTTTCCAAACTGGTCCTGGAGCGCCTTGCTTCCGTTTGAAGACTAATTTGGCGCCGACTCCAATCCGCCGCAATCACGTTTTCATCAACTGCCCGTTCGACGCAGCCTACAAACCGATTTTCGACGCGATCGTCTTCGCAATTCGCGGCTTAGGCTTCCTGGCCCGCTCCGCACTTGAGATTGACGATAGCGCTGAGTTCCGATTAGCCAAGATCGAGCGAATCGTCGAGGAATGCCGCTATGGCATACACGATATTTCCAACGTCGCGCCGGATGCCAACACCGGACTACCGCGTTTCAACATGCCGCTCGAACTCGGACTGTTCCTCGGCTGCAAACGGTTTGGAAACGAGCGCCAACGTCAGAAGGTGTGTATCATTCTCGATAGCGAACCTTATCGTTACCGGCAGTACATTTCAGATATCGCCGGGCAGGATATCCATTCCCACGGCGGTAAGCCCGAAGAGGCAATCGTCCAGGTCAGAAACTGGCTGGCCGCCGCATCTAAGCGCAAACTCCTGCCGGGAGGCGCCGAAATCGTCGAGCGGTACAACCGGTTTCTGACCGACCTCCCTGCGCTCTGCGCGACGCTGCGCCGGCAACGCGAAGCCCTTACCTTCGGCGACCTTTCGGAGACGATCGAGATTTGGCTCCAGGCAAATCGCTAACCGCGTCCCTTCAGTTGTACTGTCTCCGCACGTTGGGGCGTTCCGGCCGCGATTCCACCGGCTCGCGTTTCTTCTCCTCCGCGGTGAAGCCCCTCTCTTCGCTGCGGCTGATGCGGCGATGCGCGTAAAGGCCTTCCAGGATGAACTCGGCTGCGGACGCGCGCACTGCGTCCGGCTCATTGGCGCTCAGGCCCAGGGCCTTGGTCTTTTCCATCAGGCCCTGAATCCCCGCGAGTTCCGTCACCATGGCGGCCGAATCCACGTTCTCATCGAGTTTCAATGAGCCGCCCAGGTCGAACCACTGGATGATGTTCGCCACGTTGGCGCCTTCGAAATACTGGCTGTAAACGCGGCCTACCGCCGCGCGGATTAACTCGCGCGCCACCGCGTCGCCGCCCTTCAGCTCGCCCTCGTACTCCAGTTCCAGTTTTCCGGTGATGGCCGGCAGGGCGGAGTAAAGATCCACAATGCGCGGCGCGGCCACCTGCTCGCGCGCCTTCAGCGCCCGCCGCTCGGCATTGGAAACCACGTTTTCGAGCGCCGAGATGGGCAGCCGTTGCGACACGCCCGAACGCTTGTCGATACGCTTATCCTCGCGGGCCAGGAAGGTCAGTTGCTCCACCGTCCGCCGGATGTACGGCGGAATGCGCACCTCCACCGGCGACTGGCGTTCCACCCACGCCTCTTGCCCGGTGATGGCGATGCCGTGTTCGAGCGTGGCGGGGTAATGCGTGCGGATCTCGCTGCCGATGCGGTCCTTGAGCGGCGTGACAATCTTGCCGCGGGCCGTATAGTCTTCCGGATTCGCGGTGAATATCAGCGCCAGGTCGAGCGGCAGGCGAATCGGGTATCCCTTAATCTGCACGTCGCCTTCCTGCATGATGTTGAAGAGGCCCACCTGAATTTTCCCGGCCAGGTCGGGCAGTTCGTTGATGGCGAAGATGCCGCGATTGGAGCGCGGCAGCAGGCCATAGTGCACGGTCAGCTCGTCGGAAATGTCTTGGCCGCGGCGGGCGGCCTTAATGGGATCGATATCGCCAATCATGTCGGCGATGGTGACGTCGGGCGTGGCCAGCTTCTCGACGTACCGCTGGTCGCGGCGCAGCCACGCGATGGGCGTATCGTCGCCCTGTTCCGCCAGCAGCTCACGGCAGCGCCGGCAGATGGGCCGGTAAGGGTTGTCGTGGATCTCGCAGCCATCCACGTAGGGGAGGTTTTCGTCGAGCAGCGCCGTCAGCATGCGCATAAGGCGCGTCTTGGCCTGCCCGCGCAATCCCAACAGAATGAAATTGTGTCGGGAGAGAACGGCGTTGACAATCTGCGGGGCTACGGTATCCTCATACCCCACAATGCCAGGGAATAGCGCCTCTCCGCGCTGCAGCCCGCAAATCAGGTTGTTCCTGAGCTCGTCCTTGACGGACCGGTTGCCGATTCTAGCCTCGGAAAACGAACTTTCGCGCAAAGACCCCAGCGTCGTTGGTAATGGAACGGCCTTAGAAGGCATTTCCCCCCCCTCTATGACCGCGATTGTACCACTGCGGTTCGGCGCCGATCCCCGCCGGCCGTGCTCATCAGTACTTCTTCAGGTCTTCGAGCAGCGCGTTGATGCCATTTCTGCGGTACAGATCGGAGAGCCGCTGTTCCTCCGGCGATGGCGCCAGCAGCCGCAGCAAGCCGTCGCTCTCCAGGCTCTGCCGGCTGGGGATCCAGATTTCGCCGTTCTCGAACTCCACCTGGCTGACGAACCCGGTCATGCCCTGGACTTTCACCGGCTGCCCGTTGCGCGTGAACCGCAGCGTGGTGTCCTGCATGACTTGCGCCGTGCGCGACGGACGCAGCATCAGGCCCGGGTCGGTGGCCGGCAGGGAAGCGGCCAGGTACTGCTGGCCGGCGGGGTCTGTCACCAGCCATCCGAGTTCGAAATACTTCACGGGCTTACTCGAGTTGTTCTGAACCTGGACCCGCGGCGCGCGGGCCTCATTGCCGGAGATCTGCGCGGAGCCGTCCAGAGGCGTGAGCGGGGAATCGGGGAACTTCAAAAAAGCGAAGTTGGCCGTACTCTCCTGCAACGGGATGGCGCCGGAAGCCACCGAGGGACCGCCGCGCATCACCAGCGCATCCAGGCGCGGGCGTTGGGACTGGCGCACCAGACTGTCCAGAACCGCGGATTGCAGACCGGCCACGCCACTCTGCGCCAGCGCGCGCTTGAAATACTCGCGGTCGCGACGGGCTTCCAACTCCTCGCCCTTCATGGTGCGTTCGGAGTTCAGCCGGTTGGGGCCGTAAAACGAAAGGTCCTGGAACAGCACGCCGTCCAGGTTCACTTCGACCAGCGGACCGTTGACGGCTTGCGTCGGCCGCATCAGTTGCATCTCGATCCGCACCGGGAAGGATTCGCCCGGTCCCACGTGCAGGCTGGGATACGTCACCGAGCCTTTGCCGCCCACGGCCACTTCCTGCGACACCACCCGCAAGGTCACGCCGTGAATCTGCTTGGAGCCGCTCACATTGCGCAGTTGCATGGACAGATGCAAATCGATCACCATAGCCGCCCCGCGCGGCGTCACGCGGGATTGATCCGTCATGGAGCCGGAAAACAGCACCGGCGAATCGTCCGGGAACTTGATGCTGATGGACCCGCTCGGCAGCGGATAACCCTGCGCCATGAGGGCCGCCGCGCCCGCCAATCCCAAGACCGCCAGCGGTCCTAAAGTTCTAATACGCATAAACGGTCGTCTCCGTCACGTAGCCAGTTTCGGAATCTACGTTTTGGGCCCTCATGGAACCTTGCGCGCCGGCGGTATAGTTCACATCCTTCGCGCCGTTGTCCAGCAACCCCAGCGCGCCGTTTCCTTCCCGCACTTGAATGCCGCCATTCGCGGTAGTCTGCAATTCCACGCCTTGAAACCCCGTCTTGGCCATCCGCGGCGAGCCATGCTGCAGAGCCAACCCGGCCGCTACCACTACCACCGCGCTGGCGAACGCCACGGCCGCGCGGGTCCAGGCGAACGGCGCCGTCTCGCGCCGCGGCGCATCGCCCGCCGCCAGCCCGAGCCGTATATTCGCTTTCATCTCGGCCGCCAGGCGGTTCCAGGGGACTTCGGGAACGGGGGACAACTCCGGGAGAATGCCACGCACGGCGTCGAACGCGGCGATTTCCGCCCGGCATGCCTCGCATTTCGCCAGATGGCGGCCGGTGCGCCAGCGCGCCAGCGGGCCGAGGTCTTCGCCCGCGTGCAATGCCAGCGTGGCTCGATTGGGATGCTTCATCTTCCTACCGCTTCCTATTCTCCACGTATCGCCGGAACTTGATGCGGGCGTTCGCAATGTGCGACCGCACCGTAGCCTTCGAGCAGTTCAGCCGTTCGGCCACCTCTTCCGCCGGCAAGCCTTCCACGTCGCGCAGTATGAGCGCGGCCCGCTCCCGCGCGGTGAGAAGGCGCAAACCGTCTTCCAGGTAATCCCGCTGTTCGGACCGCAGCAGGATATCCTCTGGACTTTCCGCGTGGCTGACCGGCGCCTCGTCGATTTCGCAGAACGTCACCCGGCCGCTGCGCCGCAGGAAATCGATCGCCGTATTCGTAGCGATCCGCGACAGCCAATGCGCGGCCTTAGCCTCGTCCTTGACCTGATCCTGCCGTTCGAGCGCCTTGATAAATGCCTCCTGCGTGAGGTCCTGGGCATCCGCGACGCTACCGACCATGCGGTAAATCTGCACGAAAATTCGCCGTAAGTTATCGGAAACAAAGCGATTCTGTCGCTCCATGAGCTCCAGGCCGGGCTCGGTGACTTCGCTCATGCGCCAGCAAACGGCAGTTTCCACAGGCTCTATAGCTCTATAGAGGATGACGCTAAAACCCGGAAAACGTGGAATCGAAAGCGGCGGGGCCGCTGAGAGCCATTCTATCGCGTGCGCTGTGACACAACCCGCTCAGGGAAGCGTTCCTGCCCAGGCTTCAGATGGGCCCTTGTTCGCGGCGAATCCGTGCGAGGAAGACCGCCGGGGTCGGGATGGCTACGCCCCGGAATGGGTGAAGAGCCAGCAAGTCGTTATCGCCGCAGGTCGGCGCCACGACAACCACGGCGCAAGACACGGCGGACCAGGCGAGCGCGCTCGGGATTCTTGTTTACCTGGTCGTATTGGATTGCGAGGAGTATGCGCGCCACCCGTTTGCGTATACGGTTAACAATGATGGATCTCTGACTGGCGTCGGTGTGCCATTATGGATGGCCAGGTTCGGAGACGTGGGCACGCTAACGGGCGGTCAGGCCTTTTACCCATCCCGAATCGACGTCGGGGTGGTGAACCAGATTCTCGAGCAGATTCGGAATTTGGGTCTTTCCCAATACGCCGTCGGTTTCGCACCGTCGCCGTCAGGGAAGCCGCGAAAGCACGACCTGGAGATCAAGCTCAAGTCGAAATCCGCCGGCAAGCTGGTGGGCGGCAAGAGAACGGCGGTGTACTGAGCCCAGGATCGGCCGGAGGTTGGTACGGTGGCTCAATTCGGGCGCATTTTGACGCTTATCCTGTCCGCAGCTTGTTTGTTTTTTGGACGGATCAATCGGAAAAACTCCGCAAGGGGGCCGTATCCTGGGATGGCCTTGGCGGTAATATCAGGGGGGATGACTTTCCGAACAAAGCTGTGCGGACTCGGCGCCGCTCTTTTCCCATCGCTGCTGATGGCGGCTGCTCTGACCGTCACCGTCAAAGACCCCAGCGGCGCGATGGTCGGTGGCGCCGCGGTCACCGTCACGCCGCCCCGCGGCCCCGCGCTGCCGCAAAAGCAGACCGACGTGCAGGGCCGCGCCGTATTCGATGGGCTTTCCGCCGGCGCCTACCGCGTCTCCGTGGCCAAACAGAGCTTCGATGAGTAC
This sequence comes from uncultured Solibacteraceae bacterium, assembly GCA_964457555.1. Taxonomy (GTDB): domain Bacteria; phylum Acidobacteriota; class Terriglobia; order Bryobacterales; family Bryobacteraceae; genus BOG-224. The sequence continues at coordinate 133,403 of CAYWHA010000004.1, forward strand.
AAAGGGCAGGTCACGGTCGGCGCACAACCGGCTACGCTCGTCGTCTCACTCAAACTCAGCACGCTCACCACATCGGTGAAGGTCTCCGGCGGCCGGTCGCCGCTCGCCAATTCCGACCCCAACTACATCGCCCTGCGCAACAGCAAACTCGGCCAGGTCCGGCAGGTTGAAAACTTCACCCTGACGCGCGACGCCGGCACGTTCACCTTCCGGTCCGGATCGTTCAGCTTCGAACCCGCCGTGATGGGCCACCTCACCGTCGCCGCGTTTGTCGGCGAGGGCAACTTCCATCTCAAACCCGCCTCCAACCTGGCCGCTCAGCACCTTCACAGAATGACGGGCGCCGATGAAGTCAGCGAGGACTTCACAGCCCTTGTCATCTACTTCACCGACTCCACCGCCGACGAAATCAAGGAGCACTCCGAGGAAGCCGATGAGTCCGCCCAAAAACAGCAGCAGGCGCTGAAGCGCGTCAACGCCATTCTCCAGACGCGCCGCGTCCAGCAAGTCCCTCTCATTAGCACCTCAAGCAGAGGCCTGGCCCCTGCTGTCGTGTCCCATCCGCTGACCCAACTCGAACGGCTCCTCAACTATCAGGACATCCCCAACTACGACGCCGAAGTTCTCACCGAGCTTTACAACAACGAGAAGCCCGGCTCTTTCCGCGCGTTCATCCACGGAAAGAAGCACGCGGACTTGCGCTTCCTGCTCAATCCGCATGGAGCGCTGCCCGTTCTGCAAACGCCCGAAGAAGTCGCCCTGCTGAACTTCGATCCGGCCAGCAACGCCACGCCCTCGCATGACAGCGACGGCCTTTGGTATCTCTCCCACACAGTCGCCGAAGTCGAGGCCGGCCGCGACAGCTCCACCGAGGAAAAACGCCTGATCGCCCCCGACCACTACAAAATCGACTCATTCATCCGCGGCGAAAACCTGCTTGGCAACCGCCCCGACCTTCAGGTGGTCTGCGCCATGCGCTTCCACGCGCTTCAGGACGGCGTACGGATGGTCAAGTTCGACCTGGTACCCGACCTTCAGGTCCAGCGCCTGACCTTCAACAAAGCGGAAATCCCCTTCGTTCAGGAATCCCGCGGGCACGACGGCTCCTTCTACCTCCAAATGCCGGAACCCCTCATGACCGGGCGCAGCTACGATATCGCCTTCGAATATAAGGGCGGCGAAATTCTGCAGAGCGACGTACCCGGCGGCGTGCCTCTGCGCCGGGTGTGGTACCCGACTCCTTCCGGCCCCGCCAGCCGCGCCACCTACGACCTCACCTTCCATATTCCGCGCGCCGATATCATTGTGGCCGTCGGCAAACTCGTAAGCCAGTCGCGCGAGGAGGGCTACAACGTATCCGAGTGGGTAACCGATGTACCCATCGAGCAGGCCGTGTTCCGCTTGCCCGGACGACAGGGCTATCCCGAAATCCACACCGGAACCGACGAAACTACCGGCACGCCGATGACCGTGTACACCGCCTTCTTCGCCCTGAACGGACCGACGGCGCCGTCGCCGCGCTCCATCCTCGACCAAACCGGCCAGTTGCTCCGTTTGTTCGGCAGTTGGTTCGGCACGACGCCTTACGGCCACCTGTCGGTGGTCGAGGGTATGGGCGGTTCTCTCCCGGGCCTGATCTTCGCCTCGCCCATGGCTCTCGCCGGGTCCTCAGCTGTGGAGGCGCCCCTGGGCTTTCGCAACATGATCGACGAATCCTACCCGGGCCTCGTCGCCCGCCAGTGGTGGGGCAACCTGCTCACCCCGGCTACCTTTCACGATGACTGGCTGACGGCGGGCCTTGTGAACTTCTCCGACAGCCTGTTCGACACAGCCGCCAACAACGGCGAGTACGGGGATCACTGGACCCAGGCCCGGGACGCGCTGCTCCGCGCAAGCAGAGTGGGCCCTCCCGTGAATCCCGCCGGCCCCGTATGGATGGGCATGCTGAACGACACCGCCGTGACGCCGAACGCCAGCTACGCGCTGAATAACAACAAGGGCGGATACGTCATGCAGATGCTTCGCGCCATGATGTGGGACCCGCAATCCGGTGACCGGGATTTCCAGACCATGATCCGGGAATTCATCGCCCGCTTCGCCAATCGTTCGGTCTCGACCGGGGACTTCCAATCCGTCGTCGAAAAGCACATGAAAGGCGCTATGGATCTCGGCGGCAACCACCGCATGGACTGGTTCTTCCGCGAATGGCTCTACACCACGGACGTCCCGAATTATCGTCTGGAGTATTCTATGCAGCCAAACGAAAAGGGCGGCGCGCTTGTCACTGCCAGACTCACTCAGAGCAACGTCTCACCCGATTTCCGAATGCCCGTGCCTGTCTTCGGCGAGTTCTCCAGCGGCGTGCAGCGGATCGGCGTCGCCGCCATGTGGGGCAACACGACGCGCGAGTTTCGGGTGGCCCTTTCCGCCCGGCCGAAGCGCATCCTGCTCAACATCAACCACGACATCCTCAGCGCCGCGGATGAAGCGGCCCTCATGAAGGCCCAGTGAACCAGCCCCCGACCTCCTTCATCCGGTCCCGCATTTCCGGCGGCCAATCATAGTCCTTACGATTCGCCGGAAAACGGCACTCTCTTCGGAGGCGATTTTGGGCAAATGCCCAAATCCGATCCCCTAACGCACTGATTCTAAATGGCGCGCCCTCTGATTTTGGGCAAAAATGCCCAAATCGGCCGGTCCGTTCCGGTAGCAGCGCGTGTCTTACCTTGCCAGCGCCACGTGGCCGGCGCTGGGAGATTCCGGGGCGGGGTGGTCGGTACGGACCCGCGCGGCCACTACCAGCGCCGCCAGGTAGAACATGCCGCCGATGATCAGCGTCTGGACCAAGCCAAGGTAGATGGATAAGACCAACGCTCCCACCGATCCCAGGACGCTAGATGCGGCGTTCAGCGACCAGGCCCAGCGAACCGACGGCGCGTGCCACTCCTCCAGACGCTTCAAAGCCGTCGGAAAGGGCATCCCCATTACGAAGCCAAGCGGCGCGATCAGTCCCACGGTAATGGCCATCTTTAGCGGAAGGGGCAGCCCCACCAGGGACGTCAGCAAGGACGAGACCACCACTGCCAGCAGAGAGGCCAGCAGCGCCACGCATCCCAGCGCTTTGATGAGGCGGCCTTCACTGCGGTCCAGCACGCGACGGCTGAGGGCGCTCCCCAACCCGCTCGAAACCAGCATGGAGAAGATCACCACGGTGAGCGCGTAGGTGGGGTGGCCGAGGAAAAGTACGAACTTCTGGATCAACCCGACTTCGATCAGAATGTAGCCGGCCCCGATGAACATGAAGTATAAAAGGAACCCGCGCACGCCGGACTGGCGCGGCAGGCGCGTCCCCAGGAGGACGGGCGGCAGCGCGAGAATCAGGGCGGTGGCCACCAAGCTAAGGGCCATCAGGCCGAACAGCAGCGGCACGGCCCGCATAACCTTGAAGTCGGCTGTGTCGTGCGAAGCCGTCATCATATACCGCCAGAGGTCGCGCGTCTGCACGGTGTAGAAGAAGAAGGGGCGATTGTCGCTGATGGGCGTGATGTCGAAGACGTAATCGCGCTCGTACTTCTCGGGGTCGGGGCTGGTGAGCAGGTCGGTGAACTGGTTGTGAATGCCCGCGCCGGGGAGGTACACGGTCTGCATGTGGCTGAGCGCGGCGCGCGCGCGGTCCAGGTCGGCCGGGTTGAAGGGCTTGCGCGAGATCAACACGGTATCCTTGGCGCCCCAGCCTTCCGTGGAACCGTCGCGGCCGACGACGATATGGCGCCACGGGTCCTTTTCGCCCAATTGTCCGAGGGCTTCAATGGCCAGCGAGATCAGGCGCAGGGATTCGCGCGGCGGATCGAGCCCCCAGCGCGTGAAGACCACCATGCCGTCGTCGGTGAGGTGCGAAAGGTAGTCGCGGAAGGCGTCGGTGGTATAGAGGCTGTTCTCGGAGAGCGCGAAGGCGCCGGCCGCGGTGGAGGCCCAGGTATCGACGAGGGTGGCCTGGATGACCTGGAATCGATCGGTGCTGCGGCGGACGAAACTGCGGCCGTCTTCGACGTAAATGTGGACATCGGGACGGAGGTAGAGATAGTTGCTGCGCTCGGGAAAGCGCTCGCGCATGATGGTGGTGGCGATGATGGGGTTGATCTCGACGCCGGTGACGTCGTGGCTGCCGGACGCCAGCGCGCGGGCGACGTCCCAGCCGCCGCCGGGTCCGATGACGAGGGTTTTTGCGCCGGGGCGAATGTTGTAGGGCAAGGACGGACCGTGCTCGACCAGATCCTGGCGCTGCTGGGGGGTCAGATGGTCGAAATCGAAGTCGGCGATGCCGGTGGCGGCGTCGGCGTCGATGCGGATATCGTCGCGGCCCTCGGAGTCAATGCGGGCCACGCCGATGCGCGAAAAGCTGTTCCATTTCTGGAAAAACTCGGTGGCGATGGTCTGGCCCTTAGCGCGGCGGATGTCGACAATGGGGCGGCCGTGCCGGTTGTAGGTGAGGAAGGCAACCAGAATCAGAGCCAGCGCGACGCAGGCGGCGCGGCCCTTGACCGATCCGGCCATGCTATACCAGATGGCGCCGGCGGTGGCGTAGACGATGGCGGCGGCGATGACGGTATTGGGGCCGCCGAAGTTATCGAGCAGGGGAATGAGCAGCAGGCAGCCGCCGGCGGCGCCTAGCAGATCGAAGAAATAGACGCGGTTGACGCGCTCAATGGTTTCGGAAATAGCGAGGGAGACAACCGTGCCGGCGATGAAGAAAGGCAGAGCCGTGGTGAAGTAGACGAGGGCGTAATCCCAGTTCGACGGGTAGTTTGGCTGCGCCAGAATCCCCCACAGTGCGCCCACCACCAGAATGCCGTTGAGGGCGCTGAGACGGCCCATATAAGTAAAGACCGACCCTTTCCAGCCGGCGACGACGTAGGAAAACACGCCGCCCGTACCCAGGCCGAAGAGGGCGATGGAAATGGCCAGAAAGGCGAAGTGGTAATAGAAAACCACGGAGAAGATCCGAGTGAGCGACAGCTCGAGCAGGAGGGTCGCCATGGTGGTCAAGGCCAGGCAGAAATAGACCTGAGGCCAATAGGTAGCTGACTGTTTCACGCGGTTCAAATCCTATGGTAGTGGGTTGCGGGCGGTTTCTCAATGCGCAGCCCGGCGGCAGGGGCGCGCGGTGGGGTCAGACCCACTCTAAGGCGCCCTTCTTATATGCCCAGATATAGCCCACGGCCAGGACGCCCAGGAACACGGCCACTTCCGCCACGCCGAACCATCCGAACACCTTATAGCGGACCGCCCAGGGGAAGAGGAAAATAGTCTCGACGTCGAAGATTACAAAGAGGATGGCGACGATAAAGAAGCGGACGGTGTAACGGCCGCGCGAATCGGATGCCGCTTTGATGCCGCATTCGTAGGCTTCGAGTTTGGCGAGAAACGGGGCCGACGGGCGGATGAGCTTGGCAATCACAATCGCGACGACCGGAAAGAGCATTGCGATCACGAGGAATATGAGGATTGGAATATACTCGTGCGGCATTGCAACACTATAACACGCAGGCGGGACGGCGAGTTCGCTTGCGGGCGCTTAACCCAAGGTGGGGATTCAGCATCTCAAGGCGGGCCGTTGGCAGGCGAAAGCGCCTGCCCCACCGGATGGCCCGGAGGTACAATGGCTGTCCGTAAGCGGGAGAGCGCCGAAATGAGAATGCTCGGCACAGCGAAGGTGGTTGGTTTGACGGCCTTGGCCGCCGCGATCTTAGGGGTCTGGGCCCTTCCGGCGCAGAACGCGGGAGACCCTTTGCAACAGGGCTTCCAGAATCCGCCGGAGAGCGCCAGGCCGCGCGTCTGGTGGCATTGGATGAACGGCAACATCACCAAGGAAGGGATCAAGGAAGACCTGGAGTGGATGAAGCGCGTGGGCATCGGCGGCATGCAGAACTTCGATGCGGCGCTCAACACCCCGCAAATCGTCGAGAAGCGGCTGGTCTACATGACGCCCGAGTGGAAGGACGCGTTCAAGTACGCCACTACGCTGGCGGACCAGTTGGGGCTAGAGATGGCCATTGCGGGGTCGCCCGGATGGAGTGAAAGCGGCGGGCCGTGGGTGCCTCCCGCGCAGGCGATGAAGAAGGTGGTATGGAGCGAGACGCGCGTGGAAGGCGGGAGGCCATTCACCGGGACGCTGCCGAAGCCGCCCTCGGCCACGGGACCGTTCCAGAACATCGCCACCGGGGGACGCGGCGGCGCGCCTCCGCCGGAATACTACGCCGATTCGGCGGTGGTGGCGTACCGCGCGCCCTCTGACGACGTACCGCTGGCGGAGTTGCAGCCCAAGGTGACTTCGAGCGGCGGCGCGTTCGATCTGGCCGCGCTCACGGATGGCGACCTGCTTAAGGCCACCGCGCTGCCGGCCGCGCCGGTTGGCGAGAAGGCTTGGATCCAGTTCGAATTCCCGAAGCCGCAAACCATTCAGGGTCTTACCATGGTGGCGGGCGGCGGACGGGGCGGACGCGGCGGGGACCAGGCGTTCGAAGCCAGCGAGAACGGTCAGGACTATCGGGTCGTGGCCTCGATTCCCGGCGGCGGGACGGCCGAGCGGAGCATCGCATTTGCGCCGGTCACGGCGAAGCTTTTCCGCGTCACTTTCCGGACTCCGGAGCCGGTGGCCGGACGGGGCGGACGCGGACCCGGTGCGCCGCCTGCCGGAAACGCCCCCGCGGCGCCCACCGGCACGCAGATCGCCGAGTTGGTGCTGCGTCCGGCCGCGGTGGTGAACCGCTTCGAGGATAAAGCCGCTTTCGCGGCCACCACCGACCTCTACACTATGGCCACTCCCCCGGTCCGGGATGCCGTCGCCAAAGCCGACGTGGTGGATCTGACCTCCAAGATGCGCCCGGATGGCACGCTCGATTGGACGCCGCCGGCCGGCCGCTGGGTAGTGTTGCGCCTGGGCTGCTCCCTTACCGGCCATACGAATGGCCCGGCATCCGCCGAAGCCACGGGGCTTGAGGTGGATAAGCTGAGCCGCGCCTTCGTCAAGACCTATTTCAATACCTATCTGGACAAATACAAGGACACGGTCGGCCCGCTGATGGGCAAGCGCGGACTGGAGTACGTGATCACCGATAGTTGGGAGGCAGGCACAGAGAACTGGACCGACGATATGATCGCGGAGTTCACCAGGCGGCGCGGCTATGACATGCGCCCGTGGCTGCCGGTCCTCACGGGCCGCGTGGTGGAGAGCGCCGAGGCCAGCGACCGTTTTCTGTGGGACTTCCGGCGAACCATCGCCGACATGACGGCGGAGAACCACTACGACCAGCTCACCGACATTCTGAAAGAGCGCGGGATGGCGCGGTACAGCGAGTCGCATGAATCCGGCCGCGCGTTCATCGCCGATGGCATGGAGGTCAAGCGGGCCGCCGCCATTCCCATGAGCGCCATGTGGACCCAGTTGCCCGGCGTGAACAACGAACAGTATGGGTATAACGCGGATATTCGGGAATCGGCTTCGGTGGCGCATATTTATGGCCAGAACCTGGTAGCCGCGGAATCCCTGACGGCCTCAAGCGGCGCGTGGAGCTGGTCGCCGGAGACGCTGAAGCCGACGGCCGATAAAGAGCTGGCCATGGGCCTGAACCGCTTTGTGATTCATACCTCCGTGCACCAGCCGGTGGACGATAAGATCCCGGGTCTGGGCCTGGGACCCTACGGCCAGTGGTTCACCCGGCATGAAACCTGGGCGGAGCTGGCCAAGCCCTGGACCACCTACCTGGCGCGCAGCTCCTACATGCTGCAACAGGGCAAGTTCGCGGCCGACGTGGTCTACTTCTACGGCGAGGATTCCAACCTTACGGCCCTGTTCCGGGCCAGTTCGCCGCCGGTGCCTGACGGCTATAATTTCGACTACATCAATGCCGATGCGCTGACGCACCTGCTGGCCGTGCAGGACGGGCGCCTCACCACTCCGAGCGGCATGAGCTACCGCGTGCTGGCGCTCGACGCCAACAGCCGGCACATGTCACTGCCGGTGCTGAAGAAGATCCGCGACCTGGTGAACGCGGGCGCCGTGGCGGTGGGACCGAAGCCCACGGACAGCCCCAGCCTGAGCGACGACCAGGCGGAGTTTCAGACCATCGCCGACCAGGTGTTCGGTTCGGGAACGGGCGAACACGCTTACGGCAAGGGCAAGGTCTACGTGGGGCAGACGCTGGCCGAAGCTTTGCCGGCGCTCGCAATCAAGCCCGATTTCGAATACACCAAGCCGCACAACGATACGAACGTGTTGTTCGTGCATCGCAAGCTGCCCACGGGCGACGTGTATTGGGTAGATAACCGCAACAATCGCGAGGAGAGCGTGGAGGCGACCTTCCGTGTGCAGGGGAAGGCCGCGGAACTGTGGCATGCCGATACGGGCAAGATAGAGCCGGCATCTTATCGGATCGCGGATGGACGCACCACCGTGCCGCTCGATCTGGATGCCTGGGGAGCGGTGTTCGTGGTGTTCCGCAAGGCCGCCGCCACGCCATCGCGCACCCTGCATAAACGGAGCGAAACGGAGGTCGCCACCGTGGAAGGCGCGTGGGACGTCGGCTTCCAGCCGGGGCGCGGGGCCCCGGCGAAAATCACGCTCGCCAAGCTGAGTTCGTGGAGCGATAACGCCGATGAAGGAGTGAAGTACTTCTCCGGCACGGGAACCTACACCAAGACCGTGCAAGCGCCGGCCGCCTGGTTCAAGACGGGGGCGCGGCTGTGGCTCGATCTGGGCGATGTGAAGAACCTGGCGCAGGTGTCGGTCAACGGCGCGTCTCTGGGCATTGTCTGGGAACCGCCGTTCCGGGTGGATGTGACCGGCGCCATGAAACCGGGGGCCAACGCGGTGGTGGTCAAGGTGACGAACCTGTGGGTGGACCGGCTGATCGGCGACCAGCAGCCCAACGTCGCGAAGAAGTACACGTATACCGCCCAGCAATTCTACCGGGCGGATTCGCCTTTGTTGCCCTCCGGGCTGCTGGGACCGGTACGGCTGGTGAGGATTCAGTAAGGGCCGGAGATGTACGGGCCGTCTGGCTTACCGGGCGGCCCTGGTCATGTAGTTGCCCAACCGTTTCACGATTGCCCGAGCCGCCCTGGCGCGGCCATGCGGTTGGAGCTGCGCAAAGAAGACCCCAAAGTCGCGGACTTCGGTCCTCCACACTTGGATGCCGCGATCGGCAGCGACGATCCTGGCCTGAATGAAATGGCCCGGCGACGTGGTGCGTGAACCCAGGTTTTGGTACGCAGCCGTCATCACGAAATCGGCTTGCTGCGCATCCGGAACCACCTGCACTGGCAGCCCCTGCCTGCCGATCTCGGCGGCGATGGAGCGGTCGAGGTGCCATTCCATGGGCGCAATGAAGAGTTTAGCCCCGGTCGGGAGGCTCCCGGAAATGGGCTGCTGGGCGTTTACCAGGCCCGCCAGCGTGAGGCACAAAACGAAGGTTGCGAACAGATGCCGCACAACAAACTCCCCCGGAAATCCCATTCAGGCTTCCCGAACGTATCGATCCAGGACCCCCGTTGGCTTCCTGGCTAGCACCGATTATATACCAAATCGCTCCAATTCGAGCCGTTTCTCTTAAATATGATAGGCTGAACGGCTGTGGGACCCTGCAAGAGGGTCATAAGGCTTAAGATCGCCCGATTTCCGGCGGATCGTGGCGCTGGCGGCCCCGCCCGAAGTCGAGAGCGTCTCGACCTTCGAATAGTCGGCTCGACAGCCGACTCCGCAAGCCTGGCGGCTTGCCCACGAATCTTAACGCCTGTGTCCAAAGAGGGTCGGACGCAGCGAACGGCTCCCGCTTTTCATCTGTGCTACTCTGAACGTTCCACGTGGCTCCAGCGTGTGTCAGCGAAGCGTTAGTCCTGCGTACCTACCCGCTACAGGAGGCCGACCTTGTCGTCAGCTTTCTCACACGGGACCAGGGGAAACTACGGGGCGTGGCCAAGCGGGCGCGGCGGTCGAAGAGTTCTTTTGGCGCGGGGCTGGAGCGGTTATCGCACGTGCGGATGGCGTATTTCCAGCGTGAAACGCGTGAACTGGTAAACCTGGATTCCTGCGAATTGATCCATTCCCAATTCGGCTTGGTTTCCGATTACTGGGCGGGCGTCGCTCTGGATTACTTCGCGGAGGTCAGCGAGCAGTTGCTGCCGGCCGCAGAGCCGAACGAGAGGTTTTTCCGCCTCCTGGTGGCCGTGCTGGAGTCTCTCCGGCCGGCGGGCGAGGAGGGAGACGCGGGCAGAGTGTGGCGCGCAGTGGCGTATTTTTCGCTCTGGGCGGTGAAGCTTTCCGGATGGCTGCCGGAGCTCGATGTGTGCCTTGGTTGCGGGAGTGTTTTAGACGGTCCGGAACGGGCGTTTTTCAGCCGCGGACGGGCGGGCCTGGTTTGCGGCTCCTGCCGGCCTTCGCTGCTGGGCGGCGGCAGTTGGGAGTTGAGCGTGGAATCGAGAACCATCGCCGGGGATATGTTGCGTAAACCAGTGGCGCAGTTGGCGGCGGCGAATTGGAGCCAGGCGAAAGCGGCCGACTTGCGCAGGTTTCTGGTGCAGCAGATCGAATCGCACGCGGAACGGCGACTGACGACGGCGGCCCTCATGGAGGAAGGGCTGGCGGCTTACTGATCGACTCATGCCATCATTTCAAGAGATTATCTTCAAGCTGAAGCAGTATTGGGCGGATCGCGGCTGCGTCATTCAGGAGCCTTACGACGTGGAGGTCGGGGCGGGCACCATGTGTCCCGAGACGTTCCTGCGCGTGCTTGGACCGAAACCCTACCGTGTCGCCTATGTGCAGCCTAGCCGGCGCCCGGCGGACGGCCGTTACGGCGACAATCCCAACCGGCTTTTCAAACACACCCAGCTCCAGGTTATCCTGAAGCCTTCGCCCGCCGATGTGATCGAGCAGTACCTGGGAAGCCTGGAGGCGATTGGCATCGATCTGCGCAAACACGATATCAAGTTCGAGGAAGACAACTGGGAAGCGCCCACGCTGGGCGCATGGGGCATTGGCTGGCAGGTGATGCTGGACGGCCTGGAGGTGACCCAGTTCACCTACTTTCAGCAGTGCGGCGGCATCGACCTGGATGTGGTTCCGGCCGAGCTGACGTACGGCCTGGAGCGGCTCACAGCTTTCCTCCAGGTGAAGGATAGCGTCTACGATATCGAATGGACTAAGGGCTTTTCCTACGGCGATGTGCGTTACGTGGACGAGTTGCAGTACTCGGTCTACAACTTCGAATTGGCGGGCATCGCGACGCTTTGGAAGCTCTTCGACCTGCATGAGGGCGAGGCTGCGCGGCTGATCGAGGCGTATGATCCGAAAGCGGCGGACAAGCGGCGTTTCCCGCTGCTGGCGGCGTACGACCAGGTGCTGAAGTGCTCCAACCTCTTTAATACGCTCGATTCGCGCGGCGCCATCAGCGTGACGGAGCGGGTGGGCGTGATCCAGCGGGTGCGGAAACTGGCGGTGGGAGTGGCGCAGGCATGGGCGGACCAGCAGGAGGCGCCAGTTCAATGAGCCTTCCACTCATGCTCGAAATCGGCACGGAGGAAATCCCCGACTGGATGATTCCGAGCGCGCTCGAGAGCTTGCGCCTGCTGTTTGAGAAGCTCGAGATCCCGCACGAATCGGTAGCCATGGACGCCACCCCGCGGCGCCTGGTATTGCGGGCCGAAGGGCTGCCGGAGCGGCAGGCGGATTCCGAAGAGCGCGTGCTGGGCCCGGCGAAATCGGCGCCGCCGCAGGCCGTGGCCGGCTTCGCGCGCAAGCAGGGTGTGAGCGTCGAGCAGCTCTCGACCGAGACCACCCCCAAGGGCGAATACTACGCGCTGGTCAAGAAGGTGAAGGGGCGCCGCACCATAGACATCCTGGCGGAGGCTCTGCCCGCGGCCATCCTGGGGATCTACTTCCCGAAGACCATGTACTGGACCGGCAAGACCGGCCCGCGCTTCATACGGCCCATCCGCTGGATTGTGGCGCTGCTGGGCGAGGAAACCGTGCCGTTCGAGATTGCCGGCGTGCGCGCGGGCAACCTTACCTGTGGCCACCGCCGCCTGGGCGCGCGGGAGATTGCCGTCACGACCGCCGATTACGTAGAGCGGCTGCGCGAGAATTACGTGATTCTCTCAGCCGAGGAGCGGCGCGGCAGGATTTCGAACGCGCTGGCGGCCATCCGCGTGAAGCCCGACCCGGCGCTGCTCGAAACCCTGGTCTACCTGACCGAGTATCCCACGCCGGTCACCGGAAGCTTCGACCCGCGATTTCTGGAATTGCCCGAGGAAGTGCTGATCACGGTGATGCGGCATCACCAGAAGTACTTTTCCGTGGAGGATGCCCAGGGCAAGCTTGCGCCGCAGTTCGTGGCGGTGATGAACATCGACGCGGATGCGGAGGGCATTGTCCGGCGGGGCAACGAGCGCGTGCTGCGGGCGCGCTTCAACGACGCGCGATTCTTCTGGGAGACGGACCAGAAGAAAAAGCTGGCGGAGCGGCTGCCGGATCTGGCGCACGTCACGTTTCAAGCCAAGCTGGGATCGTATTTGCAGAAGACCGAACGCATGGTGGAACTGGTGAAGCAACTCGGCGGCGACCCGCACGCCCAACGCGCCGCGGAGCTTCTGAAATGCGACCTGACTACCGAGCTGGTCAAGGAATTTACCGAATTGCAAGGCGTGGTAGGCGGCCTCTACGCGCGCGCGCAAGGCGAGCCCGAACCGGTGTGGCAGGCCATCTACGACCATTACAAGCCAGAGAGCATGGAGGACGCCATCCCGCGCGGGCGAACGGGCCAGATTGTGGCGCTGGCCGATAAGCTCGACACGCTGCGCGGCTGTTTCGGCGTGGGGCTGATTCCCACCGGCTCGCGCGACCCCTTCGCCCTGAGGCGCGCCGCGCAGGGGGTGGTGAAGATTGTGGTCGAAGGCAGAATGGAAATCGACCTCGCGCCGTATCTGGAAGAGGGTCGGGCATGCCCGACCCCTACGGGGGAAATGCGCCCCCGGCCCGAGCTTGAGCAGACCCACGCTCTCCGCGATTTTCTTCAGGACCGCACGCGGTATTACTTCAAGGATATTCGCGGCTTCAAGTACGACGAAGTGAACGCCGCGATGGCAGCCGGCTGGAGCCGCCTTCTGGATCTGGAAGCCCGCCTGGAGCGGATCCAGAACCTGCGCGCTTCGGCCGATTTCGAGCCGCTGGCCGCCAGTTTCAAGCGCATCAAGAATATTCTGGGACAGGCGGGTTTTGTGGGAGGGGAGCAGACCATCGACGAATCCCTTCTCGAACCGGGCCCGGAGAAGGACCTGTTCGAGGAATGCCGGCGGATTGCCGGACAGCCCATCGAAAACGCGATTGTCAGGCTGCGGCCCAAGGTGGACCTGTTCTTCGACAAGGTACTGGTAAACGCTCCGGATGCCCGTGTCCGGCGCAACCGTTTGACCCTGCTGCACACGCTATTGGCGGAATTTTCCTCGATAGCGGATTTTTCTGAAATCGTTACTAATTCATAGGAGCTAGGAGCAAAGCATGAAGAAGTTAGTCTACTCGTTCGGCAACGGAACCGCCGATGGCGACGGCAAGATGAAAGACGTTCTCGGCGGCAAAGGCGCCGGACTCGCCGAGATGTCCCGCGCAAAACTGCCGGTGCCTCCCGGTTTCACCATTTCCACCGAAGTTTGCAACATCTACTTCCAGAGCAACAACACCGTCCCGGCGGAGATCGACGGGCAGATGGTGGAGGCCCTCAAGACGTTGGAAGAACGGATGGGGCAGAAACTCGGAGACGTCGACAACCCGCTGTTGGTCAGCGTGCGTTCCGGCGCCAAGTTTTCCATGCCGGGCATGATGGACACCATCCTGAACCTGGGGCTGAACGATAAGACCGTTCTGGCGCTCGAAGCCAAGAGCGGGAATCCGCGCTTCGCCTACGACTGCTACCGCCGCTTCATCCAGATGTACGGCAACGTGGTGCTGGAGGTTTCCAAGCACGATTTCGACGAAGTCTTCGACGGCCAGAAGAAAAAGGCCAAGGCGAAGCTGGACACCGAACTGACGGCCGAGGACCTGAAGCAGGTCATCGTGGGCTACAAGAAACTGGTGGAGAAGAAGACCGGCAAGCCGTTCCCGCAGGACGCCATGACGCAGCTTAAGGGCGCGCGCGACGCGGTCTTCGGGTCTTGGTTCAACGACCGCGCCAAGCACTACCGCAAGATGAACCAGATTTCCGAATCGCTGGGCACCGCCGTCAACGTGCAGGCCATGGTATTCGGCAACATGGGCGTCACTTCCGCCACCGGCGTGGGCTTCACGCGCAATCCGGCCACCGGCGAGAAGGCATTCTACGGCGAGTTCCTGGAGAACGCGCAGGGCGAAGACGTGGTGGCCGGCATCCGCACCCCGCACCCCATCTCCGAGCTGCATACCTGGAACGCCGCGGTGTACGACCAGCTTCGCGAAATCACCAACATGCTGGAGCAGCACTACCGCGACATTCAGGATTTCGAGTTCACCATTCAGGACGGCAAGCTCTACATGCTGCAGACCCGCAACGGCAAGCGGACGGGTCCGGCGGCGGTTCGCATCGCGGTGGACATGGTCGGTGAGGGTTTGATCACCAAGGAAGAGGCCATTCTCCGGGTGGAACCGCAGCAACTCGACCAACTTCTGCACCCGGTGCTCGACCCGGCGTCGAAGAAGTCCCTGGTTCAGCTCGCCATCGGTCTGCCGGCGTCCCCTGGCGCGGCCGTCGGCCAAGTCACCTTTACGGCGAACGATGCCGTCGAGGCGTCGCAGAAAGCGCCCGTCATCCTGGTCCGCAAAGAGACCGTTCCGGACGACATTCAGGGCATGGAAGTGGCCAAGGGCATTCTCACTTCGCGCGGCGGCATGACCAGTCACGCGGCGGTGGTCTGCCGCGGCATGGGCATCCCGTGCGTGGCCGGCGCGGAATCCATCACGGTCAACGAAAGCAAGAAGGAAGTCAGCGTCACGGTGGGTGGAAAGACCATCACCCTCAAGGAAGGCGACTGGCTCTCGCTCGACGGCTCGACCGGTCAGGTTTTCGCCGGCAAGGCCAACACGCAGGACGCCGACCCGTCTTCGGGAGTACTCGCCTCCTTCATGAAATGGTCCGACGAGTTCCGCGGCAAGTTCGGCGTGCGCGCCAACGCGGATATCCCGCGCGACGCCAAGGCGGCCCGCAAGTTCGGGGCGGAAGGCATCGGCCTCTGCCGCACCGAGCACATGTTCTTCGCCGAAGACCGCATCGAGCACATGCAGGCCATGATTCTGGCCGAGGGCGAAAAGGCCCGCCGCAAGGCCCTGCAGAAGCTCCTCCCCATGCAGCGCAAGGATTTCGCCGGCCTGTTCGAAGCCATGGACGGCTTCCCGGTGGTGATCCGCACGCTCGATCCGCCGCTGCATGAATTCCTGCCCAAGCGCGAGGACCTTATGGTGGACGTCGCCATTCTGCCTTACGCCGACATCAAGAAGAAACGGGAGTTGGTGGCCAAGTACGTGAAGTTCGGCGCCGACGTGAAGAATCTCAAGACCATCATTCCCAGCCTGCTCAAGCGCGTGGAAGAACTGCATGAGTTCAACCCCATGCTGGGGCTTCGCGGCTGCCGTCTGGGCATTCTCTATCCCGAGATCACCGAGATGCAGGCGCGCGCCATCTTCGAGGCTGTCGTACAGGTGGCCAAGAAGGGCAAGAAGGTGATTCCCGAAGTGATGATTCCGCTTATCGGCGGCGTCAAGGAACTGGAGAACCAGGCGGAAATCGTCAAGAAGGTGGCCGACGAAGTCTTGGCTAAAGCCGGCATGAAGAGTCAGAAGTACATGGTCGGCACCATGATCGAGATTCCGCGCGCCGCGCTGACCGCGGACTCCGTGGCTAAGGTAGCCGAGTTCTTCAGCTTCGGCACCAACGACCTGACCCAGACTGCCATGGGCCTCTCCCGGGACGACTACACGAAGTTCCAGAAGGAATACCAGGAGAAGAAGATTTTCGCCGCCGACCCGTTCGCCGTTCTCGACCAGGAAGGCGTCGGGCAATTGGTGGAGATTGCCGTGGAGAAGGGCCGCAAGACGCGTCCCGATCTGGAAATCGGCATCTGCGGCGAGCACGGCGGCGAGCCGAGTTCGGTGCAGTTCTGCTACCGGGTGGGCATGAACTACGTTTCCTGCTCTCCGTACCGCGTACCGATCGCCCGTCTGGCAGCCGCGCAGGCCGCCATTTCGGGGGATAAGTCCGAGAGCCAGCGGACGGCTTAGTTGTAACCGTCGGGGCGGGCGAAGATGCGTCCGCCCCCCGCCCCGGAGGGTAGAATGGCAAATCGATCTAGCATGAAACTGGCCTCTGAAGCCTAAAGGCTGATCGTCGAGAGACTGCCTTACCCGGCGGGCAACTCGGCAAGGAGTATCACCCGCACCGTGCTCTTCTTCTGTCTGCGCGCGGCAGCGGCCAATCGCCTGTCGGCCGTGACGAGGGGGAGGTTTCGGCGGATCGCGAGGGCGACGTAGAGGCAGTCGTAAACTGGATGGCGCCATTCCAACGCCAGTTCCAGCGCCGCGTCCAGCAGTTCGCGGCTGGCTGTGAGGGTCACTGGCGCGTGCAGTAGAACTCCGAGGCGCGCGGCCGCCTCCTTGCGCGTCAGGTCGCCGATTCCCGCCTTCTTCCACAGAATGTTCGCGCATTCGACGAGCAACAGATCCGGCGCTTCCAGCCTGGCATCGGCCAGGGACCGCGCCGGGCCGCTATCTGGTTCATCGACAACCCACTTGACCGCGACGTTCGCGTCCACGACGGCTGCCGGGTCCCTCACCGCGCGTCCCTCATTTCGCGCAGCAAAGCGCCGCTCTCGGAGCGCTGCTTGCGGCCCGTGCGGCGGAGCGCGTCGGCTTGCGCCCAAAAGTCTGCCGGCGCGCCACCGAGAACGTCCGCGAGGATGAGCCGGTGTTCGGCTTCCGCCGACCGACCGTGCTTCGCGGCGCGGACGCGTAGAGACTGGACGACCTCCTCCGGGACGTTGCGAACCGTCAATTGAGCCATTGCTGCCTCCGTGCCTTCATTGTAGGCAATGGCAGCAATGAATGAAATTCGCGTTACCGCATCCTCAATCGCCAGATCACCGAGATGCAGGCGACCCACGTCTATGCAGCCAGGGGTCACCCGCCGCTTACCATTACGCTGAGGCTCTCAACGATGCGTTTCAGCGCCTCGGATTGTGCGTATAGTTCCGCGGCTGCCGATGCGCCTTCCTCCGCTTGCGCCGCCGTGCTCTGAGTCGTTTGACTCATTTGTGCGATCGCCGTAGCGATCTCCGCGATTCCGCGCACCTGCTCTTCGGATCCGCCCCGGATCTGCTCGGTCTCAACCTTCACCGATCGAGCGACCTTGTTATTGGCGTCCAGCGACACGCTCAAACGGTCCAGCGTGAGCGCGCTCTCACGGGATCGCATGAGCGACTCCTCAATCAGCCCGGAGGTTTCTTTGGCGGCATTCGCGGACCGGTGCGCCAGATTCCTGACCTCGTCGGCGACCACCGCGAACCCCATTCCGGACTCGCCGGCTCTAGCGGCCTCCACCGCGGCATTCAACGCCAGGATGTTCGTTTGAAACGCAATTTCGTCGATGATCTTAATTACCTTGGATACCTTTTCGCTCGACGCAGTCATGCCTGCAATGGCGGCAACCAGTTCCCGGTGCGCCGCAATGTTCGCATTGACCGTTGGAATCGCCTCACTCATCAATTGGGCGACTCTCCGCGACCGTTCGTTATTCTGCCGGGTAATCGCGCCGATCTCCTCGGCCGATGCGGAGGTCTCCTCGAGCGACGCCGCCTGCTCGGAGGAAGCTTGAGCGAGCGACTGGCCGGACGAGGAGATCTGAGCGGAGGCGGCGAAGAATTGTTCAACGGCGGATTCCATTTCAGACACGGCCGCGCCGATCAGCCGGGAGACCCTGCCGGCGAGGAAAGAAACGGCGAAGACTGTGCCCGCTAGCATCGCAAGACCGAACGGCGCAACGTAGAGCTGTATGGTTCGCACACTCGCGAACAGTTCCCGGTCCGGTATCGACGCGGCGACGGTCCAGGGCTTCTTCTGCGCGCGTTGGAAACGGCTGGTCTTGGCGATTCCCTCGTAGGTATAGCTCAAGGAACCGTTGCGCCGGTTCAGCATCTCACGGCCAAAATCGAGCGTACCGATATTGAGCGACATGATCTTGGCGGCATCCGGATGAGCCAGAACCATACCCGAAGCGTCGTACATAAACAAGTACCCGGTCCCCCGGATTTTATACTTGCTGACGAAACTGGCGGAGAAGTCCGACAGCTCAATGGGGGTTCCAAGAATACCGGCGATCCGGCTTCCGGCCCTTATGGGCGACGTGAGCAGCGCCACCGGCCTCCCTGTCGCCGGCGACTTCATCACGTCTCCGAGCCATAGCTCGCCTTCTTTGGCATGTTCGACGTTAGCCCGGAAGCCCTCCACCGATGTCAGGTCGAAGCCCACCGACTTGCCGCCAATGGAATCGAGAAACTCCTTCCCATTTGCGTCCGCAAGAAAGACGTTCTCGTAAAATGGCGACCGGCCCTGAATGCGGACCAGGTCCTGCTGGGCCTCGGCCAACTTGTGCCCGGCGCAGGCGGCGGTTAACGACGGCAATTCACCGATGTTGACCGCATCCCGCTCGCGGCTGGCGATCCACAGGTCCAGCTCTTCGGCGGTCTTGCTGACAATGCGATCCAACTCCTCGTCGGCTTGCGACCTCAACGCCCGGGACGAAACCAGGTAGACGCTGAGCATGAGCCCCAGGCTGGACGCGATGACCACGGCGGAGGTCCAAGCGGCGAATCTGCCGCGAAGCGAGAGGTTCCTGACCACTTTACGTCTCCTTGTCTTGCGCACGTTAGCTTGCAGCGCGGCGGCGCGAACACGGTTGTTCGGCTACCTTGAAGCGCTCAGCGAGGGGACTGGATCTCTCCGCGGCAGTCCAGCTAACCTCTTCGGGATATTGTGTTGGCTACAAGTGACAATATCTGCCAAAACGCCGTTAACTTGAGGCCCAATTTGCCGTGGGCCGACCTCCCGGCCCCACCGGGGTCCCCTGCTGTACCATATAGGTAACGGGATCTGTTCGCTTCACCTAACCATGCAGCCAACCACCGAGCCATTGCGAGACACGGCCATGACCACGCTCTCGAACGGCGTGCGGGTCATCACGGAAGCCATGCCGCACGTCCGCTCCGTGTCCATCGGCGTTTGGATCTGCGCCGGCTCGCGTCGGGAAACGCCTGCCCAGAACGGGCTCTCGCATTTCATCGAGCACATGCTGTTCAAGGGCACCACCAGCCGGTCCGCCGAAGATATCGCGCGGTCGGTGGATTCCATCGGCGGCAACCTGGATGCTTTCACCGCCAAGGAAATGGTGTGCTACACCACCAAGGTGCTGGACGAGCACGTCTCGCGGGCCTTCGAGGTGGTTGCCGACCTGGTGCTGCATCCGCGCTTCAACCAGGAGGATATCGAAAAGGAAAAGGGCGTCATTCTGGAAGAGATCAAGATGGAGGCGGACAGCCCGGACTCCATGGTCCATGAGATTTTCTCCTCCAACTTCTGGCGGGACCATCCCCTCGGCAAACCAATTCTGGGCACACGCGAGACGGTCAAGAGCTTCAACCGCCGCGCGATTGAGCGCTATTACGCGTCGGTCTACACGCCTTCCAACCTGGTGGTGACGGCTGCCGGGCATTTGACGCACGAACAGATGGTGGACCTGGTGCGGCGGTATTTCGAAACTCTGCCGCCGGGCGCGCCGCCGCCTCCGGACAGCGCGCCGGCCACGCACGCGCGCATCGACCTGCGCAACAAGAAGGCGCTCGAACAGGTGCACTTGTGTTTGGGAGTGCCATCCTACCCGCTGCCGCACGAAGCGCGGTTCGCATGTTACGTGCTCAATACGCTGCTGGGCGGAGGGATGAGTTCGCGTCTGTTCCAGAATATCCGCGAGCGCCAGGGGTTGGCGTACGCCGTCTTCTCTGAGTTGAGCCCCTATCGCGACACCGGCTGCCTCTCGATTTACGCGGGAACTTCGCGCCAGTCCGCCCGCAAGGTGGTGGCGTCGATCATGAACGAGTTCCGCCAGCTCAAGGAACAGCCCGTCAGCGAAGAAGAACTGCGCAGGGGCAAGGACTACCTCAAGGGATCGCTCATGCTGAGCCTGGAATCGAGCTCCAGCCGGATGGCGAACCTGGCGCGCCAGGAGATGTATTTCGGCCGCTTCTTCACGCTCGACGAAGTGGTAGCCAGCGTGGAAGCCGTGACCGCGGAAGCCATACAGGGCATCGCGCGGACCTTCTTCGACACCAGGCACATCGCCCTGACCGTGCTGGGCAACCTGGAGAACCTGCGGATAGGACGCGCCGACCTGGCCTGCTGACCGCTATTGCAGCGTCCAGACCGCTCTTACGTTCGCGGCTCGGTTCGAAGCGCTAAGCTTCCACTTCCAGCGTCAGCACGCCTTCGGCTTCTCCATTTTCAGCGATCCGGTTCATGAGCGTCGCGCCGTATTCGAAGCCTTTGTCGTAGGCCTGCAGGTTCAGCTTGCGCGTGGCCGGCGGGACGGAATCTTCCACGGCCTGGCGGAGCGCATCGGGATCGAGCAGGTTGGTCACGGCGCCGAAGAAACCGACCATCACGATGTTGAGCACCACCTTGCGGCCCAGTTCCTCGGCCAGGCGCGTGGCCGGGACCGCGTAAATGCGATCGCCGGGCGCGATGTTGTCCACGCGCACCAACTCCCGCTCGATGATCAGGATGCCGCCCGGCTTCACTTCCGGCGAGAAACGCGCGTAGGCTTCCTGCGACATCGCCACCAGCACGTCCGGCTGGGTGATATAGGGATACAGAATCGGCTCCCTCGAAAGGATCACCTGGGCGCTCGAAGAGCCTCCACGCGCTTCCGGGCCGAAGCTCTGCGTCATGGCTGCATGGCCATCCTGAAAGATGGCGGCGGCCTTGCCGATTACCGCCGCGGCGAGGATCACTCCCTGGCCGCCGAATCCGGCGATCCGGATCTCCGTTAGCATTCGCTGCAGCATGATTCCTCCGGTTCCACGTAGCGGTCGCCCAGCGTCGCGGTCATTTGCGCCTTCAGCAACTCGAGGTAGTCGGGACGCTCGCGGTCCACGAACTTGCCGACGACGATTTCGCCGGTCTTCGAAAGCGTACACTCACCCGTGGGCGCCCCGTTTCGGATCTTGCTCTTCGCCTTATAATCCTTCATGGCGTCCAGGCCGTCGCCCATCTTGTTGCGCCGCTGGTAGAGCGTCGGGCAGGGCGAAATGACTTCGATAAAGCAGAAGCCTTTCTTCTTGAGGATCTCCTCCATGGAACGCGCGAGTTGCTTGACGTGGTACGTGGTCCAGCGCGCCACGTAGGAGGCTCCGGCGGCTTCGGCCAGGGCCACCAGGTTGAATGTCGGCTCGAACACGCCATACGGCGCGGTCGCCGTGATGGACGTCCCCGGCGTGGTGGGGGCTGTCTGGCCGCCGGTCATGGCGTAGATCATATTGTTCACGCAGATCACCTTGAGATCCATATTGCGGCGCGCCGCGTGAATGAAATGGTTGCCGCCGATGGCGAAGAGGTCGCCATCGCCCGAGTAGACCACCACCTGCAGTTCGGGATTTGCCAGCTTGAGCCCGGTGGCGAAGGGAATGGCGCGGCCGTGCGTGGTGTGGAAGGAATCCAGGCTGGCGTAACCCGCAACCCGGCCGGTGCAGCCGATGCCGGAAACGACGGCCACTTTGTCCAGATTCGCCTTGGAATCGAGCAGCGCGCGCGTGAAGCAATTGACGGTAGTGCCGATGCCGCATCCGGCGCACCAGATGTGCGGCATCCGGTCCATGCGCAGGAACGGCTCAACCGGATTGTGGGCGCCTTCGGGGATTTCGTAGGGGATTTCGAGCGTCGCTTCGTTCATTGGGCCGCCTCCACAATGGCCTTGAGAATGGCGTCGGGGTTGTGCACCGTGCCGCCCGCGTGCGATACCGGGATCACTTTGGCCTTGCCGGCCGCGGCCCGCTCCACTTCGTAGACCATCTGGCCCAGGTTGATCTCGGGCACGACGAACGCCTTCACGCGTCCCGCCAACTCGCGTATGCGCTCGACGGGAAAAGGCCATGCGGAAATCAGCCGGAATTTTCCGGCGCGAATGCCGCGCTGCCGCGCCATCTGCAAAGCGCGCTGCGCCACGCGCGAGGTGATTCCGTAAGAGACCACCACCACGTCGGCGTCGTCCAGCCCCTCGGTCTCGCACAGAGCGCGGCCGTTGGCCAGCGGCTTCAGTTTATCCAGAAGGCGGCGCACCAGACGATCCTGCGTCTCCACATTCATGCTCGGATAGCCGCGCTCGTCGTGGGTCAGGCCGGTGACGTGGAAGCGGTAGCCGTCGCCAGCTTTCACCATATCGGGGACCATGTCGCCCTTAGGCTCGAATGCGTGAAATTCCTCGGGTGGCTGCGTCGTGTAGCGCCGTGGCGTGACGTCGATCTTCTCCGCCTCCGGGATGACCACCTTTTCCGTCATGTGGCCGACGCACTCGTCGAGCATCATCATGACCGGCACGCGAAATTCCTCCGACAGGTTGAAGGCTGTGACGGTGAGGTCGAAGCACTCCTGCGGCGAGTTGGGACAGAGCGCGATAATGCCGTAATCGCCGTGCGATCCCCAACGCGCCTGCATCATGTCCGCCTGCGCCGGCAGGGTGGGAAGGCCGGTGGAGGGTCCGCCGCGCTGCACGTTGACGAAAACGCAGGGCGTCTCGGTCATGGCGGCGTAGCCGATGTGCTCCATCATCAGCGAAAAGCCCGGTCCGGAGGTGACGGTAAAGGCCTTCGCGCCGCCCCACACGGCCCCCTGTATGGTGATGGAAGCGGCCAGTTCGTCTTCCATTTGGATAAAAATACCCCCAACTGTGGGTATACGGGAGGCGAACCGTTCGACTACCTCGGTGGAAGGCGTAATTGGATAACCTGCGGCAAATCGCGCACCCGCTGCGAGCGTTCCCTCACAACAAGCGTGGTCACCGTCGATAAAATGAACACCCGTCAGCACGCCTTTAGGGTCAGCGTGCATAGCGCCCCCCGAAGATGGCGAAGTCCGGGCAGTACATGCCGCACAGGTCGCAGCCGCTGCACTTCTCCGCGGAAACGATGTGCGGTGGATGGTAACCCTTTGAATTGAAAGCGGAAGAGAGCGCCAGGACGCGCGTCGGACAAAACTCCACGCAGAACCCGCAGCCCTTGCAGCGCTCGGCCGTAATGGCGACAAAACCTTTAGCCACGAAAACCCTCCAGATAGGACTCGGGTGGTAGGGCTGCACGCCGAGGGCCACGAGCCGGGATCCAGCGGCCAGGGGTCGGGGGCCGGGGCCAAGGGGTCGGAACCGCGTTAACGGGCTCGATTCGAGCACTGCTGGTACCGGAAGCATCCAGTCAGGTGGTCGTTCACCATCCCCGTCGCCTGCATGAACGCGTAACAAATGGTCGATCCCACGAACGTGAAGCCGCGTTTCTTGAGATCCTTGCTCATCGCGTCGGATTCCGCGCTGCGCGCCGGCACATCCTCCATCCGGCGCCACGCGTTCTTCAGCGGACGCCCGCCGGTGAATCGCCAAACGTAGGCGTCGAAGGAGCCGAACTCCTGTTGGACCTCCAGGAAGGTCAGCGCGTTGCGGACGGCCGCCGCCACCTTCAGCCGGTGGCGCACAATGCCAGCGTCGGCCAGCAGGGCGGCGGTCTTTTTCTCGTTGTAGCGGGCGATCTTGCGCGCATCGAAGCCGTCGAAGGCCGCGCGGTACGCCGGGCGCTTCTTGAGGATCGTCGCCCAGCTCAGGCCCGCCTGCGCGCCTTCCAGGATCAGGAACTCGAACAGCGCCCGGTCGTTGTGGAGCGGTACGCCCCATTCGCGGTCGTGATACTCGATCATCAGCGGATCGCGGGCCCAGGCGCAGCGGACAGGCTCGCTCATACAGCCAGCCGCCCCATCACCGCCTTCGGCATCCCCGCCGCACTCTTCACCGCCAACACTTCGAACCCTGCCGCGTGCCCGCTGGCGATGCCGGCCGCGGAATCCTCCACCACCAGCGGATTCTTCGCCTGGAGCAAGTCCGCGGCGCGCAGATAAGGGTCCGGGGAGGGCTTGTGGCGGCCCGCCTCCTTGCCGCACACCAGCGCGTCGAAGTACTCGCCGAGGCCCGCGGCCGCAAGCAACGGCTCGATTTCGGGGCGCGAACTGGCCGTCACCACCGCCAGTTTGTACGCGTCGTGCAAGCCCTTCAGAAAGTCGCCCAGCTCCGGCGCGAACGGAGGCGATGCCAGCGTCCGCTGCCGGAACAGCGCGCTTTTTTCGTCATGGCAAGCCCACAAGCTCTCCCAGTCGCGGGGCGGGCTGGTACGGGCGGCCAGCAGGTGAAGCATGGCGCGGTCGTCGATTCCCACGCCGTGGTCGCGAAAGAACTCCCACTCGAAAATCACGCCGAGCGGCGCCAGCACATCCACCCAACAGGCAAAATGGACGGGTTCGGTGTCGGCAAGCACGCCATCGAAATCGAACAGGATGGCATCGAAATCGGACATCGGGCGAGACTCTCAGCGTATCATGTGGTATCACTGGAACTGTACACCATGCCTACGGAAGAAGAACTGCAAGCTGAACTCGACCGGCTTCGCGCCGAAAACGAGATGTTGAAGAAGCCCGCGCGCGGGCAGTTATACCTCAAAGTGAGCGAGAAGGGCGGCCTCTCGGTCTATGGCCTCGGCCGTTTTCCCGTCACGCTGTACCGGGAGCAGTGGGAGAAACTCCTTGGGATGACGGATGCCATCCGCCAGTTCATTCGGGACAACGACGCACAACTTAAGAAGAAGGAGTAGCGTCCGCTTCGACAGGAGGGATTCGCCGGACCCCGGCTGGGAATCGCGGCCGACAGGACCGTTATGGGTGTGCCTTTTCAATCCGATGGCGTCAGCGGCATCCTGCACACACCCGAAAGCGCCAACGGCCACGCGTTGATCCTGACCCACGGGGCCGGCTCGAACGCCAACGCGCCGCTGCTGGTGCGAGTGGCCACGGCGGCCGCCGATGCCGGCTACCTGACGCTGCGCTACGACCTGCCATTCCGCCAGCGTCGGCCCAAAGGTCCGCCCGATCCCAGCCATGCGGCCCAGGACCGGGAGGGCATCGAGCGCGCCTACCAGGCTCTGCGAGATCTGGCGCCCGGGTGGATTTTCGCCGGCGGCCACTCCTATGGAGGCCGCCAAACGGCCATGTGGGCGGCGGAGCGGCCGGACCTTGCCAGCGGGCTCCTGCTGCTCTCCTACCCCCTGCACCCGCCCGGCAAGCCGGACCGGAAGCGCACCAACTTCTTCCCCGAGTTGCGCACCCGCGCGCTGTTCGTCCATGGGACCATAGATCCTTTTGGCTCCGTCGAAGAGCTGCGCGAAGCTCTGGTCCTGATCCCCGCGCCCACAGAATTGCAGGCGGTCGAAGGCGCCGGCCACGACCTGAAGCGCGCCAACACCGCCGGCATCCTCGCCCGCTTCCACGCCCTGGTTCAAGCTCCGTAGTAGCGAAGAAAAATGGCGCCACCCACGCGTGGGGCGCGATGTAAAATAGACCTCGGAGTCCGAAAGGAAATCCGCCCATGCGAATGCTCGCCTTTCTGCTTGCCTGCGCGGCTCTGTGGGCGCAGAGCAACCCGGCCCCGGCCGTGGGGCCGCTCTCTTTTGAGGTCGCTTCCGTCAAAGTCGTGCCGTTTCCCGACGCCGCGCATCCGTCCCACATCGCCGGAGCTTACCGACCAGGGCAGTTCACCTGGGAGGGCGCCGCTCTGCCGAACCTGATTACGATGGCCTACGATATTCCGGGCTATCAGC
This sequence comes from uncultured Solibacteraceae bacterium, assembly GCA_964457555.1. Taxonomy (GTDB): domain Bacteria; phylum Acidobacteriota; class Terriglobia; order Bryobacterales; family Bryobacteraceae; genus BOG-224. The sequence continues at coordinate 159,365 of CAYWHA010000004.1, forward strand.
GGAATGCGATCGTTGGCATGCCGCCGATTCGCGACTACTTCGAAGTCGTCGCCAAGGTTCCGGAGGACACGGACAGATCCCAGTTCTGCCGGATGCTCCAGAACCTGTTGGCGGAGCGCTTCGGCGTCGCGACCCACTACGTCGAAAAGGAAGTTCCGAGTTACGACCTGGAAGTGGCCAAGGGCGGCCCGAAGCTGAAGGACGCCGAGAAACCGGATCCGGACGCCCCGCCGCAATCCTTCGACTGGCCGTCTGACGGCTGGCCCTTTCTCCCTCCCGGCAAGCCCAGCATTGGCTTCTACGGAAGAAGGGGTGTGATGCTGTCGCATCTTGCGGCCAGAATGTCGGGAATCCCCGATCTGATCCGTCAACTGGAGCTTGTTTCCGAGCGGCCGGTTCTCGACAAGACCGGCCTCACCGGACTTTACGACTTCACCATGGATTTCATCGCGCCGGGCACTCCGGCGCCAGCGCAAGACTCCGCGGATCCCACCGGAGCCGCGAGCGAGCCGGGCCCCGATCTTGCCGCCGCTCTTGAGCGCCAACTCGGCCTCAAACTGGTGAGCAGCAGGACTATGGGCAAGGTGCTGGTGGTCGATAAGTTCAACGCCCTTCCAACGGAAAACTGAACCCGGGCGCACGGAAATCGCTGTAGGGCCGGCGAGCGAATGTGCCGCTCTCTTACGTTCGCGGCTCGGATCGCGGCGCGAATCGGCCTCGATGCCGCGCATGTTATTCTGAAACCTAATCCCCAACAGGCAGCCCCATGCATGACTACAGCTTTACCACCCCCCATGGCATAGAGGTCACACGGACCGGTTCCCAGGTCAACTTCCGCCGTGGGCTGTGGCGGCTGTTGCGCGACCTGGACCAATACCGGGGCATCTACCTCTCCTCGGGATACGAATCTCCCGGGCGGTATGCGCGCTGGGACATCGGCTCGGTCAACCCGCCGCTGGAGATCGTTTCCTACGAGCGGCGCGTCGAAATCCGTCCGCTCAACGAGCGTGGCCGCATAATCGCCGGGTTCCTGGCGCCGGTTCTGGCGGATCACCCGCATTGGGAGCAATTCGGGCCGGAAGGGGGGATGCTCGCCGGCCGCCTGAAACCCATGCCGGAGCGGTTTCCCGAAGAGCAGCGCAGCCGGCAGCCTTCGGTCTTTTCCGTCCTGAGGGCCCTGGTGGCCGAGTTTCAGGGCGCGGGCGACCGCCATCTCGCGCTGGTGGGGGCTTTCGGCTACGACCTGCTCTTCCAGTTCGATCCGATCGAAAAGAAGCTCCCGCGCAGCGGCCAGAAGGATCTGCACCTGTTCCTATGCGACGACATCTTCTTCATGGACCGCGAGGAGCAGCGCATCGACCGCTACCAGTACGATTTCCGCCGCGGCGATGTTTCGACGCTCGGCGTGGAGCGCTCCACGGCGGAGATTCCGCCTCCGGTCAAGCTCCCGCCGGGGCCCATCGTTTCCGATCACCGGCCGGAAGAGTACATGGCCAATGTGGAGGCCGTGCGCGAGGGCATGCGCCGCGGCGATTATTACGAAGTGGTGCTGCGCCAGACCTTCAGCACGCCCTACAGCGGCCGCGCGTCCGAGTTGTTCGAACGGGTACAGGACGCCAGCCCCAGCCCTTACGAACTGCTGCTGCAATTCGGCGACGAGCAACTGGTGGGCGCCTCGCCGGAGATGTTCGTTCGCGTCGAGGGACGGCGCGTCGAAACCTGCCCCATCGCGGGAACCGCGCAGCGCACCGGCGATCCGTTGCGCGACGCGGAGAATATCTGCGAGCTGCTCGGCTCCACCAAGGAGGAATCCGAGCTGACCATGTGTACCGACGTGGACCGCAACGACAAGTCGCGGGTCTGCCAGCCGGGCACGGTCAGGGTGGTTGGCCGGCGCCTGATCGAGCGCTACGCCGGGGTGTTCCACACCGTGGACCACGTCGAAGGGATTCTGGAGGAAGGCTTCGATTCGCTCGACGCCTTCCTCAGCCACATGTGGGCCGTCACCCTGATCGGCGCCCCCAAGAAGGCGGCTTCACGGGCCATCGAATCGCTTGAGAAGAGCGCCCGCGGATGGTACGGCGGCGCCGTGGGCATGATTTCGCTGAACGGCGATATCAACACCGGCATTCTCATCCGAACCACCTATCTGCGCGGCGGCATGGCCTCATATCCCGTTGGCGCCACCCTGCTTTACGATTCCGCGCCGGCCATGGAGGAACGCGAAACGCGCCTGAAAGCCACCGGCTTTTTCCGCATTCTGGGCCATGCCGATCCGGTGCCGCCGGCGGTCGAACTGACCTACGAGCAGGTGGGCGCCGGCGCCAGGCTCCTGCTGGTGGACAACGACGATTGCTTTATCCAGACCATCGCCAACTACGCTCGCCAGACCGGCGCCGAAGTGATCACCTACCGGGCGGGTCTGACGGCGGAGCAAATTACGGAGATCGCCCCGCACCTCATCCTGATTTCTCCCGGTCCGGGCCGGCCTTCGGAATTCGGCGTGCCCGATCTGGTGAAAACGGCGGTGCGCCTGGGCATTCCGGTATTCGGCGTCTGCCTGGGCCTGCAAGGCATTGTGGAGGCGTTCGGAGGGGAGTTGGGTGTGCTCGATTATCCCATGCACGGCAAGCGCTCCATGGTGCGCCACCGCGGTCTCGGCATTTTCAAAGGCCTGCCGGAGGAATTCCAGGTGGGCCGCTATCACTCTTTGTATGCGCGCCGCGAGACTTTCCCCGCGTGCTTGGAAATCACCGCGGAATCGACCGAAGGCGGCGTGGTCATGGGCGTCCGACACCGCAGTTTGCCCATCGAAGCCGTGCAGTTCCACCCCGAGTCGATCCTCACTCTGACCCCCGGTGCCAACTACGGCCTCAAGCTGATTGAGAACGCGATTAAGCTGGGCAGGAGCCGGACCTGGGGGTCCGGCGCGGACGGGGGCGTCCGCCCCACAGCTACACCTGCTTGAGGGCTTTCACGCGGTCCCTTAATTGGGCGGCCTTTTCGAATTCGAACTTGCGGGCGGCCTCGCGCATTCTCTCTTCCAGCTCGCCGATGAAGCGCTGGCGCTCGTCGGGAGTGAGACCTTCGACGGCGTCGTCTTCCTCGAGCGGGACAGTCACGTAATCCGCTTCCGCAACGGCCACCAGGCTCATGTCGATGGGTTTGACGATAGACTGTGGCACGATGCCATTGCGCTCGTTGTAATCGAGCTGCACGGCGCGGCGGCGGGCGGTTTCGCCGAGGGCCTTGCGCATGCTGTCGGTCATGACGTCGGCGTAGAGGATGGCGTGGCCTTCCACGTGGCGGGCGGCGCGTCCCATGGTTTGAATCAGCGATCCCGCCGAGCGCAGGAAGCCTTCCTTATCGGCATCCAGGATAGCCACCAGAGAGACTTCCGGCAGGTCCAGACCTTCCCGCAGCAGGTTGATCCCGATCAGTACATCGAACTCGCCGTGGCGCAGGTCTCTGAGAATCTTGATGCGGTCGAGCGTACTTACTTCCGAGTGCAGATACCGGCAGCGGACGCCTACTTCGGAGTAATACTCCGCCAGGTCCTCAGACATGCGCTTGGTCAGGGTAGTTACTAACACGCGCTGATTGGCATCGACGCGCTTGCGGATCTCGCCCAACAGATCGTCCACCTGACCCTTCACCGGACGGATCTCCACGGTCGGGTCCACCAGTCCCGTGGGCCGTATGATCTGCTCGACTACCACGCCGGCGGACTTGGTCAGCTCATAGGGGCCAGGCGTTGCCGAGACGTAGATCAGTTGATTGACGCGGTGCTCGAACTCCTCGAAAGTGAGCGGACGGTTATCGAGCGCGCTGGGGAGGCGGAAGCCGTGGGAGACCAGAGTTTCCTTGCGCGAGCGGTCCCCGTGATACATGCCGTGCAACTGCGGAACGGTCTGGTGGCTCTCGTCGAGAAACATCAGCGCGTCGTGCGGCAGGTAGTCGAGCAGGGTGGGAGGCGCTTCACCCGGCAGACGCCCCGAGAAGTGCCGTGAGTAGTTTTCGATTCCATGGCAGTAGCCGATCTCCTTCATCATCTCCAGATCGAACATGGTGCGCTGAAAGAGGCGCTGCGCTTCGATTTGCTTGCCCTGCTTGTCTAGCTCCGCGCGCCACCACGTCAGCTCCTCGCGAATACCGTCCATGGCGGCGAACTTAGTCTCTTCGGACATGACATAGTGCGTCTTGGGATAGATAGGCAGCCGCAGGTAAGTCTGTTTGACCTGGCCGAGCAGCGGGTCGATCTGGGAGAGACTCTCCACTTCGTCGCCGAATAACTCGATGCGGAAGGCGTCATCGTCGTAAGTTGGGTAGACTTCGATCACGTCGCCGCGAACGCGGAAAGTCCCGCGGCGGAAATCGACGTCGTTGCGCTCGTAGAGGATCTCGACCAGCTTGGAAACTATCTGGCTGCGCGAGATCTTCTGCCCCTTTTCGAGCATCAGCAGCATGCCGTAATAGGCTTCCGGAGAACCCAGGCCGTAAATGCAGCTCACGCTGGCCACGATGACGCAGTCACGGCGCTCGAACAGCGACTTAGTCGCCGAGAGCCGCAACTTATCGAGTTCGTCGTTGGTGGTGGCTTCCTTTTCGATATAGACGTCGCTCGACGGGATGTATGCCTCCGGCTGATAGTAGTCGTAGTAACTGACGAAGTATTCCACCGCGTTCTCGGGGAAGTACGACTTGAACTCGTGATAAAGCTGCGCGGCGAGCGTCTTGTTGTGGGCCAGGATGAGCGCCGGCCGTCCGGCAGCTTCGATCACCTTGGCCATGGTGAAGGTTTTTCCGGACCCCGTTACGCCCAGCAGAACCTGGTGCTGCTCTCCCTCTCGCACTCCCCGCGAGAGTTCCTCAATGGCGGCTTCCTGATCGCCCCGCGGGCGGTAATTCACCACCAGACGAAAGCTCATAATGCCGGTTACTGGATCTCGACTTTGATGGCGATGGCTTCGCCGGTCGGCATGATTTCGAAGTTCAGGACTGCGGACTTGGCGTTGTCCAATGCCTTCACGGTCACGGTGGCCTTGGCGTTTTGCTGCAAGTCGGCGTGAGCGGGAGTGATCTCGAAGCCGTCCGGCGGCGCGCCGTGCAGCGCGAAGCTCATCGGGCCGAGCGCGCTATTGGAGAAAGTTACCGCGGCGGAGTCACCCGGCTTCAGCGTGAAGGATTGCTTGTCCGCCCGCACCTTGTTGAGGGCCACGGCCGGGCTGGCGAGCTCGGCCGGACTGGGCAGGGCGGGCGGCGGACTGGCCGGTGCGGCTGCGCCTGTCATACTCCTGAGCATCGAGTTGTCTATGCCGAATGGCGTTACCCGCTGGGCGTTGGGGTCCACATACCAGTACCACTTGCCGTGCTCCAGTTTCCACTGGCTCCCCACCGGGTACTTCATCGGATGGCCCGCAAAGCCCATGAACATGATGTTTCGGTCGCACACAGCGCCCACGTCGGCGAGCCTGAACTTGTCCGAATAGGCAGCGCTCTTGATCTCGCAGCTCAGGAATTGTTCTTTTCTGACACCGACGAAATAGTTCTTGCTCTCCGGCGCAACCAGCGTCTCCGCATCGCTGAATTGGCCTTTCACGAAGTCCTGATAGAACTGGTTCGCGCGGGCGCGGAGCGCCTGGTCCACCTTGGCCGGAACCTTTTCCGCTGGCTTGGGGCTGTTCTGGGCGAGCAAAGCTGTCGCCAGGAGGGTCATGGCAACAATACGCAGCATGAATTCAATTTTATCGCACCGGCGCCTCATGCAATCTGGGACGCGGCTGGAGGCGGGAAAGTCTGGGCTGCGCCCGCAAGTCCGGCGCGCCGCCGCAGAACCGAGGCCAAGACGATATACAGCGCCGCTCCAAGAGGGGCGCAGACGCAAAACCAGGCGGCGGCAGCGTGCTCTCCGGCCGTGTAAACGCAGGATGCGGCTTGCCAAACGGCGTTGTGCGCGCCGATGGAGCTTGCGGCCGTGGGGAATAACCGTCCTCCCAAACTGGCGAACGGCGCCGCAAGGGCGATCTGCAGAGGGTAGACCAGGTAATTGACCACTTGGATCGCTGGCGAGTTCAAGCGCAGGACGAGCGCCGCCAGCGCACAAAACAGGGTAGGGCAGAACGGCGCCGGAAAGACGCCGAATACCACCCCCAAAACAACGATGGAAGCCACGGCTTCAGGGGACATGTCCCGCAGTTTCTCGCAGCGAGCTACGGCGTCCGCAAGGGAGCCAGGCAGGCGTATCGCGCGCCCCGCCACCCTCACGGCAGGGCCTCGCCGCGCTCGGCCAGCAGCAGCCGGATCGCGGGACGCAGGCTCGCGCCGGCCAGGAACTGTACCGCGCCGGCGACCGCGCCAAGCGCCCAGGGCGTGTCGCGCCAGATCACCGATAGGGCGCGGGCCACGCCATCGTCCCCGGTGTAGAACACCCGGTCGGTCCAACGCTCCCGCCCTGGATATTCGGGATACAGGCGGAGAATGTCGCGGATGGCTTCGAGCATCCGCAGCGCCATGGGTTCGCGATACTGCGGCATGAAGACGACCGTGCTGTGCCCTTGACGGACCTCCGCGGCGAATTCCGAAAACGATCGCGCATTGGTTGGACTAAGGCACGCGGCGGGTTCGCAGCCATGCCGGTCGCCCCCCGAAATCACGGGCCGCGCATGGGCCTCCGCCAAAGCGATTGTGTCGGCATTCTCCTTCCACTTCCGCGTCCCGTTCAGCTCGAATGCGTGGACCCACTCGACACACTCGCGCAGGAACCGCTCCAGGGACCATCGATGTCCGGCTTCGGTAACGCCCTCCTCAAGCCAGAACGGATGGTTCAGCACGATGAGCGTCTCGGGCAGCCGAGACAACTCTTGGAGCAGGCCGGGGAGCTCGCTTTCCTGCGGCGCGGCAGTGTACGCCAGCATAGCCCCCATGGAGGAGCGGACGGCGCCGGACGCGAGGTTGTGGATCCCCAGATGCAGAATCGACGCGCCATAAGGGACGGTCCACTCCACCGACGCGGGCACTGCGGCGCGGTCCGCTGTTACGCGCAAAGTAGTGTACGCCTCAATGTCGTCGTGGTCGGTGAGCGATACCAGGGGCTGCAATCCCAGCTTTGAGATCTGTTTCCGCTCCACATGCAGGGCCGTCGCCGGCGTGAGAGGAGGAGTCCAGTAAGCGCGAGAGAAATCGACGGCGGGGTGAGACGCGGACGGAGGATGCTGATACCGGCGAACCACCCGAGAGACGCCCGGAACCTTGTGGAGATAACTGGGAAGAAACGACAGACACTCTTTCGAATGCATGGTATGACCGTGGAGTGACGCCGCGGCGACATAACCCCGAAGCGCCGCCGGATCCCGCCAGAGGAAGCGAACCTTGCCATCTCTCATGATTCCTCCTGTTATTCCGGATGCCGTCAGTACCAGCTTGCGCGCGTGGTGTTACAACCATCTGGCAAACCTGTGGTATTTCGGTAAAAACAGTTGGGTGTGGAAATGCTTTGGCGCTACGCCGCGGCGAGGATTCCACTCAACAATGCTGGAATCTCAAATACGGCGGAGTTGCGGATGGACGCCACGTTCCGGCGAAGACGCTCATACCGCTCCGGCCGGAGCATCTCCCGCACGCCTCCGGCAATCCCTGAGAAGCTGGGCAACACGATCCCAAGCTCGCGCTCCTCGATCCAGTCCGCGTTATAACGCTCGTGCGCCAGAGTCCAGGCGTTTCTCTCTACAATCACGGGCAGCCCCATCGCGAACGCCTCGCTGATGCTGCCCGGCCCCGCCTTGCCGATGAAGAAGTCCGCCAGCGCCATGTATTGCGGAATGGCGCTGGTGAAGCCTTCCACGAACATCGGGATCCGCGGAGCCAGATTACGAAGCTCCGCAACGGCCCTCTGGTGGCGTCCGCACAAAAGGATCAACTGAACGCCGGCGACGGACTTGTTCAAGGCGTGGCCAATCTTCACCAGGTTCATCGACCCTTCCCCTCCGAACATGACTAAACCCGTGGGAAGGTCCGGCCGCAGGCCCAGGGCGGCTCGTCCGGCGGCGCGGTCTGCATCGCGCGCCTGGTAGAACCTCGGGTTCAGGACCATCCCCGAAACCTGCATGATGCGGCCCTCCGGCAGGCCCAGGGAACGCGCCTGCCGCGCCGCCCGTTGGGAACCGCAGATTACATATTGGTCCTGGCGCTCGATCCAAAAGTGCGGCGGATAGTCGGCAATGTCGGTCAGGATCGTGACCAGGGGCGTTCCCGGCCACGCGCGGTCCAGCGCTTCCCGGAAAGCGCGGTTGTAGTGCGGAACGAGCGAGACAACCATGTCAGGCCGGTTCAGCCGCCAGTGCCGTTCGAGGACGCGGACTTGTGCGTGGTGGCTGAGACGGATCACCGCGTGCATCGCCGGAATCAATTGGGCCGTTCCCAGCGTCCAGCCGCGCCGGAGCATGATGTTATAGACGTCCTGGAAGGGAATGCCCGTGGATTTCCGGATAAAATCGATGGGGTTTAACAAGTCCTGAACGTTTAGCAGGCGAAGATCCCAGGGGCGCTCCTGCCGGCGGATTACCTCGGCCAGCGCCGTGGCCGCGGCGCGGTGCCCTCCGCCGGCGTCGATGTAGATGAAATCGATGGTGCGTCGCGAGTCGCACGACGCACTCGGGATACCTCTTTTTTCCCGCGGCGGCTGGAGTACCGCGGGATCTTGTTCCTGAACGGCCATCGGTTCCCCTACACCGATAGTGCGCCCTCAACTTGACGAACGCGTTTCAGCCAGGTGAATGTTCACGCATTCCGCATAATTCCGCAGCCGCCCGACATGACTGCGGGGCCAAGCCTAGCTTCCGTTGGCCACGACCAACTGCGAGGAACTCGTGTTCCAGATACCCGAGATGCTGCTGCCGGCGCCCAGAAAAAGGGCCGCCGATGCCAGCGCCACGAATGCCAAGAGCAGCGTGTACTCGATCAGGTCCTGGCCCCGATCTCCTTTCCAGAAGGTCTTCATAAACGTCATCATTTCGCTCCTTTGTCAGATTGTGCGCTCGTAGGGCGCTGCGGTCCGCCGGCACCCGAACACGGGGCAGCCATATGCCCGCGGGGCAGCACCGCGCCGGCATGGTCGATGAGGACCGCTTTATGCTAGCTACGGCTTTGGCGGCGGACAAGCTATCTTTGGGTAACGATGGGAAGATAACTGCCCTTCTGAAGGTAGTGGGCCCGGCCTGGCAGCGCGCCGGTCCCCGATAATGGGTCATGGCTAAAAACTTCAAGGATCTCTCGGAGCGGGAGATTCTTGCTCTTGCCATCGCTCTGGAAGAGGAGGATGGCAAGATTTACGGCGACTTCGTAGACGGGTTGCGCGAGACGTATCCGGCGTCGGCGCAGCTTTTCGAGCAGATGCAGGAGGAGGAGTCCGGTCACAGGGCCAGTCTGTTGGACCTGTACCGCGCCAAGTTCGGCGAGCATATTCCACACATTCGCCGCCAGGATGTGAAGGGGTTCGTCGAGCGGCGTCCGGTGTGGCTGGTGCGCCCGCTGGGCTTGAACGCGGTGCGCAAACAGGCCGAAATCATGGAGTTGGAGACGCGCCGCTTTTACGAGTGCGCGGCCCAACAGACCACCGACGTCTCCATCCGCAAACTCCTGGGCGACCTGGCGCAGGCTGAGCGCAAGCACTCGGCCATCGCGGAAGCGCTCGAAGAGAGCATCCTCACGCCGGATGTCCGGAAAGACGAAGAGACGGCCCAGCGGCGGCTGTTCCTGTTGCAGATCGTGCAGCCTGGCTTGGCGGGCCTGATGGATGGGTCGGTTTCGACGCTGGCGCCCGTGTTCGCCGCCGCCTTCGCGACCAAGGTGAGCTGGGACGCCTTTCTGGTCGGCATGGCGGCATCGGTGGGCGCCGGCATCTCCATGGGCTTTGCGGAGGCGCTTACGGACGACGGTTCGCTCACCGGCCGCGGGCATCCGTGGATTCGCGGCCTGGTGTGCGGCCTGATGACTACCGCGGGCGGAATCGGCCACACGCTGCCATTCCTGATTGCCGATTTTCACGCGGCCATGGTGGTGGCCATTGCCGTTGTCGTCGCCGAATTGCTCGCCATCAGCTTTATCCGCAACAAATACATGGATACGCCCTTCTTCTCTGCGGCATTACAGGTGATTTTCGGCGGCGCCCTGGTGTTCGCCGCGGGTATTCTGATCGGCAGCTCGTAGCGCCCTGCGCGAACTCCGCTCCACCTCGCTCGGAGCCGGCTTTGGCCCTCCCCGGGCTATCGGACTTCGGAACAGAAATAAACGGGTCTGATTGACGCAATTAGATGTAAAATTGACGCCAGCCAGCATGTCCCTGCAAATCCCGGACCGGCCCTCGCGTCGTGCCGGGAGCGGAGAAGGAGTCCCGAAAATGACGATGGATCGGTCTTCGGCGTCCCGATTACGAACACTGGGGGCGATCGCGGCGGTTGCCATTATCCTACCGGCACTTGGTCTTGCGGGACCGCGTGCATTGGCGGTTCCGGGCGAGCGCTTCAAGGCGGATCTCCTGCATGTGCCATTGAGCTTTGAACCGAATCGGGGGCAGGCGGCGTCCTCGGTTCAGTTTCTCTCGCGCGGCTCCGGCTACGCACTCTTTCTCGACTCGGGCGGGGTTGTCCTCAACCTTCAGCAGCAACAACCGGCATCTGGCGCCGCGTCCGCCGACACCCTGCGCATGAGCCTGATTGGGGCAAATGCCAAGGCCAACGCGGTCGGACTCGCCCCTCAGCCCGGCGTGGTGAGCTACCTCATCGGTAACGACCCGAAGAACTGGCGCTCCGGCATCCCGACCTATGGCAAGGTCGACTACGCCCAGATCTACCCTGGCGTGGATCTGGTCTTTTACGGGAATCAGCGCCAGTTGGAGTACGACTTCGTGGTCGCCCCCGGCGCCGACCCCAGCCGTATCGCCTGGCGGATCGACGGGGCCCGCGCCAGCGTCGATTCGGAGGGCAATCTGGTCCTCGATGCGCCCAACGGTCCAGCGAGCTTCAAGAAGCCGGTGCTGTACCAGATGGATGGAGACAAGAAGACCGGCGTCGAAGGGGAGTTCGCCGTAGCCGGGAACCGGGTACGCTTCCGGCTGGGCAGCTACGATCGGTCCAGGGCGCTGGTCATCGATCCCGTGCTCAGCTATGCCTCCTACCTTGCCGGGACCAGCACCGATCGCATCGGGCTTCCGCTCGGACCCGGCAACCTTGCCGTCGGCGTCTCGCAAGGCATCGCGGTGGACAGCTTGGGCAGCGCGTACGTGACGGGCTACACCTACTCCGTGGATTTCCCCACTAAAAACCCTTATGCAAGCGCGCCTCCCGCCAAGGGGCCGACAGGCAGCCCCGTCCCTCCCGGGGCGTGGCCTACGGCTTTTGTAACCAAATTCAGTCCGGATGGCAGTTCGCTGGTGTATTCCACCTATTTAGGCGGCGACGACTACGACCAAGCCTACGCCATAGCGGTGGACTCCAGTGGCAATGCCTACGTGACCGGTGAGACGGACTCGGCCAATTTCCCCGTAACCGCCGGAGCGTACCAGACAGTCTGCGACCCGAATCCCAGCAACGCCGAGCCCCTTGTTGCAACCTGCTACAGCTCCAACGCTTCCGCATTTGTGACCAAGCTGAATCCCACCGGAACCGGCATTGTATACTCCACATTTCTGGGCGGCTACGCGTACGACTACGCAACCGCCATTGCCGTGGATAGCGCCGGACGCGCCTACATCGCCGGCAACGAGGATGAGTCTTGCTCCACAGGCTATACCTACCAAGGCTGCTTTCCCACCACCAGCGGCGCGGTAATCGGCGGGAACAGAACTGGCGGGGGATCGCCCCAATACGCCTTCGTCGCGGCATTCGATCCCACCGGCGCGCAACTGCTGTATTCCACTATCTTTGGCGACCTGAACGGAATTCCCCCGGGTGGCCCTATCACCACCGACGCCGGCACTACCTGGGGCACCGGGGTCGCGGTGGATGCGAACGACAACTTCTATCTAGTCGGCGAGACGACCGCCGGCCAGTTGCCGACGACCGCCGGCGTCATTCAACCCAGCGGCGCTCCTCTGGGCAGCACTGGAACGTATTTGCAGGTTTACCGCGGCTTCGTTGCGAAGTTCACTCCCGTCACGTCCCCCGGTGGAGCGTCGCTGGCCTACGCCACCTACCTTGGCGGGCGCGCGGCGGGCGGAGGCGACTACGTCAGCGGTATCGCGATCGATAGCTCCAGCAATGCCTATATCGCCGGATACACCAATTCTACGGATTTTCCCGTGACGGCCGGCGCCTATTCGACCGTTTGCGGCCCGAATGGGCAGACATGCTCGGCTGCCCACGTGACCAAGCTGAATCCTACCGCCACCAGCATCCTCTGGTCTACGTTTGTAGGAGACGCCAAACCGGATGGGAGCGACGCCGTGTATTCCACCGGCCCCGTCCAGTTGGATGGGAACGGCAACGTCTATATTATGGGGCAGCCCGGCGTAGGCTTTCCAATGGTCAATCCCGTGGAACCAACCCCGACCGGCGGAGATCAGCAGGTGTTGATCGCCGAGCTCGACCCCACAGGCGCGAACCTGCTGTTCTCTACGACAATCGGATCCAAGGGGCTCGATTCCACGGTTCCAGCCGGGCTGGCAGTCGACCCCGGCGGCACAATCTATCTCGCCGGCAATGACAGCGGCCCGAACTTGATTACAACCCCCGGCGCATTCCAGACCACCGCCGGCGCCAGCGGCTGCTGCTATCACGGCTTTGTCGCCAAGATCGGGCCATTCGCCATCCTCACGATTGCCACTTCCTCACCACTGCCCGCGGCGACCGTCGGCGTGGCCTATTCCCATAATCTTAACGCCGCGGCGGGTAGCCAGCCGTACACCTGGTCGGTGACGGGCGGCGCCCTCCCGGCCGGCCTGACGCTTGCGAGCACAGGTACGGTTTCCGGCACTCCCACGGCGGCGGGGTCCTTCAACTTCACGGTCCAAGTCAAGGACAGCACCGGCGCAACCGCCTCCACCCCGCTCGCTCTCACGGTTTCGATCTCCTCGGCGCCCGTGATCGCCACCCTTTCCCCCCTGCTCTCGGGATATGTGAATGGCGCGTATTCGCAGACGCTCGTCGCTACAGGGGGCACGCCCCCCTACGCCTGGTCGGTGACATCGGGCGCACTTCCGGGCGGCCTGACGCTGGGCAGCGGAGGCGCGATTACGGGCCAGCCATCCGCGGCGGGGGTTAGCGACTTCAAGGTTCAGGTTCTCGATAGCAAATCGGCCGCCGCTACCGGGACATTCGCCCTAACAGTCCTTGCCGTGACCGGATCGCTCGCGCGGGTAGGCGTCCTGCCCCAATTCGCGGCGGGTGGGTCTGTGGCTACCACCATCTGGGTGGTGAACACCTCTCCCTCGACGGCGGTGCCAGTGAGCCTGGTGTTCCACGCGGACAACGGAACACAGGCTTTCCCCGCGACCACCCCTCTTACGGTCACCCAGCAAGGCGTTACTCAGGTGCTCACAACCACCACGCTTGACACCGTGCTCAATCCCAATACCACCCTGGTGGTTAATGCCGGCCAAAACCAGACCGCCAACGTGCAAGGATGGGTTGACGTGCTGGCTAACGCGTCCGTCAGCGGCTTCGCCATCTTCACTTACGCGCCGGACGGGCTGGCGCCGACCGGGGCCGGGTACTTTACGCCTTGGGAGGCGACCGTTCCCCTGCAAAGCCAGTTGAGTGCGTCGACCATGACGCTTCCGTTCATCGACAGTGGCGGCTTCATCACGGGCATCGCCATCGGGAGTCTAACGGGATCGGCGGCCAACATCACAGCCACATTCTTCGACCTCAACGGCAACCCGCTGCCAGGATCCTCACCGCAAAATATCTCTTTGCCCGCCAACGGTCATACGGCTTTCTTGTTTAGTGCCCCGCCAGATGGCGAGAATTGGTCCTTCACGAGCGGCCAGCAGGGCGTCGTCCAATTCACGGGGTCCGGGCTGATGGGTCTCGGCTTGCGGGTCAGTCCCTACAGCACGGAAACCGCCCTGCCCACGATTCTGCAATAGCGCCTCGCCCATTCCCGAGGCCGCGCGCGCCCCACCCTTGTGGGCCGGAGCCCTGCCTGCTTCGGTCGGATAAGCCCGATGAGATATACTCAACTGCCATGAGCAAGAAACTGAAGTTCTGTTTCGCCGCCGCGGTCTGTCTGGCCGCCGCCTGCATCGCCTGGCCGCAAGCTGCCCCCGACCCGCTCGATTCCCTGGTTGTCTGCGCCACCACGCAGCATCTGATGTTCGAAAACGAGTTCGTTCGGGTCATCGACGACAGCATCCCCGCCGGCGCCTCCGAGCCCCTCCACCATCACCGTCACAGCGTGGTCGTCTACCTTAGCGACTACACCCTTCAGCAGACCACCGGCGACGGACAGACCACCGTCACGGCGCGTAAGGCCGGTACCGCTGCCTGGTCGGAGGCCATCGTTCATTCCCTCAAGAACGTCGGCGCCACCCCATCGCACGCCATCCGCATCGAGCTGAAGTTCTAGACCGGCAGGCTGCTGAGAAAGGCATAGGAACCGGCCAATTCTGGGCATTTGCCCAAAATCGAGAATCCCGCTATTTAGAATCAGCGCTTTAGGGCTCGGTTTGGGCAATTTGCCCAAATCGCATCCTTAGGCCACTTGGCCTCATGACCTTTCCGCCGCCCTTCCGGCCTTCCGGAAAACGTCCAGCAGCATGGCTTCGGTAAGCTTTCCGGTGGACGTGTTTTGTTGGCTCGGGTGGTACGAGGCGATCAGGACCGGGCGCCCCGGAGCCGTCGTGAACCGCCGGTTGTGGCCGAACTCGAACCCCGCGCGGCTGCGGATCGCACCCTGGGATTTCAGGACGTTTAGGTAGGCGTCGAATGCGATCCTGCCCAGCGCCACCACCACCTTGACATTGGTCAGCAGCGACAGTTCGCGCTCCAAATACGGGCGGCAGTTGCGCAACTCCTCGGGCGACGGCTTGTTGCCTGGCGGCGCGCAGCGCGCGGCGGCGGTAATGTAAACATCCCGCAGCCTCAGGTTGTCCTGGCGGGAAACGGCGGACGGTTGCGACGCGAAGCCGGTCTTGTGCAGCGCTCCGTAGAGCATGTCGCCCGAACGGTCGCCCGTGAACATACGGCCCGTCCGGTTGGAACCGTGCGCCCCCGGGGCCAAGCCAAGAATCAGGATCCGCGCTTGCGGGTCGCCAAAGCCCGGCACCGGTTTGCCCCAATAGTCCCAATCGCGGTAGGCCCGCCGCTTGACGGAAGCCACCGTGGCGCAGTGCTCCCGCAAACGCGGGCATAGCCCGCAGTGCACAATCTCACCGTCGAGGATTTCGAGCGAATCCATGAAACTTACTTCATGTTAGCTAGAATCCGTGGAATATATCAGCGCCGTTGCCGATATGTAATACGCGATGTTAGAGTAAAAGAAAGGGCTTGACGGATTACCCTCGAACGGTTTGGCGGCTCCGGCCGGACCATTCGACGATCGCTTCGGTTCCGTTCCGCATAACGCGCTTATGAAGCGGCAACGCATATTCCTGTTTGAGCGATCTCTCGCATTCGGATGCTTCCTTTTCCTGGTTTCCGGTCTCTGCTTCGGCGTGACCACTCCCCGGAAGACGGTACGCCGCCGCCGGGTCGTGACACACCCCGCCGCCGTGCTAAACACAGTGGCTAAACCGGCCGTCGCGGTCAAGCTGTCGCCGGCAGTGGCCGTCCGCACCGGGCTGGCGCAGGCATCGGTCGCGGGCGGACCCTGGACGGAGCCGACTTTCGCCGATTCCACCGACGGCGACAATGTGGATGGCGAAGACCTGGTGATTCGCCGGGCGGCGGTGGAAGCGCTCGGCGACTACAACGGTTCGGTGGTCGCCGTCGACCCCAGCAACGGGCGCATCCTCAGCATGGTCAACCAGAGACTAGCGCTTGGCGGCGGTTTCCAGCCCTGCTCCACCGTCAAAGTCTCAGTGGCTTTGGCCGGACTCAGCGAGGAAGCTCTCAATGCGGAGACCAAGTTCCGCCTCCCTGGATTGGGCAAGATGGACCTGACCTACGCGTTGGCCCACTCCAACAATTACTTTTTCGCGACGCTCGGGGAAAAGCTGGGATTCGAAAAGGTCAGTTACTACGCGCACCTGCTCGGCTATGGCGAGAAAGCCGGCCTGAATATTCCAGGCGAGCAACCCGGCCGCTATCCCGCTGCGCCGCCGCGCAACGGCGGGGTTGGCATGTTGTGCAGTTTCGGCGAGGAAATCTCGCAGACCCCCCTGCAACTGGCGGCGTTGATGTCCGCCCTGGCCAACGGCGGCACCCTTTACTACCTGCAATATCCCAAGACCGTGCTGGAAATGAGAGCGTTCATCCCGCGCGTCAAGCGCCGCCTGGATATCGCGGGGCTGATCCCCATCGTGGAGCCCGGCATGCGCGCCGCCGTGGAGTCCGGCACCGCGCGACGCGCCAGGGACGATGGCCCCATTGCCGGCAAGACCGGCACCTGCAGCCAGGATCACACGCACCTCGGCTGGTTCGGTTCCTTTAACGGCGTGGGCGCTCGCAAGTTGGTGGTGGTCGTGCTGCTGACCGGTGGCCGTCCCGATAGCGGACCGCTGGCCGCGGGCATCGCCGGCGACGTGTACCGCATCCTCGGCGAGAAAAACTACTTCGCCTCCGCCCAGCCCATCACCCCCGACGATCTGGTCGCCAGCCGGATCTGCTGCGCCCAGTAGACGGGGCATCGCCTCGCCCGCACCGCGCCGGGACGGAATCGCGCGCGCAGGGCTATAATCGTTAGCGATGACAGGCGGTGACTCATGACATGCGGACGAAATAGCTCCAGGACAGAAACCCAACCTGGGCTTTCTACGCGCGGCGCGGATCGGAAGCTTCTGAGAATAAGGCTCCTCCATCTTACGCTCGGCGCTTTGCTACTCCCGTTCCTGGGCGGGATGTTGCAGCCCGATGCGCGAGCGCAAGCCGGAAACGCCGCGGCCGCTCAAACCGCCCCCCGGCCTCAGGGCCAGAATCCCAATGGGATGCACATCTATATGTGGTCGGGTCTCAAGTCCCATGGCGAGGGCCAGCATGACTACCCGCAGTTTCTTGCCGACTGGAGCAAGGTACTGACGGATCACGGGGCGATGGTGGATGGCGCATTCCATCCCCCCAGCGCCGCCGACCTGGAACATACCGACGTGGTTGTGATATACAAGGGCGACGCGGCCTATCTGAGCGACAGCGAGAAGTCTGCACTCGAGGCGTATGTCAAACGGGGCGGAGGCCTGGTAAGCCTTCATGACTCTCTGTGCGGTCCGGATCCGGCCTATTTTGCGACGCTGATGGGTGGCGCAAAGAAGCATGGGGAAACGAACTTCACATTGGACGCGCCCATCCCCTACACAATCGTCGACAAGTCGGACCCCATAATGAAGGGCATGTCCGATATGACGCTTGCCGACGATGAAGCCTTCTTCCTGATGACGTGGGCGAAAGATCCCCCCATTCATGTCCTGGCTACCGCCGTGATCGCGGCGACGCCCAGCGCCGGCAACCACAAGGGCGAAGTCGTGCCCCAGATCTGGACCTACGAGCACACCCTCCCTGGCGGGCAGCCTGCCCGGGCGTTCGTCTATATGCAGGGCCACACCTACGCCAATTTCGCCAATCCCCAGATTCAGGGTATGCTGCTCCGCGGCATCGCGTGGGCCGCAAAGAAACCGGTCGAAGAGCTTGTGAGCTACACGCCTCCGGCCGGGCGAGGCAGGGGAATGCCGGGCGGCGGCCGTGGAACACCGCCCGCTGGAACCGCTCCGGCCGGCCGGTCGCAGTAGAGTAGGGCGGGCTTTCTGGCCAAGTCTCCTGGCCTGCCTTCTTCCCGATCGACTACGTACTCCCCATAAAACCCGGCGGAGCCATGCGGTTGAATGGGATGCCCGCGGACTGGGCGGCCGGCTTATCGGGATCGCCGGGCTTATCCTTCTTGCCCCACGTCCAATAAAGCCCCAGATAGGCGTAGTTCTCAGTTTGCCCGACCGCCGTGTGGCCGTAGCAGAACAACAGTTGAAATCCGGGGTCGCGGAATTTATAGTAGCCGCCGATATCGATCATCGTCGCCGGCCTTGTCTGCGCCGTCGCCAACCCCTCCGGTCCGTGATAAAAAACCTCAGCCCCAAGCGTTACCTTCTCGCCGAGATCCCGCTGCACCAGCCAGCCCGCAAAGGGATAATTCCGGTAGCCGGGCGCATTGACGAAAGTCTCCCCGCCGCCCCCGTACGTCGTCCACGGGCCAAAGCTCTTCTGCACCCAGAGCGGTACTTTGTACCATGTCTTGCCCACCCCCAGGCCTTTGGAGGCGTTGCCGGTCGGCATTTCGAACATGACAAACGTGCCGACCATGGGTCGATGCTTGGTTTCCTGCACGAACCGGTACTTGATTCCCAGTTCGATGTCGCCCAAGCCGACCGCATTCGGACCCGTGCCGGCCGGAGCTAAGGCCGGGTTGTTCGAGGGAAAAATCGCAGCGAGAGGAGCGATGATGTGGAGGTGCGTGTTAGGCAGCGGTCCCCAATTGAACTCGCAAGCGGGGCCAACCGTATCGGTCTCCACCGGGGTGCCGTCCGAAGACGCGAACGTATAGAACTCGTAGTGCCTGAAATCGATTGGCTCCGGATCGTCCGTTTGAAAGGGAGGACCGGCCATAAGGTTCGCTGCGGCTGCAAGAAACACGAGCAGACCCATTGCCCAAGCCGAAATCTTCATGCAGACCTCCTATCTCTCACGCGTTGCCCCGAGCGCTACTTCGACTTTGCCGCTAGCCCTAGGCGCGCGCCCTCTCTGATTTCATCCGTCGCGCGCCGGACCACCATATCGCCTGGCTTCAAGTTACCGATTGCTTCCACCAGGTCTCCGTCGCTGGCGCCCTTCTTCACATCGACCCATTCAGCCTGGCCTGCGTGATCCCGTATGACGAAGGTGCGTTCGGTGGTCGTGACGACGCTGGTCTTTGGGACCCACAATTCCTGGCGCGTGCTCCGGATGGGCCACTTGACGTTGGGATACATGCCCGGAGCAAGAGCGCCATCGGCGTTCATGACATCCAGTTCGACCGGCATGGTACGAGTCTTCTGGTCGAGTGCGTGAGCAAGCCGCGCGATGGTTCCGGAAAAGGACCGGGCCGGATAGGCCGGAACGCTGAATTCGACGCGCGCTCCGGTCATGATGGCGCCAACGCTTTCCTCGGGAACCGCAACCACAACCCGCAAACGGGAGACTTGTTGAACCACCAGGAGAGCGGGGTCGTCGCCGCCGGGGCCTACCAGAGCTCCAGGATGAACAAGGCGGTCCGTGACCACGCCGTCAAAAGGCGCCGCGATCTTCAGATATGCCAGCATGGCTTGGAGCGCGTTCACCGCCGATTGGGCCGCCGCACTGGCCTTCTGCCGCGAGTTCACGAGAGCCTGCGCGGCCTCCACTTGTTTCTGCGCGACCACCAAATCGTTGCCGGCGACGGCCCCGGGCGTTTTGGCCGCTTCGCCGATCCGCTGGCTGGTGCTTTGGGCACCGGCGAGTTGGGCTTCCGCTTGCAGCCGGTCCGCTTCGGCGGCCTGCACCTTGGACTCGGCCTCGGCGATCTGCGCCTGCATTTCGGGCGCAGTCAACTCGATGAGCGGTTCGCCTTCCTTGACCGTGCTGCCCCGGTCCACCAGCACGCGTTCGACGTAGCCCGGGACCTTGGCGTGCAGCGAAACCGTCAGGTAGGGCCGGATCTCGGCGGGTAGCTCGACGGTCCGGGACTCCGTCTTGGAAACGACCGGGGCGAGATCGCTCGATTGCGCCCACGTCAGCCATGCGAACATGGCGCCGGATAGGACCGGAATGGTGAATGTCCTAAGTCGCATCATAATATCGGCTCGTCGGGTCCATCGGGCTGAGGGATGGAGAAGTAGTGGATGCGTTGCGCTGAAGAATCGCGTAGATCGAAGGCAAAATGGTCAGGGTGGCGAAGGTGGAAAGGGCCAAACCGCCGATGACGGCGCGGCCAAGCGGCGCGGCTTGCGGGCCGCTCTCCCCGAATCCGATGGCCAGCGGAACCATGCCGAAAATCATGGCGGCCGCGGTCATCAGGACCGCCCGCAACCGGCCGGCAGCGCCTTCGCGCGTGGCTTCGAGCAACGTCCGGCCTTCGTGGCGCGCGCGTTCCGCGAACGTGACCAGCAGAATCGAGTTGGCCACCGAAATCCCGATCGCCATGATCGCTCCCATGAAGGACTGAATGTTCAGCGTGGTTCGGGTCGCCAGCAGCATCAGCAGGACGCCGCAGAGCACGGCCGGCAGGGTCAGCACGATGGCGAGCGCGAGGCGCATGGACTGAAAATTGGCGGAGAGCAGCAGAAAGATCGCGAGGACCGCCAGCAGCAATCCTACGCGCAATCCGGAAATGGTCTGATCGAGCGGAGGCATCTGCCCGCGGAATTGAACGGAAATGCCGCGAGGGGGCGCGCCCGCCGCCGCCACCGCCTGGCGAATCGGGCCGGCTGCCTCGCCGAGCGTAATGCCGTGCAGGTTGGCGGTGAGGCTGATTACGTGCTGGCCGTTGTAGCGGTCAATTTCGCCCGGCATGGTGTTGAGCTTGAGGCCGGCAATATCGTCGAGCAGGGGTTCCGGGCTGCCGCCGGGCATGACCGGAACATTGGCGATTTGCTCGACGCTTTGCAGCCGGTTTTGCGGCAACTCCACCTGGATCTGGAAGGCGTTGCCGGAATTCGGGTCGCGCCAATAGTTGGGGTCGGTGAAGCGCGAGGACGAGGTGGCCGGAACCACCGAGTGCACCACGTCCGCCATGGTGAGACCGAACTGGCCGGCGCGGTCGCGGTTGATGTCGATATCGAGCGTGGGAAAGTTCATTTCCTGCTGGAACTGTAAATCGCGCAGAGGTTTCAACTTCGCCAATTGCGTCCGCACCTTCTGCGCATAGACGTACGCATCCTGCAGACTGACTCCCTGCACATCCACCTCCACCGGAGTGGGCGAACCGAAGCCCATCACCTGGGTAACAATGTCACCGGCTTCGAAGGAGACCCGGCAGTCGGGCAGTTCCTTGAGCAGGCTCTGGCGAAGCCGTTCGCGCAATGCTTCGCCGCGTGGGGCGTCCGGTTTGAGCGCGACCTGGATGATGGCGTCCTGCGGCCCGCTGATGAACAGGTGGATCAGGTCCACGGGATAACTGGACGGAATGAGACCTTCGAAGTCGCTGGTGATGGCGACGTTGTCCTTGCCGGCGGTGCTTCCGATTACGTCCAGGGCGTGGAGCACGATGCGCTCGGTCTCTTCGATACGCGTTCCCGCCGGAGCGCGCAGCCGGATACGCAGCAGGGGAGCATTGGCCTCCGGGAACAACTCCGTCCCCATGCGCGGCAGCAGGACGTAGAGCAAGCCGGCGGAGGTAACGAGGTACAAAAGGGCGAGCGGCCAGCGGAACCGCAAAACGCCGCCCAGGTAGCTTCCGTAAACCGAGCGCAGTCGCCCGAAGAAACCTTCCCCCTCCTCGCCGCGATGCGCTTCCCGCATCAGCCATGTCGAGAACACCGGAACCAGGCTGCTGGAGAGCAGGTAGGACGCAATCATGGAGAACCCGACCGCCATGGAAAGCGGCACGAACAACTGGCGGCTCACCCCCACCATGAAGAACGAGGGCACGAACACCGCCAGGATGCAGAACATGGAGAGGAGGCGCGCGATAGCGGTCCGGCTGCATGCTTCCACCACCGCGCGGGCCCGCGAGACGCCAGGCATCATGCGCGTGTGAATGTTCTCGATTTCGACGGTGGCTTCATCCACCAGGACGCCGACGGCCAGCGCCAGTCCTCCCAACGTCATGATGTTGATGGTCTGGCCGGTGACCCACAACAGAACCACGGCGCTGAGCAGCGCGAAGGGAATGTTCAGGATGACGATCAGGGCGCTGCGCCAGTCGCCGAGGAAGATCAGCACCATCAGGCCGGTGAGAGCCGCGCCCAGCAGGCCTTCGAGGACCAGGCCGCGCAGGGAATTGGTGACGTAGGGAGACTGATCGAACTGTAGGCTCACATCGACGTCTTCGGGAAGGGCCCTCTTGAAAGTCGGGATGGCCGCCTTCACGGCGCCGATCACCGCCAGAGTCGAAGCGTCCGCGCGCTTCGTGACGGGAATATAGACCGTCCGTTTGCCATCCACGTGGGCGTAGGCGGAAACAATGTCGGTTCCGCTTTCGATCGCGCCGATGTCGCGCAGATAAACCGTGGCGCCGGAGACCGGCCGGATGGGCGTGCTCAACAGGTCGGGAAGGTTGCCGCCCAGGGCCGCGTTGGTTCTGGCAATGCGCTCCACCTTGCCAGTCCACATATTTCCGGAAGGCATTACCAGCGTGGCTCGGTTGACGGCGGCGATAGCCTCCTCCGGCGAGACTTGATATTGCCTAAGCCGGTCGGGGTCGAGTGTGACCACAATCGTCCGCTGATTTCCGCCGAACGGCGGGGGAGCAGAGACGCCGGTGAGAGTCGCAAAGAGCGGGCGGACGCGGTTGATGGCGTAGTCCTGCAACTCGCCCTGGGTGTGAGTGGCGCTGTTGAACACCAGCCAGCCGACGGCCACGCTGCCCGCGTCAAAACGCGTGATGAAGGGCGGCACGGTTCCCGGAGGCATGAAGGAGCGGGCGCGGTTGACGTAGCCGACAGTCTCCGACATCGCCTGACTCATGTTGGTTCCCTCGTGAAACACGAGTTTCATCAGCGTGGCGCCCTGGATACTCTTGCTCTCGACGTGATCGATGCCGGTGATGTAGAGGAAGTGATACTCGTAGTAGTAAGTCAGGTAGCCTTCCATCTGGGCGGGGTCCATGCCGCTGTAAGGCTGAGAGACGTAGATCGCGGGGTCGCCCACCTGGGGGAAGATGTCGACCGGCATTCGCTCCACGGCCAGTAGTGCACATAGCGCGATCGCGATCAGCGCGACCACTACCGTAATGGGCCGCCGCAGTGCGGCTAGGACAAGGCGCATTTCCTTCTACTCCTTGCGGATCACTGGCCAACCTCTGTGAGGAAAGGTTGAATGTCTCCGCGAGCCGCGGCCACTTCGAGCAGGCCGCGCCAAACGCTTAAGCGGGCCAGGGCATCGTCGATTTGAGCCCGCACCAGCAGCCGTTCCGCTTGAGCGACATCGTCGATGGGGGCCAGACCCGCCTGGTACCGCGCGGTGGCTTGTTGCAGCGCGGTTTGGGCCGCCGACACTTCCACCGGGGTATTCGCGGCGACGCGGCGCGCGCCGGAGAGCGTCGCCAGCGCGGCGTTAAACTGGGCCCGCAGGTTCGCGGCGACCAGTTGATATTGCGCCTGCCCCGCCCGGATGTTCGCCGATTGCACGGCTTCCCGCTCGCGAATGGCGAACCGGTCCATCGCCGGGAACATGACCGTGAGTCCCAGACCGTAGTTTTGGACCGTGGGAGCCAACCCATTCAGTCCGCCCAGCCGCGCGCCATCGTTCAACAAGCCGGTCCCGCGCGCGGCCGCCACGCCTTGCACGGCGAACTGCGGATAATCGGTTCGCTCGATGGCATTGAGCTGGCTCTGTTGCTGCGCGATGGCTGCGCTCTGCTCAATCGCCAGGGGATTCGCCGCGGCATCGAGCGGCGGCTCCGGCTTCTCGGCCGGCAGTGGGCCGGTAGACTTGCCTGGGTTCAAGCTTATCGCCGATGGCTCGAGACCCACGAATTGCGCGACCGTGGAGCGCGCGACGTCGATGGCCTGTTCGGCCTGGGCGAGTTGCGTCTGCGCGGCGGCCAATTCCGCTTGAACCCTCGATTCGTCCGCGCCCGGCCGCAATTCGGCGGCCACCAGCGCATGAATGTTCTTCAGAACGGTTTGCCAACTATCGACGGCAGCGCGGGCCGCCTGAGCGGCTTGCTGGGCGGCCACCACGGTCAGGAATGCATCCGCCGTGGCAACCGAAACGTCGTAGCGCGTCCGGTTCATGGTCGCCTGCGCCTGGTTGCGCATCGCCGTGACGGCGGAGACATTGGCGGCGCGCAATCCAAAGTCGAACGGCTGCCAGGTGACCAGGACTCCCACGCCGCTGTCCCAGACGGAGCCGAAATTGTTCGAGGGAACGCCATCCACGCCCGGAATGACGCCTTGCGGCAGCAGGAGCCCGTAAAACGTGTTGCGCGTAGCGCGGTTAATCTGCGCCAGGCCGTCGACGCGCGGCAGATAGGCCGTTTGCGCCAGACGGATCCCGGCCGCGGCCGCATTCATCTGTTCCTGGCTCACGCGGACGGACGGATAATTCCGTAACGCGTCTTCGACCGCCTGGCTCATAGTCAATGCGGTAGGAGCCGCGGATGGCTGCCCCTGTAACGCTCCCGCAAGCGCGGCCATTGCCGCAAAGCACATCGCCGCACGCGCCGCTTTCGAACTTCGCTTAGTGGGCATCTGGGCTAATCGCCTTCGATGAGTTCATGAAAAAGCTCCCGCACTTTGCCCTTCGATGCCGCCAGCGCCTTTCGGCCGAGCGCCGTGGCCCGGTACACGCGCCGTAGCGACTTGCCGTTTCGCACCGCGGCCGATCGCAGATACCCTTTCTTTTCCAGGCCCTGTAGGAGCGGATACAGGCTCCCCGGACTGATGCGGTAGCCGTGACGCGCCAGTTCCTCGATCATTCCGAGCCCGAAGACCGGCCCCTCCACCGCGTGATGCAGCACGTGCAGCCGGATCAAACCCGAATACAGGTCGCGGTCTGCGGCCCTGGCGTCGTGCTCTGAATTCGATTTCGACATCGGATTACGAAATACCGATATCGTACGAACGCACCGCGGCGCTTGTCAAATCTGTGCGAGAGAATATGTGCGAGCGAGCACGTTTCGACGGATTACCGCTTCATGCTCCACCGCAGGAACCCGATCATGGTCTTGCCATCTTCGATCTTGCCGGCCACGATCATCTCCCTGACTTCCTTCCGCGTGAACCACCGCGCTTCGATGCGCTCGTCGTCCATGGGTGTTGCGGCGCCGGCGGTGAGATCCGTCGCCAGGTAGATCGTCATGCGCTCCTGCACGAATCCTGGGCTGGCCCAAAATGAGGCCAGCTTGGTCCACGCGCGCGCCTTGTAGCCGGTCTCCTCGGCTAGCTCGCGCTTGGCGGCCTGCAGCGGCGTCTCCCCGGGATCCACCTTTCCAGCCGGCAATTCCCAAAGGTTCTTCCCCGCCGGCAGACGGTATTGGCGAACCAGCAGGACGCGCTTCTTCTCATCCACCGCCATCATGACGGCAGATCCGGCGTGGCGCACCACGGACCGTTTGATGGTGAATCCGGTCTTGGGATCGACGGCTTCGTCCTCCGTCACCCAGAACAAACGGCAGCGATAGACTTCTTTGGAGCTGATGATTTTCATGATCTCTTGAGGGCTTCGGCGAACTGGTCCACGGGCAGCGTATTCATGATATCGGCCGGCCCCAGCCAGCCGCGCCGCGCCGTCACCACGCCGTATTTCATGCCGGCCAGGTGCTTGGGGTGGTGCGCGTCGGTGGAGATGGCGAAGCGCGCGCCTTTGGATTTCGCCGTTCGAATATTCGTGGCGTTGAGGTCCAGCCTTTCGGGGCTGGCGTTGATTTCGAGCCACACGCCGCGGCGCACCGCCTCCGCCGCCACGCGCTCGAAATCGAAAGGGAACGGGTCGCGCTGCAGCAGCAGGCGTCCTGTGGGATGCCCAAGAATGCGCAGCCGCCCGCTGTCCAGGGCGCGCAACAGCCGGTCCGTCATTTCGGCGGATTCCATGTTCATGTGGCTGTGTACGCTCCCAATTACCAGGTCCAACTCAGCCAGCGCGTCGCCGGCCAGATCGAGCGCGCCGTCCTTGAGAATGTCGCACTCCAGGCCGGAGAAGATGCGGATGCCCAGGCCGTCCGCATTCATCTGGCGCACACGGCGCGCGAATTCCACCACCCGCTCTTCGTCCAGGCCGTTGGCCATCGCCAGGGCTTTCGAGTGGTCGGTGATGGCAATGTATTGATATCCCCGCGCGCGCGCGGCCTCGGCCATCTCTTCGAGCGAGGCGCGTCCGTCGGTTTCCGTGGTGTGCATGTGCAGATCGCCGCGGATATCGGCGATCTCCACGAGCGACGGCAGGCGTCCCTCCGCCGCGGCTTCGATTTCGCCCAGGTTCTCGCGCAGTTCCGGCGGAATCCACCTAAGGCCAAGGGCCTCGTAAACGCCGGCTTCGGTTTCGCCCGCAACTTTGACATCGCCATCCACGCGGAACAGCCCGTATTCGCTGAGCTTTAGCCCCATTTTCACGGCGCGCGTGCGTATGGCTACGTTGTGGTCCTTGCTGCCCGTGAAGTACTGCATGGCGGCGCCGAAGCTGCCCGGCGGCAGCGCGCGCACGTCCACCTGCAAGCCTTCGCGGCCGACCTTAGCGCTGGCTTTGTTTTCCCCGTGCCCCAGCACTTCCGTGACGCCCTTGTACGCCACGAACGCGTCGAGCGCCGCGCGCGCCGCGGGCCCCGTGACCAGCAGATCCAGGTCGCCCACCGTTTCGCGCCCGCGCCGCAGGCTGCCGGCGGGCGTGATGGTATCCACTCCCGGAACGGCTTGCAGCACGCCGGACAGTTCCTCCGCCACTCCTTCGGCGTAACTCAGCAGGTAGCGGCCCGTGCGCAGCCGGTATTGCGCGATGGAGCGCAGCACCTTCTCTTCGAGCTTGGCGCCCATGCGCGGCAGGACACGCAGCTTTTGGTCCAGGCAGAGGCGCTCCAATTCGTCGATGGAGGCGATGCGGTAATGCTCCAGAATCAGCGCGATGCCTTTGGGACCCAGGCCCTGAATCTTGAGGAACTCGAGCGTAGCGCGCGGGAATTTCTCAAGCAGCGCGTCGCGGCGTTCGCAAGTGCCAGTCGAGACAATCTCCGCCAGCACCTGCGCCAATCCCTTGCCGATACCGGGAATGTCAGTGACCTTGCGTGCGGGATCGCGGAGGATGTCTTCAATTCTCTCCGGGTGCCCCTCCACGGTGGAGGAGCCGTTGCGATAGCTCCGTATGCGGAACCCATCCTCGCCGGCGATCTCCATCAGATCGGCGGTCTCCCAGAGCACGCGCGCGATTTCCTTGTTCTCCAAGCGAATTCCCCAGTAACGATTGTAATGGGTTCAGGGCTTGGGCCGGACCCCGCAGCAGCCCGCCCGGGCAGGAGGGCCAGTTTACGACAATCTCAGTTGTCGGGATGTAACCGCTCGCCCGAGGACGAAAATGCGTCCGTCGCCTTTTCCTTGTTCCCTCGACTGTTTTCTGCAATTCCGCGTGGCCGATTCTCGCTGAATCGGGCCTTGAACTGCGGAGCTTCGGGGGAGTACCTTCGTGGATGGGGCGGCGGTTCTTTCGCTGGGCCGCATCATGTAGAGGAGGAAAGATGAAGGTTTTCTTACTCGGCGTGCTCTTCTGGAGTCTCGTGGGCGCTGCCATCGCGTATGCGGGAAGCGACCTGTATGGCGGCAGAGCAGGGGAGGGGTTGTGCCTGCTGCTCCTCTCCGCCATCATGGTCATGGTACTGAAGCTGGGAAACGACGTGATGGAACGCCTGGATTCCCTGGACCCTCAAGGAAGGGGGAGGTGAGCGATGATTGGTGCCTTGCTGATAGCGATTCTCGTGGTAGTGCTCATTCTGCTGGTCAAGGTGATCGGGCTGCTAGAAATGGTAAACAGAAATCTTGCCTACGGGGAAATCACCATCGTTGCGGCTGCATTTTGCGCCGTTGACCATTGGGGCCACGATCCAGTTGAAGCCGTACGGGCGGCCAAAGGGCTAATCGACGCTATCAATACCGACCCGGCGGTAAAGAGCGGACTCTACTATGGTAGCCGCAAGCTTTATCCATCTTAGGCCATAAACGGCTAAGGTAGTTATCGGTGGCGATTCCCACCGTAGTGGAGAATCTACGGCGTGACGGTGGAAGCCTGGCCGCAGGCCCCCCTCTTAACTCTTCCGTGCGCGAACACAAGCTTGCCTCGGGGCTTACCATTTCTATTTGGAAAGCGGCTAACTCTGTATCGCAAGTGCTAAGCCCACCTGAGCTACCATGCAGCTCGGAGTGACTCGACAAACTCACAGAAGCGCTGTACGCCTTCGATTGCGCCGACAAGCTTCGTGCGTGTTGCCTGAATAGGTACCGCAAAAGTCAGTGGAAGCGGGTTCCCTTCGGAGTCTTCAACAACAATAGAGTCACCGTCAAGCGTGGCCATGTACGTCTCGTCTCCGAAGGTAGGGTTTGGAAATCTCTTGGCGTCACCTTCGGTCTGCATCGGCCAGGCGCCATCAATGGATGGGTCGTGCCAAATGGCGTTGCGAGCGAGATTGATCTCTTCGAGTTGCGCGAGGCTTACAGGAGAGTTGTCCCAACGGAACGCGGTGCGGCTTTCCAGAAAGCATGTGTACCGATGCAGCCACGAGTTGCCCGAACCCTTCTTGCATGCGGGTAAGACTTGGCCGATTTGGGTGTTAGCGACTTTGGCCTCGCGCGTGATGAATTCGCTCAGGTAATTCTGAAGGGCCTTAGCAACATATGAGAGAGCACAGTGCCCAACCATCCGTAGGCATTCATCGGCGTCGTTCCACTCTGTCTGATACTCAAATCCGTCGTAATCTCCGGGTGCGTACTTTGGCACGAAAGGCTCTTCGTTCGCCTCTATCTTTCGCTTCGTGGTTTCGAACGGTTCGGCCGCCGCGTCGTAGAACCGCTTGATGAAGCCAAGGCGATCTTGAAGGATGCCCAAGTAGTCCATTTGCCGTTTAGTTTAGCGTAACCTCCCTTACGCTGTATAACCAATGGAAGCAGTTGAAAATAAACCCCTTAATTCCATGAGATCCGGCGAGCCGCCCGTTGTGGACAGAAGACGTGAATAGCGGGGACTTGAGCCTGTGACGCGTTGAAGGCGTCAGGCGAACAAGAGCCGTCCCTTCGGCTCAGGTATAGGGCGCCCCAATTCCTGGGCGGTTTCGATCCATTCCTGAATTACGATTTCAGCATTCGCCAGCGCCCCTTGCCGAGTAGGGCCATCAGCAGCAGCGACCGCATGGCGGCGCACTAGGCACTCCCCCCGTGAACGTACTCATCAGGAGTCCTCTTCGAGGGATCTCAGTTGGGCGCGATGCAACGCGGAATCCACCTACGCAGGCTGCCGCGAATACACTTCGTTCAGGCGCTCCGTCCCCGCCCTCACCCGCCTGATCACCGCCTCCGTAAACTGCTCCGTCGTCGCACTCCCGCCCACATCCCCAGTAAGACATTCGCGATTCGCATATACCTGGTCAATCGCGCCCCTCAACCTCGCGGATGCTTCGCGTTCGCCCAGATGAGCCAGCATCAGGACCGCGGATTGCATCAGCGCGGTGGGGTTCGCCAATCCCTTGCCGGCGATATCCGGCGCCGTGCCGTGCACCGCTTCGAAAATCGCGTGGTTGTCGCCCAAATTCGCGCCGGGCACGATGCCCAGGCCTCCCACCAGTCCGGCCGCCAGATCGGAAACGATATCGCCATAGAGGTTCGGCAGCACCAGCAGATCGAACGTCTCGGGCCGCATCACCAGTTGCATGCACGCGTTATCCACAATCAGTTCGTTGTACTTGATCTCCGGAAACTGCGACGCGGCTTCGCGGCAGCACGTCAGAAACAGGCCGTCGCTCATCTTCATGATGTTGGCCTTGTGGATGGCCGTAACTTTCGCCCGGCCCTCCCGGCGCGCGTATTCGAACGTCGCACGGGCAATCTTCATCGACGCGTTCCGCGTGATGATCTTGAGGCTTTCCACCACGCCGGGAACAATCTCGTGCTCCAGGCCCGCGTACAAATCCTCGGTGTTCTCGCGGAAGATCGCCATGTCGATCGGCAGGTCCTGAAACCGGGTCTTCAGGCCGGGCACAATCCGCACCGGCCGGAAGTTCACGTACAAGCCCAGCTTCTTTCGCAACGCCACGTTGATGCTCTGGTGTCCGCCCCCGATGGGCGTTGTGGTGGGACCCTTCAAACCCACGCGGGTCGCTTCGAGCGAGGCGAATACGTCGTCGGGAATCAACCTGCCGAAGTCCGCCAGCGCGCGCAACCCGGCATCCACGCGGTCCCACTCGATCTTCACGCCCGTGGCCTCCACCGCGCGAACCGTAGCTTCCGCGACCTCGGGTCCGATGCCGTCTCCGGGAATGAGCGTAACCAAATGAGCCATCACCGCTATTATAGGGGTGAGGGACGAAGTTGATTCCGCACTGGTCCGTGGAGCGCCGCAAGATGGTCGACTGCCAGCTGCGCCGCCGCGCCATTCGTGACGAGCGCGTGCTCGCCGCCATGCTGGAGATTCCCCGTGAGCAATTCGTGCCGCCGGAAGCGCGCGTTTCCGCTTACGCCGACTGCCCGGTACCCATCGGCCGCGGCCAGACCATCTCGCAGCCTTACATGACGGCGTTGATGGCCGAGTCGCTCGAATTGACGGGAGGCGAAACGGTCCTCGAGATCGGCGCAGGCTCCGGATACGCCGCTGCCGTTCTGGGCGCGCTCGCGGCGCGCGTGGTCTCCATCGAGATCGTTCCTTCCCTGGCCGATCTCGCACGCGAGAATCTGCGCCGCGCCGGACGCGACGGCAACGTGACCGTCGTCTGCGGCGACGGCTCCATGGGATTCCCGGAGATGGCGCCCTATGACGCAATTTCCGTTGCTGCCGGCGCGCCCGGGATCCCCGCCGCCCTGCTCGAACAGTTGCGGGATCCCGGCCGCCTCGTGATTCCGGTTGGCGACTGGGGCCATCAGGACCTGCGCGTCTTGGTCAAGCAAGGCGGCAGTGTCATCGATCGCGTGGCCACCGGGTGCGTCTTCGTTCCACTTCGCGGCAGCGACGGGTGGCAATAGATGCGCCTGCGAACCGCCCAGAACCGCCTCAAAATCGAGCACAGCATCATCGACGGCGTCCGCGGCGTTCTCGAGCAACTGCTGGCCGCCAACCCCGCCATCCGCTCCGTCATCCCGGGGGTTATCCGCCCGGTCCGCGATGCCCGTGGCAAAGTCAGGGTGCGGGTGACCGTACCCACGCAGAACGGCTGGAAGGCCATCGCCTTCAGCGCCGGGGCGCGCCAGGAACTCTTCGTCAGCGCGGACCTCTCCAAGGAAGACCTGGAAGCCGCGTTCCGAAAAGCCGGGGCCGAGCTCGCCTGAGGCCCGTCAGTAGGGGTCCCGCACCAGCGTCCTGACGCGCTCAATGAGTTGTTCCGCCGTAAACGGCTTCAGCAGCACCCGCTCCGGCGCGTGACGAAGCATGCTGACCATGCCGATGCTCTCGATCGCCGAAGAGACGTACAGAGTCTTCATGGCGGGGTGTTTCCGCTCCAGTTGCAGCGCCAAATCCAATCCATTGAGGCCCGGCATCACAAAATCGACAATCGCAAGATCGATCTTCCCGTCGTGAACGGCGGCGACCCCCAACGCCTCTTCGCCGCTGCCCGCTTCCAGAATGGTACAGCCGTATGGCGCAAGAGCCTGGCGGATCAGCCTCCGCACCGCGGCTTCGTCATCCACGATGAAAACGGTATTCCCGCCGATCTCCGGTTCCGCGCCCGTTATCGGCTCGTCCTGGGAATCCGCCGCGCCTGTCTCGGAAAGAGCGTCCGGCGCGGGCACGCGCGGAAGGGTTATCCTGAATGCCGAACCTCGCCCGGCGTCGCTCGTAACAGTAATGCGCCCCCCGCTTTGTTTCACGATTCCATAGACCTCCGCCAGTCCCAACCCCGCGCCAGACACCCCTTGTTTGGTCGTGAAGAACGGTTCAAAAACGTGCGCCATGGCGGCTTCGCTCATGCCGGTTCCGGTGTCACTCACCGTTAACACCACGTAGCGGCCCGCGCCGAGGCCGAATTCCTGAGCGGAAAGGCGGCCCAGGTCGAGGTTGGCGGTCTCAATGCCCAGCTTGCCGCGGCCCACCATGGCTTCCCGCGCATTGACAGCCAGGTTCGTCAGGACCTGACGGATCTGGCTGGCATCGGCCATCACGTGACCCAGCGCGGGTTCGAGCGCGGTCGCCAGTTCGATATCCGCTCCAACCAGGCGCTGCAGCATGTCCCGCGATTGCGAGACGATGGCGTTCAGGTCCAGCGCCCGCGGCTGCGTTAACTGTCTCCCGCTCACAACCACCATCCGTTGAACCAGGGCGGCGGCCTTCTCGCCGGCGTCGCAAATCGCCTGCAAATCCCCATGCATTGGATCGAAGGCTTGCGTCCGGCTCAGGAGAAGCTCGCCGTACCCATTGATTACGGTCAGCAGGTTGTTGAAGTCGTGGGCCATGCGGCCCGCCATCCGGTCCAGGCACTCCAGTTTCTGCGCTTGCCGGAGGTGCTCTTCAAACTTAGAGGATGCTTCCCTGGCCCGCTTGTCTTCCTGCAACTTCCGCCGCCGGAAGGAATCGCGCAGGACCACGGCCATCATCAAAAAACTGGCGGCGGCTACTGACCCCGCGGCCAGCAGCCAGTACCGGGCGCGCGCCGGTTCAAGAGTTGCCGCTAGAGGCCCCCCCAGCAGGGCGGCCAGCAGGCAGGCCCACGCGACAGCGTAGGCCCGGCGGGTATCCGCCCGTGCTTCGTCGGGAAAGCGCGACAGGGCAAATCTGCGGTGCATGGCTCGGCCTGTTCAATCTTAAGCCCACACTGGGGGTCGGGGCTAGTGGTTACTAGTTATATCCGGCCGCGCGGCGTGTTACATAGACATATATCAAGGTTGCAAAGGGAGGTGTTATGCACCGGCGTGGCTTTCTGCTTGGAACCGGAATTACGGCGGCTTCCGCGGCCGCCCAAAATGCCGCGGCGCCTCGCGCGGAGGCCGTGGAGAGCGCTGTCCCAGCTACTGGGCCCGCCGTGGTTCTCAGTCAGGTTGGTTTCGCACCCCAATCCCACAAGACAGTGGTGTACCGCCTCGGCGCCGCCGAAACGCCTCCGGAGAGCTTCACGCTCAGAGACACTGGTTACCCGCCCCAGCCGTTTTCTCTTACTCGCCCTCTAACATCCGCGCCGGGCGATCTTGGCAATTGTCTCACCGGCGACTTCAGCGGCCTCGACCGCGAAGCTAACTACCAGATTGTCGCCGGACGGGAACGTTGCGCCCCTTTCTTCGTGCGTCCGGATGCCTGGCGCCGCACCCTGCCCAACGCCGTGAGCTATCATCGCTCGCAGCGTTGCGGCGTGGCCGTACCCAACGTCCATCCGGCCTGCCATCTGGACGACGCGCGCCGCCGCGACACCGGCGAGCACATCGATATGACCGGCGGCTGGCACGACGCCGGCGACCTGCGCAAATGGATGGACGCCACCATGATGGCCGGCTTCGGCCTCCTGCGCGTGGCGCGCCATTTGGGCGACGCGTGGGACGCGGCCGGCTCCGGACTGCCCGTCTTACTCGATGAAATGCGCTGGGGCAACCGTTACTTCCTCAAAATGCAGGATAAGGACGGGCGCTGCTTTGCCGACACCGCCGGCGGCGTGGGCGGCGATAACAGCGACAACCATTGGACCGACAACCAGCCCGGCACGCAGGACGACCGCTACATCAACCCCTCCAAACCAGCCCAAGTCCAAGCCATGTTCGTCGCGCTTCAGGCCATGGTGGCGCAGGCTTTCTCCACGAGCGACCCCGGCTATGCGCAAGCCTGTCTCGCCGCCGGCCTTCGTTGCTGGGAAGCCACCGAGCATCCCACGCAGGTTCGCGATCTCAGTTGGCGCGTTCTGGCGGCCATCGAACTCTATCGCGCCACGCACGCAGAAAAATACGTCGCGGTTGCCGCTACGCTCGGCCAGTCACTCGCCGCTTTGCAGATGTCCGCCTACGCCGGTTCGCAGAATAAGGTCCGCGGATTTTGGGGGACCGGAGGCGCGCGCCCGGCGCCCTACACAGACCCGGTCTATTCGGCCATGCCCGCCCTCGCCATGCTCGAACTGGCCTCCGCGTTTCCCACCCACGGCGAAGTCTCGCGCTGGCGCGACGCCCTGCGACTCTATCTCGATGAGTATGTCGTCCCGATGAGCGCCCGCTCCGCCTATGCCATCGTGCCGCTGGGAGTCTACCTGGGATCGCCTACTCAGGAAACATACCGCCCCTTCGAAGGCGAGTTGACCTACCGCTACTTCATGCCCACGCGCCGCCAGTCCTGGTGGTTGGGCATCACCTCCCATCTGGAATCCCACGCCGCGCTGCTGGCGGGGGCGGCCAAACTGTTCGCCAAACCCGCGTACCGCGACCTGGCCCTGCGCCAACTGGAATGGGTCATGGGCGCCAATCCTTTCGGCGCCTGCCTGATGACCGGCGAGGGATCCCGCAACTCCTATCCGTTCTCCCATTTCGTCGGCCCCATCATCGGCGGCATTGTCAACGGCATCGCCGGCAACGCCAGGGACGAGCCCATCCTTCAAATGGAATACGGCAACGACTGGCGCACCGGCGAATATTGGACCCCGCACAACGCGTTCTACCTGTGGGCGCTGTCGCAATTGGAAAGCGCGTAAGGAAGCCACGCCATTACGGGATCACACCTCCGGCGCTGCGAGCAACGCCGCCAATATCGGATTAAGAGCCGGCGCAAACGGGTTGGCGACCGTGACTCCACGCCACGTGAACCCTTCTTGCAGATCCTCCGATAGAAGTAAGCGGCATTCAGCCTCCGCCGAAGCGGCCAGCACGACCGAGTCCCAGATCGTAAGGCCATGATCGGACGCCAGATCCATAGCATTGACAATCACGGCTGCGGACGTGTCGACTACCGCATACGCGTCGCGCCAACTCAACACGGCCTCCCGCGCTCGGCCTGGGCGCCGCTTGGCCTTTCGAACAAGTACATTAAAGATCTCGCCCAACGTCTGGGCCGGCAACACGATGGCCCCCGGCGCCAATCGCTCGATCAGCTTCAGCGCCTTGTCTCGCATGAGCGCTCCGTTTACGCCTTCGGCGTAGGCCAAGACGTTTGTGTCCAACGCGATCCTCATGGGGCGTCGTCGTACAGCTCGTCGCGCGTCCAGCGGCCGGCGTTCACAACGCGTTCTTTGCGGAGCCGGGCGAAAAGGGCGGAGCGCGCGCCTGCCGCGACCCGATCGTCCTCGACCACGGGCGAGATCCTTGCAACCGGCTTACCGTGACTGGTCACGACGACGCTGCGGCCCTTCTTCACATTTCGCAAAAGTTCCGAGAACCGGCGATTGGCGTCCGCGGCTGAGACAGCGTCGTTCATGGCTTTCTCCACAATGTAGTGACATTCACTACTATATCGCGAACCCGGCATCGGGGTGGGCGGCCTCGGCAACTGCGCCGCGCCGAGCCCCGCCAGGAGTTATCCTCATGGGGAGCTCTCACCGAGGATCCACTCATGCCGCGCGCCCTACCCACGCATCTCCGCCTGATCGTCCCCGCGCTATTGGCCGCTTCCGCCGCCATCGCGGGGGGCAACAACTACAAGAACTTCGATGTCGCCCTCTACAGCCGCGTCTACGAAACGCAGCAGATGAAGGACCCCGCCTGGCTCGAAAGCCACTGGCAAGCCGTCACCAAGTACATGAAGGTCGACAAGATCTATCTGGAGACTCACCGCGACCTGGTGGTGGTGGATCAGGCCACGCTCGATACGGCTAAGAAGTTCTTCCAGAGCAAGGGCGTCAAAGTCTCCGGCGGAATCACGGTGACCGTCAGCGAGGCCAATCACTTCCAAACCTACTGCTACTCAGACCCCACGCTCCGCCAGAAACTCAAGGACGTGGTGGAGTTCACCGCCAAAAACTTCGACGAATTCATCCTGGACGATTTCTTCTTCACCGACTGCAAGGCCGATAGCGACATCGCCGCCAAGGGCAGCCAGAGCTGGACCCAGTTCCGTCTGGCGCAAATGGACGAGGCCGCGCGGAACCTGGTCCTCGGTCCCGCCCGCGCCGTCAACCCCAAGGTCAAGGTCATCATCAAGTATCCGAACTGGTACGACCATTTTCAGTACCTGGGATTCAACCTCGAAACCGAGCCTAAGCTCTTCGACAAGATCTACACCGGCACGGAAACCCGCGACCCCTCCGGCAACCAGCACCTGCAGCAGTACCACGGCTACTCCATCGTGCGCTACTTCGAGAACCTCAAGCCCGGCGGCAATGCCGGCGGTTGGGTGGACCAGGGCGGCATGAACCTTCCCAATCGCTTCGAGGAGCAACTCTGGCTCACCCTTTTCGCCAAAGCGCCGGAAATCACCATCTTCAACATCGGCGCGATCTACTCGCCCACCACCGGCCCCGATGGAACCGTCGTGCCGGATTCGCGCGCTGCCAAACTGGCCGGCCCGGTCTTCGAGAAGGTGGATAGTTTCATCGGCAAGCTGGGCAAGCCCATCGGCGTGAAGAGTTACAAGCCCTTCCACTCGTCCGGCGAAGACCATCTGCCAAGTTACTTGGGCATGGTCGGCATCCCCATGGACATCGTCCCGGAGTTTCCCGCCGAAGAGAAGACCATCCTGCTCACCGAGCAAGCCAAGTTCGATCCCGACATCGTTTCCAAAATCAAGAAACAGCTTGTCGATGGCAAGTCCGTCGTGATTACCTCCGGCCTGCTCAAGGCCCTGCAAGGCAAAGGCATCGAGGATATCGTCGAACTCGAATACACCGGCCAGACCGTGGCCACTCGCGAGTTCACCGGCGGCCGCGGCGCCCCCGCCAAGCTGGCGGAGCCCATCCTGATTCCGGAGATCCGCTACGCCACCAACGATTCCTGGGAGGTGGTGAGCGCCTTTACCTCCTCCAACCGCACCTCGGGAACGCCCATCCTGCTTTCCGCCAATTACTCCAAGGGTATGCTTTACGTTCTGACCATCCCGCAAGCCGAGGGCGACCTGTACAATTATCCGCAGAACGTGCTGACCTCCATTCGCAGCGTTCTGGCTAAGGATATGTTCGTCCGTCTGGACGCCCCCGCCATGGTCAGCCTCTTCGCCTACGACAACGATAAGTTCATCGTCGAGTCGTTCGCCGAGAACCCCGTGCAAGCGCGCGTCGTCACCGAAGCGCGCATTACCAAGCTCCACGACATGGTGACTGGGGAAGAACTGACCGGTCAGACTGCGCAAGCGGGTTTCGGAGGCGGACGCGGCGGAGGCCGTGGCGGCCCGGCGCCAACAACCACGTTTCAAGTGAACCTGACTCCGGGATCCTACCGCGTTTTTTCCGCGGACTGAAAGAGATTACGCTGAAAGCCGATACGCTATGAGAACAACAGCCCTTTTGCTCACACTCGGCGCCGCGCTCGCGCTCGCGCAGACGCGCCCGCCCGCCTTCACCGAAGGCCAGATACTGCCCCTTTGGGAAAACGGCGCGCCCGGCGCGCTGGGCACGGACGACTCCGATATCCCCACCATCGCCGTCTACCGCACAGGCCAACACCCCACCGGCACAGCCGTCGTCATCGCTCCCGGCGGCGGCTACAGCGGACTTTCCATGACCTATGAAGGCCGCCAGGAGGCCAACTGGTTCAACGCCATGGGCGTTTCCGCGTTCGTCCTCAAGTACCGGCTGGGACCGCGTTACCACCACCCCATCGAACTCGGCGACGCCCAACGCGCCATCCGCACGGTGCGCGCCCGCGCTAAAGATTTCGGCGTCGCGCCCGACCGCATCGGTATGATGGGTTTCTCCGCCGGCGGCCATCTGACGGCCACAACCGGCACGCATTTCGACGACGGCAACCCCGCCGCCCCCGATCCCATCGACCGCGTCAGCAGCCGTCCGGACTTCCTGATCCTCTGTTACGCCGTGGCTTCGTTCGATCCGGCCATCACCCACGCCGGTTCGGTGGCGAATCTGCTCGGACCCAATCCCGACCCCAAGCTCATCGAAAACCTCTCGAACGAGCTGCAAGTCACGGCGCAAACTCCGCCCACCTTCCTGTTCCATACGGCCAACGACCCAGCCGTGCCCGTCGAAAACAGCATCCGCTTCTTCCAGGCCCTGCGCAAAGCCAAAGTCCCCGCCGAAATGCACATCTTTGAAAACGGCCCCCACGGCGTCGGCATGGCATTGTGGGACCCGTCCCTGAGCCAATGGACGCCGCTGCTCGAAACCTGGCTCCGTTCCAGGGGCCTGCTCACCGCGCCGGCCGCCAGAAACCCGTAGGCGGCCAAGATTTCGCTGGCGTATTGGCAACCGCTCGGACTATCCTGTCTGAAGGCAACCGCAACCGCGCCGCAGGAGGGATGGCCCGATGCCGCTGAACTTACCCGTATTGTCTTCGAATTGGCCGGATCGCAAGGCCGGCTATGACTTTGTCATCGTGGGTTCCGGCTACGGCGGTTCGATCATGTCGGCGCGTCTGGCCTCCGCGGCCCTTCCGCGCAAGCCTTCCATCTGCATCCTCGAACGCGGGCGGGAATGGCCGGTAGGTAATTTCCCCGATAAGTTCGAAGACTTCCTGGATAACGTGCGCGCGGTGAATCCGCTGGGCCTGTACGACGTCATCGCAGGCAAGGACATCTCCATCTTGAAGGGCAGCGGGCTGGGCGGCACGTCCCTGATCAACGCGAACGTGGCCATCATTCCGGAAGAGGGCGCGTTCCGGCAGGCGGGATGGCCGGATTCGGTGAACCGTTCGACTCTGCTCCCTTACTACAAGAAAGCCGCCGGCGTCCTGCGGCCGAACCCGTTTCCCGCCGGCAAGCCCCTGTTGAAGCGGTTGGCGCTCGAAAAGCGCGCTCAGGAATTGGGCGTGCAGACCGAACTGCTCGACATCGTGGTGACGTTCGACGATACGCCAGACAATGGCTGCGGCATTCCTCAGCCCGCATGCACGCTTTGCGGGGATTGCATTACCGGCTGCAACGTCGGTTCGAAGAACACGCTGTACATGAACTACCTGCGTCTTGCCCACGCCGGCGGCGCCGAAATGTTTACCCAGACGGAGGTGACGTGGCTGGAGCCGAAGGCCGGCGGCGGTTGGCTGGTTCACGGCGTCTACCGCGCCAGCCGCGGCCAGTCCGAACCTTTCACCATGGAGGCCGAAAACGTCATTCTCTCGGCCGGCTCCCTTAATTCCACCGAGGTCCTGCTTCGTTCCGCGGAGCACGGCCTGCCGGTTTCTCCAAAGGTGGGAACGGGGTTCAGCGGGAACGGCGATTTCTTCGGCATCACGTACGACGGCCCGGCGTACCTGCAGACCCTGGGCTTCGGCAATCGCCCCGATAGCTCTGGCGCGGCGAATCCTCCAGGCCCCACCATCACCGTGGCCCTGCATTATAACAGCGATCCCGTAGTTACCAACCACTACCTGGTGGAAGACGTCTCATTTCCGAGCGCTCTCATGCGCGGCGGACAGCTCGCATTCCCCGCGATGCTGGGAAAGGATTTCGGCGGGGACCTCGCCGGGAAGACCGAGCGCGCTCTTCTCGACCTGTCTCAAGTCTCGCCCTATGCGCAGCACGGCGCCCTCAACCATTCGCTGATCTACCTGGTGACGGCGTTCGACAATGCCCAGGGCCGTATCGAGCTGAAGAACAGCATCTGCGATCCCGATGGCAAGCCGGACGTGGTTTGGCAAGGCGCCGGTTCCGAGCCCATATTTGCCGCCATCAACAATGCATTGCGCGAGCACGCCAGGGCGCTCTCGTCGCGCTTCATCGAAAATCCGTCCTGGGCCGTGCTGGGTCTCAAGGGCTTGGTCACCGCCCATCCGCTCGGAGGTTGTCCCATAGGCGAAGGTCCCGGTTCCGGCGCCGTCAATGAGTTCGGAGAAGTATTCGCGAGCGACGGCTCGCTGTTGAAGGGTCTGAGCGTGACCGACGGCGCTTTGGTCCCCTCCGCGCTCGGAGTGAACCCCCTGCTGACCATTTCGGCTCTGTCCGAGCGCATCGCGGAGCATCGCGTCTCCGCATTGGCGCAGGGCTGAGGCGTGGTATAAGGTTTCGAGAGGGCTCATCCATGAATCGACGGTGTTTCCTCGCCGCTTCGGCGGCCATGAGCGGCGGCTTTCTGCCGGGCGGTCCCGCGCCGGCGCAAGCGGCGGACACGGAACGCCAGTTCCAACTGGGCAGCGTGACCTACAACCTGCTCAAAGACATGGACCTCGAAACCATCATCCACACCCTGGAAACCACCGGGCTGGCAGCCGTCGAGTTGCGAACCACCCACAAGCATGGAGTGGAACCCTCCATCGGTCCGGATGCCCGCGCCGCGGTGCGGGAACGGTTCACGCGCACCAAGGTTCGGCTGCTGAGTTACGGCACCGAATGCGAATTCCAATCGCCCGACGCCGCCGTTCGCCAGCGCCAGGTTGAGGTCGGCAAGTCGTTTGTCGACCTGGCCCGCGATACCGGCGCCATCGGCGTCAAAGTCCGCCCGAACGGGCTTCCCCAGGGAGTGCCGTACGAAACCACCATCCGTAATATCGGGCAGGGATTGCGCGATCTGGGCGAGTACGGCCAGTCGAAGGGGATCGAAATTTGGATGGAGGTTCACGGCCCTTCCACCAGCGAGCCCAAGACCGCGTTTGACATCCTCACCGCCGCCGGACATAAGAACGTTGGCGCCTGTTGGAACTCCAATGCCACGGACGTCAAAGATGGCTCCGTGAAGCAGGCTTTCGACCTTCTTGGCCCGTTCATCCGCAACGTGCACATCGTGGACCTGTACAATTCCTACCCCTGGCGCGAGTTCTTCCACCTGCTGGCCGCTTCGGGCTACAAACGGTACACGCTGGCCGAGGTGGCCGAAAGCGCGGACACGGTGCGCTTTCTGCACTACTACAGCGCGCTGTGGCATGAGTTGACAGCCTAAGGAGACACCGTGAATCCACTCGATCGACGAGCGTTTCTGACCGCGGCGGCCGCGCTGGCCCCGGCGGCGCTCGGCCAGACGCCGCGCGACTGGAGCGGCCAGACCCCGCTCCGCTACACCGACCCGGACCTGATCGCGCTCGACAAACGCTTCGAGAAATACATCATCGGCAATACTCCCATCCAACGCCTGTGGACCGGGGCTCTCTGGGCCGAAGGTCCGGCCTGGAACGGAGTCGGCCGATATCTTCTGTGGAGCGATATCCCCAACAACCGCCAGATGCGCTGGCTGGAGGAGGACGGCCACACCAGCGTCTTCCGCTTCCCTTCGGAATACAGCAACGGCAACACCTTCGATTACGAGGGCCGGCAAATCTCCTGCCAGCACGGAATGCGCCGCGTGGCGCGTTATGAGCCGGATGGCACGGTGACTACCCTTGCGGACCACTGGCAAGGCAAGCCGCTGAACTCGCCGAACGATCTGGTGGTGCACCCCGATGGCGCCGTGTGGTTCACCGATCCCACCTATGGCATCCAGGGCAACTATGAGGGCTTCCAGGCGCAGTCCGAAATCAAGGATGCGGTCTACCGCGTCGATCCCAAGACCGGGAAAATGGACAAGCTGACCGACGAGCTCGACAAGCCCAATGGGATTTGCTTCTCGCCCGACTACAAGAAGGTCTACATCTGCGACACGGGCGACCCGCGCGACATCCAGGTTTTCGAGGTGGTGGACGGCAAGACCGTTCGCAACAAACGCCAGTTCACAAACATGACCATGCCCGGAAAAGGTCCGGGACTGGCCGACGGAATCCGCTGCGACGTGGACGGCAACGTTTGGGCCGGCGCGGGCCGCGGCGGGCCGGGTTACGACGGCGTTCACGTCTTCACGCCGGCGGGAGAGCGCATCGGCATGATTGTGCTCCCGGAGATCTGCGCCAACATCTGCTTCGGCGGCGCCAAACGCAACCGCCTGTTCATGGCCGCCAGCCAGTCCCTATATTCCGTGTACGTGGGGACGCGCGGAGCGCACATCGCATGACTCTGAACTCATCGCGCCGCGATTTCATGAAGCGCGCGGCGGCGGGCCTTGCCATAGCCGCGGGCGCGCCCGCCCAACCGAAAAAGGCGCCGAACGGGCCGGTCCTGGCCTACGTCGGCACGTACAGTTCCCCGCAAGGACCGGAGGGCAGCCGGGGTCGCGGCGAAGGCATCTACCTCTTTGAGATGGACCCTTCCAACGGGAACCTGAAACAGCGCGAGCTTTTTCCCGAGGCCATGAACCCGTCCTGCCTGGCTCTCGACCCTTCCCGAACGCACCTGTACGCCGCCAACGAAACTTCGACGTTTCAGGGCGCGGCCTCCGGCTCAGTGAGCGCATTCTCCATCGACCGCCCCACCGGGCGTCTCACCTCGCTGAACACGGTCAGCTCGCAAGGCGCCGGTCCCGCTCACCTGAGCGTGCATCCGTCGGGCAGGTACGTTCTCGTGGCCAACTACGCCGGCGGGACCATCGCGGTCCTTCCCATAAAGCGGGGCGGTTCGCTCGGCGCCGCAACCGACGTGAAGGAGGACAAGGGAAGCTCCGACCCCTCCAAGACCGGCAGCAGCGCGCCTCCCGGCAGCTTCGCGATCAGCGGCCACGAGCATCCTCACGCGCACATGATTCAGGCCGACCCGTCCGGCAAGTTCGTCCTGGCGACCGATCTCGCACTCGATCGCATCAACGTCTGGAAGTTCGACCTGGAAACGGGCAAGCTCACCGCGAACAATCCCGCATCGGTATCCGTGCCGCCAGGCGACGGGCCGCGCCATTTCGCCTTTCATCCAAACGGCCGCTGGGTGTTTTCGATTCAGGAAGAATCCTCCACCATCATCCGGTTCGATTGGGACGCCGCGCACGGAACCTTGACGCCCAGGCAGACCATTTCCAGCTTGCCCGCCGGCTTCAAAGGCACCGATTATACATCTGAGATCATGGTCTCGGCCAACGGCAAATTCCTATACGCCGGCAACCGCCTGCACGATAGCATCGCCGTCTTCTCCATCGGTCCGGCAGGATACTTGGTTTTTGCCTCCGAGGAATGGACGCGCGGCGATTACCCACGCAGCTTCAACTTCGACCCCACCGGC
This sequence comes from uncultured Solibacteraceae bacterium, assembly GCA_964457555.1. Classification (GTDB taxonomy): domain Bacteria; phylum Acidobacteriota; class Terriglobia; order Bryobacterales; family Bryobacteraceae; genus BOG-224. The sequence goes on from CAYWHA010000004.1 coordinate 202,366, forward strand.
CGCTTCCTCTATTCCTGTAATCAAAGGGCCGACGCCATCACTGGTTTTCGGGTCGATCCGGCCACCGGCCGCCTGGCCTTCACCGGCCAATATGTAGCCGTAGGCACGCCATCGTGCATCGTGTTTCTCGATGGGAGGTGAAGGCTATTTCGCCGCCGCTGCCACACCTTTCACTTCGCCCGTATTGAAGCCCTCCACTACCATCCGCGGCCGTTCGCCTCGCGTGTCCGCATTGGCCAGTTCCGTTTTGATGGTGCGCCGCTCGCCGGGCATCAGGGCCACGTAATTGTCGCTGTAAATCGCGGGGAGAATCCGGTCGCCGCTCGTTTCGCGGACCGCCTTCATCCGCACCATCAAAGCCGGCTGGGCCGAAGGGTTATGCAGCTCGGTAGTCAGGGTCCACGTGCCGGACTGCAGCGCCTCGCGCGTGGTGGCTTCCAGATTCACTTTGGGCAGGTCGCGTATCGCCTTGAAGTTGTTCTCCTCTGTCCCGTGCAGGTAGAAGTTCTCCGAGACAAGCTGTGCGCCGCGCATGAGTTTCAGCCGGATGAAATGCGTGGGAGTCAGTCCTTGCGGATACTCCATCTTGATGGGCGTCTGCACGCTGTCTTCGGGGCTATCGACTGTCGCGGTCTTCTCCCACTTCACCGCGCCATCCATATTGAGTAGCTCCACTGTCGCCGTCAGGCCGGTGGCGTTGCCGCCGCTGTAATTCACCACCTCGATATTGTCCGTCGCGGCGTTCCACTGAATATGCAGCGGCTCGGAGGCTTTCCTGGCGCCGAAGTAAGCCGCAGTCGGCTCGAGGTAATAGTCATAAGTCTGCCACACGAAACACGGCCACGCGGGATGACTCATCCAGATCAGCAGACCCATGCGGTTCTTGCTCTGCGCCTCAAACATGGCGCGGTAGCCGTCATAATTGACGAACTGCGCCAGCGTGACCCACTCGTTCGCGTCCTTCGCCCCGCCGTAGGCGCTCTCGATGATGCTGTTGAAGGATGCGCCGGCCTGCGCGCCCGCCAGCGTGTAATCGTGCAGTCCCCACATGAGGTTCTGCGGCCATAGCGCCGGTTCCGGAATCATCGCTTTCACGCTTTCGATGGTCGGTACGTTGGGCATGCCCATCTCGCTGTGGAACTTGGGCGTGGCGCGGTCCGCGAAATAGCTCTTGATTGGCTGGGCTCGGTACGGCCCGTGCCCCGTCACCACGTACGTTCCTCCGCCTCGGTCATTATCGTCGGCGGAGCTGGGAATGTAGTGCAGGCCGGGGTGCAATTCCGCGATCGCCTCCCGCAATCCGTCGTCGATGGGCTTCGGCGGCACGCCTTCGTTGCGCCCGCAATACAGCCCGATGGAAGCGTGGTTGCGGATCTTCAGAATGTAGTCCCTGGCATTGCGCAGAAACAGGTCGTTGTCGTCCGGGTTGGGGCCGTCGGAGGGATTCGCCAGCCAGAAATCCTGCCACACCACGATGCCCCACTTGTCGCACGCGTCGTAGAAAGCTTCATCGCCCGTCTGGCCCACCCAGTCGCGGATCATGGTGAAATTCATTTCCTTGTGGTATCGCACCGCCGCATCGTACTCGCGCGCGCGATAGCGCAGGTTCGATTCCGGGAAGCCCCAGTTGCCGCCGCGCGGGATGAAGCGCCGCCCGTTGATCCACATGCGGAGCGCGTTGCCCTCCTCGCTGTAAGTGAACTGCCGCACGCCGGCCTGGAACGCTGTCACATCCGAAACCTGCCGCGCCGCAGTGACGAAGCTCAATTCCACGGGGTACAGGTTTTGATCGCCATATCCGGCGGGCCACCAGAGTTTCGGGTTCGCGAGCCGTAACACCGGCGTGGTGGAGGGGTCCAGTTTGACAGTCTTGTCCGCGCCCGCCTCGATGGTCACCGGCATTTCGAACGCGACCGCGCCGAACTTCCCGCGCAGCGTTCCGGTGACGGACGACTTATCGTGGTTGCTGAGAGTCGCGGAAATTGCGACATCCGCGCTGTTGGTGGCCGGCAGCGGCAGTGTGGTGGTCACCAGTGGATTCTCGATAGACACCGGCCCGGTGGTCGTCAGGTACACGTCGGCCCAGATGCCCGTGTTCCGTCCGCGAATGGTGGGAATCCAGTCCCAGCCGATAGAGGCGTGATAGGTCGGATTGTCCGCGCCCAGCAGGCCGCCGTTGAGGCCGGTGGTCTGCACGGTGGCAACCTTGACGGCGCCCGGCGTTGCATTTTTCTCGACGCGTACGGCCAGCGCGTTCTTCGCGCCCGGATGAATCAGGGCCGTGACGTCGAACTTTCCGCGCATAAAGCCGCCCTCGATGCGGCCGGCTTTCGAGCCGTTGACGTAAACATCGGCCTTCCAGTTGATGCCGTCGAAGTTCAGCCACAAGCGCTTGCCGGCGTCCGCTGCGGGGACCGTGAACTCATCGCGGTACCAGAAATCGGCGTAGAAGAAGGAGTCCGAAATCTGAAGCTGGTTGTCGCCGAAATTCGGATCGGGAAGAGCGCCGATGTTCCAATAACTTGAAAGGATGGTCGCCGGAACCGTGGCAACCACCCAGTCCTTATCCTGGAATCCGGGCTTCGAAAGGTCCTCGCCGCTGGCCGTGACCAGAGAATCGCGCTGCAGTCGCCACGCGCCGCCCGCCAGGTGCAGGCGGCCATTGGCCTGCGGCGCCGGGGCCTGCTTGGCTTGCGCCACGAAACCGCCGCGGCCGTAGACTTCCGTTTCACTCAGGGCGTAGTTGCCCTCGGTGGGTTTGGTCATGAGGACGCGCACGTAGCGCGCCTTGGCCGGTTGCGCCAGCCGGATATCGTCGCTCGGTCCGGCGCCGGCGGGCAGGGCTTGCACGGTCTTCCAAGTGGCCGCGTCGTCAGAGGTTTGTATGGACCCGGCGGCGGCGCGACGCAGCCAGTAAAGGGCCACGCGGTCGAAGGTGCAGGCCGCGCCGAGATCCACATAGACCCACTCTTCGCCCTGGCCGGCGGAAATCCACGAGCTGTTGAAGCTCTTCTGGCCGTCCGAATACACTCGGACGTTCTGGTCGAAAAACAGTGCGTCGGTAACCCGCCAGGTGGTCACGCTCGGCGCTTCGAGCGCGATGCGCATGTAGCGCACGCGCGCGGCCGCGTCGAACGGGATGGATGGGCGGAACTGAGCCGTGGGAGGCGTATCGCCCGCGGCGCGGCCCAATTCCTTCCACGATTGGCCGTCGTCCGAACCGGAAACCACCACGCTCCAACCGCCGGTAGCGGGCGGTCCCGCCGGCGCCGCTTGAGCCCGCCCGCCGCGCCCCGCTCCGTTGCCGGCGGCAAGTTCCACCCGGTCGATCTCAAGCGGGCCCGGACCACCCAGGAACTGGTACTCAATCCACGGATGCGCGCCGCCCGCCGTCACGCCGGCGCGCCCTCCGCCGCCGAACCCGCCGGGCGCCGTTGCCGGGGCGCTGGCCGTCACCACCGTCGATCGCGGAAGCGAGGTTTCCTTGATGCCGTCCGTGACCAGTTGCGCCGTCTGATTGTAGTCGATGCTGCTTGAGTGGTACGCGGGCCGGTGCAACGCCAGGTTGCGGTAAGTGGTTGCGTCCGGAACCAGAGCGGGCGCGAAGTCTTCCTTCGGGTCGCCGGGGTATTGGCCCACCGGGTGGTTGTACTCTTGCGCGGAAAGCACCGCCGCCGCGGTCACGCCAAGCAGGAGAATCTTCTTCACGGGCACTCCTTCACCGAAGCAAAATTAGTAGGGCGGGCCTCCTGGCCTGCCTTCTTCGCCTTCTTCGCCTTCGCCTTCCTCGGCCGCCCCACATTGGTTGCCAAGCTGCCTACCGGTTCCGCCCCCTGGCCGCTTGCGCAGCCAAAGATAGCAGTGGTTGCCAATCCGCCCAGCCTTCTCAGTATGCAGCAGCAACAGGTCCAGATACCGAAACGGAAAAAGCGCCCACCCCAGAACTCCGTGCGCCACAGCCCGCCACGCCCGCCACGGGAACCACAGCTTGACGTACTCGATGACAAACACCAAAACGGTGGCCGTCGGGCCGGTGCGCCAACCTTCGGCAACCACCTCCATCCCGCCGGCCATCAGCTTCAACCCATCCAGCGTAAACCTGCGATAGTCCCTGGGATATTCATGAAACGGGTGGCAAAAGGGAGTCACCAGATGGGCGTGGCCGCCAGGGACCAGAACGCGCTCGATCTCGCGCATCGCGCGCTCTGGGTCGCGGACATGCTCCAGAACCGCGTCGCACTCCACCCGCGCAAACAGGCCGTCCGGAAAGGGCAGGCGTTCCGCATCCGCGGCCACATCCACGCCGGGCATGGGGAACAGGTCCAGGTTTACGTAGCCCTCCACCACCCGTCCGGCGCCGCCAATATACAAATTCCAGCGCCCCAGCGGAAAGTCCTTCGGCTCGGCCGGATTCATCACGAGCGGCGCCGGCGGTTCGAGGAGCCGGCGCAGACGCGCGCTCCAATGCCGCGAGGCCCGCTTGCGATAGATCGGTTCGAGCGAAGCCGGCGGTCCACCGGTCATCGCGCTACCGGCGTCCACCGCGGCGCAGCCTTCTGAATCCTCTCGACCGCTTCCATCAGGTTGGCCATCGAGTTGGCGTAGCTGATCCGCAGGTAACCGTTGCCGTGCGGGCCGAAGCAGCCGCCGTCCAGACAGGAGACGCCGGCTTCGTTCAGCAGCAGGTCGGCCAATTCTTTGGAATCCATGCCGGTCCCGGTCACGTTGGGGAACGCATAAAAAGTGCCGTCCGGAAGCGCGCAGCGGAAGCCCGGAACCTGGTTCAGGCCCTGGCATAGTGCGGCGCGCCGCCGGTGGAATTCCCGCACCATCCCGACTACGCCATCCTGCGGGCCGGTCAGCGCCGCGATGCCCGCGCGCTGCGTGAAACTCGCGGTACAGGAGTTCGAATTGACCATCAGCTTGGTCACCGCCTGCGCCAGGGGCTCCGGCATAACGCCGTAGCCGATGCGCCACCCCGTCATCGCGTAGCTCTTCGAGAAGCCGTCCATAATGACGGTCTTCTCCGCCATTCCAGGGAAACTCGCAATGGACGCCGGCGCTTCTTCCGTGTAATAAATGCGCGTGTAGATCTCATCGCTCAGCACGGTGACGTCGCGCTCGCACAGCATGGCCGCCAGCGCGGCCGTGTCCTGGCGCGGGATCGCCCCGCCGGTCGGGTTGTGCGGCGAATTCAGAATGACCAGGCGGGTCTTGTCCGTCAGACGGTCGCGGAACAGGTCCAGGTCGAAGGAGAACCTGCGGGCTTCCTCGAGCGGAACGGGCACGGGCGTCCCGCCGGCGAAGCGGATCATGGATTCGTAGATGGGGAAACCGGGATCGGGATAGATCACTTCGTCGCCGCGTTCCACCAGCGCCAGGATGGAAAAGAACAGGACCGGTTTCGCCCCCGGCGTGACGCACACGTTTTCCATCCGCACGCGAATGCCGTGCGTCCCGGAAACGTGCACCGCGATGGCCTCGCGCAATTCAGGAAGGCCCGGCGTAGGAGCGTAATGCGTCCAGCCTTCGTCAAGCGCCCGTTTGGCGGCCTCGACAATGTGCGGCAGAGTGGCGAAATCCGGCTCGCCGATTTCCAGGTGGATCACGCTCCTCCCCGTCGCTTCAAGCGCCCGCGCTCGTGTCAGAACCTCGAAGGCGGATTCGCCTCCCAGGCGGCTCATCGATTCCGCGAATTTCATCCCGCCACCTTTCGAAAATAGGGGACGCCGTCGCGCTCTTCCACCTCGACGACGCGGTCGTCAATCGCCACCCGCTCACCCAGAACTCGGCATGTGACCCGGCCGCCGCCCGCGAGGCTCACGATGGCAGTCTGGTACGGCGCGTCCTTCGTGAAGGCCTCGGGGGCCGAGTAGATCACAGTCTCCGTGTAGACGATTCCGGTTCTCATGCCGATCCAATTTCCTCAGGCGGCCGGGCGCCTGCGAACACTGCGGACGATTCGATCCCCGTCACCCTGCCGAATTCGCCGAAGATCGTAGTCCGCCTGCAACCCGAGCCAAGTCTCCGGGGAAACACGGAAGTACGTTCCCAGCCTCAACGCCGTATCGACGGTGATGGAGCGGGCGCCGTTCACGATTGCGCCGATGCGGTTGGGCGGGACATCCAGGTCGCGAGCCAACTGGTTGATACTGATTCCCAGCGGTTTCATGAAGTCTTCCAGGAGGATCTCTCCGGGAGGGATCGGATCGAGTCGTTTTGTCGGCTTCATGGTCGTCTCCTCGGCGTCTTAATGGTAATCCACGATCTCAACGTCGTGTGCATCCCCGTCTCGCCAGGCAAAGCTGATCCGCCATTGGTCATTGATTCGAATGCTGTACGTCCCGGCGCGGCCGCCTTTCAGCATCTCAAGCCGGTTCCCAGGAGGGGATCGAAGATCCTCCAGCCGCAATGCCCGATGCAGGTATAATAGCTTGCGTCGCGCGGGCCGTTCGATGAATTGAAATCGCCGGACCATGCGGTCCTCAAAGAGCGATGCGGTTTCCGAGCGCTTGAAAGACCGGATCAAGTACCAGTCTATGACGCGTCGGGCATTATGTCAAACGTAATGCCCGAGCAAAGTCCGCGCCACGGCTCACGCCGCCCCCAGGATGCTGACCACGCTGGTGGCGCCGGAGCCGCCCAGGTTCTCGGCCAGTCCCAGCGAATGGCGCGGAATCTGCCAATCCCCCGCCTCTCCGCGCATCTGCAACACCAGGTCGCAGATCTGCGCCACGCCCGTCGCCCCCACCGGGTGGCCCTTGGATTTCAACCCGCCGCTCGCATTGACGGGCCTCGCGCCGCCGCGCAAGGTGCAGCCCGCGAAGGCGTATGGACCGCCCTCGCCGGGCTTCACGAATCCCAAATCCTCGGTGGCAATAATCTCCGCGATGGTGAAGCAATCGTGCAACTCCGCGAATTGGATGTCCTTGGCCTCCACGCCCGCCATGCGATATGCCTGGGCGGCGGCCCGGCGTACCGCGGGGAAGGTGGTGATGTCCGATTTGCGGTCGAGCGCCACGTGGTCGGAGGCCTGGGCGATGCCGAGCACGCGCGCCGGCTTGTCCGTGAACTCCGCGGCGCGCTCCAGAGGGACCAGGATTACGGCTGCCGCGCCGTCGCTGATCAGCGAGCAATCGTAAACCGTCAGCGGATCGGCCACCGGCCTGCCGTTCAACGCCTGTTCCAACGTGATAGCCTTGCGCATGTGCGCGCCGGGATTGAGCGCGCCGTTGGCGTGGTTCTTGACCGCCACAGACGCCAGATGCTCGCGCCGCGTGCTGTAGTCGTGCATGTGGCGCCGCGCGATCATGGCGAAAAGCGACGCGAAGGTGTTGCCCGCCCGCATCTCGCCCCCGCAATCGCCGGCCCCGGCCAGGATTTCGCTGACGCGCGGCGTAGGCTGCGAGGTCATCTTCTCCACGCCCACCACCATGACCACGTCGTGGATGCCCGCCGCCACTTCCGCCCACGCGTGGAAGAACGCCGACCCGCCCGATGCGCAAGCCGCCTCCACCCGCGTCGATGGCACGCCCACGATGCCCAGCGCCATCGAGATGTAAGGCGCCAGGTGGTTCTGCCCCGCGAAGGATGGACCCGCGAAGTTGCCCAGGTAGAAGGATTCCACCCGCTCCGGCGCCGCATGCGCGTTGCGCAGGCAATCCCCGCCCGCCTCCACCGCCAGTGCCCGCAAGTCGCGGTCCGGGAACGCCCCGAACGGCGTCTTCCCCACGCCGACAACCGCTACAGGCCTCATAATTAAATGTTAGCGCCGCCAAGCGTGGCGGGACGAACCGCGGCGGTCAATAGCCGATTAGCAGAATGCCCATTAAAGGCAGTTGAAGGCGCCCGCTGACATAAAGCGTTTCAAGAAACCCCTCAACCTTGGCGAAATCGTCCGAGTTCCGGTAGCTATTGCGAACGGCTATCGCCAAATGAAGGACGTCATGCATCATGCAGGCCTGAAAAATGTCCTTGAGAAACTGATTGTTGGCGACAGCCCGACCTGCCTCCACCTCAAGGACCCATCTCTCACTCGCGGCGTGGGCGTCAGCGTTGAAACACTTCAATATCTTGCCTTTGCGTCCGAAGAGCACGGGGACGACAATCTTCTCCTCGCTCGACTTCCCTTTCTCGACGCGGAACCCGAGTTTTTCCAACCCTGGCCGAAGCCGCGCCATTACGGTGTCGCTATGTTGACCCTCCATGGCGCTTGAGTCAATGGCATCTGCCGCCTCCTCGAAAAGTCCCACAACCTGCAGGCCGAATCCCGGCGGGGGCGACGATTTAGGGAAGTACACCCAATTGATCATCGTTCGCTGGACCTCTTACGCGTCGAAGGTCCCGAACCTCCCCTCATACCGGCAAGCGCAACACATCGCGGGCGAATCGTCATCGTATTCGACCGTGCTGTCCTCAGCGTAGTCGGTACCGTCATCGCACAGCAGAACCCGCGTTGTGACCTCCACTTCAAATGGACCGAATGAGCGGCACCTCGGACACTGTTTGCCGTCTAAACAGTTTACATTGGGACTCCCAACAACACCCGACTCGTTGACCTCAGCGTCCGTCACAGCTTGGGACCTCCTGGTTCATCGAATTGCCACGCCACGGCGCCCGACTCGCGCCCTCTGCTAAATATGCGCCTTTTCTTCGCCGCTTAGCAACCGCGAATTGGCGTCCCGCGCCCGAGCCGCCAAAAACCTCAGTCACAACTAATTTGGCTATCACAGTAAAGCACTTAGCTATATCCCATGCACACCCTCGTACTATCTTAGAGTTGATGACTATGTTGTCCAGACTTGCGCCTGCCGATCCCGTCGCTTCCACACCCAAACTGCCCAGCGCCCACTCAAGAAAGGCCGCTTCCCCCGCGCTAAAGACCTTTGCGCCAAACGAACCCAGTGGGGCGGGCCTCCTGGCCTGCCTTCTTCCGGGTCTTCGCCGGCGGTGTTCCCGCCCCGGAAACACGCCGCACCAAACGAACCCAATTTCGAACCCAACCCGAACAAAATGAAACCACTTGCAGCATTCACCAAACGAACCCAATCCGGTTCCGAACGCCTCCAGAGCCCCCTTGCCCCCAGCCAGACCAAACGAACCCAATCCGGCTCCGGACGCCTCCAGATCCCCCTTTCACCCAGCCAGCCCAAACGAACCCAATCCCGGCCCCAAGCCCCCGACCCCCGGCCCCCCGTCCCGCTCGTCCTAGCCTCTCAATCCCCGCGACGCGCCGAAATCCTCCGCCAGGCCGGCATCCCGTTCCTTGTCCGGTCCGCGCCGGTCGATGAAGCGCCCCTCCCGGATGAGTCCCCCGAAGATTACGTCCGGCGCCTGGCCGAAGCCAAAGCCTCCGCCGTTCCCGCCGCGCTGGATGAAACCGTGCTCGGCGCCGACACCACCGTCGTCGTCGGCTCCAATATGTTAGCCAAGCCTCTGGACGCCGCCGACGCGCGCCGCATGTTGGCCCTTCTCGCCGGCCGCCGCCACCAGGTCCTCACCGGCATCTGCCTCCGCCGCGCGGCAGCCATCGTGCGCGATTGCGCCTCCACCTCCGTTTGGTTCGCGCCCATGACCGCATCCGAAATCGACCGGTATGTCGCCAGCGGCGAGCCCATGGATAAAGCCGGCGCTTACGCCATCCAGGGCCTTGCCTCCAAGTTCATCGAGCGCATCGACGGCTGCTATTTCAACGTGGTTGGCCTCCCTGTGGCCCTTGTTTACCAGCATTTGCGTGGATTGCCTCCCCGCACTCACGGGTAGCCGGGCGCCCCACCCCGCAAAGAATCCGCATTCTGACCCGCACTTGTAACCCATTTGCATGTGGATTTTCACAACAACGGGTCTTATAATAGGATTTAAAGCACGTGAATCCCATACATGTAAGGAGGGGAGAGTTGACAGACTCATCCACCACCATCCGTCCCAAAGCCCTCATCGATGGCAACGAGGCAGCCGCCTACGTCGCTCATCAGATTAATGAAGTCATCGCCATTTACCCCATTACGCCTTCATCCAACATGGGGGAGTGGGCGGACGAGTGGTCCGCCAACGGAAAAACCAACATCTGGGGCACCGTGCCGTCGGTGATCGAGATGCAAAGCGAAGGCGGCGCCGCCGGAGCCATCCACGGCGCGTTGCAGGCCGGCTCCCTGGCCACTACCTTTACGGCTTCTCAGGGATTGCTCCTGATGATTCCGAACATGTTCAAGATCGCTGGCGAACTCACCGCCACCGTGTTTCATATCGCGGCGCGCGCCCTGGCCGCCCACGCGCTCTCCATCTTCGGCGATCACAGCGACGTCATGGCTGCCCGCGCCACCGGTTGGGGCATGCTGGCATCCGGCTCCGTCCAGGAAGTCATGGACATGGCCCTCATCTCGACCGCGGCCTCGCTCGAAGCGCGCATTCCCTTCATGCACTTCTTCGACGGCTTCCGCACTTCCCATGAGGTCGCCAAGATCGAGCGCCTGACTCCCGACGATTTGCGCGCCATGATCGACGAAAACCTGGTCATGGCCCATCGCGCGCGCGCGCTAACTCCGGACAGGCCCGTTCTTCGCGGTACCGCCCAGAATCCCGATGTCTATTTCCAGGCGCGCGAAGCCGCGAACCCGTTCTACCTGGCCGCGCCCACCATCGTGCAGAACGCCATGGACAGGTTCGCCGCCATCGTCGGCCGGCAATACCATCTGTTCGATTACGTGGGAGCCCCAGACGCCGAGCGCGTCCTGATTATGATGGGTTCCGGCGCCGAAGTGGCTCACGAAGCCGTGGATGCCCTCAACGCCGCCGGCGAGAAGGTCGGCCTCCTTAAGGTCCGCTTGTACCGCCCGTTCCCCATCGAAACCTTCCATGCCGCCCTTCCTGCTTCCGCGAAATCCCTCGCGGTTCTGGACCGCACGAAGGAACCCGGCGCCATCGGCGAACCGCTCTACTGCGATGTGGTTACGGCGCTGGTGGAAATGGGCGACCAGTCCCGCAAGGTCATCGGCGGCCGTTACGGCCTGGCCTCCAAGGAATTCACTCCCGCCATGGTCAAAGGCGTCTTCGACGAGTTGAAGAAGTCTTCGCCCAAGAACCACTTCACCATCGGCATCAAGGACGATGTTACCTTTACCAGCCTGGACTACGATCCTGAGTTTTCCACCGAAGACCCCGCTACCGTGCGCGCCCTGTTCTACGGCCTTGGCGCCGATGGTACCGTGGGCGCCAATAAGAACTCCATCAAGATCATCGGCGAGGAAACCGACAACTTCGCGCAGGGCTACTTCGTGTACGATTCGAAAAAGTCCGGCGCCATCACCGTCTCCCACCTGCGCTTTGGTTCGAAGCCCCTCCGTTCCAGCTACCTGATCGATAGGGCCAGCTTCGTAGCCTGCCACCAGTTCTCGTTCCTCGAGCGCATTGACGTGCTCAAGTCCGCCGCGCCCGGCGCCACCTTCCTGCTCAATAGCATCTACGGCCCGGACGAAGTCTGGAACCACCTGCCCACCACCGTGCAGCGCCAGATTATCGCGAAGAAGCTCAAGTTTTACGTCATCGACGGTTACGAGGTCGCCAAGCAGACCGGCATGGGCGGCCGCGTCAATACCATCATGCAAACCTGCTTTTTCGCCATCAGCGGCGTGCTGCCGCGCGAGGAAGCCATTACCGCCATCAAACACGCCATCGAGAAGACCTACGGCAAGCGCGGCGAGAGCATTGTGAAGAAGAACTTCGCCGCCGTGGATGCCGCCCTCGAACACCTGCACCTGGTCAAGGTTCCCGAAAAGGTCACTTCCCTGTTCGATATCCGTCCCGCCGTCCCGGCCGCCGCGCCCGCTTTCGTGCAGAAGTTCACCGCCAGGATTTGCGCCGGCGAAGGCGACGATCTGCCTGTCAGCGCCATGCCCATCGATGGCACGTTTCCCACCGCCACGGCCCAATGGGAGAAGCGCAACATCGCCCTCGATATCCCCGTGTGGGACGAAGAGCTTTGCATCCAGTGCGGCAAGTGCGTGCTGGTCTGCCCGCACGCCGTCATCCGCGCCAAGGTATATGACGCCCAGCATCTGGAGGGCGCTCCGTCTACTTTCAAGGCCGTTGCCGCGCGCTGGAAGGACATGAAGGACCGCAAGTACACCTTGCAGGTGGCGCCCGAGGATTGCACCGGCTGCACCCTCTGCGTCCAGGTATGCCCGGTCAAGAGCAAGACGGAAGTCAAGCGCCGCGCCATCAATATGGAGCCGCAGTTGCCCCTTCGCGAACCCGAAGCCGCCAACTGGGATTTCTTCCTGGAGATTCCGGATACCGACCGCAAGCCGCTTTCCTTGAGCCAGGTCAAGGACGTGCAGTTGCTTCAGCCCCTGTTCGAGTTCTCCGGCGCCTGCTCCGGCTGCGGCGAAACGCCCTACATCAAGCTCATGAGCCAGCTCTTCGGCGACCGCATGATGATTGGAAACGCCACCGGCTGCTCTTCCATCTACGGCGGCAACCTCCCCACCACCCCGTACTGCGTCAACGAATCCGGCCGGGGCCCCGCCTGGTCCAACTCGCTGTTCGAGGATAACGCCGAGTTCGGTTTGGGCATGCGCCTCGCGGCCGACAAGCAAAACGAATATGCCCGAGAGCTCGTCTGGCGCCTGAACGCCGTCATCGGCGAAAACCTTGCGCAAGCTATTCTCAACGCCGCGCAGAAGAGCGAGCAGGATATCTTCGACCAGCGCGAGCGCGTCCAACTGCTCAAGGAGAAGCTTGCTTCCGTCAAGACAGCCGAGGCGCGCGACCTGCTCAGCCTGGCCGACGCCCTGGTCAAAAAGAGCGTCTGGATCCTCGGCGGCGATGGCTGGGCCTACGATATCGGCTACGGCGGGCTCGACCACGTACTCGCCTCCGGCAAGAACGTGAACGTCCTCGTGCTCGATACCGAGGTCTATTCCAACACCGGCGGCCAGTCCTCCAAGGCAACGCCGCGCGGCGCGGTCGCCAAGTTCGCGGCTGCCGGCAAGCCCATCCGCCGGAAGGATCTGGCCCTCATGGCCATGAGCTACGGCTCGGTCTACGTCGCCAACGTCGCCATGGGCGCCGGCGACATGCACACTGTCAAGGCCTTCCTCGAAGCGGAAGCCTGGGACGGACCCTCGCTCATCATCGCTTACAGCCACTGCATCGCGCACGGCTTCGACCTGGCCTACGGCATGGATCAGCAGAAGGCCGCCGTGAACTCCGGCTACTGGCCGCTGTTCCGCTACAATCCCGAATTGACCGCGCAGAACAAGAACCCGTTCCAGCTCGATTCCCGCGCGCCCAGCATTCCGCTCAAGAATTTCATCTATAACGAGACCCGCTACACCATGCTGGTCAAGAGCAACCCCGAGCACGCCAAAGTACTGCTCCAGGAGGCGGAGGACGATGTCGCCAAGAGCTGGAAGCTGTACGACTACATGGCCCACCAGCCCGGCAATGGGGGGGAGAAATAATGATCGACCTTAGCAAAACCATCGATCTTTCCACGACCTATCTGGGTCTGAAGCTGAAGAATCCTCTGGTTGCCTCGTCCTCGCCGATGTGCCAGGACGTGGCCAACGTGCGCCGAATGGAAGAATTCGGCGCCGCGGCCGTTGTGCTGCCATCGTTGTTCGAAGAGCAGATCGAACTCGAAAGCGATGAGCTCGACCGCTTCATTACCGAAGGTTCGGAAATCTCCGCCGAATCCATCACCCACTTCCCCGAGCTCACGCGCACGGTCGACTCCCCCGCCGCTTACATGAGGCACATCGAAGCCTGCAAGCGGGCCGTCAAAATTCCCGTCATTGCCAGTCTGAACGGCGTCACCAAAGGCGCGTGGATCGATTACGCCAAACAGATGGAGCAGGCCGGCGCGGACGCGCTCGAGCTCAACATCTATTACATCCCCGTCGATGCGGCCGTCTCGGGTGACCAGGTCGAGCAGCGCTACGTCGATCTGGTGCAGGCCGTCAAGGGAACCGTTCATCTCCCCGTGGCCGTCAAACTGGGTCCCCACTTCAGCTCCATCGCCAATGTGGCGAAGAAACTAGACGCCGCCGGCGCGGACGCGCTGGTGCTCTTCAACCGCTTCTACCAGCCCGATTACGATCTGGAGTCTCTCGAGGTAGTGCCCAACCTGATCCTCAGCAATTCGCACGACCTCTTGCTGCGCTTGCACTGGATCGCCGTGCTCTATGGTCAAATCCAGGCCGACATGGCGTTGACCGGCGGCGTTCACACCGCCTCGGACGTCATCAAGTCCATGATGGCCGGCGCCAAGGTGGCCATGATGACTTCGGCGCTCCTGAAACGCGGCATCAGCTACCTCGATACCCTCACCACCGAGATCCTGGTCTGGATGGGCGAGCACGAGTACGACTCCATCAAGCAGATGCAGGGCAGCATGAGCCGCAACGCTGTCCCGCAGCCCGCCGCCTTCGAACGCGCCAACTACATGAAGGTCCTCAGCTCCTACGCCATGCGGTAGCAACCGGCAGGGGCCGGCATCCCCGGCCCCGCCGCCTGACCGTCCCGGCCAAGTCCTCGGAGAGTTCCGCCAGTCGCGCCATCGGAACCAGTACCGCGTGCCAAACCGCCACCGCCAGTACCGCGCTAACGAGGCCCATTGGTATCATTTAGTACAATAGTGGGACTTCCGAGTCAGATTTATCGGAATTTTTTTCGTTCTCGCCCAGCCTTACGCCGCTACCCGCGCCGGCAACTCCGGCTTCGCGGGGAGGATAGCCGGGCGTTACACTATAAAGCAGAGCGAGTATTTCAATGACCGTCACTGTCAAGGACAGAACCCGCTCGTCGTGCCGACGGCCGCCCGCCGGAAGGCGGGCTTTAAGAGTGGGCAGCAGCTCGAAGTCAAGGCGTCCGGCGGCGTCATCATGATCGTCCGGAAGCCCTCGCCCGACGAAGCACAGGACGAGCGCGAGGTTCGCGACCCCAAAATTCAGGCGGCGATCCGGGGTGGCTATGAACAGTTCCTCGCAGGCAAGACCCGCCCCATTGAAGAGTTCTTCGCCGCGCGCGCACGGAAGCGAACCCGCCCGCGTCTCTCAGCATGACGCCTGCTTTCGCCGTTCACCCAACGTCCCATTAACAGCGGCTCTCTCCAGAGGGGCCACCGCGATTTCGAAGCCACCGAGCGTAGCGCAGTAGCTGTTCTCTCGGCGGACCCGTACAACCGATCACGTCAATACAAGATCAAGAAACTCGAAAGTGTGGCAACCGGCGAGGGCCAATATCGGCCAGCCGTTGGCCGATGGCGCTTCCGCTACGACATACTGGGCCGGGTGATCCTTCTCAGCTACTGCGGCCTACGTCGGGAAGACACGTACTGAGGCCTGAATGGCTCTGCCTGAACCGAGCAGCTTATTCCGGCGTGGTGAAAATCCGTCTCCTCATTGGGCTAGAGGCGTCTGAGCCCTATTCGCCGAGATCTTCGCGCTCTTCGCCGAGGCCCTTCTCGCTGGTTGCGGCTTGGGTGGCCTGTACCTGTTAGTCCGATTCATCAAGTGGTGCTGGACCGGATGACTGCGGACGCGCCGATTCTCGCACCCTATGCCGCCACCCGCGCCGGCAACTCCTTGACAATCTCCGAGACGAACGCCTTCGCGTCGCCGAACAGCATGAGCGTCTTGTCCAGATAGTAGAGCGGGTTGTCGATGCCCGCGAAGCCGGGGTTCATGGAGCGCTTGATCACCATCACCGTGCGGGCTTTGTCCACATCCAGGATGGGCATGCCGTAGATGGGGCTTCCCTTATCGGTGCGGGCGGCCGGGTTGGTCACGTCGTTGGCGCCGATCACCAGCGCCACGTCGCATTGCCCGAACTCGCCGTTGATGTCGTCCATCTCGAACAGGCGGTCGTAGGGAATATCGGCTTCCGCCATTAGCACGTTCATGTGACCGGGCATGCGGCCCGCCACCGGGTGGATCCCGAATTTCACGTCCACGCCGCGGCGCGTCAGGGCGTCGAACAACTCGCGGATCTTGTGCTGCGCCTGCGCCACCGCCAGCCCGTAGCCCGGCACGATGATCACGCTTGACGCGGCTTCCAGAATCGACGCGGCTTCTTCCGGGCTGGCGCTGCGCACGGGGCGCTGCTCCGTGTGCGCGGCCTTGACCTGAATCTGCCCAAAAGCCCCGAACAGCACGTTGGCGAAGGACCGGTTCATGGCCTTGCACATGATGATCGAAAGGATCAGGCCCGAGGAGCCGTCCAGCGCGCCGGCGATCACCAGCATTTTATTGTCGAGCACGAATCCCATGGCGCACGCCGAAAGTCCGGCGTAGGAGTTCAACAGCGCGATTACCGTCGGCATATCGGCCCCGCCGATGGGGATGATCAGCAGCACGCCGAACAGCAGCGCAAGCCCGGCGAACACCGGAAAAATCCAGGCGTCGGTGGGGACCACAATCAGCCTCACGCCGAGGCCGGCGGCGACGGCGAACAGCGTGAAGTTGATGAAGTTCTGGTTCTTGTAAGTGATGGGCCGCTGCGGCAGCACCTCCTGCAGCTTGCCCATGGCCATCAAGCTCCCGGTGAAGGTGAGAAAGCCGAGCAGCGTTTCGATCATCAGCGCGACCAGGATGTACTTGGGCTGATTCGGATCGCGGTAGAACTCGGCGGTGCCCACCAGCGCCGCCGCCAGCGCGCCGCACGCGTGCGACATGGCAGTCCGCTGCGGAACCGCCGTCATGGGCATGATATAGGCAATGGGAATGCCGACGGCCGTCCCAATCAGCATGGCCGACAGAACCCACTCCCAGTTGAATACGTGGTGCGCCAGCAGCGTGCCGGTGACCGCCATCAGCATTCCGATTTCGCCGGCGAACACGCCGCGGCGCGACGTGGCCGGCGTGTTCATCCACTTGAGAGAGAGAATGAACAGCGCCGCGGAGACGATGTAAATGTAATTGACAACGTGGGCCATTTACTTCTTCTCCTCGCGCTTGTGGAACATCTTCAGCATCCGGTCGGTGATCAGGAATCCGCTCACGATGTTGGTCACGGCGGCCGTGATGGCGATGAAGCCGAGCACCTTGCTCAGCATGGTGGCGCCCTCGGCCCCGGTGATCAGAATGGCGCCCACCACGGAAATCGCCGAGATCGCGTTGGTCAGCGACATCAGCGGCGTGTGCAGCAGCGGCGAGACCTTGCGGATCACTTCCAGCCCGACGAAGGTCGCCAGCATGAAAACGTAAAGGCTTAGTTCCAGAGTCGAAGGCATTCGATTCCCCCCACTATCCAAGCAATTCCCGCACCTTGGGATGCACCACTTCGCCCGCGTACGTCACCAGCGTCTCGCGCACGATTTCATCTTCGCGGTCGAGGTTCAGCTTTCCATCCTTGATGAGATACTTCAGGAACGTGGCGATGTTGCGCGCGTACATCTGGCTGGCGTGATACGGAATGGCGGCGGGCAGATTGAGCGGGCCAATCACGCTCACGCCGCCCGATTCCACGGTCTCGCCCGGCCGTGTCAACTCGCAGTTGCCGCCGCGTTCGGCGGCGATATCGACGATTATGGAACCGGGCGCCATGCGGGCGACCATCTCGCCGGTGATTAGAATGGGCGCCTTCTTTCCAGGCACGGCGGCGGTGGTGATCACCACGTTCTGCTGGGCCAGCACTCCGCCCATCAGCTCGCGCTGGCGGCGGTAGAACTCCTCGCCCATGGCTTTGGCGTAGCCGCCCTTGTCTTCGGCGCCGCCGCTCTCCATCTCCAGCACCACGAAGCGGGCGCCCAGGCTCTCCACCTGTTCCTTCACCGCCGTACGGATATCGTAGCCGCTCACCACGGCTCCCAACCTCCTGGCGGTTGCAATGGCCTGCAGACCGGCCACGCCCGCGCCGATCACCAGGACTCGCGCCGGGGTGACGGTTCCCGCCGCGGTCATGAGCATGGGAAACATGCGCGGCAGCGAATCGGCCGCGATCAGGACGGCCTTGTAACCGGCGATGGTCGCCATGGAGGAGAGCGCGTCCATGCTCTGCGCGCGCGTGATGCGCGGCATCAGTTCCATGGCCAGGAAGTTCACGCCGCCGCCGGCGAGCTGACGCGCGGCTTCGAGGGCGGTCAGCGGCTCCCCGAACCCGATGGCGGTTTGCCCGCTCCGAAAGAGCGCCAGATCCGCGCCGCCCGTTTCCGGGTTGGCGCCCAGGCCGCGCACCTGAAGGATAACTTCCGCCGAACCGAAAACCTCTTCGCGACCGGACAGGATTCGCACGCCTTTCTCGGCGTACTCGGAATCCGGGAAACCGGCGCGCAGCCCGGCCCCGGATTCCATGACGAATTCCGCGCCGGTCTTGTTCAAGACGTTCACAGCGCCCGGCGCCATCGCCACGCGCCTCTCGCCCGGCGATGCCTCGGCCACTACTCCGACGACAATAGCCATTCCCTCCCCCCAAAGAGAAAACGCTTATGGCCACAGATGAATACAGATGAACACGGATAAGAGCTAAGACATAAGGCTAGCTTGCGTTATCTGCGTATATCTGCGTTCATCCGCGGCCATGGTACCTACCTTGATGCCTACAACAAATCCGATGTGCTAAAGAAGAACCGCAACTCCGTCTCGGCCGTCTCCGGCGCGTCGGACCCGTGCACGCAATTGCGCTCGACGTTGGCGGCGAAGCGCTTGCGTATGGTGCCCTCGGCGGCGTTGGCGGGATTGGTGGCGCCCATGGTTTCACGCCACTTGGCAATGGCGTTCTCGCGCTCGAGCGCCAGGACAATGAGCGGTCCCTCGGTCATAAACTTCACCAGGCCCGCAAAGAACGGCTTCTCGCGGTGAACCGCGTAAAACGCTTGCGCCTGGGCTTGGGTGAGGCGCGTCATGCGCAGGGCCAGGATTTTGAAACCGGCCTGCTCAACGGCCGCCAGGATCGCGCCCGCGTGTCCGGCGGCGACGGCATCCGGCTTGACGATCGAAAACGTGCGTTCCGTGCTCATAAACGGCTTTGGACCTTCTCCCCTATTTCGGCCGGCGAGGAACAAACCGTAATGCCGGCTTCCTCCATGGCTTTGATCTTGTCGGACGCTTTTCCGGAACCGCCGGCGATAATCGCCCCGGCGTGGCCCATGCGGCGTCCAGGCGGCGCGGTCTGGCCGGCCACAAATCCGATGACGGGCTTCTTCACGTGAGCCTTCACATAGGCCGACGCGGTTTCTTCGGCGGCGCCGCCGATCTCGCCGATCATCACGATGGCGTAGGTATCCGGGTCGGCGTTGAATAGCGCCAGGGCGTCGACGAAGTTCGTTCCGATAATCGGATCGCCGCCGATGCCGATGCAGGTGGACTGTCCGATCCCCAGGTTGGTCAACTGCCCCACGGCCTCATAAGTCAAAGTGCCCGACCGCGAGATGACGCCGACGTTGCCTTCCTTATGGATGGCCCCAGGCATGATGCCGACCTTGCATTTGCCGGGGGAAATGATGCCGGGGCAGTTGGGCCCGATCAAGCGCGTGGGCTTGTCCTTGAGGAATCGCCACACGCGCACCATGTCAAGCGTGGGAATCCCTTCGGTGATGCACACCACCAGCGGCATGCCCGCATCGGCCGCCTCCATGATGGCGTCCGCTGCGAAGGGCGGCGGCACGAAAATGACCGTGGCGTTGGCGCCGGTCTGCGCGATGGCCTGCGCGACGGTGTCGAAGACCGGCAAATCGAGATGCTTCGATCCGCCTT